>NZ_FUID01000072.1 GCF_900163635.1 Leucobacter sp. 7(1) | reverse complement strand
GCTCCCGGGCGGGACCCTGAAATGGGTGAGCCCGACCGGCCGCGTCACGATCGACAGACCACCCAGCAGAGTCAGATTCAGCACCGACCCCGCACCACCCAAGCCCAAACGCCACAAGTCACCACCGGCGGATCCGAACGCCCCGCATCCGTTCTGATGCTTCCGGGTTGGAGCGACCTCCGTCGGCGAGCGTGGCACCTACAGCACAAGTTACCTCCCTACAAATCCACCACAGACAACCCCGGTAAAACATATGAAAAACACATACTTTACGCATATCATTGACACATGTTCAAAAAGGTTCTCGTGGGAACACTGCTTGCCCTTGCCGCGACCGGGTGCACCACAACTCAGACACCGGCAGCCACGAGTCCGGCAAGCACCGAACCGACGAACACCGCACCAGCACCTCACCCCCAAGGCAACTCAGACGAGGTCGTCACGGAGAACCTCTGGGGAGACGAGGTTCCATCGTCAACGAACCCCGAACAAGACCTTGTCGAAATTTTGCGGTACAACATGGATGCAGAGCGGCTATTCGGCACACTGAGTGATCAGCAGATCATTGACGCAGCTCACCTCGCATGCACCCAGCTCGCGGCGGGAGTTTCCCTCGCCGAACTCACCGTCATCGAGGGCGAGCAGCCCAGCACGATGATGGCCGGATACGAAGCGAGTTCCATGATCGCGGTCTTGGCGGAAGATTCCCTCTGCTCACAGTAGAGAGCCCGCAAGTGGCCGGGCCGCAGCGCGACCCGGCCACCTGCAATCACGTCACGGCTACAGCGAGCCGAGGATCTCGCGCATCTCGGCGATCTCGGCACTCTGGCCGTCGATCACCTGCTCTGCAAGCTCTCGCACCTGCGTGTGCTGGCCCGAGGCGAGTTCAGTCTCAGCCATGTCGATCGCGCCCTCGTGATGCACGATCATGCCCTCAAGAAAGAGACGCGACGCCTCGGCCCCGGAGGCCTCCTCGAGCGCATCCATGTCCCCCTCACCCATCATCCCGTCATCACCCATGCTGTGGCCCGCCATGTCGCCGGGCGCATCAACGTCCCACTCGGCGAGCCAACCCTCCATCAGCTCGATCTCGGGCCCCTGCGCTCCCTTCACCTGCTGGGCGAGCTCGGTAACCCGCGGGTCAATGCCGTCCTTCGCAAGGATCATGTCAGCCATCTCGATTGCCTGCTCGTGGTGCGGGATCATCATTATGGTGAACATCTCATCACCGGCGTTCGCGGTGCTATTCGAGACGGACGGCGCTGATGTCGCCTCGTTCACCGCCTCCGGCCCAGTCGCGCAGCCTGTCAGGAGCAGAGCACCAGCAAACGCGGTGGCGAGCAGAAGTGTGTTGGTCAATCGCATAGTCAATCCTTTTGTGTGGTCAGATCACCCTGATTCGGTGGCCCCGGGCAGGCCGCAGCGCACCGCCCACCCCGGAAGCCGAAAGGTGATGCGGACGGTGCACGCGAATCACGTACGACTGATCGACAGGAATATGAGCGACGGCGGGCGTGAGCCAAGACCAGCGCGGACACACGCCACAGCACGAGCCGAGGCATGCCCCGCCCACCTACGCATCCGACCAGGCCATCGCGAGAGCAGGATCAGCACCACAGAACCCAGCAGGGCGAGCACGCACAGCAGGGCTTGCAGGCCGTGCTCGACCGGCTCATGGCCCACGCCCAAGGCAGGTTGATTCACAGCAAGAGGAGACGACGTCAGAAGAGACGGTGCCAGAAGAGACGGTGCCAGGAGAGGCGACGCCTGCCGCGCATCCCCGGCGGCGTCGGCGTCGACGTAGCCGGCTACATGATGCAAATTCATCTCAGTCGCCGCCAGCGCGGTCCCCGCGGTGCTGTGCCCGGCTGACAGCGTGTGCATACCGAGCAGCCCCGCGATCAACATGACGATCATGGCGCATGTGAACAGCAGGCTTTGGAATCCTGTCACAATCCATCGTTGCGCTCGCATACCCTACCCCTGTTCCGTAGCTGAGAACCTACTGCGCGGGGCTGGGAAATTCCGCACAAGCACAAGCACAAGCACAAGCGATTGGCGGGCGGGGCGCACCGATCGACCCTCAACATTTTGCACAATTCATGGTTTAGTGCATAATTGCACTTTATGAATGAAAGTGCACCTCAAGCGGGTCGAGCCGCCAAGATGCGGCGCACCCGGATCGCGATCACTGAGCACGCCCGCAAGCTGACCGCGGAACACGGTCTCGGCGGCTTCACGGTGGAGACCCTCTGTGAACAGGTGGGAATCTCGCGCCGCACCTTCTTCAATTACTTCCCCTCGAAAACCGAAGCGGTCATCGGTACCCCGAGCGATCCGCTCGAGAGCGAAGCCGTGCAGCGCTTCGTCGCCGCGGGCGCCCGCGACGGCCAGATCAGTCCGACGCTGCTCGACGAAATGGTCGAGGTGGCGATCGAAATGATGGACGAAGTGTTCGACATCGCCGGCACGATTACCCACGTCAATCAGATCATCGCCCGCGAGCCCGCCTTCATGGAAAAGTTCCTGACCGACTCTGAAGAGATTCACCGGCAGTTCTCCGCCCTGATCGCAGAGCGCGAGGGCCTCTCCCCTACCGACCCGCGAATCGGTCTCGCGATTCAGGTGCTTGGTGCCATGCTCCACTCCACGGCGCACGCCTTCTTCGACGCGCAGAGCACGGGAAGCATCGGACCACGCCTCCGCGAAACCCTCTCCCACACTCGCGAGCTCTTCACCGGAACTCCGTCTCTGACCTGAACCCGCCCCGCAACCCCGAAAGAAGCCCCCACCGCATGAACACCGTCGCCCCCGCGGGCGCACCCGCCACCCCGCTGCTCCTCACGCAGCGCCGGATCTGGATCATCTTCTCCGCGCTCATCGCCGGGATGATGCTCTCGAGCCTCGACCAGACAATCGTTTCCACGGCCATGCCCACAATCGTGGGACAGCTCGGCGGTGTCGAACACCAGGCCTGGATCACGACCGCCTACCTTCTCGCGACCACGATCGTGATGCCGATCTATGGCAAGTTCGGTGACGTTTTGGGACGCCGAACACTGTTCCTGATCGCGATCGCGCTCTTCACGATCGCCTCTGTGGGGGCCGCACTCGCACCCGACTTCACCTGGTTCGTCGCGTTCCGCGCCATGCAGGGCCTCGGCGGTGGCGGGCTCATGATCCTCTCGCAGGCGATCATCGCCGACATCGTGCCGGCTTCCGAGCGCGGCAAATACATGGGTCCCCTGGGTGCCATCTTCGGCCTCTCCGCCGTCGCCGGCCCGCTGCTCGGCGGCTTTTTCGTCGACCACATGACCTGGCAGTGGGCGTTCTACATCAACATCCCCGTCGGGATCGCGGCGTTCGCCATCGCCTGGTTCGCGCTGACACTGCCGAGCAAGAAGGCCAAAAAGAAGATCGACATTCTCGGGGTCGTGACGCTCTCAATCGCCACGACCTGCCTCATCTTCTTCACCGACTTCGGCGGCAGTAGGGATCACGGCTGGGGTGCCCTGGAAACCTGGCTCTGGGGTGGCGGCCTGGTGCTCGCCGCGCTCGCCTTTGTCCTCGTCGAGGCGCGCGCGGAGGACCCGATCATTCCGCTTGGCCTCTTCAAGAACCCGATTTTCATCAATGCGACCGCGATCGGCTTCACCCTCGGCCTCGGCATGTTCTCGGCGATCGCCTTCGTCCCGACGTTCCTGCAGATGTCCTCCGGCGCCTCAGCAGCCGCATCCGGGCTCCTGATGCTCCCGATGATGGCCGGCATGATGGGCACGTCAATCTGGTCGGGCATCATGATCACCAAGCGCCAGAAGTACAAGGCCTACCCGATCGTCGGCACCCTCGTCACGGCCGCCGCGATGACGGCGATGACCACGCTGACCGCTGCGACCCCCATCTGGCTGATCTGCGTGTACCTGTTCGTGTTCGGCGCTGGCCTCGGCCTGATCATGCAGGTTGTGGTGCTCGTGGTGCAGAACGCCGTGGACCCCGGCATGGTCGGCACCGCGACAAGCACAAACAACTATTTCCGGGAGGTCGGTGCCTCGCTCGGCGTCGCGATCTTCGGCGCAATGTTCACCACCCGCCTGAGCGAGAGTCTCAGCGATGTCTTTGCCGGAGCTGGGGTGCCCAACGCCGAGAACGCGGTCGCCACAATCGACCCGCAGAAGCTCGCGGAGATGCCCGACGCGATCCGTGAGGGTGTAGTCAACGCCTACGCTGACTCCCTCGCTCCAGTGTTCTGGTACCTCATCCCGTTCATCCTGATCGCGTTTGTGCTCGCACTGTTCCTGAAGCAGATCCCGCTCTCGGACGAGTCCGGGATGGTCGCGCGCGGCGAGGCAATCAGCGGGGACGAGGCCGAGGCACTCGAGTCCGCCGAGCGGGCTGCTCGCACCGGAACACGCGAGGCCCCCACGGGACCGGTCGGCGTCAGCCGCGAATAGCGGCACGGCTCGGGGAGGCGCTCACGCCTCCCCGAGTTCCTCAAGCACACGCTTCGCGAGGTGAAACGCCGAGTTCGCGGCCGGAACCCCGCAGTACAGCCCAGCCTGCAAAATCACTTCCTTGATCTCCGCGACAGTGAGCCCGTTCCGGCGGGCGGCGCGCACGTGCATCTCGAACTCGTCGTGGTGACCCAGCGCGATCATGGCGGTGAGCACTGCCACGGAGCGCGAGCGCCGATCGAGCCCCGGCCGCGACCAGATATCACCCCACGCCGTGCGAGTGATGAAGTCCTGGAAGTCCGCAGTGAAGTCCGTGATGGCCGCATTTGCCCGGTCCACATGGGCATCAGAGAGCACCTCACGGCGCACCCGCATGCCCTGCTCAACACGCTCGGCGTCGCTCAGCCCCAACGCTGCGCGTTCGTTCTCACTCATCGTCCCACCTCCGCGAAGAATTCCTGCAGCGCCGCGGTGACAGCCGCCGCCTGCTCGGCCGGGGGCTGATGTGCGGCACCCGCGATCATCACCTTCCGACCGCGCAGCACCCCGGCCACGATCTCGTCCTGACGCGGCTCCGGGGCGACGGTGTCAAACTCGCCTCCCATCGCGAGGAGCGGGACCGCGATCTCGCCCAACCGGGAACGCACGTCGAAGCCGCCGAGTGCTTCCGCGCAGCGCGCGTAGCCTTCGTCGGATACCGCCTGCAGTTCGCGCAGGATCCGGCCCGTGATCTCAGGTTCGTTTGCGATCGACTCGGGCGCGAACCAGGCCTGAGCCGACGCGGTCACGAGCGCCGCAGTCGACTGCTCCCGGACCAACAAGGCGCGGGCAGCCCAGTGCTCCGCGGTGCCGAGTGAGGCAGCGGAGGCCACGCTCGCGACCCCCGAGAACAGTGCGGGATGGCGCAGCGCGAGCATCAGCCCGAGCGCGCCCCCAATTGAGACTCCCGCATACCGGACCCCGGTGCCCTCGAGCTCCCGGATCGCGGCCGCAACAGCGTCGGCAAGTTCCTCGATTGTAAACGGATCGGCGGGTGCGGGCGCGCTGCCGTGTCCGGGGAGCGACAGCAGGGTGACTCGGTAGTCGCGGGCGAGTTCTGGGACGACGCGTTCCCAGATGATGGGCCCGGTGCCGAGCGAGTGGGCCAGCACCACGAGCGGGGCACCGGCAGTGCCGGCGGGTTCGGTGAGCGCGATCTGGGGCGGGGTCATGGGGTCTCCTGGGACGGCAAAGCGATGGGTTCGGTGAGCTCGGCGGCGAGCCCGAGATACTGCGCTGGATCAAGCAGTGCGGTGACGTCGATCCCGGACTGGGCAATCGCGGGATCGGCGCGCAGCATCCCGGCCAGGTGGCCGCCCGAGCCGGCTGCCCGCACGATCTCGCGGACACGCTCGGCGCCGATTACGGGCCCGAGCACGATCGCGAGGCGCTCGGCAACGATGAGCCCGTCGGTGAGCGCGAGATTGCGCGCCACCGCGTTGGCGTCCACCCGCAGGCCAGAGACGAGCCGCCGTGCCTGCGCCGCGCCGCCGCGGGCAAGCCGCAACAGCTCGCGCAGCGTCGGCCATTCCGCGTGCCACGCCCCGTCGGGGCGCTCATCGCCCGCGAGGGCCGCCGCAAGGTGCAGGGTAGCCCCGAGTTGCGGCGCACGAAGCGCGGCTGACCGGATCAGCACTGACGCTGCCGGATTTCGCTTCTGGGGCATCGCTGACGAGCCACCGGCCGCACCCTCCGCGAGTTCGCCGAGCTCGGTGCGACTGAGGGTCGCCACGTCCGTGGCCAGCGCGCCGAGCGCATCAACGACCTGCGTCAGTGCGGCTCCCAGCTCCGTCACCGGCCATCGAACCGTGTGCCACGGCGCATCCGGCGCGGCGAGCCCGAGCTCCTGCGCAAACGCGGCGACGAGGCGGGTCACGGTGTCCTCGGGCGACGCACCGGCACTGCGCGCGATCTCCGCGAACGATGCGAGCGTCCCACCGGCACCGCCCAGCTGCGCGGGCAGCTCCTGCAGTGTCGCGTCCAGGCGATCCGCCGCGCGCCGGATCCCGCGCAGCCAGCCACTCGCGCGGAGCCCGACCGTCGTGGGCACGGCGTGCTGAGTCAGGGTGCGTGCTGCAGCAGCCAGTCCACGATGCTCCTGCGCGAACTCAGCAAGTGCGCACTCCGCAGCCCGCAGATCGGCGAGCAGCAGCGTGCCGGATCGCCGAGCCACAAGCATCAGCGCCGAGTCCAGGATGTCCTGACTGGTGGCCCCGCGGTGCACCCAGGCGCGGTGTTCCCCGGACACGCGATCCGCGAGCACCGGGACAAGCGGGATCACGGGGTTCCCCCCGGCGGCCGATCCTGCGACGATCTCTGCAAGTGGCGGATCGTGAAGCGCGCATGGCTCTCCCTGACCGGCCCAGCCGAGCTGATGTGAGAGTTCCGCGACCGCGGCAGGCGGCGCGACTCCGACGCTGCCCCAGGCGCGAGCGAGCGCAACTTCCGCGGTGACGAGCGCCCCGAAGACAGCCTCATCGCTGAGCTCAGCGCCCACGCCAACGCTCACGGGAGACAGGAGCCCGGCATCGAAGACAGGTGGGGGCTGCGGCAACTCAATAGGCAAGGAACACTGTCTCCTTCTCGCCCTGCAGCCGGATGTCATGGGTCAGGTTTCCGGCAGGCGTGCGCGTGGCAACGAGCGTAGCGCGATCCGCCGCTGAGAGCGAGGACAGGAGGCGGTCTGCGGCGAGCGCGACGGTGTGCTCCGGGAGATAGATCCGGGTGTGCAGCTTGTCGGGCAGGCCGCGCGCGTACACGATTGTTGCGAAGAACGGGGCCTCCCCGGTGACTGAGCCCGGGTTGCGGGTCCAGAACTCGAAGTGCCCCTCGTCGCTCGTGAAGGCGCGCCCGAACCCGGTAAAGGAGTGATCGTCGCGGCGGAAGGTCCCGCGGGCGCGCGGCACCGTGCCATCAGTGTCGGCGGCAAAGATCTCGACGATGGAGTCGGGGATGGGCTGTCCGTTTCCGTCGCGCACCGTGCCGCTGAGCAGGATCGCGCCCGGGGAGTGCGGGAAGACGACCTCGTGTTTCTTGGGAAAGGTGGTGCCGTAGGCAAAGAATGGTCCCACCGTTTGCCCCGGGGTGGCCTCGTGGGTGCGCGCGGGAACTGCCGCAATGTGCGGCGCGGTGTGGGGTGCTGCAGCACTCATCAGTGATCGCCCTCCTCGGGTTCGAACCAGGTCGCGTCGGGACCGTCAAGCACAATGTCGAAGCGGTATCCCATTGAGAATTCAGGCACCGTGAGTTCGTGGTCGTAGGTGCTGATCAGCCGGTCACGATCCCGTTGGTCTCGGATCGTGTTGTAGATGGGGTCGAGTGGGAAGAGCGGGTCGTTCGGGAAGTACATCTGTGTCACGATGCGCTGCGTGAAGGATGGCCCAAACACGGAGAAGTGAATGTGTGCGGGGCGCCAAGCGTTCACGTGGTTCTTCCAGGGGTACGGACCCGGCTTGATCGTGGTGAAGGTGTATTCCCCCTGATCGTTCGTGATGGCGCGGCCCGCGCCGGTGAAGTTCGGATCGAGTGGAGCGGGGTGCTGATCCCGCTGGTGAATGTAGCGCCCGGCGGAGTTTGCCTGCCAGATTTCGATGAGCTGATTCCGCTGCGGCCGACCCCACGAATCGAGCAGCCGCCCGGTGACGGTGATCCGTTCCCCCAGCGGTTCCCCGGTGTGCTGGAGGGTCAAATCGGATTCAATTGCGGCAACGTCGCGCTGGCCATAGGCCGGCGACCACAGCTCGATCGTCTCGGGGTCGACGAGTTGCAGGTTCTTCGTGGGGTGGCGCAGCAGGCTGGAGCGGTAGGGAGGGAAATCGATCATCGTGCGCGGCAGGGACTCGCCCCCGGCGATACGCCGCGCATACTCGGCGTGAAGTGTCGCAATCTCGGCGGTGATCTCGGATTGAGAGGCCTGGTCCGGGGCCGCCAGCAACGTCTCCGGGGCGGCGGCGAGGGGTGGCGCGTCAGCCATGATTGTCTCCTTCGACACGAGCGTGATGAGGATTCCAGCGTGGCACCGAGGGTGCCCCAGCCCCCGACACACTCCCACTCAGTGGGAGTCGGCGGGAGTCAGTGGGAGTCGGCGGGAGTCAGTGGGAGTCGGTGGGAGTCGGCGGTCGTCAGTTCGCGCGGACGTCGAGGAACAGCTCGCGGGCGGCCTGCTGCACAATGGCGGCAAGGCGGCGCTCGTCTGCGCGCTGCAGGGTCACTACGAGCCCCAGCGCGATCAGCGGGAGTCCCGATACCGGAGGCAGCGCGACGGCAACCGAAATGTTCCCCAGTGTCATTTCTTCCTGCGTCAGCGCGTAGCCGCGTTCCCGCGTACGCGCGAGTTCTTGCCGCAGCGGTGCCTCCGCAGTGATCGAGAACCGCGTCTCGAGCTCGCGCGGCGCGGTGAAGTACTGCGCCAGCCAGGCTTCGTCCTGCGCGGCCAGGAGCGCCCGTCCCACCCCGGTCGTGTGCAGTGGCCCGCGCCCGCCGGCCCGGCTCACCGTGGGGATCGACATCCGCCCGGTCACGCGCCCCACGTAGATCGCACTCGCGGCTTCCGGTTTTTCCCCGTCAAGCACCGCGAGATGCACATTCTCACCCGTGGCCTCGTAGAGCCGCACCATGTGCGGGATCGCGCGTTCCCTGAGCCTGAGCGAGAGCGGAGAAAGCTCGCCCAGTTCCCACAGTCGGGCCCCCACCGAGTATCGTCGCCCGGGCAATCGCACAAGCATGCCGCGCTGCACGAGGGCCGCCAGCAGGCGGTGCAGCGTGGAGGAGGCAAGCCCGGTCCGCGCGGCCAACTCACCCGCGGTGAGCTCCGATTCGTCCTCGGTGAAGCAGGCGAGCACCGCGAGCGCCCGGTCAAGGATTCCCTCGCCGGTCGGCGTTTCAGCGGTCATGGCGGCGTCCTCCTCGATCCTGCGTTCGAGGATACCCCGTGGCATGCTGGGCCCATGGCCAATTCCCCGAGCGGCGACAGCGTGGTGCAGCGCGTCGTCCGCGTGCTCGAAACCTTCACCCCTGAGCGCACCGCCCAGCGCGCGAGCGAGATCGGCCGCCGTGCCGCGCTCCCGTCCTCCACGGCGCACCGCCTCATCGAGGAGCTCGTGTCGGCCGGGCTCCTTGAGCGCGACGAGGATCAGCGGGTACGGCTCGGGCTCCGGCTCTGGGAGCTCGCGCTCCGCGGCTCGACGGTGCTCCGGTTGCGGCAAGCCGCGTTGCCCGCGATGGAACGGGTGCAGGCCGCCGTGCGACAGCACACACACCTCGCGGTGCTCGAGCAGGACGAGGCACTATTCGTCGAGCGGCTCTCGCACCCGGAGGCCGGGGCGAACATCGCCCGCGTCGCCGGTCGGCTACCGTTGCACGCGTCCTCAGCGGGCCTCATGCTGCTGGCCTTCGCCGCGCCAGAGGTGCGAGCGCGGGTCCTGACGGCACCGCTGCCCCGGCTCGGGCCCGGAACCCCCACGCAACCGGAGCAGCTGCGACGAACGTTGACAGAGATTCGGCGCACCGGGCAGGTCGTGGCACCGGGCTCCGTTGAGGGCGTATCAACCGGGGTCGCGGTCCCCGTGCGCGACGCGGGCACCGTCGTTGCGGCGCTGTCCGTGATCCTCCCCCGGATCACAGATCCCGCTCCGGCGCTCGCCGCGCTCCGAGCCGCGGCCGGTGAGATCGAGGCGGAACTTCGTGAGACCCGAGCGTGACCGCGTGCGGGGACGACTCGTCTTCCCGTTGAATGGGATAGCCGGGCGGCGGGGTTCGCACCACGGGCACACTAGCCAGCACGCCCCGTGGCCCGACTCAAAGGAGACTCCCGCCCATGACCGTAGAACGCACCCGCGTCGCCATCGTCGGAGCCGGCCCCGCCGGGCTGCTCCTCTCCCACCTCCTCGCCGAGGCCGGAATCGACTCCGTGGTCCTCGATACGCGCAGCCGGACCGACATCGAATCAACGATCCGGGCCGGAATCCTGGAGCAGGGCACCGTTGAGTTGCTCGACCAGATCCCGGGGACCCGCGCGCGCACTGTCGGGCACCGCCACGACGGCATCGAACTCCGCTTTGCTGGCGAAGGGCACCGGATCGACTTCCCGGGGCTCGTGGGCCGGAGCGTCTGGCTCTACCCGCAGCACGAGGTTCTCACAGACCTGATCGCCGCACGACTCGCGGCGGGCCAAGACCTGCGCTTCGGGGCTACCGTCACCGGGGTTCTCGAAACGGAGACCGAGCTCCCGCGGGTGACAGGCGTCGCTGCCGATGGGACACCCTTCGAGTTCATCGCCGACTTCGTTGTCGGCGCCGATGGATCCCGCAGCGTAGTTCGCCCCACCGTCACCGGGTCACCCAGCGGTGGCCACTTCCGGGAGTACCCGTTTGCCTGGTTCGGGATCCTGTGTGAAGCCCCGCCGAGCGCTGATGAACTGATCTACAGCAACTCCCCCGAGGGTTTCGCACTGATCAGCCAGCGCTCCGAGACGGTGCAGCGCATGTACTTCCAGTGCGATCCGGATACAGACGTCGCCGCGATGAGCGAGGCGCAACTCTGGGATACCCTCCAGGCCCGCGTCCCGGGGACGACGCTCGCAGAGGGACCCATCTTTCAGCGCGATGTGCTGCGGTTCCGCAGCTTCGTCGCCCACGAGCTCCGACGGGGTCGCACCGCCCTTGTCGGCGACGCCGCGCACACAGTCCCGCCGACAGGGGCCAAAGGTATGAACCTCGCCATAGCCGACGTTGTGCTGCTCGCGCGGGCGCTCGAAGACTGGCTCGGCCGCGGCCGGACCGAGCTCATCGATGCGTACGCGGATACCGCGTTGCAGCGCATCTGGAAGGCTCAGCACTTCTCCTGGTGGATGACAAGCATGCTCCACGCGGCACCGGGAGCGAGCGAGTTCGACAGGCAGCGGCAGCTCGGCGAACTGCGTTCCGTCGTCGAATCCGACGCGGGCCGCAGGTACCTTGCCGAGGCCTACACCGGGTGGCCGCTACAGACAAGCCCCACAGCTGCCTTGGGATAGCATGCACGCATGATGGCTACCCTGGGCACCTCCACCAGGCCGGGCGCACCTCGGCCCGCGGCACTGTGGGTGGGGATCAGCAGGATCAGCTCCGGTGGCCTGGTGCTCGCCACCCTCGCTGTGGTCTACGCGCTGAATGTGGTGGGCGGCGACCCGCGCTTCGAAAACACCTTCGGCTACTTCACGAACCTCACGAGCCTGTTCGCGAGCCTCGTGATACTCACCGCTGGGATTGCCACGCTTCGCGGCCGTCCCAGCGGCCGGCCACTCGCGATCGCCCGCGCTGCCGCGGCGAGCTGCCTCGTCATTGTTGGGCTCGTCTACAATCTGCTCGTGCCCGGGACCGGGACCGCCCCGCCGTGGGCAAGCGTGATCCTGCACCTTGTATTCCCCGTGCTCGCGCTGCTCGATTGGCTCCTCGTCACCGACCGACCGCGGCTCGCCTGGCGCGAGATCTGGTGGGTACTGCCCTACCCGATCGTCTGGCTCGCGGCGACACTCATCCGGGGTGTCACCGAGGGCTGGGTTCCCTACGGATTCCTGCTTCCGAGCCGTGGCACCACCGCGATTCTCTGGACCTCGACGGGGCTCCTCGCCGCGCTCCTCGCCGCCGCCGCGCTCGTCTGGGCGGGGCAGCGCACGTCCCGCGCGGGGCTAGACTCAATGGGTGACTGACTCCGCCCGCCTCAAACTCCCTTTCGAGGTGTGGGCCCTCGTCGCGGGTGGCTTCACCGTGGCCCTCGGCTACGGCGTAGTCGCCCCCGCGATCCCCCAGTTCGCTCTCGAGTTCGGTGTCTCGACCTTTGCGGCCTCCGCCATCGTCAGCGCCTTTGCGCTCATGCGGCTCGTCGGAGCACCGTTTGCGGGGTGGGCGGTTGGCCGGCTCGGAGAACGGCGCACATACACGATCGGGATTCTCATCGTCGCGGGGTCAACCGGAGCGACGGCGCTCGCGGTGAACTACCCGCAGTTCCTGATCTTGCGGGGGGTCGGAGGCATCGGCTCGGCAATGTTCTCCGTCGCCGCGACCGCCCTGATTATCAAAGTGAGTCCGCCGCTCGCCCGCGGACGTGTGGCGAGCCTCAACGCCGCCGGTTTCCTCCTCGGCGGGCTGCTCGGCCCAGTCTTCGGCGGTGTGGTTGCGGGCTTCGGCCTCCGCGCGCCCTTCGTGTTCTACTTCTTCACACTCCTGGTGGCCGCCACTGTCGTCGCAATTGCGCTGCGCCAATCGCGCGCGGCCGGTAGCCCGCTCGGCGACAATTCCGCCGGACCCAGCATGCCGCTCGGTCACGCTCTGCGGATCCCGCAGTACCGGGCGCTCCTGACCTCGGTGTTTGCGTTTGGATGGGCCTCGTTTGGTGTGCGTGTCTCGCTGATCCCAATCTTTGTCGCGGTCGCGTTCCAGGGCAACGCCGCGGTCGCCGCGTGGGTCCTCGCTGCGTACGCTGCGGGTAACGCGATCCTCATCTTCCCGTCCGGCCGCTGGAACGACACGCTGGGGCGCAAACCCATGCTCATCATTGGGATGGCCACGCTCACTGCGAGCTATCTTGTGTTCCCTGCGTCACCGAACCTCTGGCTCGCGGCCGCGGTGATGTTCGTTGCCGGGGCCGGATCCGCCCTCGTGAACCCGGGCCAGCAGGCCGTGCTCGCTGACGTGCTCGGTCAACGACGCGGCGGCAACGTCGTATCCACGTACTCCATGACCAGCGATCTGGGCGGTGTGCTCGGCCCGTTGATCGCCGGCGCCATCGTCGATGTGGCAAGCTTCGGCTGGGCCTTCGGTCTCACCGCCGCCCTCCTCGCGGTGGCCGGGGTGGCTTGGGCATTGGTCCCCGATTCCCGCACGCTGGGCACGACTCAAGACGCCGAGTAGCCGCTGAGCTTAGCCTTCGAGGTCGTCGACGCCGGGCATCCAGCTCAGCCCGGGCTTGCCCCAGCCATTCTTGCGCTGCGCTTTCTGCGCGCCGCGGCTTTCCGGGTGGATCAGCCGATCAACGTAGAGCAGCCCGCTCAGGTGATCAAACTCGTGCTGCAAGATCCGGGCGAACCAGCCGCTTGCCTGGACCTCGAACGGTGTACCGTCGATGTCTTGCGCCCGCAGCAGCGCCCGTGGCGAACGCCGCAGCGCGAAGCGCTCTCCGGGGAATGACAGGCACCCCTCAACCTCGTCCTCGCCGGGAAGGCCAGGCTCGGGCGGTGTAATCCAGAGCTCTGGGTTGATCGCCACCCCCTGCGCAGGAGCATCCTCCTGATCGTCGTACATCCACACAAAGACCTGCTTCCCGACACCCACCTGCGGTGCCGCGAGACCCACGCCGGGAGCTGCAACCGTGGTCTCGAACATGTCATCCACCAGTGTGCGGAGTGCCGCATCAAACTCGGTGACCGGCTCGGCTGGGCGGTGCAGGACGGGGTCGCCAGAAATCACGATGGGGAGTACAGACATGGTCTCCATTCTAGAGCGTGCCGGTGCCCACCCCCGACGCCCCGGATAGACTGGGGCGGTTGCTGAGCGCGCCCGCCCGCAGCACCCCGCAGTGAGAGGAACTCCCGCCATGTCGACAACTCCCGCCACGCAGATCGTGTGGATCGATTGTGAAATGACGGGCCTCGACGTAGACCGCGACGGCCTGTGCGAAATCGCCGTGATCGTGACAGATTTCGATCTCACTCCGCTCGATCCCGGCTTCGAGATCGTCATCAACCCGGGCCCCGACGCGCTCGCGAACATGAACGACTTCGTGCGGAACATGCACACGACCTCTGGACTCCTTCCCCGCATCGAGCAGGGTGCCACCCTCGAAGAGGCGGAGGCACAGGTGATCGAATACCTGGCACGCCTGGTCCCAGGCCCCCGCCGGCCGCTCGTCGCGGGAAACACGATCGGCATGGACCGTCGCTTTATCGCGAAATACCTACCCACCCTCGAAGAGCGGTTGCACTACCGGAGCATCGACGTCTCCACAATCAAGGAGCTAAGCCGCCGCTGGTATCCGGCCGCCTACTCGGCGTCCCCCGAGAAGCACGGCGGGCACCGCGCGCTCGCGGACATCGCCGAGTCGATCCAGGAGCTCGCCTACTTCCGTGACGCGGTAATGGTGGCGCAGCCCGGCCCGGACAAGACTCAGTCCAAGGGCTTTGCCGACGCCGCGACAGCGCGCTTCGCGGCACTCATCGCCGGCCCAGACACCGTCGAACCCTCTGGGTCCGCCGAGTAGTTTCGGCTACGCGGCAGGATCGTCGGTACGGGCCCAGGCAATCGCGATGAGCCGACGCAGCACGTCCGTGTCGATGTCATCCAACGTGCGCACATACACACAGCCGGCACCTTCTGTGTACCGGCCGAGCTCAGGCAGGAGCGCTGCCCCCTCGGGCAGATCTTTGAGCCCATAGATCGAGAGTTGCGCTTTGCGCGGAGAGAACCCGGTTTTCATCCACTCGCCGCGCGTGCGCGGATTCGCCGGCGAGATGTACGTGTAGCTCCCGTAGCCAACGATGGACGGCCCCCACAGCACGGGAGCCGCGCCAGTCACCTCTTCGAAGATCTCCGCGAGCGCAAGACCGTCAGTGCGGCGGCGCGCGGGCGTCGCCGCGTCCAGGAACGCGTGCACGTCGGCATCGGTGGGCTGGGTCTTCGGTGCGGTGGCCATACGGCCATTCTGCCTCAGCAGGCGCTCCTCTGCAGCCCCGCCCAGAAAAAAGAAATCCCCCGCCGAAGCGGGGGATTTCATCCGGGTGGCTAACGGGACTTGAACCCGCGACCACCGGCACCACAAGCCGGTGCTCTACCAACTGAGCTATAGCCACCATGCGACCTGATCCGCCGGGGCGAACGAGGCAACTTGACGATCATAACCCATTCCGGTGACCGTCCGCGAACCGGCGCGTCACCCCGGGTGTGCCGCACGCGCTGTCCACTCATTCCTGGCCCGATCTGGGTGCCAAGCCAACACACCCACCCGTTCGCCGCGGCTTCTGTGTAGGGTGAAAGCATGCTGGTCATGCCGCACGAAGAGTTCGAGGCCCTCGTCTCCGATGGCCTCGATTCGTTGCACGACGACATGCTCGCGCAACTCGACAACGTCATCTTCCTCGTCGAGGATCGCCCCGAGGACGGCAGCGAAATTCTCGGCGTCTACGAGGGCTTCTCCCTCGCTGAACGCAACGTATACGGGTATGGCGAGGAGCCTGACCGCATCATCCTGTTCCGGGAGAATCTCCTGAGCCACTGCGCGGATCACGAAGAGCTTGTGCACGAGATCAGGGTCACGCTTGTCCACGAGATCGCGCACTTCTATGGCCTCTCCGAAGCGCGCATACACGAACTCGGGTGGGGGTAGCCGTGATGACTGACACTCAGGCCGGCCGCGCGGAAGAAGCCGTGCTGGCACGCGACCACGGCTGGCAGACTGTCGTGTGGGATGACCCGGTGAATCTCATGTCCTACGTCTCCTACGTGTTCCATACCTATTTCGGTTTCGAGCAGGACCGCGCGGAGGAACTGATGTTGCGCGTGCACCATCAGGGCCGGGCGGTGGTGGCCGAGGGGGGCCGGGAAGCAATGGAGATGCACGTCGAAGCAATGCACGGCTACGGCCTGTGGGCGACAGTCCGGGAAGCTGGGACGCCATGAGGTTGCAACCACGGGTCGATGGCCTCCGGATCCTCTTCGAAACTGACGAGGCTGCCATGCTCGATCAGCTCATCACCCAGTTGGTGGAGCTCCTCCAGAGCCATAGTGGGACGGCGCTGGATCCGGATCCGCTCTTCGCAAGCCTCGAGGTCGGCGGGTCCGAGGAGCTGCCGCACGATCCCGCGCTCGCACGCTTGTTCCCCGATGCTTACGAAGCGACGGGCGAGTCGACCTCGTTTCGACGCGTCACCGAGCAGGGGCTACTCAACCGAAAGCTGCAGGACGCGACCCAGGTCACCACGGCGCTCGGCGTGGGGGGTGGGGGCGACGACACAGAGGGTGGCGTCGCCGTCGAGATATCCGCGGCCACGCTTCCCGCCTGGGTGCGCACAATCACCGCGCTCCGACTCGCCATCGCCGCGCGTATCGGACTCGACGAGCAAGAGGACCGTGTCCGGCTCCTGGCAGAGGAGGAGACCCGAGGCACCGTGCTCGTCTTCGACTGGCTCGCCGCGATTCTGGAGTCCGTGCTGACGATCATGACGGCTTCCGAGGCGGACGACGACGACCCCGAAGCCACGCCCAGCTAGGCGGGATCCTGCAGCGACCGTGGATCCACCACGTCTTCGCGAGCGGCGAGCAGGCTCGCGGAGGTGAGTCCGGCCGCACCGAAGCGGCCCCGGAGCTCGTCGACTGTTTGATCGACAGCCCGCCAATCGTCATCATCGCTCCAGAGCGCCGCTGGATCGCTGCCCGCGGGCGCGAGCTGTTCTGCTCGTACCCCGATGAGACGCACCGGGCGCCCCCCGCCGAGCGCCGTGAACAGCTCACGAGCGGTCTGATAGATCCGCTGCGTGGAGTTCGTAGACTCAGTAAGGGTGCGGGATCGCGTCACGGTTTCGAAGCTCTCCCAACGAACCTTAATGGCGACAGTCCGCGCTTCGAGCTCTGCCGCCCGCAGCCGCTCCCCCGTGCGTGTCGCGAGGCGCAGCAGTTCTCGCTCCAGAAACGCGGCATCGCTCACGTCCCTGGCGAAGGTTTCCTCGTGCCCAATGCTCTTCTCCGTGCGCGTCGTTTCGACCGCGCGCGCGTCGCGGCCGTGCGCCAGCGCGTGCAGGCGCTGCGCACTCGCGGTGCCCACGAGCCGGGTGAGCGATGGGAGCGGCTCGCGGGCCAGATCCGCGACGGTGTGGATGGCGCGCGACTTCAGGCTCCGCGCCGTTGCGGCCCCGACACCCCACATCGCTTCCACGGGGAGCCCGTGGAGGAACTCGATGGTCCGCTCCGGTGGGATCTCGAGGACCCCATCGGGCTTCGCGCGCTGCGAAGCGAGCTTAGCCACGAACTTCGTGGCGCCGAGTCCGACCGACGCGGGCAGCCCGGTTCGCTCGCGAATGCGTTCACGGATCGAGCGTGCGATCTCTGCCGGGCTGCCGAAGAGCTTCAGTGAGCCGGAGACGTCAAGAAAGGCCTCGTCGATACTGAGCGGTTCCACGAGCGGCGTGAACTCGTGGAAGATCGCCATCACCTCGCGGGAAGCGCGACGGTATTTCTCAAACGTCGGCGGGATCAGAACGAGCTCGGGGCACAGTTGCTTTGCACGTCCCACCGGCATCGCGGAGCGCACTCCATAGCGTCGCGCCTCGTAGCTTGCGCTCGAGACCACGGAGCGTGCCGTGTCGTGTGCGGCGGCCACCGGGCGTCCGATCAGCTCCGGGCGGTCTAGGAGTTCGACCGAGACGAAAAAAGAGTCCATGTCGACGTGCAGCATTGACGCCACGGACCGCTGAGACTCCACCATCCCTCTATTGCACCACACACCACTGACGTTTCCGGGTGGGCGGGATGAGCGCGGCCCACTGACACTCAGCGGTCGGGCCACTGCATCACGTCGTCCACAGCTTTGACTGAGCATCTCCGAGTGAGCAGTTACTCACATTTGGGCTCCGGAGCCCCCGAACCGCTTCACCCCTCTGCCACGATCGGCCCCACAGACACATACTAGGGAGCGTGATGCACTTGACTGAAGCACAGACCTGGGCGGCCCTCGGCATGTTGACCGCCGCGGTGCTCGGCATGCTGACATTTTCCACCCGCACGATGACGCGAACGATGACCTTTCTCGTGGAGGGTATCCGGGAGGAGATCGGCGGACTTCGTGGGGAAATCGAGGGGTTCCGGGATGAGTTCAGACGCGAGGTCGATGGACTCCGCGGCGAAGTGAGACGCGAGATCGATGAACTCCGCGGCGAAGTGCGACGCGAGATTGACGGACTCCGCAGCGAGATGGTCTCGTTCCGCGGGGAGCTCGACGGACTCCGCAGCGAAATGGTTTCATTCCGCGGGGAGATCACTTCGCTGGGTGAGACTGACTCCCTCATTCGGACGGAGATTGCGGAACTTCGTGACGTGACTGTCCAACTCCAGAGCGATGTGAGCACGCTCACGCACCGCTTCACGTTTCTCGAGCAGAGCATGAGGGAGGGGTTCGCGAGCGTCGATCGGCGATTCGAGCAGGTCGACAGGTAATTCGAGCCGCAGAACGCCTGAGGCACCCCACGTGAATCACGTGCGGTGCCTCAGCGAGTGTCGCGCCTGCGCGCCGTGAGTCGAGACTACGCGCCCGCGCGCTCCAGCACGAGCTCGCGCACGCGCGCGGCGTCGGCCTGGCCGCGCATCGCTTTCATCACGGAACCGATGATCGCGCCAGCGGCCTGGACCTTGCCGTCGCGGATCTTCGCGAGTACATCGGGCTGCTCGGCGAGCGCAGCGTCCACAGCGGCGATCAGTGCACCGTCGTCAGACACGATCGCGAGGCCACGAGCCGCCACGATTTCCGCCGCGGTGCCCTCACCGTCGATGATCCCCTGGATCACCTGGCGCGCGAGCTTATCGTTCAGCGTCCCCTCGTCGACAAGGGTCACTACCGACGCAATCTGCGCGGGGGTGATCAGCTCGGTCGGAACCGCGCTGCGCTCGTTTGCGATTCGGGCGATCTCACCGGTCCACCACTTGCGTGCGGCCTGCGCCGGCACGCCAGCGGCGACTGTCGACTCAATCGCGCCCACAAGCCCGGCATTGACCACATCCTGGAACTCCAGGGCAGAGAACTGCCACTCGGAGATCAGACGGCGACGGCGCAGCGTCGGGTGCTCGGGCAGCTGGGCCCGCAGCTCCTCGACAAGCTCACGCGACGGCGTCAGTGGGGCGAGGTCAGGCTCCGGGAAGTACCGGTAATCGTCCGCATCGCTCTTCGGACGCCCGGGCGAGGTCTCCCCCGTGTCCTCGTGCCAGTGCCGCGTCTCCTGGGTGATCGTGCCACCCTCGGAGAGGATCCGCGCCTGGCGCTGAATCTCGAATCGAACCGCGCGCTCGATCGAGCGCAGCGAGTTCACGTTTTTCGTTTCGGTCCGTGTGCCAAGCACGCTCATCCCGGCGTCCTCGTTGCCACGCGGCCGCAGCGATACGTTTGCGTCGCAGCGCAGGTTCCCGCGCTCCATCCGCGCGTCAGAGATACCAAGTGCCGTGACAAGCTCTCGGATCGTGGCGACGTAGGCCGAGGCGATCTCCGGAGTGTCGGCTTCGCCACCGAAAATCGGGCGCGTCACAATTTCGACGAGCGGCACGCCCGCACGGTTGTAGTCAACGAGCGAGTACTCAGCGCCCTGGATTCGACCGGTCGAGCCACCCATGTGGTTCAACTTGCCGGCGTCCTCCTCCATGTGCGCGCGCTCGATCGGCACGTGCACCACGCGGCCGGAGGCAAGCTCGATCTCGACTGAGCCGTCGTGGGCGATCGGATCGTCGAACTGCGAGATCTGGTAGTTCTTCGCCATGTCCGGGTAGAAATAGTTCTTCCGGGCAAACCCCGACACCTCCGCGATCTCGCAGCCAAGCGCGAGGCCCAGGCTGATCGAGTAACGCACAGCCTGCTCGTTGACCACCGGGAGCGCGCCGGGCAGGCCGAGGCACACCGGGGTCAGGTTGGTGTTGGGGTCCGCGCCGAAGGTGTTCGGTGCGGCCGAGAACATTTTGGTTGCCGTGTTGAGCTCGACGTGAACCTCGAGACCGATCACGGGCTCGAAGCGTTCCAGCGCCTCGGCATAGTCCATCAGCTTCGTCTGTGCCATTACGCGCTTGCCTTCCGAATCGGAGCCCCTGCAAGGGACGGGGCCTGAGCCCAGAACGGTGCCGCATCGCGGTCGGCGATCAGCTGCTCGATTGCTGCGCCCGCGCGGTACAGGCGAGCGTCTTCGAACGCGGGCGCCATGAGCTGCAGACCGACCGGCAGGCCGTCCTCGCTCGCGGTGCCAATCGGGAGGCTCAGCCCGGGAATACCCGCGAGGTTCGCGGGAATCGTCGTGGCGTCGTTGAGGTAGTCCTGCATCGGGTCACCGCCGTGCGTGCCGAGCGTCCACGCCGTTGTCGGCGCGGTCGGCGAGGCGATCACGTCGACCTGCGCAAACGCCGCGGCAAAGTCGCGCTGGATCAGCGTGCGAACCTGCTGTGCGCTGCGGTAGTAGGCGTCGTAGGACCCTGCAGAAAGCGCATAGGTGCCGAGGATGATCCGGCGCTTGACCTCGTCGCCGAAGCCGGCCGCGCGCGTCTCACTCATCACGCCTTCGACGGTGCCGCCGCCCTCGGGCGTGACGCGGAGGCCGAAGCGCACCGAATCATACTTTGCGAGGTTGCTCGACGCTTCAGCGGGCAGGATCAGGTAGTACGCGGCGACCGCGTACTCGAAGTGCGGTGCGTCGATCTCGACGATCTCGGCGCCCTGGGCTTCGAGCAACGCAAGTGCCTCGTCGAAACGGGCCTTGACCCCCGCCTGAACGCCATCGATCATGAGCTGCTTGACCACGCCAACCCGGAGTCCGCGCAGGCTCGCCGGGTCAGCGCCACTCCGCGCCGCTGCCGCCATCGAGGGCCACGCGAAGTCGAGCGAGGTCGAATCGTGCCAGTCGTGTCCAGCAACAACGTCGTGCAGCAGCGCCGTGTCGAGCACTGTGCGCGCGCACGGGCCGATCTGGTCCAGCGAGGACGCGAGCGCAATCGCGCCGTAGCGGCTCACGCCGCCATAGGTGGGCTTCGCGCCGACAGTGCCGGTGAGCGCGGCGGGCTGACGAATCGAGCCGCCGGTGTCGGAGCCGAGCGCCAGCGGGGCTTCGAACGCTCCGACCGCAACGGCGGATCCGCCACCGGAGCCGCCGGGCACCCGGGTGGGGTCCCAGTGGTTGTGCGTCGGCCCGTAGGCCGAGTTCTCCGTGGCGGAGCCCATGGCGAACTCATCCATATTTGTCTTGCCAATGTTCACGAGGCCGGCCGCGCGGGCCTTCGCGACGGCGGTTGCGTCATACGGTGAGCGGTAGCCCTCGAGGATCTTCGATCCGGACGTCGACGGCATATCCGTGGTGACGAGCACGTCTTTGATCGCGAGTGGGACGCCGGCGAGCTCGCCGAGTTGCTCCCCCGCGCTGCGGCGCTCGTCGATTGCGCGGGCCGCCGCGAGGGAGGCCTCCGCGTCGGTGGCGAGGAACGCGTGGAGCTCCCCATCAACCGCGGCGATCCGATCGAGATGGGCCTGCGTGGCCTCAACCGAGGAGACCTCGCCCGCGGAGAGCTTCGCCGCGAGATCGGCGGCGGTCAGCTGAATCAGCTCGCTCATTACTGTTCCTCTCCCAGGATCGATGAGACGCGGAACATGTGATCCGTCGTTTCCGGTGCGTTCGCGAGCGCCTGCTCGCGGGTCAGCACATCGGTGATCTCGTCGGCTCGCGTCACATTGTTCAGCGGGATCGGGTGGCTCGTCGCGGGCACATCAGCGCTCACGACCTCGCTCACCTTGGCGACATTTGTCAAGATCGAGCCAAGCTCGCTCGTGAACACGTCGATTTCGGTATCGGTCAGTGCGATCCGGGCGAGGCCCGCGAGATGCTGCACGGTCTCGGCCGTGATCTCGCCGCTCGGTGCGGTGGGATCGGCCGCAGAGGTTTCAGGCATGCTGCTCCATCATGGCTTCGGGGTGATTCTCAGACCCCACCATCTTAGCGAGCGAGAACCGAGATCCCGGCCCTTACACCGGGATGAACGCGGAGTTGACCTCCCCGGTCACGCTCGTGGTCACTTCAGGGTCGAATCTCCGTTCGGGGCCAGGCGCAAGATCGAGCGTGGCGAGCTCTACCCAGACGACATGCGGACTGCGCGCGGATTCGTAGAAATACCGCCGGTCAGTGAGGTCCGCAACCGTGCGCCAGCGCGTTGTCGAGACGTTCGGCCGCACTGGGTCTGCCGTGCCGAACGGAGCAGACGCGTTCCGGATCACGCTGAAGGCAAAGGCTGCGGCCTCCCGGGCGCTGGTCGTGTGGGGCAAGCGAGCCGAGTAGAACGCGGCGCGTGCGAAGCGATCTGGGGAGTCGGTACCGCCTGGGAGCGGAGCATCGCCGCCCAAGCCCGCGTACTGCCGCTCGAGTGCAAGCTGTTCGTCGTAGGCGGGAGAGTTTGCCATCACCGTGAATTCGGGGCCGTGGTGCACGGTCATCTCCCCGGCGATGAACTCGATGATTGCGGAGTCACCGTTCGGATCCGCGAGTGCGAGGTGCCCGGTCCCGGGTTTGCCGCCGATCGACAGCGGGATGATCTGTACCCGGCTCGCGGTAAGCCAGGCAACGGCGCTGGCCACATCCGGGAAGCGGTCGAGCAGGCACTGGATCGCCTGGGCGAGGTTCAGCCCGGGTCGGGATTCGTCGCGCAGACCGTAGTCAGATTCGGCGAGGTACAGCCCGCTGACCTGGAGCCCCGCCTCGTTCACCCCGTCGACCGAGATCTCGCCGTACATGAGCGAAACCACGCTCCCATATTCTGCCGTCCACGTGAACGAGCCGGGATGCCCCGGCGCGCTCTCCCGCTCGGCACCGCGGGGCCGGACTGCGAGTACCGTCCGAGTCTCCTCGAACCAGTCCATGCTGCGACCGACAAGCACGTTCCCGGACCCGGGAGTTCCGGCAGATGACCACACGAATCGAGTACACATGATCTCACCATAGCGCGGTCAATGCCCGAATGGCGCGGGGATTTCCGTCCGGCTCCCGTCACGATTCCAGAGGCCGGAACAGCCCCGCCGCGGGCTTCCCACAAGGTGCACATCGGCAATCCCGATTGCCGTCATGAGCGCGTAGACCGTTGTTGGCCCGACAAAGCGAAAGCCCAGTCGTTTCAGCGCTCGCGCAAGCTCGATCGACTCCGGTGACGTCGCCGGCACGTCGTCGTCCGTAACGGGCGCAGGCGAACGCTCCGGCATGTAGGACCACACCAATTCGGCGAGGGTCGGACCGCCGGAGTCTCGGAGCGCGAGCGTGGCTTGTGCGTTCGTGATCGCCGCCCCCACCTTGAGCCGGTTTCGGATGATCCGCGGGTCCGCGAGGAGCCGTGCCACGTCCGCATCGTCATAGCGAGCGATGCGTGCCGGATCAAAACCGTCAAACGCCGCACGGAACCCCTCACGCTTCCGCAACACCGTGAGCCAGGACAGCCCCGATTGAAACCCCTCAAGCGTGAGCCGCTCGAACACCCCGACCTCGTCGGTGACCGGGACGCCCCACTCCTCGTCGTAGTACACGCTCAGAAGCGGGTCCTGCGCGGCCCAGGCCGCGCGCTGCAGGGGTCGGTGCTGCGTCTGGTGTAGGAGTGTCATGAGTGGTCCTCTCAGGGTGCGCTCGGGGTGCTGACGTCGGAATCGGTGACAATCGGTCCCAGGCTAATCACCGAGCACAACGCAATGAGGGCCTCCGGACAATCTGTGGAAAACTCGACGAGATTCCCCGAGTTACTCCCCGAGCTGCAGTGCCGCCGGGCCCTGGGTAACGAGGATCGCAAACTGAGCGGCGTCGAGCACGGGGATCCCGAGCTCTTCCGCTTTCCCCAGCTTGGATCCTGCACCGGGTCCCGCCGCCACAAAATCTGTCTTCTTCGAGACGCTGGAGGCGGCCTTTCCGCCAGCTTGAAGGATCGCCTCCTTCGCGCCGTCTCGAGTGAAGCCATCAAGCGCGCCCGTCGCGACGATCGTGAGCCCCGTGAGCACTCCCCCGGCAGCCTCCGCGGCGCCAGGTCCGGGGTGCCCCGGGGTGGCCCACTGCACGCCCGCCGCACTCCAGCGCGCCACGATGTCCTGGTGCCAATCCACTGCGAACCAATCGGCGAGCGATTCCGCAATCGTCGACCCGACGCCGTCGACCTGCGCGAGTTCTTCCGGAGTTGCCGCACGGATCGCCTCGAGCGAACCGAACCAGTCGGCGAGCGCGCGGGCCGCGACGGGTCCGACGTGGCGAATGTTGAGCGACACCAGGAGCCGCCACAGCGGCTTAGTGCGGGCGCGTGCGAGTTCAGCAAGGAACGTCTCAGCGTCCTTCGACGGCGTCACGACCCTGTGGGTCTTCCGCAGTCCGCGCTGCCGGCGCTCGCTCGGGGTGAGCCCCTCCGCCTCCGGTGGATACACCAGGGTGACCCGCTGGAACGGCGCACGGCGCACAAGCTCGCCCGTATCCGGATCGGTTTTCTGCTCACCGGTCTCCGCGTCCCGCACGATGACCACGATGGGTACGAGCTCCTCGAGGGTGAGATCAAACAGTCCAGCCTCGGTGCGCAGCGGAGGAGTCTCCGGTACCTCGGGCTGGGTGAGTGCCGCGGCGGTGATCTCTCCGAGGACCTCGATGTCCAGCGCCCCGCGCGATCCGATGTGCTCCACCCGGCCGCGCACCTGTGCCGGGCAGTTCTCTGCGTTCGGGCATCGCAGATCGATGTCGCCCTCTTTCATGGCGCGCAGGGTGGTGCCGCACTCGGGACACGTCTCGGGCATACGCCACTCCGTCTCGCTCCCGTCGCGCAGCTCCAGCACAGCTCCGAGCACCTCGGGAATCACGTCGCCGGCCTTCCGCAGCACAACAGTGTCTCCGATCAGCACACCCTTCGCCGCCACGACCTGCTGGTTGTGCAGCGTCGCCTGGCGCACCGTAGACCCCGCGACCTTCACGGGCTCCATCACCGCGTACGGGGTCGCTCGGCCAGTACGCCCCACACCCACACGAATATCGATGAGGCGGGTGTGCACCTCCTCCGGCGGATACTTAAACGCGATCGCCCAGCGCGGGGCGCGGCTCGTCTCCCCCAGCTCGGCGTGAAGCGCCAGCTCATCAACCTTGACCACGATTCCGTCGATCTCATGCTCGACATCGTGCCGGTGAGCCCCACGATCCTCGATAAACGCGACAACCTCGTCAGCGGTGTCGAAGATGCGCGAGTGAGGCGAGACAGGCAGCCCCCACTCCCCCAAGAAGCGATACGCGTCGGACTGGTTCTCGAAACGGGGGTGGTCCCAGGCACCGATCCCGTGTACGTAGAGCGACAGCCGAGCGAGGCGTTCCCGCATCAGCATCAGCTCCGCAGCGGTCTTGTTGTCAGCGCGCTGCCGCAGGCTTCCCGCCGCCGTGTTCCGGGCATTCGCAAATTCGGGGTAGCGCACCGGAATCTGGTCCTCATTCCGGCCCCGCGCGCGCTGATCCGCTGCGAACTCGGCCTGCAGCTGATGCTGCCGCTCGTTGAGCCATGCGAAGTCCTCGCCGCGCAGGAACACCTCGCCACGAGCCTCAAAGAACTCCGGGATTCCGTCACCCTCGAGGCGGCGTGGGATCGCGGGGATCAGATCCACGTTTTCCGTGATGTTCTCCCCGACCCGACCATCGCCACGCGTGGTCGCCGTTTCGAGTACGCCGTTTCGGTAGGCCAGGCTGATCGCGAGGCCGTCGATCTTCAGCTCGGATAACCACCGTACGGGCCGCCCAGACGCCGCCCGCGTCTTTTCCGCCCATTCCCGGAACTCCTCGGTGGAGAACACGTTGTCGAGGCTCAGCAGCCGCTCCGCATGCTCGTGCTCGGGAAAGCCAGCCGACACGACCGCCGCCCCGACCTCACGCGTCGGGCTGTCCTGCCCCGCGAGTTCGGGATATACGCGCTCGATCGCCTCGAGCCGACGGAACAGCACGTCGTACTCCGCGTCAGAGACAAGACTGGAGCCCTCAGCGTAGTACGCGCGGCGCAGCCGCTCGATCTCGACGGTCAGCTGCGTCGCCTCGTCCCGGGCCGAGGCAAAGTCGGTGGGCAGTTCGGCGGAGTCTGGAGCAGGATTGGGAGTCACACTCATATTCTACGAGCGACCCCAGACAGTGTCTTTCGAGACCCCGAGCTACGCGGCAGCGGGAGACTCGGCGAGCGCCCGATCGATCGTGAACTGGCCGAGCACTCGGGTGCCGATGTAGAGCACGGCCGTCTGCCCTGGCGCGACACCGAGCAGCGGCTCAGCATGCTCCAGATCGATGTCAACCACGATTTCGTGGGTGGCATCGGCGCGGTGCTGTTCGGTACGTTCCTCTGCCAGAATCGGCACCAGGCTCGCGGTTGCGGGGACCGGCTCGGCGTGGGCGCGGATCTGCACGTCGCATCGGAACGTCTCGCTCGTGTCAAAGCCGGGCTCGCCCGCCCAGCTGAAGCGTCCACCAGCTATCCGGGAAATGGCGAGCCGGTCCTTTGGCCCCACCACCACCTGATTCGACACAGGACGGATCGACAGGACGTATCGCGGCTTGCCGTCCTCGGCGGGCCGGCCGAGCTGCAAGCCTCTGCGCTGCCCGACCGTATAGCCGTGCGCGCCGTCGTGGGTGCCGATGACGTCACCCGCCTCGTCGAGAATCTCCCCGGGCTCGCGAGAGACGTGATCCGAGAGCCACCCGCGCGTGTCGCCGTCCGGGATAAAGCAAATGTCGTGACTATCGGGCTTCTGCGCGACCTGGATACCACGCTCCGCGGCCTCCGCGCGCACGAGCTCCTTCGAGGGCGTATCGCCGAGCGGGAAGTAGCAGTGCGCGAGCTGGCGCTCCGTCAGTACTCCGAGGACATACGACTGATCCTTTGACCACGCGCTCGCTCGGTGCAGCTGCCGCCCATCGGGGCCGTCAAGAATTGTCGCGTAGTGGCCTGTCGCTACTGCATCGAAACCGAGCGCGATCGCCTTGTCGAGCAGCGCGGCGAACTTGATCTTCTCGTTGCAACGCATACAGGGGTTCGGCGTACGCCCGGCAGCGTATTCAGCAATGAAATCGTCGACAACATCCTCGCGGAAGCGCTCGCTCAGATCCCAAACGTAGTACGGGATGCCGAGCAGGTTTGCAGCACGCCGCGCGTCCATCGCGTCCTCGATCGTGCAGCAGCCACGCGATCCCGTCCGGATCGTTCCCGGCATTCGACTCAGTGCGAGGTGCACGCCTACTACTTCGTGCCCGGCCTCGACCGCGCGCGCAGCAGCAACCGCGGAGTCGACACCCCCACTCATTGCCGCCAGAACTTTCACCCGAATAGTCTAGGCCAGTCCAGCTGAACGCGCCCGCGCAATTGCGTCAGGCAGCGCGGTCAGTAGACGATCGATCTCGTCGGCCCGCGTGTCGGGGCCCAGCGTGAACCGCAACGCACCGGCCGCGTCTTCCTCCGGCAGGCCCATCGCGCGCAGGACGTGGGAGGTTTCGGCAACGCCCGCTTGGCAGGCCGAGCCCACCGACACCGACACGCCCGCGACATCGAGCAAGAACACAAGTGAGTCGCCCTGACATCCCGGGAACGTAAAGTGCGCGTTGCCCGGCACCCGCTCCGGCCCCGGAGCGGGACCGCGGAACACCGCCGCTGGATCCGCCGCCCGTACTCCGACGATGAGCGCGTCGCGGAGATCAGTCACGTGTGCGGTGTGCGCCGGTGTGGGAATCCGATCCGGCCCGATGGCGCGCCGCATCGCTGCAGCAAAGGCAACGGCACCCGCCACGTCTTGTGTGCCGGATCGCGCGCGCTGCTGTGTGCCGCCGTGAAGGAGCGGTTCGGCGGTCGTTCGCCGCCCCAGCACCAGCGCACCAACGCCCACCGGGCCGCCAATCTTGTGCGCAGATACGCTGAGAGCGGCCGCGCCGGATCGCGCGAAATCCACGGGCACCTGACCGAGGGCGGCGACTGCGTCCACATGGCTGGGGATTCCCGAGGCCGCCGCGAGCCTGCACAGCTCCGCAACGGGCTGGACGGTTCCGACCTCGTTGTTCACCCAGAGAAAGGTGAGTAGCGCGACCTGATCCGCCCCGGCCTCCGCGATTGCCGCGCGCAGCGTCTCCGGGGCAAGCCGCCCCGCACCGTCGATCGGGAGCCACACAAGCCGTGCGCCCTGCGTGTCGCGCAGCCACTCGGCCGCCTCCACGGTCGCGTGGTGCTCTCCCTCAGCGACGAGAATGACCGGTCCTGCACCGGCGCGGCGGCGCGCCCAGTAGAGCCCTTTGATCCCCAGGTTCACCGACTCCGTACCGCCCGCGGTGAGCGTGAGTTCCGCGTGATCGCAGCCCAGGGACCTCGCAAGCTCAGCGCGCGCTTCCTCAAGGGTTTCGCTTGCCCGCTGCCCGTGGCCGTGTGTCGAGGCGGGATTCCCGACGATCCGGAGTGCGCTCAGGTATGCCGCAGCGACCTCCTCCGGCATTGGAGAGGTCGCCGCGTGGTCCAGATAGGCACGGGGTTCGGACACGGGAATTCCCCTAGTAGAGCAGGTTTGCGAGCCGACCGCGGGCCGCAATGACGCGCGGGTCGGCGACGCCAACCACCTCGAAGAGCTCGAGGAGTCGCTCGCGGATCGCCGGGCGCGCCTCATCGTCGCTCCCCGCAAAGAGGTCAAGCACTCGGAGGAACGCATCCTCAATGTGGCCGCCCGAGAGATCCAGATCGGCTACGGCTAGCTGCTCCGGGATTCCGCTCGGGGCGGCGGCCGCAGCGGCCCGAATCTCTTCTGCCCCGCGGCCAGCAAGACGCTGGAGCAGCCGCATCTGCACAAGCGCAGCACGCGCCGCAGCATCGGCGGGTGCCTTTGCGAGGACCGCTTCCCACTCGCTCACCGCGGTGTCAAAGTCGCCCCGTTCGGCGGCCTCCACGGCGGCGACGTGCGCAGCCGGAATCTCGGGCTCGGCGGGCGCTTCGGGCATGTCTTCCGGCGCGGCGTCGGGTGCAGCGACCTGACCGGTGACCCCGTGCTGTTCGGCGAGCTGCAACAGCTGGCCAAACACCTCACGGATCTGTGCCTCGGGCTGCGCGCCCTGGAAGAGCGGCACCGGGCGACCGGCGACAAGGGCCACCACGGTCGGGATCGCCTGTGCCTGGAACGCTTGCACAAGTCCCGGGTTCGCGTCGGCGTCCACGCGGGCCAGCAGAACTCGGCCCCCAAACTCTCGCGTCACCCGCGCAAGAACAGGGCTCAGCTCCTTCGACGGCTCGCTCCATTCAGCGTGGAGATCGACGACCACAGGGACGACCGTGGACAGCTGAGCGGCCTGCTCGAAACTCGCGTCGGTGACATCCATCACGAGCGAGGGGACATCAACAACTCGGTTCGCCCCGGCCTCGCCCGCTGATGGTGTCGGGCCGCCGCCGGGCTGTGCGGGTGCCTGTGCCTTCGCTGCAAGGTGGCTCAGGTCCACGCCGCCGCCGGGAATTCGTTCGGGCATCTGCTGCGCCATGATTAGTTCCTCACTCCTACAAGCTCACTCGTGACACCGAGCAGCTCAATCTTCGCGTCTTCGGACTTGCTCGGTACGAAAAACAGCATCTGATGTGCGACCTCTTGTACGAGGCGTTCCTGTTCCCCGGTGAGTCCGGACAGCGCGGTCACAGAGTCCTTTGCCTGCGGCTTGTATCGACCCCCGTCGGCATCAACGATCTGCTCCTCGATGACGGTGGTTGCCACCAGTGCTCCCCCGGCACCTGTCGAGAGTGCCACCGGCTTCGCGTCGCCCTGTCGCGCAGTGACCGAGAATTTCATCGTCTGGCCCTTGCCATCCGACTCCGTTTGTGACTGCGTCGTGCGTGCCTTGCCGTAATTCTGCAGCAGCGTGTCCGTTTCGAGGTCGAAGTATTGCGCGGGTTCCGCGTCTGCACCGTCCTGGAGCAGTGTCGCGTATGCGGCACCCACCTGCGCGGGGGGCAGCGCCAGCGTTCCGATGTCGTTCGAGAGCAGTGCCGTGCCGTCCTCAGCGGGTGCTGCCTGCGGCATCGAGATGCCGCCCCGCAGCGCGATGACACGCGACACAAGGAAGTTCTCGTGCGGATTCTGCTGCGTCATGACAAGCGCCAGCGAGGGCGAAGCGATCTCCACAGCTTCTTCCCCCTCGGTTGGCACCGCGGTGGCCCCGGAGGTAGACGCAACGGTGATAAAGAGCGTGCGAGGCCAGCCCTCGGTGCTCTGTACAAGTTCGTAATCGAGTTCCTCGTCGGTGATCCGGGGAGGCACCACGGGGTACTCCGGGACCGCCGCCCGAATCGTGTAATTTGCGGCGCGCTGCGCGAGTGCGTCCCCGGTGAAGCGGTCGGCCAGGGCCGTCGCGTCAAGCGAATCGTCGCCGGTCGTCGCCGTTTCGGACACGTCAGCGATGATCCGCTTCAGCTGCCCGTCAGTCACGGGCACGGGTGCGATCGCCGACGGGCTTGTCGTCGGCGCCTCCTCTGTCACCTCCGGCGCTTCCGCTTGCGGCCAGTAGCTCGGGGAACAGCCGCTGAGCCCGAGCGCGACGGTGAGACCCACCGCTGGGAGCGCGGAGCGGCGGATCCAGCGGGGAGTACGCCGAGAGTGCACCCGGTTCTCGGCCCGAGCGGAATCGCTCGACGAGTTGCTCGACGAGTTGCTCGACTCTGGCACCCGTGCAGCACTGGAACCGCGCGAACGGCCCCCACCAAACACGTTCCGAATGCCCTGGAGCGGGCCACGGCGCCCCCGGCGCGGGCCGAGTCCGCGCCGGTCGTGATCCACCGCGAGCAAGTAGAGCAGTCCACCGATCACAGCCAGCGCCCCGCCGCCGACGAGCAGCGGACCTGCCCAGGGCGTGTTGCGGTCCTGTGCCCAGACGAGTGACACCTCTTGCGGAGCCGGCTGCGAACCGTCCGAGGCAATCAGTACTGACTGCTCCTCGGTCAGGGCGACCGGGACACGCAGGGTCTCTGGCTCAACACCGCTCCCGGTGTCATCGATTGCTCGTTCTTCAAGCCACAGGTCGCTCCCACGCGGATCGAGTCCAGTCTCTGCAGTGACGGTTTCGGTCTCAGCGTCCTCGTCCGGAGCCACGAGCGAACTCGTGAGGGCCTTATCCGCGACGTTGACATCGAGTGTGGTGTGCGCAAAGGGCGCCACCCACGCGTCAACGTCCCGAGTTGCGCCCGTCGCTACAAAGGCCTGCTCCCCCTGCACCACGACGTTTGCCTGGCCAGGCACCTTCGCGAACTCGGCACCGTTCACGACCGCGAATCCGGCCTCCGCAGTGGTCTTCACGGGGTAACTGATCTCAGCGGGGCCGGCCAGGAACGTACGCTGGCCAATCCCCATAATCAACAGCACGCCGGACAATACAAGCGTCGCAATCGCAAGCACGTATCGCACGTGAGCTCCTCACATTGGTTCTTCCATAACCGGCCGCACATCAGGGTCTTCATCCTTGCGCGCATTCGGGTCTTCAGCGGTCAACGCTACCGGAGCTTTCCGAAAGTGACATGCGGACCGCACCGGAATCCGCTCGGGAGCCGCGGAAATCCCCCACAACTCCCTGGGTTGTGAACTATCATGGACCTCACCATGCCCGTGCCGCTACCCTTTTGCTGCGTCGCGCCCGCGGGAGATCCCCGTTTTCAGATTCCGGAGCGCACGTGTCCGAAGCAGTTCAGCCATTCACCCCTGCCTTCCGCGGTTACAACCGCGAGGAAGTTGACGAGCGTGTCACCGCGCTGATGAGCCACATCGGCTCGCTCCAGTCGCACATCGAGTCACTGCAGGTCGCGCATCAAGAAGCGACGGGGATCGGCCAGGAGCAGCGGCAGCTCATCGCTGAACTGCAAGAGCAAGTCGCAGAGCTCGGGGCCAGTGGCTACTCGGGACTCGGGCTGCGGGTCGAGAAGAGTTTGCAGGTCGCAGAGGATCACGCCCAGCGGCTCATGGCTCAGGCGGATCTTGACGCTGAAAAGCTGCGCCGCTCCTCCGAAGCCGAAAGCGCGCGCGTCCTGACCGCCGCTCAGGAACGAGCTGATGAACTATTGCGCTCCGCGAGCGAGCAGGCTGACGTCCTCGTGTCCGGCGCGCGCACCGACACCGCGCAGCAGGACGCCATCGCAAACGCCGAGCGGGAGCGGCTCTGGGAAGAGGCCCGCCGCTCGGCTGAACTCACCCGGAGTTCCTCCGAGCGTGAGGCCCACACGCAGCTCGAGAGCGCCAAGCGCGAGGCGCAGGCGACTCTCGCCACCGCGCAGGCGGAGGCCGATCGCGTCACCACTGAGGCGCGTGCCGCCGCGGAAGACCTGCGATCGGTCACCGAACAACACGCAGTCTCGCTCGCGCGTCAGCAAGAAGAGAGCGAGCGCGAGGCGGAGCTGGAGCGTGCGCGGCTCGTCCGGGAAGGCGAGCGAGCGCGCACTGAGTTCGAGGCGAAGCGCCAGCGCGAGGAAGCGGAACTGGAAGAGCGCTTTACCGAACGCTCGCGCACCCTCGAAGCCGAGATCGATGCCCAACGCCGCGCGCTCACCGCTGAGATGGAGACGCTCCGCGGGCGTATCGCGCAGGAGCGCGCTGACCACGATGAGGCTCTCGAGACCGAGCGCACCCAGCACGAACGACGGATCGCCTTCGAACAGCAGACGCACCTCGATCGCAGCGCACAGGAGCGTACGGAGCATGAGGCCGCGATCGCGCGCGAGTTGGACGCCCACCGCGCCGAGCTCGCCACCCTGTCGGACCAGGCTGCCCGAGAGCAGGAACTCCTCACCGCGCGTGCTGAGCAGCAGCGCGCCGACGATCGCGCGCAGCTCGACGCCGAACTGGCTGCCGCGCGTGCGCAGCAGGAAACGCTCCTCAGCGGCGAGCTCGACACCCACCGCACGCGCATCGCGACCGAGATCGCCACTCACGAAGCCGATATTGCGCGGGAGCGGGAGGTCCACGACGACGCGCTCCGCGCGGAGATCGTGGCCCACGAGGCGCGGTTGCGCGACGAGCAGGACGCACACGATACGCGCCTCAGCACCGAGCTCGCGGCGCACAATCACGAGATTGCCACCGAGCGGGCCGGCCACGATGACCGCATCGCGCGTGAGAGCGAGGCACACGAACGCCGCATCGCCGAGGAGCGGGCCGCCCACGAGTCACTCATCGAGTCAGAGCGGGCCACACACGAAGCCGAGATCATCGGCGAGCGCGAAACGCACGACACGACGCTCGCCGCCGAACGCGCGGCTCACGACACTCAATTTCAGTCGGAACGGGACGCGCACGAGACAGCGATCGCGACCGAATCCGAGGCCCATGTCCTTCGGATCGGTGCCGAGCGCGCTGCGCACGAAAGCCGGATCGGTCAGGAACTCGCCGCCCACCAGGATCGCCTCATCGCGGAGTGGGATACGCACCGGTCGCAGATCGACGCGGAGCGCTCGACACACGAGCTGGAGCTCACCACGGAACGCGAGCAGGCTGCCACACAGCAGGCCCGCGGCTTCGCCGAGCACGAAGCACGTCTGGCGGACGCCACGACGGTGCAGGATGAACGCCTCGCCGCCCAGCTGGCGGCGCACCAACAGCAGTTGGCAGACGAGCAGGCCGCGGAATCTGAGCGAGCACGAATCGCCCGGGAAGAGGCCGCCGAAGCTCTGGGTCTCGAACGAGAAGAGCTTGAGCTCCGGATGGAGCGCGAGCGCGCGGCCCTCACCGCAACGCTGGCTCGTGAGCGCGCGGAGCACGACCGAGAGCTCGCTTCGGAACGCGAACAGCACGAGAACGACCTCAGCACGGAACGCGCAGCGCAGGAGGCGGCCATCGCCCGCGAGGTCGCCGCGCTCCGGAGCAGCGCTACCGAAGAGACCGACCTGCTGCGCGCCGACACTGTCGCGGAACTCGCGGACTACCGTGCCGCGGAGGAGTCACGTCTCAGTACACAGCGCACCGAAGTAGAAGACACCGTGCGCCGACTCCAAGAGCAGATTGCGACGGACTCTCGCACCTTCACCGTAGCCGCGTCGGAGCAGCGCGAGGCCCTCGAACAGGACCTTGCCACGCGACAGCGCGAAGCCGCAGAAGCGACGCAACGCGGGGTCGAAGCGGCAACCGCGGAGCTCACCGAGCTGCAGACGCAGTTGGCCGCAGCACGCGCCGAGCACGAGACGCTGACCCGCGATGCGGCACAAGAAGCCCGGACCATGCGAGCCGCAGCTGAGCGTCAGGCCGCCGAGATCGTTGTCGAGGCGGAACAGCGTGCGCAGGTCACCTTCGCAGCCGCGGAAGAGCGCGCCGCGAAGGTACTCGCCGCTGCTGAGGATCGCATGACCCAGCTGAAGGTGGAGCGGGGTGCCGTAGCGCGCTACTTCGAGAGCCTCGGCGAGGTCATCACGAACGCTCAGAAGATGAGCACCGTCGCTGGCCGCCTGGTCGAGGCACCGGTCGCCGAGGATATGCTCGCGCAGGAGACCGCAACGACACCGCAGGCAACGGACACTCCCGCTGAGAACTCCTAGTTCGGGGCGCGCCCGGGTGGCCGCCCCGATCCCCCACGCACGCCGCACTGGCAGGATGGAACTATGACGCTCACGGCCGCCGCAGACGGATCAGCACTCGGGAATCCCGGCCCCGCCGGCTGGGCCTGGGTAATCGATGAAACCCAGTGGCGGGCGGGCGGCTGGCCGCGGGCCACCAACAATCAGGGCGAGCTCATGGCTGTGCTGGATCTGCTGCTCGCCACCGCTCATCGCGCCGACGAACCGCTGCATGTGCTCTGCGACAGCCAGTACGTGATCAATTCTGTGACCCAGTGGATGCCGGGCTGGAAGCGGAAGGGCTGGCGTAAGGCCGACGGGAAGCCCGTGTTGAACCGGGACCTCCTTGAGCGCCTGGATGCAGCACTGGTGGGGCGAACTGTCACCTTCGAGTGGGTCAAAGGCCACGCAGGTCACCCGCTGAACGAGCTTGCTGACGACCGGGCTCGGGCCGCAGCCACCGCGTTCCAAGCGGGCCGTGAACCGGACGCAGGACCGGGAATTGCCGGTGCGGGGAGCTCCCCCACCGTCAATGTTGCGACACCACCGGCACCGCCCACCCTGTTTTAGTGCGCGGTTAGCTCAGGCGCCAGCAGTGTGCGTGGTAGTGCCGACGATCCCGCACGGCCGCACCGTCGCCAAACAGGTGCTCTGCTGACCAGGCGACAACGTGAGCCTGCCCCTGCGGGATCTCTTGCCCGCAATCCGGGCAGCGATACGCCTTCTCGGCGCGGTGAGCGGGGATCTCGCGCACAAACCAGTCTCGGCCGCGGCGCGTCTGCTGTTGAGCACCGCCGTGAGCGAGGCGCGTGACGTCGCGCATCTCGCCTGGCGGCACCCTTCGATGCTTACGGGGCATGGGTTCCCCGGATCACCACCAGTGGTTGGCGGTCCAGAACGCGTAGGCGGCCGCCCAGGAGCCGTAGCGGTCGACGGCGTAGCCGCTCGCCCAACGCAGGTTGTCTACAGGGTCGTAGCCGTTGCCGGGGACCTTGCTGCACGGGTATGCCTGAATGAGGCCGCACGCACCCGAGCTCGCGTTTGTCGCGTTGGGGTTCCAGGTGCTCTCCTTGGACGCGATGTAGTCCACGTAGCCCCAGTCGGCCTCGGGAATGCCAGCTGCGGCCATCCACTCCGCGGGAGAACCGCCGCCCGAGTACTTCGGGGGTGCGCCGAGACCAGCATCTGCGGAGCCGCCGGCAGCCTGAGCTGCCTGAGCAGCCTTCGCGGCTTCCTCAGCAGCCTTCGCTGCCTTGGCCGCTGCTTCGGCTTCCTTCTTCTTGCGCTCTTCCTCAGGATCCGGCATTTGGATCGTGGGGACATCCGCGTAGACGAGGTCGGCTTCGGCGGTCACGTTCGGAGTGAACTCCTGATGGATGCGTTCTTGGAACGCCATTGCTTCCGCATCGGCCTGGGCGCTGGGCAGCGCGAACGGCGCGATCACGGCCGCACCTAAGAAGCCCGCGACAGCGAGCCCGGCGACGGGGGCGCGAAAGCGCGACCAGCGGGAGACGGATTTTCCATTCAGTGATGCCACAATGTAACGATCTTATCTCAGCAAAGCTGTTTCGACAATGTGGAGTCCCGCTGGCGAGGGGGCCCGGCAGGGTGCACTAGCGGGTCGCAAGGATCAGCTCGACGACGCCATCGAGGAGCGCATCAACCTGATCCTCGTCATACCCGCGCCACTGCGAGTGGAACACCACATCTCGAACCTCGGCGGGTTTCAGGCCGAGCTCACGGCGCTCAAACATCTCGGAGACGCGGTCAAGAAAGGCGTCAACCTGTGAACGGCGGTAGCCGGTCGCGAAGAGACCGCGACGGCGGAACCGACGCCCCCGGGGGCGCTGGATCCGTCCCCGAACCTCGGAAAGCAGTGCTCGCGTCTCGTCCCACCAAGCGTCTTCACCGGAGGCACGTACCTTGGCGCGGCGCTCCCGTTCGAAGAAGACTTCTTCGAGCCGATCCAGCGCAGCGTCGACGTAGCGCGTCGCGTATCCGCCCCGCCGCATCGGGAATGCCGTATGGCGCACGTCTTCGGCGGTGAGGCCGGGCCCGCCGCCCTCGTAGGAAAGCCGGGCGCGGCCCAGAAACTCATCAACCGGCTCGGGGGCGTAGCCCTGTTGAGATCCGGGCGCGAGAGGAAATGAGGTGTGCACGGGACCATTCTGCCCGGCGCGCTGTCGGGGTTCCTGAGAGCGGGCAGCCATCAGACCACACCCAAAAAGAGCGCCACACCGTACACGCCGACTGCGGACGGCAGCAGCGAATCGAGCCTGTCCAAGAAACCACCGTGTCCTGGGACCCAGCTACTCATATCCTTCACTCCCAGATTTCGCTTGATGAGAGATTCGGTGAGGTCTCCCCCCGTCGCAGTGAGGAGCACAACGACACCGAGGATGATCCCCACCCACCAGGGCTGTTCAAGCGCAAAGATCGAGACGAGCACCCCCACGGTCATCGCGACGATGGCGGCCCCGATAAACCCCTCCCAGGTCTTATTGGGGCTGATCCGGGGCGTCATCTTGTGACGACCGAGGGTCACACCAGCGGCGTACGCGCCCACGTCCACGGAGACCACGATCAGCACGAGGGAGAATACCCACCACTCCCCCCGCTCGGCATCAACGAGCAGGACGGTGAATGAGGCCAGGAATGCGACGTAGACAAGGGTGAAGAGCCCGGAGAACACGTCACGGATCAGTGTCCGGGGCGGTGTCTCCCACGCAGGAAGCAGTCCTTCCAGCAGACGCCAGACGGTGAGCAAGGCCGATCCCGCGAACAGGCCCAGCAGCATCCCCTCAGCGCCCCAGAAATAGGCACCGGCGACAACCGTGAGGCCGCCCAGCACGACGCCAATTCGAGGAACCCGTCGTCCTGCGACGCGGAATGCGGAGGCGAGCTCGACAAGCGCCACCCCGACAAGCGCCGCAACGAGTACGACAAACAGTTCCTTGATCAGGAGCAGGCTGACGAGGAACACCCCGCCGAAGACAAGCCCGGAGAGAATCGCGAAAAACAGGTTGCGCCCCGCGCGTGCTTCGATTCGCGCGTTGGTCGCCTCAAGCTGCGCGCGCGTTGTTTCCAGGGCGCTGCGCAGTTCCTCGCGTTTCTCCGAGCCGGACATGCCGCCTAGACCTCCAGCAGCTCAGCTTCTTTGCGCTTGAGCGCATCATCGATCTGCTCGATGAACTGCTTCGTCACAGCTTCGAGCTCCTTCTCTGCGCGGGCGACCTCATCCTCGCCAAGATCGCTCTTGAGGGCCTCGAGATCGTCCTTGCCCTGACGGCGCACGTTGCGAATTGCAACGCGTGCGTCTTCAGCACGACCCTTCACAATCTTCACGAACTCCTTGCGGCGTTCCTCGGTGAGGTCGGGCAGCGTTACGCGAATGACGGTGCCGTCGTTCGAGGGGTTCGCGCCAAGGTTGGGCATGTCGCGGATCGCCTGCTCGATGTCCTTCATCGCGCCCTTGTCGTAGGGCGTGATGAGGAGGCTGCGGGCGTCCTGATTCTGGACCGAGGCGAGCTGCGGCAGCGGCGTGGGCGTGCCGTAGTAGTCGACCTGCAGGTTCTGCAGCAGAGCGGGCGTCGCACGGCCGGTTCGCACCGAGGCAAAGCCGTCCTTCGCGGACGCCACTGCGCCGTTCATCCGGTCCTTGATGTCTACGAAGACCTCTTCGATCACGGTGTTCTCCTTATGTGTTGCCGAACTGCTTCAAGCTTAGCGGTGTACCAGGGTTCCGAGCTTCTCGCCACGGATCGCCGCGGTCACGTTTCCGGCGGGCTCCATACCAAACACGCGCATGGGCATCCCGTTATCCATGCACAGGCTGAACGCTGTGGAGTCGACAACCTTGAGGCCCTGGACCAGAGCTTCGTTGTAGCTGATGTCGTGGATCAGCGTCGCGTTCGGATCCTTCGCGGGGTCCGCGGTATACACACCATCGACGCCGTTCTTTGCGACGAGGACCTCGTCAGCGTGGATCTCGAGCGCACGCTGCGCCGAGACTGTGTCGGTGGAAAAGTACGGGAGGCCTGCGCCGGCTCCGAAGATCACCACACGCCCCTTCTCCAGGTGGCGCACGGCACGCAGCGGAATGTAGGTCTCGGCAACCTGCGTCATCGTGATTGCGGACTGCACTCGGCTTGAGACGCCAGCCTGCTCGAGGAAGTCCTGCAGGGCGAGGGCGTTCATGACGGTGCCCAGCATGCCCATGTAGTCCGCACGAGCGCGATCCATGCCGCGCTGCGAAAGCTCGGCGCCACGGAAGAAGTTGCCACCGCCCACCACAACGGCGACCTCAGCGTGCTCCATTGCTGCTGCGATCTCGCGGGCGATCTGGCTGACAACGTCGGGGTTGACCCCGAGCGTGCCCCCACCGAATGCCTCGCCAGAGAGCTTCAGCAGAACTCGACGCTTGCGGTTTGCGGTCTCGGTCATGTGGGGGTCTCCTTTGTGGGGCGCGGTGGGGGAAAGAATAGGGAACGCCTCAGTTGAGGCAATAGTAGTGCGGGCATAGCACAGGACCCGGACCAAAATGGCCCGGGTCCTGTGAACACCAGTTAGGCGCCGACCTTGTTTCGTGCGAAACCGGTCACCGTGATCCCGGCCGCAGCCGCGACCTTCTGGACCTCGCGCTTTTCGTCGTCAAGCGCGTGAACCTGCTCGCCGAGCACGACCTGCTTGAAGAACGCGTTCAGACGCCCCTCAACGATCTTCGGGAGTGCAGCCTCAGGCTTACCCTCGCTCTTGGAAATCTCGGTGACGATCTCGCGCTCCTTGTCGACGTCGGCCGCGGGGACCTCGTCGCGCGTCACGTAGATCGGATCAGCGAAGGAGATGTGCCGTGCAATGCTGAGGGCAACGTCCGCGCCCTCGCCCTCGTACCCGACAACCACGCCGATCTGCGGGGGCAGATCCTTCGAGGTCTGGTGCAGGTACACCGAGGTAGCCGGTGCCTCGACACGAGACACCTTGCGGAGCACGATGCGCTCGCCCAGGATCGCCGACTCGTCGGTGATCACGTCAGCAACGGTCTTGCCCTCGAGGGGAGCCGCGAGGGCTTCCTCGACGGTGCCAGCCGAAGCGGCGACAATTGCATCGATGACACGATCAGCCAGGGCGATGAACTTCGCGTTCTTCGCGACGAAGTCGGTCTCGCACACGAGCTCGATCATCGTGGCAGCGCCATCGCTCTGACGCGCCGCAACGAGACCCTCGCTCGCCTCGCGGTCGCCGCGCTTGGCAACACCCTTGAGGCCCTTGAGACGCAGGATCTCAATCGCCTTCTCGATGTCGCCCTCAGCCTCGACGAGCGCGTTCTTGCTGTCGAGCATGCCGGCGCCGAGACGCTCGCGCAGCTCCTTCACAGCGGCCATGCTTACTGCAGCCATGTGTGACTCCTTTTGAGTGGTTCAGTGAACGGTGGGGAAACCGAATTACTCGGCTGCCGGTGCCTCTGCAGCAGCTTCCTCGGCAGCGGGTGCCTCGGTTGCCTCAGCGGCGGGTGCCTCGGTTGCCTCAGCAGCAGGTGCCTCGGTTGCGTCTGCGGCGGGTGCGTCTGCGTTGAGCAGTTCAACTTCCCACTCAGCGAGGGGCTCAGCAGCAGCTTCGCCAGCCTCGGGCTTCTGGTGACGCTCCATGAGGCCCTCGGCAACCGCGTCAGCGATCACGCGGGTGAGGAGTGCAACGGAGCGGATCGCGTCATCGTTACCCGGGATCGGGTAGGTGACCTCGTCGGGGTCGCAGTTCGTGTCAAGGATCGCAATGACGGGGATGCCCAGCTTGCGCGCCTCGTCGATTGCGAGGTGCTCCTTCTTGGTGTCGACGATCCAGAGCGCTGACGGCGTCTTGCCCATGTTGCGGATGCCGCCGAGCGACTTCTGCAGCTTGTCAAGCTCGCGCTTCTTGAGGAGGAGCTCCTTCTTGGTGAAGCCACTCGTGGTGCCCTCGAAGTCGAGCTGCTCGAGCTCCTTCATACGCTCGAGACGACCGGTAACGGTCTGGAAGTTGGTGAGCAGGCCACCGAGCCAACGCTGGTTCACGTAGGGCTGGTTGACGCGCGTTGCCTGCTCGGCAACGGCTTCCTGGGCCTGCTTCTTGGTGCCGACGAAGAGCACGTTGCCGCCGCGTGCGACGGTCTGCTTCACGAAGTCGTAGGCTGCATCGATGTAGGTCAGCGACTGCTGCAGATCGATGATGTAGATGCCCGAGCGCTCGGTGAAGATGAAGCGCTTCATCTTCGGGTTCCAGCGGCGGGTCTGGTGTCCGAAGTGGACGCCGCTGTCGAGCAGCTGGCGCATGGTAACGACGGCCATTGCCGTCCTCCTGTTCTGCGCACCCGTGCGGGCACGCGCTTGCGGTTATGTCGGTCGCGGATGCGACCAGATCCTGGTGCCCTCAGGCCTCGCCGCTTCGTTCGAGTGAATGAAGACCGATGGCGATGCGCTGATGAGCGGGCACGCGAAGTCACCTCTGTCGAGGTGCGTCGACAAGTCTAGCATCCGTGCGGGCCCGCCTGCGCGCACAGTGCGCGCGGGTTTTCGCGCTGCGCGGGATCCTGCCCCGTCGCTCACAGCCCAGGATTTTCTGTACCGCTTGCAACTTCTCCACACCGGGCCCGCTGCAGCGCCCGAGGCGCGGCGTGTCCGGGAGCCTGAGCGCATGACTCTCCCGCGAGACCCCCCATCACCATCCATTCTGACCGCGCCAACTCGGGAATTCACTGCATTCCGCGCACAACCGCGTGTCGGCCGTGTCCTTGCACACGCGACGCTCGTCGCCGTGCTTGCGTTCGGCTCCGTGGTTGGGCTGCCGGCCGCTGGCCACGGCAGTCCGCACCCGAGCACCGTGTCTCCGGACGATCCGTCGCGCGGAGACACACTGTGGCTCCCGCCCTTCGGGGCACCACTGCACGTGACCGGAGCGTATCGCCCGCCACCCTCGCCCTACACCGCCGGGCACCGTGGCATAGATATCCCCGCAGTGCCGGGGAGCGTCCTCGCCGCTCCCGCGCCCGGCACCGTCGAGTTTGTCGGAGTTGTCGTGGATCGGGGCACGCTGACGATCCGCGTCGACGCCGACACCGTCTACTCCTGGGAGCCGATAGCGAGCACGCTCAGCGTGGGCGATCAGCTTGTCGCGGGTGCGCCCCTGGGCACCGCGGCACGCGGCGGGCACTGCGCGACCGAGTGCGTCCACCTCGGAGTTCGCGTGCGGGGCGAGTATGTCTCGCCGCTCCGGTACCTCCTGGGCAGGCCGGTGCTGCTGCCGTGGGAGTAGCGTCGTCGCGTCTTAGGCGCGTGGATGGGCCTGCCGGTACCGTTCCGCGAGCCGCTCAGTGGAGACGTGCGTATACACCTGCGTGCTTGCGAGGCTGGAGTGGCCAAGCATCTCCTGCACAACCCGCAGGTCGGCGCCCCCGTTGAGCAAGTGGGTGGCAGCTGTGTGGCGCAGGGTGTGCGGTCCGCTCGGGCCACTCCCGGGTTCATCGGCGAGCTCTCGGGACACGAGTCGGTACACAGCGCTCGGGGTGAGCGGGCCTCCCTGATTGTTCAGGAAGAGCGGACTGTCCCGGTGCGTGGGTGTTTCGGAAGACGCCGCGGAAGATACTGAGCGCGCCGCGAGTACGGGGCGAGTGCGGGCAAGATAATCATCGAGCGCGCGGGCTGCGGGGGCACCAAAGGGCACAATCCGTTCTTTGTTGCCCTTACCCAGCACGCGCACGGTACGTTCGCGGCGGTCGAGCCCACCGGCGGTGAGGCCGCACAGCTCGGAGACGCGCAGCGCCGTGGCGTACAGCAGCTCGAGGACGGTGGAATCGCGCCCGGCCTCCGGGACGCCCGGACTATCAGGGGGCCCGGCCGCGGCGCGGCGGGCAACCCGTTCCAGGATCCGGCTGATCTGTTCGTCCCCGAGCACCCGCGGGAGTGCGCGCGGAGCTTTCGGGGTGCGTAGGCGTGAGGCAGGGTTTCCGGGGACCAGCCGGGTGCGTTCGAGCCAGCTGCCGAAAGATTTTAGGGTTGCGACGTTGCGGGCGAGCGTGCTCGCGGCAAGGCCGCGCTGTTGTCGGTCCCAGAGCCACGCGCGCATAAGTTCCAGCTCGCAGTCGGCGAGCTGGGCGCTGCCCATGCGCTCGGCGAAGTCGGCGAAGTCTCGCAGGTCGCGCTCGTACGCGCGCACCGTGTGCTCGGAATAGCCGTATTCGGCGCGCACGGCCGCGAGGAACGCCGCGGTAGCCGCTTCCAGGTGCATGCTCCTATTGTCGCCGGTGCAACGCCCATCGCGTCTCCCCCGTTCCCGGCGTTTCGTGGCGGGCCACGTGTCCGAGGAGCGCCAGCTCGGCGAGTGCGCCGCGCGCCTCAGCGATCCCGACGCCCGCGTGCTGAGCCACGCTCTCAGTCGTCCGCCCGCCACGGAGCGGCAGTGCGTCAACGATGCGGCGATGCAGCGCGGGTGGCCGATCCACCGCTGCGCTTGCATGTTCCTCCGCGAGCTCGTCAACCCCTGCTCGCGGCAATGACAGGAGTTCCCGGAGATCTTCTTCTCCGGTCACGAGTGCCGCACCGTAGTCGCGAATCAGCCGATGACACCCTGCCGATGCGGCACTCGTCACCGGGCCGGGCACCGCCCCGATGGGGCGCCCGAGCGTCGCGGCGTGGCCGGCGGTGTTCAGCGACCCCGAGCGCAGCCCGGCCTCGGTCACGAGCGTGGCCTGAGCGAGCGCGGCGATCAGCCGGTTGCGCTGTAAGAACCGCCATCGCGTCGGTGCGGCTCCGGGCATCATCTCGGAGCACACCAGCCCGGTCTCGCCGATTCGGGACAGGAGAGCGGTGTGGGCCCGAGGGTAGGCACGATCCGCCCCACCGGCGAGCACCGCAATCGTCGTCCGTGCTGCGGCGAGCGCGGTGCGGTGAGCGACGGCGTCGATTCCATATGCGCCGCCAGAAACCACGGTCGCACCGAGTGCCCCGGCGACGTCGGCGAGCTCCGCGGTGACGTGTGCGCCGTAGCCCGTGCAGGCGCGCGCCCCGACGATGGCGATTTGGGGGTCCGTGAGCCTCGCGGGGTCGCCCCGAACCCAGAGCACAAGTGGCGCGTGATCGCCGAGGTCCCCGAGCCCCGCGGGCCACTCCGCCGATGCGGGGGTGAGGAGCCGGAGGCCCGCGGCGATTCCCCGGTCGAGGTCTTCGAGGAGCTCTCGATAGCTGAGCCTGGGCTGCCAACGCGCCAGGCCCGACGCGACCACAGGGTCGGTGAGGTCGGCACCGGCCTCCCGCGCCTGGTCTGCGATTCGGCGGGCGCTGTGCCCTTCCCGGAGGAGCCGGAGCGCGACCTCTGCCCCCAGGCTCGCAATGAGTGCCCCCGCGGTCGCGTCACCGGGTTCACCGAGGCGTGCCCACACCACGCGGGCTGCGGTCTCGTCCGAAGACGCTTCGCTGAGCGCCGCTCCGCTATTCTGCGCAGGCCCCAAGAGCCTACCCAGGCGACCTCCGAGATCAGGGTCAGCGCCAATTCCCCTCCGGGGATCGATCATGGCGTGCTCCCGTTGCGGAGCAGAAGCGCATAGGCGAGGTCTGCGCGATCCGGAGTCTCGTGCCCGGCGAGATCGGCGACGCTCCAGGCCACACGCAACACCCGGTCGTAGCCGCGCAGTGTGAGTGCGCCGCGTGCCAAGGCCCGGTCGAGCACGGCGGTGTGCGCCCGCGGGAGTCGCTGTTTCGGAGCGCGAAGCCAGTGCCCGGGGACCTCGGCGTTCACCCGCCACGGCGTCCCCGCGAGGCGCACAGCAGACCGTTCTCGTGCCGTGGATACTCGAGCGCGCACCTCTGCACTCGTCGGGGCGACGTGTTCCGGGTCGGATCGAAGCACCTGCGACACCCGACGAAGCGTCAGCCGAACGTCAATGCGGTCGGCGAGCGGGCCCGAGATGCGCTGCTGGTACCGGATCCGCGCGCTCGGGGCACACCGGCACTCCTCCCCGGTCACGATCGAGTCCGCGTTGCCGCACGGGCACGGATTCGCGGCGAGCACCAGTTGCACGCGTGCGGGGAACCTGGCGCGCAGCTGGGATCGGTGAATCTCGACGCTGCCAGATTCGAGGGGCTGCCGGAGCGCATCGAGGGTGGCTCGCGGAAATTCGGGTGCCTCAGCAAGGAATGGAAAGTACACCTCGATTGGGTGCTCCCAGTGTAGCCGCCAGCGGGCTCAGAACCGGGCTGGTCGGCGGGCGAATCCTGGTCCGGCGCGGTCAGATTGGAGCATGAATATGCACACGATCCCGCCGTTGACGCCCTCCGCTGTCGAACAGTTGCGGACCCTTATCGAGTCAGCCGCCACCATCGAGTCACCGATGCGGGAGTGGGAAATATCGCTCGCGTGCGGTCACACGATTCGTTACCGGCAACACGCAACCCTCCATGCCCCGGACGCTCCAACCTGGCCGTGCGCCGACTGCGGTCACCGCTACCGAATCACCGGTTCAGTTCCTGTGAACGACATTCGGGAGCGGGCCCGGCGCTTCCGAGAAGCGCAGATTGAGCACCGACGCGCGCTCGACGAGGTGGCGAGATTGAAACGGCAGCTCGCGCGAGCGGAGCGGCGCGTCGCCGCCGCGCGGGCATCACTGTCCAGAGCGGAGAACGATGTTGAGCCGTTCAGCGGGACGTCCGCGACCCGGCGCGAGATCGATGTGCTGGATGAGCTGACGCAGTACCGTCCGGCGTGACTCGTTGTTCAGCGTCGTCCACACCGCGACGAGTCGCTCATGCGTGAGCGGTGCCGGGTGCTCGACCGTGAGAGCAACACGTTCATCGTTCAGATTCGCGATGCCCTCCTGCACGCGGGCGATCATCCCGGTGACGATCTGGTGAAGCCCACTACCGACAGTCAGTGAAGCCGCCCTGCCGTGAAGGGCATCGAGCTCCTCACCGGCAACCGTCAGCTCTGCGTCGACGCGGCCAACCGCCGCGACGTTCGCGCTCTCCACCTTTCTGTTGTGAGCATCAAGGCGGTCGCTGGAGAAGAACTCGAACAACCAGTCCACGACGAACTGCTCCGCAACAGGCGCAGTGATCGAGACCCCGCCCGTGCAGGTGCCTGCCCCGTGGCGGCGGTTCGCTTTGCATCGATACACGTATCGGACCACCCGGTGGCCGTCGGCGTCCGGCTTTTGTGGCTGCGCGACACCGGCCAGAGGGCTTCCGCACGGGCACCTCAGTAGCCCTGTGAGCAACCACGCGCGTGTCCCCCACCCATTCCGTGCGCCGGTGCTGCGTGATCGCAGGGCTGCTTGAATGCGGTGCCAGGTTGCCAGATCGCACACTGGTTCCTGGCCGATTACTGGCTCCCCGTCCGGGGTTCGGGCGATGTGGTCGAGCGGATCGACACTGACGCCTCGACGATGTGGCGGCAACTGGTGTTGCCGGTAGCCGACCATCCGGGGCGAGATCAACGCGGCACGCACCTTCTAATCGCTCACGAGCCCGCCCTCGGTGCCGGTGATCCCGTAGCGTGTCTGCCAGTGCACAGCGACTTCACGGAGGCCGGCCCCGGCGAGCACGAGGGCGACAGCATCCTTCAACGCCAGGTGTTCGACCGGGTGAGGCTCCAGACGCCGACCCGTCCGTCCAGCACTATCGGTGACTCGTTGTCCGGGTTGCCAGCCGAAAGGGCGACGTCCGCCGTTGATGAACCCCGCCTGCGCGGCGTGGCGTTTCGCGGCACGCTGACGCTCACTCATCGTGTCCGTCTCAGCCTCCGCCAACAACGCCTTCACCCCGGTCGAGAGTTTCGCGGCGGCGGTGACGCTGTTCAGTTCATCCGTGGAGTCCTGGTGCGACAGCAAGGTCACACCCTGCTGTTGGCATGAGGTCACCCATTCCAAGCAGCGCGAGGCGATCCGCAAGGTGCGGTCGAGTTTCCAGAACGCCACCGCCCGCACCCGGCCCGACGCGATCCCTGCATTCAGCGCGCGCCACCCCGCACGCTCCGTCCGCGCGTACGCGCTGGCGGAGTCTCGGTCGACGTACTCGCCCATCACTGTCCACCCGCCCTCTGCTGCGAGCTTGCGTGTCAGGTCGAGACGTTGCCGCTCAATCGCATCCCGCCCGTCACCGTGTGCACGCGAAAGCCGCAGATACAGAAACACCGGCCGGGTGCCGGGTAACGGCACCTCGGGTCCTGTCCACCGAAACGGTGGAGGCTTCGCCTGTGCGTGCGGGAGGAGGAGTGTCGTCATAGATGCCTAGTCAGGGAAAGGTGGTTCGTCACCCCACGCTCCCGTCCCGGCACGGTTCGCACGCCCGAACCCCGCGCTCGCACGCTGCGCGAACGGGCCGCTGATCGAGGCCGAGTGAGTGCTGCGGTAGATCACCCGGTCGCCCACCACGGTTCCTGCGTACCGGCCGGTGGAATCGAAGACCTTCTCGCCACGGATACGACCGACGTGGGTGCCCGAGGAACTGAACAGGTCATCGCCGCGACGCTTCAGCGGCCGACCGTTCTTCGTATACAAGTAGTCCATACGACGATCGTCGGCGCGACCACCGACATACACGCGGTGCCGTCAGTCTTCGAACGGGCTCACGACCGAATGCACACCATGCTCGGCACACACGAAACCGATCCGGAGATGCCCATCGGCTTTGAACGGCTCAGGCGGAAGATCACGGCCGCACTCAGCGCACGTGCGGTAGGCCAAATCGCCGTCTTGCTCCTCCATCATTCAAATGTAGATCGCCCCTCATGGTTCTAGCGATAGCTCAACGCTGCGCTCACGCCTGCCTCTCGCACCAATCCGCTGAGCTGAAAAAGCCGTTGATGGCCGGTCGGAAATGGCGACTTTGCGAACCCACTCGGCGCGTCGCGTGTTTTTCTTCCTCATTTGAGGGAGGATCATGAGCAACAGAGAGTTGGAGGTACCCGATGGTGACGCTACTACGAGCAGTCCCGGAGCCGCATGACGGCGACGCCGATGCGCTTCTTGCCGAGTTCGGCCTGAGCGTCGAGCTTCTCCATCAGGTGGCGAGGCCGGGACTAAGCAAGGCTCTGAACCGAACACGTGCGGCGAACCCTGGCGCCCAGTCCAACGACTTGTATCAAGACACGAGCGAGCAGTTGCGCCTTCGACTTAGCCGAACGGGTTGGGAGCCGGTGAGTGTGGATCAGCAGATTCGCACAGTTCACCCCGAGGGAAAGATGGCCATCGTCGTTGCGTCGGCAGATCATGTGGGCAGTATTGGGGGCGACCCGAAACGTGGACCCATCACGCGGCCGAAAGGTCCGGCAACCCACGGTGCGATCACAGCGAGCTTCCCGATCAGCACTGATGGCATGCTCAACATCCCCGAGCTGCCGCCGGCGAAACCACAATTCCAAGAACTCGCGAGAACAGCTCCGCTATGGATGTTGCTGCACGAGCTGACCATGACGGGCCTCCTGCTTGAACTGTCTCAGCCTGCCGGGTACCGCTCAGACGGGCGAGTTGACAAGTGGGGTCCGCGAATCGTGCTCCCCCAGCTGAACGCCCCCTCAGATACATCCATGTTCAGCGACGACGAGGGCGACGGCTTCGATATTCCTGTTCAGCCCCGTTGACCCCCAGCCATCTTCGGGTGGCGCTCACACACCTGAAAAATACGAAGAGAGGTGATGACACCCATGTTCGTCCCGGAACGACTCCGACTTGCGCGTCAGCGCCGGGGGCTCACCCTGACGAAGCTCTCGGAGATCAGTGGCATTTCAACGCGAACGCTGTCGAGCTACGAGAACGACGAGTACCACCCGCCGCAGGAGTCTCTCGATGCTCTCGCTGGTCACCTCAGCGTACTTCCAGAGTTTTTCCAACGAGAGTCGATCGACGTCCTCCCTCCGGAGACGGTGAGCTTCCGGAAGCTGAGCAAGACGACCGCTGCGAAGCGCGATGCCGCTCTCGCCGCGGCCACCATCACGCTGGAGTTCGCCGACTGGATACACAGCAAGTTCGTGCTGCCGAACCCGACAGTTCCGACGCTGGACAAGCTCGACCCCGAGACCGCGGCCGACGTGATCCGCACTCGTTGGGGGCTTGGTGTCAAACCGATCTCAAACATGGTGCACCTTCTCGAAGCACACGGCGTGCGCGTCTTCAACATCGCCGCCGAGTGCAGAGAGATTGACGCCTTCTCTTTCTATCGAGACGAAGTCCCCTACATCTTCCTGAGCACTGACAAGACCGGTGAGCGACAGCGCTTCGACGCCGCTCATGAGCTCGGTCACCTTGTGCTGCATAGCGATGGCGGTCAGGACCGTCCCCAAGGTCGAGCCAAGGAAGCCGAAGCCAATAGGTTCGCTGCCGCGCTACTCATGCCCGCGGATGGCGTCTTGTCACAGTCCATGCGAAACGCCACGTTAGATCGCATCCTTGCCGCACGATCGTACTGGCGCGTCTCTGCCATGGCAATGACTCACCGCCTGCGCGAGCTGGAACTCCTCACCGAGTGGATGTATCGCAGCACCTGCGTGACGCTGTCTGAGATGGGCTACCGCAAGGCGGAGCCCGGCGGGATAGTTCCGGAGACGTCCCAGGTTCTGCGCAAGGTGCTCTTTAACACCGAGGTGAAGTCCGCAACCCGACAAGCATCCGACTATCTACAAGTCCCACCGTCAGAGATCCGCAGCCACATCGCGGGCCTCGTGCCCACAGCGGCATGAAACAGTTGGCCCGTACTCAGGAGCGTGATACGCCGTGGCACAAACGAAGATCTTCTTCTCGGACTACTTCAACGTCGACCGAAGCGTCCTGGACCGCTACGGCGCGTTCGATGTCAACCTCGTAACCGACCTACCCCTGTTCGTCGACCCGTTCCTCCTCTTCAACAGCAAGAAGAAGCCGTATCAGGAACTCCACGAGCGCGTGGTCGAGTACCTGCGGTACTTGAAGCGCCTGTCGCAGACACCACAGACCAAGGCAACAATCAAGGACCTCTACCAGTTCTCCGAAGTGAAGCAGAACTGGCTCGGATATTGCGAGTTCGGTAACGAAGGCCGAGGCCCGGGCCCCCTCTTCGCGCGCGCCCTTCATGACTCGCTCAACTCGGTTCTGCGCAACTTCGGCGACGAGAACGTCACCAAGGGAACCCATCTGGAGAAGCTCAGCCTCCTCCAGCCACGGACCGGGCGCGACAGCATCAGCGACTTCACGACCAACCTCATCAAAGAGTTCCTACTCGACTACACCGAGACGTTCGCCAAGAAACACCTCGACGCGAGGCACTGCACGACATTTCACGTCAAACGCGTCGCGTTCAACTACGACACGCAAAGCTGGGAGTCTCGCAACTACTTCCTCCCGAAGCTTCGAGACGACTACGTCTTACTGACGCCACTGGACCTGCTGACCCACGATGAGAACTGGATCAACTACAAGGACATGGTGAGCCAATATCACCAGATCACCGAGTCTGTAGACAACGACGTCGCGCGCGACCGCATCAACCGCTACTTCCGCGGCCAGCTCGGAGACAAGCCCAAAGATTCCGATCTCAAGGCAGCAGCCGCAGCAACGCTCCGCAATTTTCCCGAGCTACTCGACCGCTACATCGCGATCCAGGAGGATCGCGGCGATCAAGCCTCCGCGATCAGCAAAGAGAAGCGCGACGAGATACTCGGGATCTTCGACACCACGCTTCGAGAGGCCGTCCGCGAACTATCAGCGAAGTCGAAGTTCTACGAAACCGGCTGGAACAGCTATGACGAAGCGTGCGAACGTGTGCTCATCTTCAAGCACTACGTCGAAGCACAGGATGGATACCGGCTGATCAACCGAAAAGGAACAGGTTTCGCCCGCGAGAGCGAAGTCCAGATATTCTTCGGACTGATCTGGGGACTCTCCGACTTCGATGTGAACCGCGAACCGAACAACGGACGCGGACCAGTCGACTTCAAAGTCAGCTACGGCTCAGGCGACAAATCTCTGATCGAGTTCAAACTCGCCAGCAACAAGAAGCTCGAACAGAACCTGCGCAACCAAGTCGAGGTCTACGAGGCAGCGAACCAGACGAACAAATCTCTGAAGGTCATCGTCTTCTACAGCGAGGCCGAAGAGAGTCGCGTGCGTGCGATCCTGCGAAAGCTCGATCTAGACAAGAACCCATCCGTCGTCCTGATTGACGCACGATCCGACAACAAGCCCTCAGCGTCGGTGGCCTGAGCGCACAGGCGATGCCGACGGCTAGTGGGGGGGTGCCGTGTAGGCGCGGCTCGGCATCGCGAAGTGCCTGCCTAGAACTATAGATGGCTTCCCAACCAGTAAAAGTTAATGGTTTCCATCACATCAACCATTTCCATGGTATGATTGTCTTATGGACAATAATTATCGCGGAGGATGGTAGCCGTGCGCCTGGGCGGATTGAGTGAAGTCGCAGACGAGCTGGGCGTCACGCCGCAACGCATCGCCGCATTGCGGCAGCGACCCGACTTCCCTGATGCTGTCGGAGAGATCGCCCAGGGGCCCATCTGGGATCTGGACGTCATCAAGGCATGGAACGGCTCGGGGTTGCGGCAGAAGAAGGCCGGGCGGCCGAAGACTGATCTGACGGTCAGGACTCTGGGTGGCCGGTTCATTCTGGAGCTCCCCGCGATCGGTAGCGGCGGCTTCGCGGACGTGTTCCGCGCGACCGACCGCAAGACCGGAGATGTCGTTGCGATCAAGGTGTTACGTGAGAGCGCGGCGGTAGATCCTGAGGTGATCAGTCGGTTCACAAGGGAGCTGCGGCTGCTTGAAGGCCTCAGGCACCCGAATGTGATTTCGGTGATCGCACAGGGCGAAACCGACAGTCAGGATGTCTGGTACGCGATGCCCCTGGCGCAGGGCAGTCTGGCTGATTTTATCGAAAAGGTCGACGGCAACCCGCCGTTGATCGTGGACATCATGCGTCAGATCTGCGCCGGCCTGGCATACATTCATGGCAACGGGGTCTATCACCGTGATCTGAAGCCCGCGAACGTGCTCCGGCTAGAGAGCGGTGAATGGGCGGTGTCCGATTTCGGACTGGCAGTCGAAGCTGAGCGGGAAACGACACCGTTGACCTCGACGCTTCGCGCTGGCATGGGCTCATGGGTGTACGCGGCACCGGAGCAGTGGACCCGAGCACGTAGCGCTGACCACCGTTCGGATGTCTACAGCCTGGGCAAGATGCTCCAGGAGCTGGTGACCCAGGAGTACCCGGTGAACACCGAGATGCCAGCAGGACCTCTGCGGCCCGTCGTCGAGCGTGCCACGGCGAACAGTCCCGCGAGCCGATACAGCTCGGTAGCGGAATTCCTTGAGGCGCTCGAGAGGACCCTGGGCACGCGCCAGGAGCATGATGCCTGGGAGTCGCGCGAACAGACCGCTGAACGACTCCGCGACAGGATGCTCAGCCCTTCGACCACCCCGGCGGACCTGATCGAGATGTTTGAGTGGGCGACGCTTCTCGATGAGTCGGACGACGATGACATGAAGGCGCTTACTCGCGTGCTGCCCTGGTGCACGTCGTCGTCCGTCGAGTTCCTCTGGAACCGGGACCGTGGCGCGTTCCGTCGCTTGTTCGAACGGTTCACGGACTACGTCAAACGGACCGGATTCTCGTTCGAGTACTGCGACGTGCTGGCGAACTTCATGCGCCGCACCGTCGACGTCGTCAGTGACTCCAGCGTCCTGCGCATGGCGGTCGCTGCCCTCGCTGTCCTCGGCCCCGAGCACAACCGATGGCATGTGCGAGACGTGCTGGTCTCGGTGCTGCAGGACGTCAAGTTGGAGGAGATGTCGATGGCGGCGATCGAAGGTTTGCGCTCAGTGGGCCGCGATCAGGTTGGCTGGTCAATCACCGATTTCACGGTACGCACGCTGCCGCCAGCGATCCGTGCCGGGATCGCGGACTGGGTGAGCGAGGCAGGCTGATGGCTCCTCGTGCGAGACCACGGAAGGTGGTGATGACATGACCAAAGGCAAGAGCGCCGCATCGCGCGGCCACGCGCGCAGCGCCGTCTCGGGTCGCTTCGTGAAGCTCAACTACGCGAAGCGGAACCCGAGAACGACGGTGGTTCACAAGAAGAAGGGCTGAGCGGCTGAGACTTCGTGTGACACCGAGCGGGGCCGCCTTGGCGGGCGGTCCCGCTCCCAGCATAGACACCAACCCACAACCACAATGTTCGGAGCAGCAAGTGAAGATCGACCAGTACGCAATCGTGCAACCCTCGGTTGCCGGCAACCCCGATCTGCGGGAACCCCAGATCCTCGCCTACCAAGCGATCGAGAACCATGACTTCCAAGGAGCGGACGCCCGCGAAGTGTCGGTAGTCCTGCCCGTTGGTTGCGGCAAGTCCGGACTCCTCGCGCTGGCACCCTTCGCCGCGAAGTCGAAGCGAACGCTGCTCGTCGCCCCCAACCTGAAGATCGCCGACCAGCTGCTGGGTGATCTAACCCCGAGCAACCCGAAATACTTCTACACGAAACGAAGGGTGCTCGACGACGGGCCCTTCCCGGAGCCAGCCGAAATCCGCGGGGCCTCCAGCAACGTCAGCGACCTCGAAGAAGCCGACATCGTCGTCACCAACATCCAGCAGCTGCAGCGCGAGAACAACAAGTGGCTGGCGAAACTCCCCGGCGACTTCTTCGACTTGATCCTGTTCGACGAGGGCCACCACAACGTGGCCGAGAGCTGGGACGTGCTGCGACGCAAGTTCCCGGACGCCCGCATCCTGAACGTGAGCGCCACTCCGGCCCGAGCCGACGGGAAGGTGATGACCGGGGAGGTCATCTACAGTTACCCGATCTCCAAGGCCGTCGAGAAGGGCTACGTCAAACGCATCAACGGCTACCGGCTCAACCCGACAACACTCCACTACGTGCGCCATGAAGGCGGCGCGGAGGTTGAGGTGACCCTCGACGAAGTACGCCGCCTCGGCGAAGAGGACGCCGGTTTCCGCCGCAGCATCGTCAGCTCCGAGGCCACCCTCACCACCATCGCCGAGGCATCCATCCGCAAGCTGCGCGAGATGCGCGAAACGACCGGTCAGCCGCGTTTGAAAATCATCGCTTCGGCGCTGAACATGGAGCACTGCAAGCAGGTCGTCGCGAAGTACCGCGAGCTCGGACTGCGCGCCGACTTCGTACACAGCCAACTCGCCGGGAAGGCGAACGAACGCATCCACGAGAAGCTCGAGAACCACGAACTCGACGTCATCGTGCAAGTACGCAAACTCGGCGAAGGCTTCGACCACCCCTACCTCAGCGTCGCCGCGGTGTTCAGCATTTTTAGCAACCTCGGACCGTTTATGCAGTTCGTCGGACGGATCATGCGGGTAATCCCTGGCGTGGATCCGTTCGACCCGGTCAATGACGGCGTTGTCGTATTCCACGTAGGAGGGAACATCACCGGCGTTTGGACCGATTTCCAGCAGTTCGCTGAAGCAGACCAAGATTTCTTCGCGAACCTAATCGACGAGCACCTCATCGAACCCACGACCACCCGTGAGCCCGGTGCCGGAGGCACCGGAAGCAGCCCACTTCCGGTGATCACCAGCCAGGACGATGTCCTCCTAGAAAATCTCACACTAATCAACGCCGACCCGGCGATCGCCGCGGCGCTGGCAGTGCTCAAGGACGCGGGCATCACTGGTGAGCAGTTCGACCGACTGCAACGCATCACACCCACCAAGCAAGCCACCCGCAAGGCAAAGCGGACTCTCCTCGATGACCTGGTCAAGACCGAGGTGGGCAGGTTCTTCGCCAAGCATGGCCTCAAACCGGTGGGCAGAGATCTCGACAAGAGCAGGGAGAACTTCAAGGTCGTGAAGTCTTCGATCGATCTCCAGATTAAGAAGCTGGTCCCCAGCGGAGCCACCTCGCGCAGCGAGTACACGGCAGCCGACCTGGACTCCCTGATCGCACAGCTTCCTCAGATCGTCACGACTGTCGAAGAGGAGCTGCGCCGTGGGTAGTCAGCGATCGCTCCTCAAATCAGTTTCGCCAGGCACTGCCGGTAGACGGCACTACTGCAAAGGAAACAAGAAGCACGTCATCGTCAAAGGCGATCGTATCCTGGTCATCAAAATCGAACGCGACCGCTTCCACTACTGCCTCGACTGCGCGGGGAAGTTCATCGCCACCGCACGCACGAACCTCGCGGAACTCGAAACCGAGTTGCAGGCGACTTCATGATGCCCCAACCCCACTCCAACCGCGTTAGTACCGCTCACCTTGGTAGGCCTCCGTGTGAGCCAAACGCTCGAGCATGGATTCGCCTGTGATCTGAGCACGGAGAGCATGGATGCTGTTATCAGCGGACTCTCGCATGATCTCTGCCAAGACTATGACGTTGCTCAGATCGACCCCCATGGGAATAGACCCATCAGGATTCGCTGCCGCCGGAGGCTGGCGGAAGACCTGCAAAGCAGGGGCTGAGGAGACAAATAGCGCAGTGCCATGGGCATTGTTGACCAGCCGCGCCAAAGCAGCCTCCACCGTAGCAATCGAGAGTGTCTTATCTGCGCTTGCCCAAGCGTCGAACCGACGATCCAATGACGGGTGCCCTGCCCACTTGTTGCGAAGGTGACGGACATACTTCAACGGGGCGTGGCGGTCAGAATTGATGTCAGTTTGCAGATCGCGCAGGCGATCCAGCTCGGTAGTGGACGCGTTGGCGTCGGTCAGGTGCCGCTTCATACGTTGATGGGCTGTGGGCAATGACGCGGTCCGACTGTTCTCGGGATCGTTGCCCGCCAGTCCGCCGTCATTTAGCGCGGCGATGTCGAGCACAGCCATACGCATTAATCGGCTGTTGATGTCAGTGATAGCCCGACCAACTCGATCGTCGTTCTCGAGCAAATCGCTGAAGTACTGCCTAGACCGCTTTGCCAGGTAGAAGCTCTGGACCGCTTGAATCACTGTGGTCCCTAGAAGTGCCGACATCTGTGTCCACGGAGTCTCCGCATCCGCACTTGTTCTCACCGCAGCATGTGTGGCTGGGGCGCCCTCGAATGTCGGCAGAACTGAATCTGCATACTCGGATTCGAACGGCGATAGCTTCATTACTCAATCCAAGCATCAAAAGCAGCCCGACTTAGCACCGTCGTTCTGAGAGCTCCGCTAGGAGCGACCTCTCATGGCGTTGGTCGAAGATCCTCTGGGAGGTCGTCGAGATTGATGCGGCCACCCCGTTTCGCGAGGCCGATCGCGTTCGCCGGCATCAGATGAGCGTCGGCCGGATGATGAAACACGAACCTGAACGCGTGCATCACCGTGTTGACGTTGAAGGCCTGGAGCGAGACAGGGTCACCCTCGCGACTGAAATCGAAGTGGCCCTCGACAACTTCTTGATCCACAGGCGTCAGCCGCAAGGGGATGGGAGTCCGGAACATTACGAGCGCGAGTTCGCGCGTCAATGGGAAGAGCAATGCCCAGGAGTTCTCGAGTCCCAGCCCCACGTTCTGACTCTCTCGTGGGTTCGGAATCGGAGTGAGCGGCTCGTCGGACGTGATGAGTGATGGCTGATCGAATTTGACCAGCTCCCAAGGGCGGTCAAGTAGGTGCCCCACGAGTGCGGGAACCAGGGTCGAGATCTGCCGGATGTGGACGGCCGAAGAGACGAGCGCGGGCACCTCTCCGTTCGCGAAGTCGACGCCTTCCGGGGCGCCGGGTAGTGAGAGGATGCGTTCGAGTTCAGCGGGGTCGTCGGTCGCCAGCTCGCGCAGGATGGCGGCGATGGCGTGGTGCATCTGTCGCCGGTGACTCTGTACACGGAGGAACTGCAGCGTCATGAACTGTGCGAACGCGTAACGATCGCTGACGCTCAGGGGCCAGGAGCCCTCGGAAATCGACCGCAGAATCCCGGTTGCAACGCCCTCTGCTTCCGAGAGTGCAGCTTCGAAGGCACCCGGGTCGGTCGGATGGTCCTGGACCCTGTAGAAGTGCGACTCAGCCGTCGCGTTCACGACGTTGGCGTTGTGCTCGCTGCCATCTCGGATGTTGACCGCGTGGAGCATCTTCCCACCAGCGAAACCCTCGAGATAGAACTTCGGCACGGTGTGATGCCGCTTTGGCTTGCCAGACATGTCACTCCTCGCGATGAACAACCTCGTTTCAGCTCGTTCGTCGAGGCTCTCTGTTCAAGCTAGCCTTTCCAGGTCGCCACCCGGACAGTGATCTGGCTCATATCCGGGAGAGATACGAGCAGTCCCACCTCGTGGATGCCACTGCTGCTATCGCTTGGCGGCGACCGCACATAGGCTGACCCTCGTCGATACTGCTCGGAAGCAAATCCGTCCCACAACAGTTCCGTGTAGGGCTTCGGTTCCCATCCGCGATTCGCAGCCCTCTACGCCGCCAGGGAGCAGTCGGCTTGGCGTCTCAGACCCCTCACGGAAGATCCGGCTGTCAGGCAGGAGCGATGAGTCCGGTTTCGTAGGCGGTGATAACGAGATGGGTTCGGTCGCGGGCGTGGAGCTTGGCGAGGAGGTTGCCGATGTGGGTCTTGACCGTCTTGATCGAGATGGTCAGTGTGGAGGCGATCTCGTCGTTCGAGAGCCCACGTGCCACAAGCAGGAGCACTTCCGTCTCGCGGTCGGTTAGCCGGTCCAGTCGTCGTTCGGGCGCCGGCGGGCGGCTGGTGTAGTGCTCGATGAGTCTGGTCAGGATCGCTGGCGCGAACAGCGACTCTCCGCTGTGAGTGCGGCGGATCGCGTCAAGAAGGTGATCGGGCTGCGCGTCTTTGAGGAGGAATCCACTCGCCCCGGCGCGCAGCGCACCGTAGACGTATTCGTCCAGTTCGAACATGCTGAGCACGAGTACACGACAACTGGACAGAGCTGGGTCGCTGGTGATGGTGCGGGTCGCTTCGATGCCATCGCCGCCGGGCATCCGAATGTCCATCAGGATCACATCTGGGACGAGCTCGCGGGCGAGACGGGAGGCTTCCTCCCCCGTGCCGGCCTCCGCCCCGACCGTGAGGTCGGTTGTGCTGTTGATGAGGACGGCGAGGCTGTATCGCAGCAGGGGTTGGTCGTCGGCGATCAGCACGCGCACCCGAGGCCGAGCAATCTCGGCCGTCATATGTGCACCACGTCGGGAATGCGAGCGGTGACATGAAATCCGTTGCCCCGAGGTTCGGCGTCGAGCGTGCCGCCGAGGGCGGTGACACGCTCGCGCAGTCCGTCAAGACCGTGCCCGGCTCCTGCCTGCGGCTGCCACGACGTGCGCTGCCCGGAATCCTGCACCTCGACGAAAACCGTCCCCCCGTCGCGGTGGACGCCGACGCGAGCGCTGGTCGGGCCGGCGTGACGGATTGTGTTGTGCAAGGCCTCTCGGACGACGGCGCAGACGGTGAGCTGGACCCCCGGCGATACATCACCGAGCTCCTCGACGCCGAGCGTGGCGGTCAGGCCGGCGGTGTTCGCGTGTTGCACGATCGCGGGAAGATCGGCGAGGGTGTCGGCGGGCCGGAGCGGTGCGGTGTCCGGATCGCGCAGGACGATAAGCATGCGGCGCAGCTCTGTCGTGGTCTCCCGGCTGACCCGTTCAATATCTGTGAGCGCTTCCGCACGCTCAGGATCACCGTCCGGGCTGGTGACGGTGCGGGCGACGGCTGCGCGAACCGTGATGAGGCCGAGACCGTGCGAGACCAGATCGTGCAGGTCCGATGCGATGCGCAGCCGCTCGGTCTGCCTCGCCCGCTCCCCTGCCCACGACGCGAGCTCCTCCTCGTATCGTCGGCGCTGCCTTCTGGTGCGATCGAACGCCCAACCGATCACTGACACCGCCACCGCGCCAGCAACAGCGACCGCCGCCCAAGCCGACGCCGGGCGATCAACTCCCACGAACGAAAGGATTCCAGCGAGGACGGCAAGGAGCATGGCGGCGACGAGCCAGGCACGGGAGCGCCACGTCGGCCGGTCGATATTCATCACTCAAGTCTAGATTCGGGGCCCCACGCGAACATCGGACCTGGGTCTGAGGGACCGGAGACCGAGCACGACCCTGCCCAGGTCCGATGACGATGGGGACGCGGACTGTTGGCATGGAGGAATGCTGACAATCGATAGCCTCACCAAACGCCACGGCTCCCGAACCGTGCTCTCCGACGTGACCTTCCAAGCGCACCCCGGCCGAGTCACCGGATTCCTGGGACCAAACGGGGCGGGCAAGTCTTCAACGCTGCGCGTGCTGCTCGGCCTAGACCGCCCCACCCTAGGCACGGCACTTGTCAACGGGCAGCCGTATCGAAACCTGCGCGATCCATTGCGCACAGTCGGGTCGATGCTCGACGGCTCCGGTGCGCACCCGTCCCGCTCTGCCCGTAATCACCTGGCCTGGGTCGCACGCAGCAACGGCATCCCCAAGACTCGGGTGAACGCCGCACTCGAACAGGTCGGTCTCGGAAGCGCCGCCCGCACCCGCGTCGGCAAGTTCTCCCTCGGCATGGGCCAACGCCTCGGACTCGCCGCCGCACTCCTCGGGGAACCCAGCGCTCTGGTACTGGACGAGCCCGTGAACGGGCTTGACCCGGAGGGCATCCGATGGATACGCGGTCTGCTTCGTGGCCATGCGGATGCTGGCGGGACGGTCCTGCTCTCCAGTCATCTGATGAGCGAGGTCGCCGAAATCGCAGACGACCTCGTCGTCATCGCCGGCGGCCGAATCGTGAAGACCGGCACGGTCGCGGAAGTAACCAGAGGATACGCAACATTGGAAGACGCCTTCTTCGGACTAACCGGCGACGCGGCAGGACAGCCCCAATGAGCTTCCTCCGCATAACCCTCACGGAACTGCGAAAGACCGCAACCCTCCCCGGAGCGTGGGCCGGAATGGCGGTGGCCGTTCTCGGGTCGGTGGCCCTCACGGTGCTCAACGCGGTCACTGTCCGAAGCGCCGTCACATCCGGGCACCCGGACCGGGTCGCGGACACCTCACCGTTCGAGACCGCGTTCGCGATGATGCCCCTCGGAACAGTCGGCGCGGTCGTGATCGGTGTCATCGCGATGAGCAGCGAATACACCGCCGTCCGCACCGACGCCGGTGGTGGCAGACAGATCACCACCACCCTCACCGCCTTACCCGGACGCCTTCGACTACTGACCGCCAAAGCACTATCGGTGATGGTGCTCGTCGCGACGATAGCGCTCGTCACGGTGCCGCTCAGTGTCCTCGTCGCGAACGTGATCATCGGTGACGCCGGGACAGAGATCGTTTCCCTAGACCACGCGGTTCGCCGTTGGGCAGGAGGTGCGCTCTACTGGATTCTCATGGGCCTGATCGCGTTCGCGATCACTGTGCTCGCCCGCAGCGGGATCATCCCGCTCATCATCCTCATCGCCAACAGCTCTGTCGTGTCGGTCTCACTGCTGCTGACCAACCTCACCCCGGCCGCCCATTGGCTTCCCGACATGGCCGGCCGCAATCTCTTCGGTTTTCCCGCAGACTCCGTCGTCCCCGGAGGCCTCGATCCGACCCCCGGAGCCATCGTCATGGCCGGGTGGGCGCTCGCCCTTCTCATCGTCGCGGGCATTGTGTTCCGACGCAGGGACGCGTAAGCACTCGATGACACTCCCACGCGTCATCTCCGCCGAGCTGATCAAGCTCCGCACGCTCCCCGTCATCGCCGCAACCGTGTTCGCAACGATCGGCACCGCGATCACGCTCTCCGCAGCGATCGCCGCATCCTCCACCGTTGCGATCAGTGGTGTGCAGGTGACCCGCGCGACCATCCCGTTCGTTCAGATCGGCGTCATCCTGCTCGGTGTGCTCGCCGTCGCCACCGAGTACCAGGGTGGCCAGATCCGCACCACCCTCACCGCGACACCCCGTCGGCTGAGCACCCTTACCGGAAAGAGCCTCGCCTTCCTTGTGACGGCAGTGGTCACCAGCGGAGTCGCGGTGGGCGCAGGCTGGGTCACGGCCACGATCACCCTGTCCGTTCGTCACCTCGCCGCCGCGGGCGAAGCGAGTCTGTGGCCGATAGTGGGTGTAGCCGTCTATCTCGCCCTCATCGGGTCACTCGCGTTCGCCTTGACCGTGCTGCTGCGCTCGCTGATCCCACCCCTGGTAACGATGCTCAGCCTCGTCCTCATCGTCTCTCCCCTCGCCAGCGGCCTCACAGAGCACACACGCTGGCTCCCCGACAAAGCCGGAAGTCTGCTCTATCTCACGGACACAGATGCGGTGCTCGACGCAGGGACCGGCGGACTCATCCTCCTCGCATGGATCATCGCCATCAGCATCGCCGCGAGCACAACATTCACACGACGCGACGCCTGAACTCCGGCGGCATCGGTGGGAATGACTTACCGCGTGCGACAACCGGGTAGACCCTCGCGATGCCGCTGTAGCGCTTCGGTTCCTATCAGCAAGGAATGGAAACTACACCCCGATTTGTGCTGCCATTCTATCCGCCCACCGCGGCGCAATACGTACGACATTCGATGTGTCCGGTGTCGATGGAATTGCGCATGCACCGTCTGCGCAGGTGGCTTCCTGGTCATTCGCCTCGGACGGTCTGGGCTCGGGCGAGAGGAAGACGAGCAGTTCGCGGCTCATGCGTTCGCGGCCTTCTGTAGGGCGTCGAGGTAGGTCTGCACGGGCTGCGCTCCGGAGATGCCCCAGGTGCCATTGATCACGTAGAGCGGCACACCGCTCGCGCCGAGCGCTTGAAGTCTTTCGCTGTCTCGAGTGACGGCGTCTTGGTATCTGCGGTCGGTGAGTACCTCGCGGACCAGGTCAGGGTCGAGGCCAATTTCTTGGGCTAGGTCGATGAGTTCATCGACATGACCGATATGTCTTCCCTCGGTGAAGTAGGCCGCGAACAGTCGGCGGGTCAACGCAGCGCGGTGACCCGCCGTGTCGGCATAGTGGAGGAGTTCGAGTGCGAGGCGAGAGTTCGTCGGGCGGGTGAGATCGGGTCGATAGCTGACGCCTTCTGCGCGGGCGAGTTCCGCGAGTTGGGCGTTAACGGTGTCGATGCGTTCGCGGTTCGCTCCAGCGTGCTGTGCGATCTGCTGCTCCTTGTTGATCTCGATGGGGGCATCCGGGCGGAGCTCGAAAGACCGGTAGCTCACCTCGACTTCACCGTCGAACAGGGCGACCGCTTTCTCGAACCGGGGATGCGCGACAAAGCACCACACGCACTGCGGATCGGACCAGATCTCGACGTGCACGGGCTTTGATGACGCAGTGGCCATGAGTGATTCCTTTCGTGAAGCGGGTGATCAGTTCTCGTGCTGAGCAGCCGGGAACTCGTTGGCCTCTTCTGCCTGAGTATCAGTGCCCTCCGGGTGCTCTGCGGGTGTGTTCTTGGGGCCGCGGAAGAGAACGAAGATCACCAGGATGCTCATGACTGCGACGCCGACCCACGTGGCGTGTTGCCATCCGGCGATGAATGCTCCGTTCGCAGCGGTGAGGATCTGTTCCGCGTATGCCCCTGCCTCCTGGCTGATCGCGGTGGCGTTGGCGATGCCTTCGCGAGCGGTTGCCGCGAGTTCTTCAGGCACGCCGGTGAGGTGTCCTGCGATGGCGTTCTGATATCCGGCGACCAGGAGACCTCCGAGGAGTGCGATACCGAGTGCTGCGCCGAGTTCTCGGGTGAGGTCGTTCAGGGCGGATGCAACGCCCTGCTGTTCGCGGGGCAGGGATGAGGTGATGGCTTCGGTGGAGGGTGTCATCGCGAGGCCTGCGCCGAGGCCCATCGCGATCAGTCCGGGGAGCACACTGAGGTAGCCGCCGTCGGCGGAGACGAGTCCGGCCATGAGTGCGAGGCCGACGGTGGCGATGGTGAGGCCTGCGACCATGGTGGCGCGGGCTCCGATTCGTGCGACGAGGCGCGGTGCGAGACCGGAGGCGAGCATCATGAGCAGCGCCATGGGCATCATGGCCAAGGTGGAAAGCAGTCCGCTCCATCCGAGTACGACCTGGAAGAACGGGTACAGCACCAGCGAGACCCCGCCTTGCACACCGAACAACACCAGCAGCAGCGTGGTGCCCGACGAGAGGCCACGGGTGCGGAAGTGCCGGACGTCCAGCAGCGGGAACGGCGTGCGCAGCTCCCACGCGATGAATCCGGCTGTGGCGAGCACGGCTGCGATGAGCGGGATCAGCACGGTCGAGTCTGTCCACCCTAGCGAGGGGGCCTCGTGCAGGGCGAAGGTGAAGCCAACGGTTGCGACGATCGAGGTCAGGGCTCCGAACGCGTCGAACCGTCCGGCTGTCTTCTCTCGCGAGTTAGGGATTGCGCGCGTGCCGATGAGCAGCGCCGCGATGGTGAGCACGATGGGCAGGGCGAACAGCCACCGCCATGAGGCCACGTCGACGAGCAGTGCGGAGAGGTACATGCCGAGGACGCCGCCGCCGCCGGCGACCGCGGTCCACATCCCGATCGCCTTCGAGCGTTCCTGATCCGGGAAGGACGAGGTGATCACGGAGAGGGTGACGGGCATGATCAGCGCCGCCCCGATCCCGCTGAGCAGGCGGGCCGCCAGCATGACCTCCATGACCGGGGCAACGGCTGCGGCAACATTCGCGATGCCGAAGACGAGTAGGCCCACGATGAAGACTGGCTTGCGTCCGACGCGGTCGCCCAATGCCCCAAGTGGGAGCAGGAGTGCTGCGAGCGTGAGGGTGTAGGTGTTGATGATCCACAGCACCTGCCCTTGGGAAGCGTCGAACTCCGTGGCGAGTTGCGGCTGGGCGACATTCAGGCCGGATACCGAGGCGACGACGGCCATGAGGGCGATACAGACGGCCCAGAGAATGGCCCGCCTGCGGCGTGGGTCGTCGATAACGGGCGCGGCATCTGCTGCGCCGGGATGCGTGGTGGAAGCCATAGGGCTGTGTTCCTTTCAGGGATGTGTGCCGCCTGCCGGAGGTGTGCGGGCAGCGTGAAACTGCGCCAAGGTCGTCTGACCTGCGCGAGCCGAAAAGTGTGTGGTGGTTAGGCGGTCCGGTGTGCGCGAACGATGACGTCACGCAGCTGCACCGGGGCGCCGCCGGGGTGCACGGTGCGCGCGTGTTCGTATGCCGCGTCGATCTGCCACTGCGGTGAATCGAACAGGCTTGTGATCGCTTCGAGCGTTGCCGACGCGTTCTCCGGGTGCCCGTGATGATCACCGTGCTGGTGATCGTGGAGGTGCCCGACGATCAAGAGCGTGCCGCCGGGGGCGACCCAGGAAGCGATGCGCCGGTAGAACGGGAGTTGCCCGATGTCAGGATGGGCGTAGCTCGTGACGACAAGGTCCCACGTGCGCTCTGGTTCCCACCGCGCCAGATCTGCCTCGACCCAATCGATCGGCGTGATCACATCGGTAGTCGCTGCGCGGGCTTGTGCGGTTGTCAGTGCAGTCGGGGAGATGTCGGCGGCTGTGACCTGCCAGCCCTGCTCGGCGAGCCAGATCGCTTCCGCTCCCGTCCCGCACCCTGCATCCAAGGCCCCGCCCGGGTGCAGGTACGCAGTCTCGGTGGCCAGGTAGGGGTTGGCCAGGAGCTCGCGCTCACCGCTCGACGCAGCGGGATCCCAGTGGGCCTCCCAGTAGTCCTTATCGAACTCGGCCATCACACACCAACCCGAGCACGATCGTCTGCGACAGCGCGATCTGCACGGGCGAACACCATCTCGGTGTTGATCGTCATCGCCACCCGCGCACCATTCGATGCCGACTCACTCACCTGCATCGCAGGATTCACAACATTGCCCGCCGCCCACACACCCGGTACCGACGTGTGCCCGGCCGCATCGGCGATCACGGCGACACCCATCGCGTTCGTAGCGACATCCAACCCCAGGCCTTCCAGGCCATCGAGGCGTGCATGAGTCTTGGCGGGAACAGCCAGTGCGTCGAGTTCGACCCTTGACCCGTCTTCCATGAGCGCCGCGGTGAGGCGATCATCAACCACCTCGATGCCGCTCGCCGTTCCGGGGGCGACCGTGATCCCGAGCGCCCGCACCTTCTCGAGTTGCTCTGTAGGGAAGTCGAGGCCGTTCGGGAAGAACGTCATCCGATCAGTCCACTGGTGGAACAGCAGGGCCTGCATCGCCGACATCGGCCCGGTCGCGAGCAGTCCGATCCGCTGATCGCGAATCTCCCACCCGTGACAGTACGGGCAGTGCACTACGTCGCGGCCCCACCGCTCGGCAAGACCGGGAATCGCGGGAAGCTCATCTTGAACGCCGGTCGCGATCAGCACCTGGTCCGCATGAATCGTCGAGCCGTCATCAAGTGCAGCCGCGAAACCATTGTCGGCAGAGCCTGACGCGTGCTGCACGTTTGCCTGCACGATGCGAGCACCATAGGAGACGGCTTCATTGCGTCCCGTTTCAAGAAGCACGAGAGGGTTTACGCCCTCCTGACCCAGGAGCCCATGTGCCGCGGACGCAGGAGCGTTCCGAGGTTCGCCACCGTCGATCACCACGACACCGCGACGCGCACGCGCCAGGATCAGTGCCGCGCTCAGCCCCGCCGCGCCACCCCCGATAATCGCGACGTCGTAGACCTGGTTGTTCGTGGCGCTCATGGTATTCCCCTCCTGGGCACTCGTGATGTCTGTACCAGAATGGCCCACAGGATTACGCCTGGCAATCATCCTTGCCGAATGGCAAAATCAGGGTATGAGCGAACACGATGACCAGACCCTCGACACCGTAGGGCTCCGCCTGAAGCACCTCAGATTGCGCCGCGACATCACCCTGTCGACCCTTGCCGATGAGACCGGCATCTCCACGAGCACCCTCTCGCGCCTCGAAGCCGGACTGCGGCGACCGACCCTGGAACAGTTGCTGCCGCTGGCCCGCTACTACGGCGTCACCCTCGACTCCCTCGTCGATGCCCCCCGCACCGCGAACCCCCGTATCGATCTGCGGCCCATGTCGTGCGCCGATGGGTCGATCGTCATCCCGCTCACCAGACGCCCCGGAGGAATCCAGGCATTCAAATTCGTCCTCCCCACGGGCAGCGACGATGCAGTACCAGACCTGCATTCCCATGAGGGCTTCGACTGGGCCTATGTACTCAACGGCACCCTGCGCCTCGTGCTCGGCGATCAAGATCTGCTCCTTCAAGCAGGCGAAGCAGCCGAGTTCGACACCCGCACTCCGCACTGGTTCGGAGCCACCAGCGCCGGCCCTGTCGAATACCTCAGCCTCGTCGGCAGACAAGGGCAACGCGCCCACGTACGCGCAACCGACACCGAACACCAGCGCTGACCCTCAACGAGCAACGGAGTCGAGGAGACCTTCTCTCCGCCTTCAGTGTCCCGCACCCCAAGCGCGCCAGGCCTACAGGACGATGTCGATCAGAGTGACGACCGCCAGTGACGCACGCGGAGATTTGCTCACCTCGACCACGATCAGCGACGCCGCTTCCGTGTTGCCCCGCGACCACCCGGAATCCGGGGCCTCATTCGTCGTTGTAGCGCTTCGGTTCTTATCAGCAAGGAATGGAAAGTACACCCAATTCGTGCAGCCAGTCTAGCCAACGGTCTTGGCGAGGCACGACGAATCTGGATTGTCAGTCGCGGTCAGATATTCTGATGGTGGTTGGAGGTGAGTGTTGTGGAGAAGCGTTGGGCGTCGATGAAGCTCACTTTGCTGTTGGTGTATTTGGGCGTGCTGCCGCTGACTCCCGATGTTCCGCTTCCGTTCGCATTCGTACTGTTGGCGCTGGCGCTGGTCGCTGCGGTTCCGCTCTTCCTGCGATTCGCGCGCACCCTGTCTCACCGGTTCTTCCCGCGTGTTCAGCCGTCGATTGTTCGTTCAACGACCCTAGGTGCTTGGCAACTACTCCGCCCCGTCGCCCCAGGTGCACGTGGGACAGTGCGCTCGCGTGCACCGTCGGGCCTGCTCGCTACCCACGGCTAAGTAGCTCGATCCTCGCTCGCGCCCTCATGAGCGCTGAACGTTAGTCGCGCTGTCGTGGGTGGCATCGGTCAGTTCCGAATGCCCGTACGCGACCAAAGGCGAATTGTGCACCACAGAGATTTCCCGACGAACGATCCTTCTTTTCCTGTCACTCCAAGACCCCAGAGCGCCGCCGTCCAGGCAAGTGTGTTGCCGTCGCTCGTTGGCGTAGAAGCGGTGAGTGTGACGGCCAACGACACGCTCCTGCTCCCACCGACGACGTTCCAGGCCGGGCCGGGCCAGGTCGTGGCGCTACGCGGCGAGAACGGGTCAGGTAAGACGACGCTCCTGCGCGCCTTGGCGGGGCGCATCAGACCGACAACGGGCGCCGTTCAGGTTCGTGGCCAGGCGGTGAACGAACGTGATCCCGAGTTCCGGCGCAGGGTGGCGGTCATGATCGGATTGCCGCCGATGGCGTCTGACCTGACGGTATTCGATCATGTCGCGCTCGTGTCGTCGACCTGGGAGAAGACCCCCGGATCAGTGGAAGCGGTGACCCGTCGTGTGCTCACTGAGTTCGGTCTCATCGCATTGGGGGCCCGGTATCCGCATGAACTCTCCTCCGGGCAGACCCAGTTGTTCGGGCTTGCGCTGGTGTTCGTTCGCCCCTTCGACGTGCTCCTCCTCGACGAGCCCGAGCAACGTCTCGACCCTGGCCGGGTTGAACCGCTCGCACAGGCGATGCTGAAACGTCGAGCGGCCGGGGCGACGATCATTGCCGCCACGCACAGCAGCAGCCTTGCGGACCGCACCGCTGACCTCACGATCACGCTAGAGGCACAATCATGAGCACCCCACGGCTCTCGGCTGCATGGGTCATCTGGGGAGCCCGGCGAGAACACTCCGGTGGGGACAAGGCCTACGCGTTCTACGCCTTCCTATTGGTTACGGTGATCGCCATCGTGCCTATCGTTCGCGCGCTGTGGGTTTTCGCGAGCAGTCCGAACGGGCTGGCAGTGCTGGCCTCCGCGGACGCTTCCGCCGCAGTGTCGATGATCATTGCAGCGCTCTGGGGTGGGGCATTGATGGCGGGGCGAAAGCGTGGCCCGGCACTCTTGCCGCCGTTTCTGCTTCACGCGCTGACCGCCAGTAGCATCCGCCGCGCGCTCACCCTCAGACGGCCCGTGCTCCGCTCCGCGACGATCATCGTCGCTGCATGCGCTGCCGGAGCAGTGCTCGTGGGAATGGCTCTGCTCAGTGAAAGCCACGCACAACTCTGGCGCGTCATGGTCTTCGTTGTTGCCGCCGTCGCGACCGGTATCGTGACCGCGACGCTGTGGCTGGTCGGGCAGGTCTTCCCCCGTGCTGCTCTCCCGAGCGCGCTGACCGCGCTGGTACTTGCGGCGATAAGTCCTTCGGTACCGGAGGTGCTCGCGTTCACGCCGTGGGGGTGGGTGGGAGCGACCTACCCGCTCGCGGGATTAGGAGTCCTTTCGTTGACGGGCACGACGGTGCTCGCCACAGCATCCATCTTCATGATTCCGGCACTGCTCGACCGACTCACCGGGATCCAGCTCAGCAAGCAGGCGACGCAGTGGGAACGAGCGACAGCGTTCTCGTTCTCCTTCGACTTCCGCGCAGCGACCGCCGTCTACGAGGCCGAACCACACTCGGGCGCAACCTCCGCGGCATCAGACCGAGCAGGCACCGATGGGCGACGTTCTTCCTCCGCGATGTGGTTGGACAGGCTCGAACGCCCGGCCGATTACTGGGAGCCATCACTGCGACCGTCGCTGCGGGAGCCCTAATGACGCTCTCACTCCTATCTGGCACACCGGCCGCGCTTCTGGCGGGCACGGCCGGAATCGTGATCTACGGCGCGGCTGGCCCGCTCACCAAGGGGCTCCAGCACGCCGCAAGCGTCGCGGGCGACTACCCGCTATACGGCATCAGCGACCGACACCTCGTGATCCTCCACGCCCTCTTTCCGCTCATAGCTCTGCTGGCCGTCCTCTCTGCGTCCGCTACCGTCACTGCATTCGCCAGCGGTGTGCCCCTTGGGGTTGCGCTTACCGGAGTGGGCGCGCTCGGCGTCCTCGCGTTGGCACTTCGCATGGGTAGCGCACTGAAAGGGCCGCTACCTCCGAGCCTGCTCACGCCCGTCAACACACCGGCAGGCGACCTCAGCATCGTCATGCAAATCGGCTGGGCACTCAGCGACCCTCTGATCGCGATTCTTGGAGCACTCACCATCACCATGCTCCCCATCACGCCAATCCCGGTCGTGATGCTGGCGATCTGGGTTGGGGGGCTCGTCCTGGTTCGATGGAAGAAACGACGCTGAGCCAGCAGTTGTGGCGTTCGTAGTTGCACCGCTCAGTGCGGCAGCGAAAAGTGCTAACGAAAGCGCTAAGCAACCTGTAGGTCGGAGGGTCACTGTGGAGTTATCCACAGGTCACATGCCGTAGCTAGTTGGTGGGACTGCTGCACGATCGGGTGACAGGTTGGGTCAGGCAGCCTGGGTGGCTGGCGTGGTCATGATGGTCTCGTATTCGATGGGGGTCAATCGGCCGAGGGCGGCCTGCCTTCGGCGTCGGTGGTAGGTGCGCTCGATCCAGGTCACGATCTCGATCCGGAGGTCCTCGCGGGTCTGCCAGGAGCGCCGGTTCAGTACGTTCTTCTGCAGCAGCGAGAAGAACGACTCCATGGCCGCGTTGTCCCCGGCTGCACCGACGCGGCCCATGGATCCGACCATGCCGTGACGGTTGAGCGCGTGGACGAATTTCCGGCTGCGAAATTGGCCGTATTCAATCGGTCGTCGCAACGATGGTTTGTGAGATCGATCGTAGTAGCTCTTCGAAGGCCTCGGCGGGGGTGCGCCAGTCGAGGATCTCTCTCGGGCGGTTGTTGATCGCGTCCGCAACAGCGGTGATCTCCGCCGCGCTCCACCGGGAGAGATCTGTGCCCTTGGGGAAGTACTGGCGTAGGAGTCCGTTGAGATGCTCGTTGCTGCCGCGCTGCCAGGGGCTCTTCGGATCGGCGAAGTAGACCGGCAGCCCGATCTCAGTCGTCAGCAATCGGTGTGCAGAGAGCTCTTTGCCGCGGTCCCAGGTCAGCGAACGACGTAGTGCCGCGGGTAGGGTGGAGAACGTCGCGGTGAGGGCGTTCTTCATCGTGATCGCGCCATACCCCGCCAGCGCGGGGCCGTTCTTGCGTGGTGGGATGATCCCGTATCCGGCCTGTCGCGGAAGGTGAACGAGTATCGCGAATCGTGTGGTCCGGTCCACGAGCGTGGCGATCGCGGAGCGCTTCAACCCGATGATGAGGTCTCCTTCCCAATGCCCAGCGGTCTTGCGATCCGTTGCCTCCTTCGGACGCTTCGATAGCACCGTGTCCTCGGTGACGTGAGCCCACGCTTGCTGCCTGGTCCGTGCCCTTGGCATGCGCTTGGTGCGTCCTCGACGTAGATGCCAGGATCGGTGCCGCTCCAGTCCTCCGCGCGCTTCGACGTAGAGGGCCTGATAGATCGCTTCGTGCGAGATCCGCATCGAAGGATCGCCGGGGAAATCGATCGGTAGCCGCTTGGCGATCTGCCGTGGACTCCACGCCGTCACCCACTCCCGATCCCCGCGATGCGGTTTGTTCTTCCCATCCCATGCAGGTCCGGCCGGCCCGATCCGTGTGCCGTCCGCAGTGAAGAGGCTGCCGCTGAGCTTGTCCTGGACGTAAGTGCGCAGCGCATCGTGGGTGACGAGCTTCGCGGTCTTCGGCCTGCGTGCACGACGCTCCGCATGCCACTGCGCCGTCGATGCCTTGTACTCGAGCCGATACGTGCGCGTAGACGCATTGCGCCGCAACTCACGCGAGATCGTCGACGGAGCACGCCCCAATCGTCCGGCGATCTCACGCACGCCACCGCCTTGCGCGCGCCACAGCGCGATATCCTCGCGCTCCGACGGCGACAGATATCGACCTGACACGGTGGGAGGTAATCGTGGGTTCACTCCACCAGCGTCTCGGAACCATCGGTGCGCGACCGGCTCCGAAACACCCGCCGCTTCGCCGGCCTCGCGCGTCTTCTTCCCCGCCGCGATCGCCACCCAGAACCGCACCCGATCCTGACGCCACGCCACCGTCGGCCGCCCCGGCGACACGATCTGACCCCGATACGCCCGGACCTGCTTCTGCCTGTCCCACACGCTCATCCGATACCCCGATTCGTCGGTGTTGCGACGACCGATTGAATACGGCTTGCGACCCTCGGTCGCTGTGCACGATGCAACCGGCGACGTCACCGCGCCGGGCGACTGCGTTGTTGAGCGCCGCGACCGCGAGCCGGGACTTCATCCGGTCGCTGATGGAGTAGCCGACGATCCGGTTGGAGTAGACGTCCTTGATCGCGCAGACGTAGAGCTTGCCCTCACCGGTGTGGTGCTCGGTGATGTCGGTCAGCCAGAGCTCGTTCGAAGCATCGGCTTCGAAGACGTGCCGGACCCGGCCCTTCTCGTCGACCACGGTGCACAGGTCGTCGTGGACAGGCGGACCGGGCTTCTTCGCCTTGCCGCGCTTGGGCTTGCCGAACGCGCTCCACCAGCCCAGGTCCGAGCAGATCCGCCACGCGGTCCGATCGGCCATCAACTCACCTGCTTCACGGGCCTGATCGACCAGGAACCGGTAGCCGAACTCCGGGTCGTCGCGGTGGGCGTCGAACAGTGCGTTGGCGCGGTAGGCCTCGACGAGTTCGGCGGCGGTGACGGGCGACTGCAGCCAGCGGTAGTAGGGCTGGCGAGCGATCTTGAGCACCCGGCACGTCACCGTGACGGGAATTCCGTCAGCGGCCAGCTCGCGGACGAGCGGGTACATCATTTTCCCGGCAGGTTCGCCTGCGACAGATAGGCAGCCGCCCGACGTAGGACCTCGACCTCTTGCTCCAGCAGCCGGTTTCGCCGCTTCAGTTCACGCAGCTCGGCGTTCTGGTCCTTGGTCATCCCGGGCTTCACGCCCTCTTCGACATCGGCCTTGCGCATCCACGAGTTCAACGTGGTCTGGTGGATCCCGAAGTCCTTCGCGATCTGCTCCAACGGGGTCTTCGGGTCCCGGCTCCTGGCGACGCGCACAACGTCGTCACGGAACTCGCGGGGGTAGGGCTTGGGCACAGCGACATCCTCTCAAGCCTGCCCACGGGCAAGCCAGGTCAGTTGTCACCTATTCGTGCAGCAGACCCGGTCTTGTGCGGGAGAACGCGCTACCGAGATTCGCGGCGTGATGGGGGTCGAGGTCAGTTCGACTCCCCCGCCCAACAGAATCCGCAAAAGCCTCGGCTACATCCTCCCGCATGAGGTCGGGTGTAACAGTGATCTCGCGGGCCTCAAAAAGGGAATGGAGTACACCTCGATTGGGTGATCTCATTTTAACCGCCGAGGGGGTTGTTGACGGGGTTGATCATTGGTCCAGATCTCAGACCGACGATGGCCGACTCAGATCAGGCGAGGGCAAGATAGACATGGCCTCGGTCTGAAATCTCGTAGCCAGTGGTCAGACTGCGGGTGAGGCCGAGGTTCTTGAGTTTGCGGATGTCGATCTTCACCGCGTTCTTGTCGCGATCGAGAATCCTTGCGATTTCCGCTGCGCGCATGCCCGGGTGCTGTCGGATCAGCCGGAGGACTTCTCTGGTCCAGGGACCGTGACTGCTGCGAGCGTCAAGTCGGTCCAGCGCGCGAGTGATTCCTGCGCGCTCATCGGCGGCTACCTCTGTGGTGGCGGCGAGGGCGATGCGTGGGTCCGCTCCTCCCCACGACAGCTGGATGCGGAAGACCGGATGGGCTGGGTCTCCGCGCAGGCTTGCGAGGACGTCCGCCGTCGTGGTGAATCCGGCGTGCTCCGCGTCTGCTGTGGTGATTGACGTCGCGTCGGTTTCCTGTATTTCGTCGATGATCATGATCCCGGCGACCGAGTGGAACCGGTGCCCCGCTGAGACGCGCGGGATCTTCCACCGTCGGAAGACGACCGTGATCTCGCCACGAGCGATGCTCTCGGCAACAGCGTTGGTGAGGATCATCTGTCAACTCTACGAAAGACTCTCACCCGGTGGCGCTCCCCCGTGGCGCTGGAACTGACACTACATTTTGGATTCGCCGAGTCGACTCTCGAGTTCTTTGAGGGTTCGTCTTTGCTGTTTGTTGAACAAGGCACTGGTGTACTCGGAGACGAGGTCGGCTGTTCCGCTGAGTTCGATCGACGGTTCTACCGCAGCGAAGTCTTCGATCGCGGTGGTAAAGGTAGTCATGAAGTCCTCGACCAGATCGGCGACGTCCTGCTCGGTGCTGTCGGGGCCGAGTCGCGCGAAACGTTCGGAGACGGCCGTCACTTCCGGGGCAAGCCCTGGCGCGCTGAGCCGCTGGTAGAAGCTGGCCAGGTGCGGCATTCCGTCCTCGCCGACAAGGTGGGCCAGGAGCACGGACTGATCCCGGTCGATCTTGACCATTTCCGGCGACAAGCCCGTGGCGGCGAACACGGCAAGGAACGGAGCCAGCTCGGGTGGGAGGTCTGGGGCGGTGTTGTGGTCGCGGAGTCGCGCGATCAGGTCTCGTTGTGTGGTGAGGTGGTCGATCTGCCGAGCCAGTTCCTCGTCCAGTTCATCCAGCAGACCTTGGGCGTCGTCGTCGGGGTCATCGAGAAGGTCAGGCATTCTCTCTAGCGGTATGCCGAGAGAGGCGAGGCGTTTGATCCGCAGGACACGGATCAAGTCATGGACGTCGTACTCGCGGTATCCGTTGCTGCGACGCTCCGGTTCCGCGAGAACACCGACGTGGTGGTAGTGACGTAGCGCGCGAACGGTCACTCCGGACAGTCGCGCCAGTTCGCTGCTATGCACCGCCGGCCTCCGCCTTCTCGCCTCTCACTGCCTGTTCGCTCTGGGGCTCCAGATTACGCAAGGACCGGGCTGACAGGCCGAGGACGAGAGCGATCAGCCATAGCGAGGCGAGCAGCACGGCCGCGACATTCACCCCGGCGTACTCAGTCAGTACCGCGGCGGCGACGATCCCGACTGGTGGGGCGGCGGTCATGATCGCGTTCTGTGTTCCCATGATCCGTCCCCGCATCTGCTCAGGGATCCACTCGATCATCAGCACCCCGATCAGGCTGCCGAACAGTCCACTGGACAGCCCGACAACGAACGCCCCGGCAAACACCACCCACACTGAGGACAGGGGCGCGATGATCCCGAAGCCGAGGGTGCTGCCGATCAGCCCGGCCAGGAACCACGTCCGCCGATGCCCCTTCGTTCCGGCAACTGCGTAGACCGTTCCGCCGACGAGCATCCCCCCGGCGAGGGCCGTGAAAACGAACCCGAGCATTCCGGGCTGCTCGACCAGCGTGAAGTAGACCGGCAGAATCAGGCCTTGCAAGGAGGCGAGCACGATCACCGACACAAGACTGAGCGTCGTCGTGACCAGCAGGAACGGGCTGCGGAACAGCACCCGCCACCCGTCACGCAGCTGTGACCACCCATTCCCCGTCGTGCTCGCCGCCGCGCCGTCCGCAATCAAGATCACCCCAACGCGGTGCGGGATGAGCAGGGTGAGTAGCGCGGCAGCCAGCGAGGTCGCCGCGGTGATCCACAACACCGTGGACCCGTCGAAAAGCACCATGAGCGCACCTGCCATCGCCGGGCCGAGCAGCAGCGCGACCGCGCCCAACGCCTCGCGGATGCCCACGAGCCGTTCCGCAGCGACCCCACCGTGACGCACGATCGCCGGCAACAGAGCGTCCCTCGCTGTCATGCCGGGCACGTCGCCCAGCGAACCGATGATGCCGAAAAGGATGAACCACCCCAGGCTCAGCCCCGAGATCATGTCGATCAGCGGGAGGGCTGCGACCGCTACCGCCGAGATGAGATCGGTCACGACTGACGACGTGCGGCGGTTGATCCTGTCGATCACGACACCCATCAGCAGACCAGCGAGCACCGCAGGGATCGCGGTCGCTGCGGCAACGGCACCAGCGCTCAGGGCGCTCCCGGTGACCTGCAACACGATAAGCGGCAGAGCAACCCCAGCGATCGAGTTGCCGAGCAGGGACAGCAGATAGGACGCCAGGTACGCGAACGGAATGAGCTTCATACATCCAGTCAGAACCATGACGTAAGGGCGGAGTCAAGCGCCGCACAGATGAGCACTCACCTGCGACGAACTAGGCCTGCGCCCGCCCTGGCCGACATCAGCACGCCTAACCTGCCGAAAGCTCCAGGGTTTGAGCAAGAAGGTTTGGGTGGACCTTCCCAAGCGATTCTCAAACAAGCGCCCGGCGCTGAAATCGTTGATTCGCCGGGTTCTCAAGGGCTCTGAGCGACGCGGACAGCGGAACCGAACCCCGGATAGGCAGGACTCGCGAGGTGCAGTCGCGAAGAGTTCGGTGAAGTCTCAAACACGGTTGACCCCTGAGCGGCGTGCGGCGCTGGTCGCCGACTACGAGGCGGGGATGCCAGTAAAGGCTATCGCTGCGAAGTATCGGGTGCATCGTGGAACGATCCCGGGATTGGTTTCGCGTGCTGGAGGTCGTCTCAGAACGCCTGGCTTGGATGACGATAGCCGTCGTCGAGCGGTTGCCCTTTACGAGGCGGGACTGACGTTGGCGGAAGTCGCCGAACGACTTGGCGTTGACCCAAAGACAGTGCGCGTCGCCATCGTCGCTGACGGTGGCACTATTCGTCCGCGAGGGCGCCACTTTACTCCGCCAGTTCGTGAAGCGAGTGAATGACTTCTCGGCAACTCAGTGCGGATGCGAGTGTTCGGCCTCCGCAATTGAAGGGCTTGGTCAGTCGAGCGGTTTCTTCGACGTTAGGAGGAGGAGCGTTGTTCGCTATCTTGATCGACGCGCAACGGTTCTGACGTCTCTCGCCGTCTACGAAAGGTGTGGACGTGAACCCCCGCCACGACAGTGATGTTCGGTCGTCATGAACATGAGAAGCCTCGGCGATCTGCTTAGTTGACGGTGACAGGTATCGTGACGATCGGCTGAGCGAAGGTGGATACGCGGGCGAGTACCTGTATCTCCCATTCACCTGCGACGGGCATGTCCAGGTGGGCGGAGTATTCACCGGTTTCAGGGTCGAGTTCGGCTACGGACTGGAACGGTCCGAGGTCGTGCTCAGGTTGAGTGGTGCGAATGGTCACCTCGTCGGGGGCGACTGGTTTGCCGTCGTATTCGAGCGTGAAGGTGATCTTGTTGTCGCCGGTCAGTGCTGGTTCGAGTTCACCTCGCAGCGTGAGTCCTTGAGCGTCCGCGTCGATGGCGATGGTCTGTGCGGGCGTCGGTGTGCTCGCACTTGGTGTCTCGTGGTTTTCATGCGTAGGGCTGAGGTTGGTGAGGAAGCCGGTTAGGAGCAAAACCGCGATGAGGAGGGCTGCTTCGTAGCTGAGGGCTCGGGTGAGCGTCTGCCATTGCATGCTTGCGGTCGGTCGTGACGAGATCCGTGGGAGGAGTCGGAGCCCGTTGTAGGCGGCGATCGCGATGACGGGGATGACGATCCCGATCTTGAGCAGGAGGGTGAGCCCGTAGCTGGTCGTGATGAGAGCGTCGACGCTTCCGACGATCATGATGCCCATGACAGTTCCGCTGACTGCGAGGATAACGACGCTCCAGACCGCGACGCGGGAGAACCTCTGCACGACCTTCGCTGCGAGAGCAGGTGAGGTGCCTGCCTCCTGGGCGTTGGTCACGCGGGTGGCCGCGAGGAATAGGAGGAGGCCGAGGACTCCTCCTGTCCAGAAGGAGCCGGCGAGAAGGTGTCCGAGGTCGGCGGCGATGATCAGCGCTCGCGGTTCCATCAGCTGGGTATGTCCGACGAGCACGGGCGCGGCCAGTGCGAGGAGCGGCGGCAGCACGGCGAGCAGGCGCATCCCTCTGCTCCCCAGCTGTCGTATCGATAGCACGGCTGCTCCGGCGAGCCCTGCGCATACGATGATGGCCGCAGTCACCGGTGCCCAGAAGACACCCGACCACCAGGCAGTCGGATCGATCACCGCGGTCAGTGGGTTTCCGGTCACGTTGAGCGCTGACGTGGGAATGAGCAGCAGCGAGGCGGTCCCCGCTCCGATGCCGGTCAGTCGCAGGATGTTCCTGGACCGGCGTTCAGGTGGTGCCGTGCTGCGCAGCACCAGTCGCTCGAACAGAATCAGGCCGGCGAAGACCAGGAGCGAGAGGTACTGCAGTGCCGTCAGGGCGCTGACGGCGAACTGGGTATCTGGCGGGGTCGCGGTTTCCACGAGGGGAGCCGTCGCGCCGTCCGCCTGGCCGTCTCCGATGGTGAAGGTGATCGCGCCGGAGATGGGGTGCCCGTCTGCTGAGACGACGCGGTAGCTCAGCGCATGGGCTCCGTCCGCAAGGTCGGCGGGGAGCGCGGCGACGACGCTGGTGTTGTTCACGTGTGCGACGAGGGTGAGGGGGTCTTCATCGCCGGGAAACAGGCGGATGCTGCCGTCGATGAGCTGTACGGGCTCGTTGAACGTCAGCACCGCCTCCGCGGGAGCCTCATCGAGTACGGCACCGTCCTCGGGTGTCGTGGACAGCAGCTCGGCATGCGCGGACGCCGCCTGTGCTCCCGTGAGCGCCAGCAACCAGCCGAGGAGGAGGGCTGCCAGCGCACGAAGGACCAGGGCGGAAGCGCGTCGCGGTGCGCGTTTCCCGGCGATGAGAGTGCTCACGCCTTCTTGCGTCCCCTCAGCAGGGCGATCACCGCGACGATCAGCCCGAGGGCCCCGACGGCGAGCGAGGTGACCACGAGCGGCGTCTGATCTGCAGGAGCTGTCGCGGATGCCGAATCCTCGTCGTGCGCATCGACGGTGGCCTCGGAGCTGTCACCGTGCCCGTGCGATCCAGCGTCGCTGGCTGCGACGACGTCGACGCTGGGGGCTGGTGCATCAAGCTCGTGGCCGTCCTGACCTTCTTCCGGGATCTGCACCCAGGCGGTCTCACCCTGCTCGCACGTCTGCACAGTCGGGAAGTACAGGGTGGTGTCTGCGGCGTCCTCGGGGATCTGCAGCGAGAGCTCGAACGCGTCCCGCTGCCCATCGGGCAGGGGCGTCGAGGTGGTGTAGACGACCTGCGCGACCCGTTCGGTGACCTCGTTGCCGTGACTGTCAGTGATGGGGGTGGCGAGGTCTTCCATCACCTTCTCGACCGTGTATAGGCCGTTGCGGGTCGGGGTGACGGCGTTGATGCCCTCGGGGATCTGGATCGCCACCTCCGTCGTCGCAGACCCATCGCATCCATGCGGCACCCCGAAGGTGAGGATCGAGTACGAGCCGGCCTCGACCGGGCCTTCGGCAATGCCGACGTGTGCGCTCGCGGCGACCGCGCCGCCGAGAATCAGTGCGGCAGTAGCCGCGAGGGCTCCGGTTCCGATCAGAAGGGGTCTCTTGGTGCGTCGTGTACTCATGGTGTCTCTCTTTCTTGTTGGCCCGCCGGCAAGGCCGGCGGATTGATGGTGGTGGTCAAGGGTGTTCAGCCGGTGATCATCGGCCAGCACATCGCTGCCATGCCGAAGCTCATGAGCGTCCCGGAGGCGACATCCCCGGTGTGCCCGAGCCAGGTGGTACGCCCGCGCAGGCAGCGGACGAGCTCGACCAGAAAGACGACCCCGGATGTCGCCAGTGCCGCGGTGATGGCAACCCCGGTCAGGGCCGCCCATGGCTCGAGTCCTCCATGGTGGTGGGCATGCGTCGTGGCGTCGGTTCCGGAAGGCATCGCGAGGAGCATCCACACCATCGCGAGCATCATGATCGCGTGTGCCACCTGATGCCACGCGCTGTGTCCGCCAACGGCAGCCCGGGTGATGCGACGCCGTGTCTGGAGGAGCGCGACCGCACCGAACCACGCCGTGCCGGCCGAGAAGAAGAGCGTCTGCGGGAGTGACGGCAGTACGGTCCACCACGGCCAGCACATGGCGATCATCACGAGGCTCATTACCAGGTGCAGAGAGTTGCCCACGATGAGCAGCCGCTTGCGGTCTGTGAAAAGTCGCAGTGTGGCGTACGCGGCGGTCGCGGAGAAGGCGAGTGTCAGCGTCCATTGGAGCACCGGGTCAGACAGCATGCCACACACCTTATCTCTACAACATGTAGTAGATACACTAGCGGGGTGGCGATCGCGAGGTCAAAACGCCTGCGCACAGCGCCTCTGCGGGTGAGCCGGTTCCGGCTCCCGCGAGGGCGCTACCACCTGCGCAAGCGCCTGCGCAGGCGTTCGACGCCTTTGCGTACCCGAAAGGCGACGGAGTCCCATTCGTCGCGCAGGGTGGGATCTGAGAGCTGTGGGGGCCGTGGTGGTGCGGTGAGGGCGATCCAGAGCACGAGGAGGTAGAGCATCGCGGCAAGGGACAGCGGTAGGAAGAACTCCATCGGGATAGTTGTCTTCTGACGTTCTCCTACCGGGTGCTGCGCACGCGCTGGATGCGGAGGCTGTTGTAGACGACGAGCACGGAGGACAGGGACATCGCGGCGGCGGCGATGAGAGGGTTCAGGAACCCGGCTGCAGCGATGGGGATGGCGGCGATGTTGTATCCGAAGGCCCAGCCGAGGTTGGTGCGGATGGTGCGGAGGGTCTTGCGGGAGATCGCGATCGCATCGGGGATGACGTGGAGGTCGTCGCGGACGAGGATGATGTCCGCGGCTTTGAGGGCGATGTCGGTGCCGGACACGAGCGCGAGCCCGAGGTCGGCGGTGGCGAGGGCGATGGCGTCGTTGATGCCGTCGCCGACCATCGCGACCTTCTCTCCGGCTGCTTGGAGTTCGCGGACGACATCGGCCTTCTGGGCAGGGGCGACGCCGGCGTGGACGCGTTCGATGCCGAGTTCGGCCGCGATGCGAGCGCCGGCAGCAGGGCTGTCGCCGGTGAGGAGCACGGTGGTGAGGTTCTGGGCGTGCAGCGCTGTGATGGCGTCCGCAGCTCCAGGCTTGATGGTGTCGGCGAGGGCAAGGAGGCCGATCAGTTGCCTGTCGCGAGCGACCAGTGCGACGGTGTGCCCGTGCTCGTGGGCATCCGCGAGAGCTGCGACCGCCGGGGTGAGGTCGACGCCGTGCTCGCGGAGCAGGTCGGCGTTCCCGACGAGGAGGGTGCTCCCTGTGATGCGGGCGGTAGCACCGAGACCGGGGAGGGCGGTGAAGTCCTCCAACGGGTGAAGGTCGGTGACGTGAGCGCGGGCGGCGTCCTGGATGGCGTGGGCGATCGCATGCTCGGAACCCTGCTCGACGGACGCGGCCAAACGCCACAGCTCATGATCGGCGATTCCAAAGGGGGTCGCGGTTTCGACGGTCATGCGTCCGGTGGTGAGGGTTCCGGTCTTATCGAGAACGACGGTGGTGATGGTGCCAGAGGCTTCGAGGGCGTCGTGGCCTTTGATCAGGATGCCGAGCGTCGCGGCCCGCCCGATCCCGACCATGAGCGCAGTCGGCGTGGCGAGCCCGAGCGCGCAGGGGCAGGCGATGATGAGGACGCTGATCCCGATGCCGAACGCCTGCGCAAACGGAGTGCCGGTGAGGGTCCACGCGATGGTGACGATGATCGCAAGGGTGATGACGGCGGGGACGAACCAGGTGACGATCCGGTCGACGAGGTTCTGCACGCGCGCTTTGCGCGCCTGGGCCTGCTCGGTGAGCGCGGCCATCTGCGCGAGCTGGGTGTTGGCGCCGACCGAGGTCGTGGTCACTTCCAGGCGACCGTCGGTGCTGATCGTGCCGCCGGTCACCGTGGCGCCGGGGCCGACCGCGACAGGCACGGGTTCCCCGGTCATCATGCTCGCATCCACTGCAGCAGCGCCCGCGTGGACGGTGCCATCAGCGGGGATCGTCTCTCCCGGGAGGACGACGAACGTATCGCCGACGCGGAGTGCGGTGGCGGGTTCGATCGTCTCGACGCCGTCGCGAACGACCCGGACGTGGGTGGCGGCGAGGGCGTTCAGAGCGCCGAGCACGTCACCGGCCTTGCGGCGTGAACGGGTTTCGAAGTACCGGCCGGCGAGTTGGAAGGTCGTCATGCCGGCGGCGACGTCGAGATAGATGGAGTCGGCACCTGCGGGGGTGACGCCGAAGCCGAGCCAGTAGCCGGCGGCCTCGGTGGTGCCGAACCCGAGCAGCAGGGTGAGGATCGCCCACCCGAAGGACGCGGCGATGCCGAGAGAGACGAGCGTGTCCATGCTGACCGCACAGTGACGGAGGTTGCGGAGCGTCGCCCGGTGGAACGGCCACGCCGCCCATGTCACGATCGGCAGCGCCATCAGCACGCACACCCATTCCCAGCCGGGGAACCTCCATCCGGGGACGAGGGCCAGGACGATCGTGATGTCCATGAGCGGGACGGTGAGCAGCGCGGACACAGCCAGGCGCCTCCGGAGCGACGAGATCCGTACCTCGGTGGCGCGCGTCGACCAGGCGTCGTCGCTGCCATCGCGCAGGTGCGCGCCGTATCCGGCGTTCTCGACCTGCCGGATGGCCGTCTCGACATCGTTGTCGGGAAGGCCGGTGATGATGGCGCGTTCGGTGGCGTAGTTGACGCTCGCTGTCACCCCGTCGAGCTTGCCCAGTGCGCGCTCGACGCGTCCCGCGCAGGCCGCGCAGGTCATCCCGGAGATGTCGAGCTCCACCGGAGCGAGGACCACAGGGGTGGTGGTGTCTGTCGTCGTCATGAGTGGGTGTCCTCTCGGACGGTCGGTCGGGGGCCGGGTCGGGTCGCGTCGCGATCGGTGAGGCGTTGGAGCATCTGGTTGTAGGCGTCGTACTCGTCATCGCGGCCGGTGTCGAGGTGCCGGTCCTTACGGCGGGCATCCTTAGCGTCTTGCCTGCTCCATTGGATGCCAAGTGCGACGATGACGATCATCAGCGGGATCTCCCCACCCGCCCAGGCGACACCGCCACCGAGATACTGCTGAGCCTGCAGATCGGCCCAGGGCAGGTCGAGGTAGCGGTAGAAGGTCTCGGCGATGATGTTAGGGCTGGTCATCAGGATCACCCCGAAGAAGGCATGGAACGGCATCGCCGCCAGCACGTACCCGAGCTTGCCGATGTGCGGCAGGGGGCGTGGTGGCCGGTCGACGCCGATGATCAGGCTGTAGTAGAGGTAGCCGACGATGAGGAAGTGCAGGTTCATGAGCTGGTGCGCCCAGTGGAACCGCATGTAGTCGCCGAAGATGCCGGTGAGATAGAGGCCGTAGTAGGAGCCGATGAAGACCACGAACACGATCAGCGGGTTGTAGAGGAACTGCAGCACCCGCCAGTGCAGCACCCACGTGATCCAGTCGTGCAGGCCCGCGGGCTTGGTTCGGTCCGAGCGGGATGCCCGCAGCAGCAACGTGACGATGCCGCCGAGGACGAGAAGCCCGGGGGCGAGCATATTCAGCGACATGTGCACGATCATGTGCACCCCGAAATCCGGGGCGGAGTACTTCCCGAACCCGGAACTCGTCGCGACGATCACGACCGTCCACCCGCCGATCCACGCGGCTGTCCGGCCGAGAGGCCACCGATCACCCCGGCGGTGCAGCGTGCGCACGGCGACCAGGTAGACGATGATCGCTGTCGCGGCGATACCCAGGAACAGCAGGTTCGGTCGCCACTGCCCGAACAACACTCCGAGCGTCGGAGCGTCGGGGACCTCGAAGCCCATGAAGACCTGCTCGATGCTCGTCGGCACGAAGTACTGCGGCGGCGGCTGCCGTGTCATCGCCACGCCCACACCTGTCCACCCCGCCACCGCCACGGCCGCTAGGGAGAGGAGTCCGGTGATGTGCCCCGCCCGCAGCTGTCCCCGTCGCGCGAGGGTCGCGACGGTAACGAACGCCACCGCGATCGCAACCAGGCAGGCGAAGCCGGCGAGGATCAGCCACCCGGTCAGCGAGGCGGTGATGCTGCCGCCGGCGAGCTTGAACACGGCGATGACCACATCGGAGACGATGACGACGGGGAGTGCGACGGCTCCGATCCGGAACAGTCGCCGCAAGGTCAGCGGCGAGACAAGCCGCCCGGAGACCACGCGCACGACGGCAACCACGGCCGCTCCGAAGAACGCGTTCACGGCGACGGTCTGGAAAATCGCGGCGTCGCTGCCGAAGTCGTGGTCCGGTCCCACGAGGACTTGCCCGGTGACAACAGGTGCGAGCGCCGCGATTCCGGTCGCCCACAACGGGATCAGCAAACCCGTCCACCGTTCTGCGAAGAAGGAGACGAAGAAGACGATCAACGCCGCCAGGAAACTGATCGTCCACGCCTTCGGCGCATAACTCGCCTCCCACAGATACGGCAATGCCCCGGGAGTAGCCAGTCGCTCCAACGGAGTGCCGTTGGAGTCGAGCGCTTCGAAGACCACCAACGCACCCGCGCAGGTTGCCCACACACCGGAGGCGACGCGCAGCACCGAGATCTCGAAACCATCCTCGAGATACCGCGCTTTACGGGCTGGAGCGTCTCGCAGAAACATCACATGCACCAGAGCCCCACTGGTGACCAGGGTTCCGAGCTGGGCACCGGAAAGCAGGATCGTGGTGACCACGGCGACATCGACACCGGGATACCCGACATGCAATCGGTCGTACGGTTCTTCGCCGAGCATGACCGCCACAACGACCGGGAAGACGACGAGGGCGAGGGCGGCCCCGCCGATCAGGAGCGCGGCCACCGCGCTCCTGGGCCTGCGGATTCGAGGATCCGAGATGGGCACGGGTGCCGCAGCGGGGGTGGCGGTGATGGCGTCAGGCATTCGTGGTCGTGGGCCAGGACCGCACCGTGTAGCCGGCGTCCTCGACTGCCGACTCCACCGCATTCAGATCAACGGGCGTTTCGTGGCCCAGGTTGACACGGCCGGAGGCGGCATCGACCTGGACATCGATGATGCCGGGAAGGGCGGAGAGCTCCGCAGTGACGGCACGCTCGCAGTGCTCGCAGGTCATCCCGTTCACCCAGAACTCGAACTCGGCCATGACCACTCCTCTTGACGCCGGACCACTCCCTTAACTCTACATCGTGTCGTAGATCCGGGTGGCTGGCAGAGACCAGGTCAGGCGCGCACGAGGGTTGCGCGTCGCTGGCTGCGCGGTTTCTTCCAGCGGCGAAGGGTGAGACGATCGGCGCGAAGCTCCAGGCCAGGATCGGCTGTCGTGCGCCCCATAGTCGCGAGCGCGTTCGCGAGGTGGACGGCACCGGCGCGGCGAGCGGCGGCATCGTCCGCGATGAGTTCAATGAGCAGCAGCGTGGCCCTCTTTAGGGCGCGCCCGCCCGCGAACTGCCGGGGGAGGCAGAGGGCGTTGACCTCGGCGATCCGCACGGCCCACCCGTGATGCTGACGTAGATGAGCACGCTCATGCTCGATCACAGCGCGAAGCTCGGGAGAGCTCAGAAGGTCTCTGAGTGCCGTGGAGAGAAAGATCTCAGGCTCATGGGAAGGAACGGCACATGCGACCGGCTCGTCGGAGTTGAACCAGACCAGGGTCGCACCATCCGAGTCCTCGCGGGAGACCGCGACCGGCGCGAAGCGACCGACCGCTTCCCGCCACGAGTCGGCGAGCGGCTCCGCGGACGCGGAGACGAAGGCGATCACCGCGGCGATCACCCCGAGACTCAACCAGCCGGCGAGCGTCAGTACCAAAGCTTCGCCCGAACTCGCCGGACTCACCCCGCCGACTGCGCACATCAGCGCGGTGGCGGCGGAGGCCACGGCGAATCCGATCCCGGCGAAGAAGGCGCAGAACCAGAGTGTCAGCGCGATACGCGGATGCCGCACCTGCCACCGTCCCGCAGTCAGCACGAGAGGCGCGAGTAGCAGAACTAGCGCTGCTGCGACGAGGAGGGAGGCCGTGGCGATCAACGTCTCACCTGCGCTTGCGCGAGGTTTTGCCAGTGAGCGCGCTACGGAGCAGATCGAGATCCTCTTCGGCAAGGTTTCCGGCGAACTGCAATAGCGCAGCCTGCCGATCGCCAGCACCGTCCAAGGCGGTCATCATCGAGCGACCGACATGCTCGTCCCCGCTTCGTGCCGCATGGAAGCGAACCTTCCGGGGCGAGTCACCGGAACGGACGACATCGCCCTTTTTCTGCAACCGTTCAAGGGCCGTCATCAACGTCGTATATGCAGGAACGTGCCCAGTGAACACGGCCTGGATGTCACGGGCGCTTAACGGTTCGGATGCCCCCCAAAGGATGCGCATGACCTCGCCTTCAAGCTCACCTCGTTCGCGCGTGCGCTCGCCCGCCATCTGGCACCTCCGTGTTCGGCCTGCCCAGCCTCAACTCTACATCCTGACGTAGAAACCCGTCTCGTCCATGTGTCTCGGTGGACTTCGTACTGGACGTCAGTTCGCTCGCATTCTCCCCGGTGTCCTGCGGTCATGGTGGCATCTTTTCCATTGAAGGCTAAACGGATATTGCTGGGCTATGTGTCCTCGACCATTCCCTCGGCGAGCCGACAGACGCGAAGGTGTGCCGATACTCGCTCGGCGAGGTCCCTGTTGCTCGGCGGAAGTGCTGCCGGAAGTTCGCCGGTGTCCCCAGTCCGCAGACCCGGCTGACGTCGTCGATGCTCACATCAGTCGTCTCTAGAAGTTTGCGCGCATGGTCGATGCGCGCGGCATTCAGCCATTTGATCGGTGAAACGCCGTTCTCTGCGGCGAAGCGGCGTTCGAATGTGCGCACGGGCACCCCCGCGTGCGAGGCGAAGTCCTTGACGGTGAGCGGTTGATCGAGGTGCGCGAGCGCCCAGTCCTGGGTCGCCCCAACCCCGCCGGCTGATCGCGGTGGGCCGTCCGGGCGGCGGATGAACTGTGCCTGGCCGCCATCTCTGTGGGGTGAGGCGACTATCGTGCTGGCGATCTCATTGGCGACGGCCGCTCCACGGTCATCGCGGAGCAGATGGAGGCAGAGGTCAATCCCGCTGACAACGCCTGCCGAAGTGATGATGTTGCCTTCATCGATGTAGAGGGGGGTCGGATCGACACGAACGGCAGGGTACATCCGGGCGAGATCTGCCGCGAACTGCCAGTGGGTCGTGGCTCGGCGTCCGTCAAGCAGTCCCGCGGCGGCGAGCACAAACGCGCCGGTGCAGATGGATGCGATACGCGCTCCGCTGTCGTGCGCACTCTTCATTTTCGCGAGGACATCGCGCGAGGGGGTGTCGAGAAAGCCGCGAAAGGCCGTGACGATGACTGTGTCTGCGGTCGCCAGAGCGTCCAGCCCGTGCTGCACCGTCACCGACCATCCGTGATCGGTTTCGACTGGCCCTGGCGTCTCGGCGCACAGCATGAGTTCATACCCGAGGGCGGGTGCGCCGAAGACTAGGAACGGCATGCTGACTTCCACCGGAAGCGCATGCTCCATCACGAGCACTGCGATGCGGTGCGGCTTCTTCTGCTTGGAAAGCATCGAGGCATGGCTCATGTCGTAAATCTATCGCAACACGGCATTTATGCCACTTGTCCCAGCGCGAGGCTTGAGGCGATGATGGATTATCTCTACATCATGTGGAGATCATCTCGTATGTGGACACAGCAGCAAGGAACTCATGACCCTCAACCGAAAGGCAGCCACCGGTGTGGTTGCCGCCGCTACCATCTTCGTACTCGCCGGGTGTACACCTCCTGAAGCCCCGCAGCCCAGCGGAACACCGTCATCCGAAGCGCAGGGCTACCCCATCTCGGTCGAGAACTGCGATCGCACACTGAGCTTCGACTCGGCTCCCGAAAAGGTGCTGAGCCTGTGGCAGGCGCCGACCGAGATGATGCTCGCGCTGGGACTGGGAGACCGGGTGGTGGCTCGCGCAGGCGACTACGCGACGTATCCCGAGTCCGTGGCGCCGGAGGTGGAGGACATCCCCTCGATCGGAACGGCGATGGGATGGCCCGACAAAGAAACCGTGCTCAGCTATGACGCGGATCTTGTGCTCGGCCAATCCTTGGTCGGCTACGCTTTCGATACCTCGATGGGATACGCCTCAGTCGAACAACTCGAGCAGAGCGGCGCCCAAGTATACGGCGCGAACGTCTGCGACGCGGACTCCGGCGGCGCCGTGGATATGACGCTGGATACCCCGCTCGACGCGCTCCGCGACCTCGGGACGATCTTCGGGGCGAGCGATCGCGCCGAGGAACTCATCAGATCCCTTGAGGAACAGCGTCAGGCGGTGATCGACGCGGTGGCCGGGCAGGAAGAGGTCACGGTCGCGTTTTACAACGGAGGTGAGGGACCGCTTATCGTCCTGGCCGGTGGCATCTACGACGATGCGATCGCCACAGCCGGCGGCACAAATGTCTTTCCTCGGGACGCGGTCTACGTCAGCAAGGAAGAGTTCGCCGCATCTCAGCCAGACGTGATCCTGGTCGGGACGTTCGAGGGCCAGGACTACGAGACCCTGAGCGCCTTCCTGCGGCAGACCTTCCCCGAACTCACTGCCGTTCAGGAGGACCGGCTCGTTGAGATCCCGGTCGCCGACACGGACGCCTCGATCTCTGTGATGCGAGGGCTCACGCAGATCGCGAACGGGCTGCACGGTCTGGACCTGCCGGTCCCCGCTTCGTGACCCGCGCTGACATCGTGGTGCGCAGACGTCGTCGGCGTCCGCGCACCACGATCCTCGTGCTTGCCGTCGCGGCGGTCGTTGCGGTGGTTCTGTCTGTCGCGGTCGGGTCGGTTCCGATCCATCCCGGCGTCGTCGTCGGTGTGGTCGCGGATCACCTCATTCCCTGGGATACCGGAACTTCGTTCACCGCGACCCAGGCGCAGATCGTGTGGGAGTTCCGGCTGCCGCGCGCACTACTCGGCTTCCTCGTCGGGGCTGCGCTGGCCGTTGCGGGCGCGGTCCTCCAAGCGGTCGTACGCAACCCGCTCGCCGACCCGTTCGTGTTCGGGGTGTCCTCCGGCGCGTCGGTCGCCGCTGTTGCGATGCTTACCCTCGCGACCGGGTCACTGGCCACAGTCTCGGTGCCGGTTGCCGCGTTCTTCGGCGCGCTCCTCACGACGCTCCTCGTTTTCCTGCTGGCGCAGCGCCGGGGACGGGTAACCCCGAACCGGCTCGTGCTGGCAGGAGTTGCAATGTCTTACCTGCTGAGTTCGGTCACAAGTTACCTCGTTCTCCGGGCGAGCACCCCCGGCGGCGGTGTGAGTGAGGTGCTGTCGTGGCTTGCGGGGAGCCTCGCCGCAGCGGACTGGGACGACCTCGGCCTCCCCGCAGGGGTGTTAGTGGTGGCGACCGTACTATTGGTGCTGCTTTCCCGGATTCTCAACGCATTCCTGACGGGCGACGAGACCGCGGTGAGTCTGGGGGTGGACGTGGGGCGTGGGCGCCTCGTGTTCTTCGTCATCACCTCGCTCTTGGTTGGTGTTGCTGTCGCGGTCAGCGGTGCGATCGGTTTCGTCGGTCTGATCATTCCCCACGC
>NZ_FUID01000071.1 GCF_900163635.1 Leucobacter sp. 7(1) | reverse complement strand
GGCGGGAGGCGGGAGGCGGGAGGACTCTCAGCGCCCGAGCTCGAGCACCGCGTCGAGGCCCGGCACCGGGATCGCCAGCCCGTGGCGGTGCGCGCGCGCTGCCACCGACTGCTCGCGCAGCAGCGTCAGGAGTTCGACCGGTCCGGCCATCGTGACCGGCTCGGCCCAGAGCGCCGCCCGGTCGAGCCCACCCATCCACTCCGCCACGCGCACGGCGTCGCCGCCGATCAGACGGAGCCGGGCCGCAGGAATCTCCGCGGGGCCGAGCGGGCCGGACACGGCGAGCCGTTCCATCCAGTCCTCGTCGCGTTCGAGCGATACCTCGATGCCTTGCCGCTCCAGCAGCTCCGCGATTTCCGGGGTCAGGAGTTGCCCGGTGGATACCGCAATGGGCGCGCGCACGAGCAGCGCCGCCGCGATGACCCTGATGAGACCCGCCATCGGCCCGTTCTCCGCGAGGCGGACATGCGTGACGACCGCGCGGTACCGCAGCACATTGCGCTCGACGCCAAGCCCGATCGCATCGCGTTCCAGGCCGAATCGCGTGCGCCAAACGAGGGCATCAGTGAGCGCGGCCCGACGAATCTCGTCAAACGCTTCGTAGGCGAGGCTGGGCTGGGCAGTTGAGATGAGCAGCTGCACCTCGGGGTCGAGGCCACGGAGGTGCAGTGTGTCGCTGCGCGTCCCCGGTCGCGGCGTCCATGAGCCCAGCGCGAGCAAGCGGTTGGGCCCGCCGCTGAGCGCCGGTACCCCCATGACCGCGTCGTCCCAGCCACCGCCGGGCTGGCGCTCGATCCGGGCGTCAGTCGTGGCACGGTTCATCGAGAGCGCGGCCGCATGGGCCTGTTCCAGCCAGGCGACGGTTTCCTCCGCATCAGTGGAGTGCAGCGCCGCAACGCCGCCACCCCCCGCGGCATTCTGCAGGGCGAGCGCTTCGACAAGCGAGTGCGCATGGGTAATGCCAAGCACGGGAACCCCCAGCGAATCCTCCCAGAAGCTCGCCCCCGCGGGAACACCCAACCGCACTCCGGGACTCCAAAGCCGCCCCTCCTCATCCAGCTGCTCGGGAACCACGAGCCACTCCTCGCCCCGCCCGAGTTCGGTGAGCGCGCGCAGGCCAGCCGCCGTGGGCGGCGCGGGCAACGGTCCGAGATCGAAGCCCAACGGATCCGCGCTGCCAGGCCGAGCGGTGTCGCCAACGCGCAGCGCGCGCACCGCATCGGCAAGGGCATCGCGGAAACGGCGCGACCGGCCGACCCCTCCCACCAAAATGAGCTGATGCGCGGCCCGCGGATCGGTGCCCGCCGCGCGGAACGCGGAAGCGACCGTGTCGCTGACGGCCTGGTCGAGATCCGCCGACGGGGCGACAAGGATACTGCCGCGCGCACGGAACTGGCCTTCGATCCGGAGATCAGGCCGCCGCCGCGCAAGCTCCTCTCCCGCTGCTCGATCCCCCAGCGCAATCGCCCTGTCGATCTCGTGGTGCGCGGCAAGCTCCGCCACCGTGCGCCCCACTGCGATGGCCTCGATGCGCACCGCGCCGGGCGTCAGCCCGCCGGCTTCAGATTCCTCGACGAGTGCCGTGGCGGAGGCAAGCAACGTCTGCGGCACCGCCCAGAGCACCGCGCTCCCCGCACCCAGGCCCGCAAATACGGCCTCGGCCTGCTGGGCGAGCGGTGTGCCGGCGTCGGCGACAACGAGCAGGAGTCGATCAGGCACGAAGGTTGCGCCTCGGACCGCGCCGAGGCCCTCCGCGAGCTGTGCGGCGTACCGGGCCGCGTCCACAATGTCGTTCACCTGGGCGTCAAGCTCCGCGATCGGAGCACCCGTGTCGCCAGAGAGCTCCTTCAGCATGCGATCCCGTGCTGCAACAATGGCGAGTGCCGCCCGCCGCAGACGCACCGCCCGCGCCGCGTGCCCGTGCAGCGCCCACCGCTCGCCGGACTCGCGGGCCGTGAGCGCGGCCAGTTCCGGATCGAGATCCGCTGCGGACAGGGCGACTGTCTCGTTGACAGCGTCCTCGCGCGCAGCGCGATCCCGCGCCCGCTGCAGCTGTTCCCGCGCCCACTCGCGGTTCGCGGGGAGGCTCGCATCGGTGCCCGGCTCGTTCGCAAACCCGGATACCGAGATCACGGGGATTGCCAGCGGTTCCGGTGCCAGTGGCTCCAACTGAATCGCGCCCGTCAGGTCGCGCCCCAAGCCCAGCACAGCGGCGGTCAGGCCGCCGGTGTCGAAACGGGCGGGCTCGTCCGGGGCGCGGTAGAACAGTGCGCTGTCCCGCTCGCTGGGGTCCCACTCTCGCGCCCGGAGCTGGGTACGGTGCGTGGCGGGAGAGGGTTCCTCTGCGGCCGCAATTGCGGTGCGGAACGTCGCCCAGTCGGCCGTGGAATCAAGTGTGGAATCAAGCGTGGAATCAGCCGCGGGACGAGCCGCATCCTCAGCGGGTTCCGCGAGCAGCGCGTCCAGCCGAGATGACGCGGATTCGGGATCCGCGGCCTCTGCGGCAAGCCCCACGAGCAGCTCGACCGCGCCGGCGAACTCGCTGGGAGAGACGACCGGCAGCGCCACCCGGGTTTCAATCCCGCTTCCCGCGACAGCTTCCGCGAGGCCGGGCACCACACCACTCCGCAGCTGCACCGACACGAGCTCCGTCAGACCACGCTCGGCGGCGAGCTCCACGACCGCGGCGAGCACACCGAGGTCCTCGCTCTCAACGACCGGACGCAACACTGCCGCGCGACCCGGATGCAGGGCAAGCTCAGACAGGCGCAGGAGCTGCGCCGCAATCTCGCCACGGTCCTCGAGCACGGGCACCGGAAGCCCGCTCAGGATCGCCGCGATCCGTTCGGTCCCCGCGACCCGCGCCTCGCCGATCACGACCTCCGCAGGCGCGCCGCCCTCGGCCACGCGGCGCTGCGCCCATCGACTCAGCTGATCGTAGAGCTCACGCGACTCGGGCAGCTCAGCGAAGACCCGGGTTCCGACGCGGACGCGATCCAGCGCAGGATCGCCAAGCGCCCGGGCGAGCACCGCGGGGATGAGCCTGGCCCAGCGTACGCTGCGCGGTTCGACGTGGATCGTACAGCCGTGCTCCGCGGCGGCCGCGAGAATCGGCTGGAGCGCGGCGGCGGCCGCGGCAACATCAGCATCCGCGGACCAATCGTTTCCGCCTGACACAAGCCGCGCGGGATCCACAGCGAGGTGCGTCACGGTCGGGTGTGCCGCGAGTGCAGCCAAGCGACGCGCTTCGGCGGCGGCACGCCGTGGACCGTGTACTGCGCTCCCCAGCGGCACAACCACAGGGGTCAACTCAGAGTCGCGGATGCGGCGCACGCCAGCTGCGAGTGCCGTGAGCGGGCTCGGGCCACCCGCGGAGCTCTCCTCGGTGTTCAGGTTCGGCAGCTTCGCGGCGAGCACGAGACTCGACAGGCGGGAGCGGAGCCAGTGTCGCGCCACGGGCATGACGGCCCAGGGCAGCCCGAGGGAGGCCACTCCGCCAGCGCGCAGCGCGAGTCGGTCGCGGAGACCCATCGTGGCGGGTGCAGCCTGGGCGACGTCGTGCAACCCCACGGCTGAGGCGAACGCGTCCTCGGTGCCGGCCACCATCTCCAGCAGTCTGCGGGTGAAATCGAGGCCCTCGGGGTCCCGGCGCATATCGCCGAGTGGGGCGCGTGGCCCACTCGCCTCACGTTCGCGCAGTTCCGCGATCCAGGCGTTCGCTCGCGCCTCCGCCGCGGTCGCGACCGCGGGCCAAGCTGAGCTCTGGGACGAGGTGGGGGCAGCCATGTCTCCACTGTAAGGTTCGGGCCGGTCCTGGCTGGGAGCGCGCGCCGGTCCTCAGCGAGCTCTCGGCTGCCGCCTCGCTGCCCGAGGGCTCCAGACCCACAGCCCCAGGGCCCTGGGCCAGCCCCAGGCCCAGCCCGGCCCAGGCCCAGGCCCAGGCCCAGGCCCAGAGTCATCAGTCACGAAAGCCTCGGAGATTCACGAAAATCACAGAGATCTGGGCCCGATCCGTACGCATTCTCGAAGAATCTCCGGTGCGTTCAAGAACCCGGTGCGTTCAAGAACCCGGTGCGTCGAAGAGGCCGGCGAGCCGAGAGCCCGCGGACAGCAAGCTTCCGGACGCTAGGCGAGCAATGCGCGGTCGTCGAGCTGTGCGCCCTTGATCTTGCCGAACTCGGCGAGCAGCTGCGGCACCGTCAGATGCTGCTTCTCCTCCGCCGAAGCCTGGAACACAATCCGACCCTCATGCATCATGATCAGGCGATTCCCAAGCTTCAGAGCCTGCTCCATGTTGTGCGTCACCATCAACGTGGTCAACCCACCCTGCGCAACAATCCGCTCCGTCAGATCCGTCACCAACGCCGCACGCTGCGGATCCAGCGCCGCCGTATGCTCATCCAACAACAGGATCCGCGGCTGCGTAAACCCAGCCATCAACAGCGACAACGCCTGCCGCTGACCACCCGACAACAACCCCACCTTCGCGGTGAGCCGATTCTCGAGGCCCAGTTCCAGGGAGGTGAGCTCGTCGGTGAACCGGGCACGGAGCGAACGCGTCAGTGCGAGAGCGAGTCCGCGCCGGCGTCCACGGCGGACCGCGAGCGCGAGGTTCTGCTCGATCGTGAGATCCGGCGCCGTGCCGGCCATCGGGTCCTGGAACACGCGGCCCACGTACTGTGCACGCTGGTGCTCGCGGAGCCGGTTGACCCGCTTGCCATCAATTTCGATGGCCCCCGCGTCGACGGTGTAGCGGCCCGAAATGGCGTTGAGCAGCGTGGACTTCCCCGCGCCGTTCGAGCCGATCACGGTCACGAAGTCACCCTCGGCCATGTCGAGATTCAGGTCAACCAGTGCCTTGCGCTCATTGACTGTGCCGGGGAAGAACGTCTTGTCGATCCGTTCAATGTTGAGCATGCGATTACCTCCCGGTGGTCTCGGTCGTGGACGCTGCAGCCGGCGCGCTTCCGGTACCCGGCTGCGGGGCCGGCGCCTTTCCGCCCCGGTTTCGGAGTGAGGGAACCCGTTTGAGGAAGCCCCAGCGCGGCAGCAACAACGCCGCCACAACCAACACCGCGGTCA
>NZ_FUID01000093.1 GCF_900163635.1 Leucobacter sp. 7(1) | reverse complement strand
CCCCAAGCCACCCTCCCCGATCCAAATTATCTACACCGAGGGATTCTCGTCCGAATCTCCCTCGCGCCAGTGAGTTTCCCTCGGGGAGGATTCCGCACTCACGCCCTGCCGCGCCCTGCCCGGCGTGCAGCTTGGTCACGGAAGTCCGGGTGTCACGAAAGCCCGGGCACCTGCACCCCAAAACGGCGCAGCCGCATCCCCAGCTCACGTGCACTCGTCAGGTGCTCCGGCGTCCACCGCACCACTCGTTTCCCCGTCACACCGCGCACTTCATCCTCACGGACCTTCTCGGCAAGGACCACGTCCGCAGAGGTGCGCGCCCCCAGCAGCGCCGGATCGCGGTACTTTGCCAGCCCATCCACCTCCCCAAATGCCGCCTGACCGGGGAACTCGAAATCCATCCAGACGGTACGACCATGATCCAGCGTCACCGGAACCTGCACCTGGTACGGGATCCCCAGCCGCTCGAGTTGCAGCCGACTCAGGCTCTCCACCGGCGAATCGGACCGAGGATCCGTCATGTTCACCACGGCCCGCGCACGCCGCACACCCGGTCGAAAACTCCGACGTAATCGCTGCGCCTGTTCTTGCCGCCACGTGGCAATCGCCTGATCCGGCACATCTCGCGTGCACCCCCAGAGACGACGCAACCCCGCGTCCGCGGCGGGGACCGCGAGCTCCGCGGGCGCGGAGTGAGCGAGGTCGAGGAGTGTGCGCTCCAACGATGTCACGCGAACACCAGCCACCGCCGCGACCTCCCCTTCCTTCAGCTCCAGGAGATGTCTCCGGATCATTCGTGAACTCTGACCCGGGGCTTTCGGGTCGGTGGCAATATGCACTAGCGTGTCCGGCAGCCCGACAAGTGGAAGCCCCCACAGCGACGCCGCCGATGAGTGCGTGAATACCCAACCGCGCTGCGCGTTGAGCTGTGCCGCCGCGAGGGTCCGTGCCAGCACGCGGTCCTCGGGGTAGAGCGGCCGCCAGTCGGCGCTTCGAAAGTAGGCCCCGTGCAGGATGCGCACGAGGTCACCGGCGGCGACTTGTGCGCCGAGTTCGTCGTCACTGTGTTCACCCCAGCCGACCGCATCGCGTCGCAGAACGATGCGGGCCTTCATGAGGCCGATGTGGGCGAGGTGGGTCGGGTCGAGGTGTGCGCGGGTATCCATGCGAGCCAGTGTCCGCGGCGCAAGGTCGGTCCCGCGGGTTCTCCACTGGATGCTAGCTACTCGGGCATTTGACCCCACCAAACGCCACTTGTGAGCGACGCTTGCCGCGCAAGCGGGCTCATTCCAGGCCCGGGGATTCAACCTCCCGCATCCAGCACCCGGCACCCAACATCCGCGACAGCACTCCGCGCCGGCCATCCGCGCCGGCACCCGCATCCTCCCCGAGGCAAATTCGATAGCGCGAGGCGAACTCAGCCGAGAACGCCACCCGGTAGATAATTTGCCGGGGGTAGGGCGGAGCGGCGGCAGGCCGAGGGCGGCGCGACCGCGGGTGCGCGCGCCGGCCCCCGCAGGTCGCCCCGCCCCCGGCCTGCC
>NZ_FUID01000070.1 GCF_900163635.1 Leucobacter sp. 7(1) | reverse complement strand
CGAGCGTGACTTCTGGATCACGGTTCTCCGCAACGCGGATCACGTCGTCGCGGAACTCCTTGGGGAACGGCTTGGGCATGATGACATCCTTCCAGGCCAGCCCTCTCGGCTAGCCACGTTCGATGTCACCTGTTCCTGCATCAGACCCGTCCGAGTTCGGTGAAGCGGGTGGCTGGGGCTGGTGGAGGGGCTGTGCCCGGTGGGGAGGCTGTGTCTGGTGAAGAGGCTGTGTCTGGTGGAGAGGCTGTGTCTGGTGGCGGGGCTGTGGGGGCTGGGGATTCCAGAGGTGCTGGGGCCGTTGTGCCTGTGCCTGTGTTCTGCTCTGTGCTCGGAGGACTCTTGGCCCCTGCCCCCGCCCCGGGCCCGGTGTCATTAGGGTCGGGGTCCGTGTCGGGGTGGAGCATGCTCAGCGGCACGATGACCTGCACCTTCGCGTGGATGTTTGGGCCCGCGGCCGCAACATCGTCGGTGGTGCCGGTGAGGAGGAGATCGCGGAGCACGTCCGCGCGGACCGCGTCTCGAGAGCGGTGCGGGAGGGCAGGCTCGGTCCCGGGCCCGGTGCCTACTTTGCCCGCGGTACCCGCGGTACCCGCGGTACCCGCGGTACCCGCGGTACCCGCGGTACCCGCTGTGTGGGTGGCGGCTTCTTCCTGGATCGTGGCCCGCGCGATGCGCGTCACCCGGTCATAGATCGCGTGCGCCTCTACAGTGGGGAGGAACGCGACGAGTTCCGCCATCCCCGCATCAAGGTCCCGCAGGCGCACACACCGCCGTGTGGCCGCCTCCCTATGGCGTTCCTCAAGTGTGTGCTCCGCATACCGGGCGGCGAGAGCCCGCGCGATGGGGCGGAGCCTTGTGGGGGTTTCCTGCCGGGCGTGGACGAGCACTTCCGCCTCGTACACGCCGCGACGTGCCGCGTCTGTGGGGAGGTCCCCGGTGGTGAAGATTGTGCCGGCGTCGGTGATGACGCGGGCGTGATCCAAACTGATCCGCCCAGCCTCAACCTCACGCAGGGTGGGGGTGTAGTGCGAAGTGAGAGCAGACGCGAGATCTAGGAGCCGTTCAACAGCGGATTCACTCCGGGAGAGGGCCGCGGCGAGTTCTAAGCGCAGGGCCCGGTACCCAAGTTCCTGGCCCGCCCCGGGCGAGGTGCTGACGACCGCGTCGAGGGCGTCAGCAAGGACAGTGACGCGTTCCGCATCGAGTGCCCGTTGGTGCGTCTCGATCGTTTCGAGTCGGCTCACCGCGTGTGCGACGCGGTGGCGCTGCGCGGGGGTGAACTCTCCATTGGCGGGCATGGGGCTATTCCCTCACACACCACTGACATTCAGGCCCCGAAAACAGGGGGTTTCAGGGGGCAACAATTCTGGGGCGGGGAAACCCCTGGTGGGCAGAGCGGAAAGTTTTTCAAGAAACTTTCCCGCCCCCAAGTCCCAAGGCTTCGGGGCCTGGGTCAGCCCCGGAACACACTCTGGAATGAACCGTCCCGGGTTCTCTGCCGCTTCCTTTCGAGTTGAAAGGATGGCGTCATG
>NZ_FUID01000069.1 GCF_900163635.1 Leucobacter sp. 7(1) | reverse complement strand
ACTTGGAGGCCGGCCACCGATCAGCCGGCTGCTACCAACCTGATGGCCGGGTACAGCTAGACAGCTTCCGAAGGTGCGCACAACGCAGCTTTCAGGAGTGGAGGATGCCGGGGCGTGCGCGACGTGCGTGGGTCCTGGGTCAGGAAATGTCGCGGTAGACTGCCGGGCGTCACCCAGACCGAGGCAATTTATGCTGCCCGAGCGAATTTCCCGGATAAACGCGTAGGTGTAGATAAAACGACTCGTGTTGGGGGAGCGAGGGTCTTGGCATGGACCGGGGCGCGTGTTGGAACTCATGGGATTGGCGGCGAGGAACACTCGCCCTTCACGCAGCTGGCCCCCACAGGACGAATCCTGTGGGGGCCAGATGCGTAGCGCTGAGGGTTAGTGGCCCTCGTGCTTGCTCTGTTCGATCTCACCCTGTGACGGGGGGACGATCCGGTCCTCGTAGAACCAGCGGCTGAAGCCAGCACGCAGGCGCTCGGAGAACGGGATGCGACCGTCATCGTTGGGGCGGAGCATGAGCGGAGCGTAGTCGTGGTAGCTGACGAGCTCCCACTTCTCGTACTCATCCAGCGGCTTGTGCACCTCGACGAACTCGCCACCGGGCATCCGCACGATGCGGCCCGACTCGTAGCCGTGGAGCGCGATGCTGCGGTCCTTCTTCTGGAGCGCGAGGCAGATGCGCTTCGTCACGATGTACGCAACGATCGGGCCCACGAAGAGCAGCAGCTGGAGCGCGTGGATCACGCCTTCCATGGAGAGCTGGAAGTGGGTTGCCATGAGGTCGGAGCTTGCTCCGGCCCACATCACCGCGTAGAACGTGACACCGGCTGCACCGATAGCGGTACGGGTCGGCGCGTTGCGGGGGCGATCCAGCAGGTGGTGCTCGCGCTTGTCGCCCGTGACCCACGCTTCAATGAAGGGGTAGGCCGCAACTGCGACGAGGAAAATGCCGATGATAATCAGCGGCAGGAGCATGTTCCAGGACCAGGTGTAGCCGAACCACTCAGTCTCGAGCCCCGGCGGCACCAGTCGGAGCATGCCGTCCGCGAAGCCGATGTACCAGTCAGGCTGGGTACCGGCGGACACGGGGGAGGGATCGTACGGGCCGTAAGCCCAGATCGGGTTAATCCCCACGATCGAGGCGATCAGGACGATCACGCCGAAGACGATGAAGAAGAAGCCGCCAGCCTTCGCCGCGTACACGGGGAGAATCGGGAAGCCAACAACGTTCTGCTGGGTCTTGCCCGGGCCGGGGTACTGCGCGTGCTTGTGGATGACCACAAACGCGAGGTGCAGCGCCACGAAGAGGATGACCAGTGCGGGCAGCAGCATGATGTGCAGCATGTAGAGGCGGCCAACGATGTCGGTACCCGGGAACTCGCCTCCGAAGAAGAAGTACGACAGGTAGGTGCCGATCACGGGAATCGCCTTGATGATGCCGTCGATGATGCGGAGGCCGTTGCCGGAGAGCACGTCATCGGGGAGCGAGTAGCCGGTGAAGCCTTCTGCCATCGCGAGGACAAAGAGCACGAAGCCGATCATCCAGTTGAGCTCGCGCGGCTTGCGGAATGCACCCGTGAAGAAGATCCGGAGCATGTGCAGGCCGATCGAGGCCACGAAGAGCAGTGCTGCCCAGTGGTGCACGTGGCGCATCAGCAGGCCACCGCGGATCGAGAACGAGATATCGAGGGTCGACGCCATTGCGCCAGACATCTCGACGCCCTTCATCGGCACGTACGGGCCGGTGTAGACGGTCTCGATCATCGTTGCCTGGAAGAACAGCGTCAGGAAGGTACCCGACAGCAGGATGACAACGAAGCTGTAGAGCGCGACCTCACCAAGGAGGAACGACCAGTGGTCAGGGAAGACCTTGCGGCCAAACTCCTTGACCGCAACACCGATCTTGGTGCGCTCATCGATGTAGTTCGCCGCAGCGGCAGTAAAACGGCTGGAGCCGTTCTGCGCGGGCGCTTCGGTTACGGTGCTCACTTGAGGCGCTCCCAGTAGCTCGGGCCGACAGGTTCATGGAAATCACTCTGGGCGACGAGGTAGCCCTCGTCATCCACGGTGATGGGCAGCTGCGGAAGGGGGCGCTTGGCGGGGCCGAAGACGACCTTCGCGTGCTCCGACACGTCGAACTGCGACTGGTGGCACGGGCACAGCAGGTGGTGCGTGTGCTGCTCGTACAGGGCGACGGGGCAACCGACGTGCGTGCAGACCTTGGAGTACGCGACGATGCCGTCGTACGACCAGCTCTCACGCTCGGGAAGCTCCTTGAGCTCGGCCTGATCCAGGCGCATTAGGAGGACAATCGCCTTCGCCTTTGCATCGAGGAAGTTGTCGCTTCCCGCGCGCTCGTCGAGGTTCATCTCGGAGAACTGCTCGTGGGTGAGCGTCTCGGGGATGACGTGGAACGCGGAACCGATGGTCACGTCGCTCGCCTTGATCGGCACACCGGAGGGGTCCCGCGCCAGGCGCACGCCCTTGGTCCACATTGTGTGCTTCAGCATCTGCACCGGATCGCGATCCTGCGGAGCGAGGCCGCGCAGGAGGGTGATGCCGGGGAGAGGGAAGGCGATCAGTGCGCCGATGAGGCTGTTGCGCACGAGCGAGCGGCGGGAGAACCCGGACTCTTCGTTGGCAAGCTTAAAGACCTCAGCCGATGCCTCACGGGTCTCCTCGTCGCTGGGGACGGGGTGACGCATGTCGATCGACTCGTGATCCGCCATGAGGGCCTTGCCCCAGTGGACCGCGCCGATACCGACCGCGAGCAGACCCAGCGCCATGCCGAGGCCCACGAACAGCGTGTGCAACCGGATCGCCATCGGATCGCCCGACTCGATCGGGAAGAACATGTACGCGAGTACCGCCCCGAGGCTGCCGGCGATCGAGATGTAGAAGAGGGTGTAGACGGTGCGCTCAGCGCTCTTCGCCTTCTTCGGGTCCAGATCCGTGACGCGCTTGCGGTGCGGCGGAAGGCCCGGATTCTGCACAGCGTCGGCCGCGACGACCGCGGTACCACCCGCAGCATCGGCCGAGCTGTGGCTCTGGGCGGCAACAACGGCACCCGTGCCGCCGCTGTTTTTCGCTTCCTCTGCCATGTTGCTCCTTGACTCCTGACTCATGAACGTTGTGCGCTGTCGAGCGCTAGTTCGACTTCGCCGTGACCCAGACGGTGAGGCCGATAATGGCACCCAGTCCGATCACCCAGATGAAGAGGCCTTCAGCCACAGGGCCGATGGACCCGAGGGCAAGACCGCCGACTGCGGGCTTCTCTTCGATGTACTTGAGGTACGAGATGATGTCGGCCTTCTCCTGCGGCGAGATGTTCGCGTCGCTGAAGACGGGCATGTTCTGCGGCCCGGTCACCATTGCTTCGTAAATGTGGTTCGGTGCAACACCGGCGAGCTTCGGGGCGAACTTGCCCTGCGTCAGCGCGCCACCTGCTGCGGAGACGTTGTGGCACATGGCGCAGTTGATGCGGAAAAGATCCCCACCGCGTGCCACGCCCTCGTCATCGCTGTCAGCCTGCAGGTACTGCGACTCGGGGAGCCCGGGTCCCGGTGCGAGCGATGCGACGTATGCAGCCATCTGCAGCGTCTGCTCGTCCGTGAACTGCGTCGGCTTCACCATGCCCTGGGGGCCCTGGAAAGCGAGCGGCATACGGCCGGTGCTGACCTGGAAGTCCACCGAAGCTGCGCCCACGCCGATCAGGGTGGGGCCATCAGGCGTACCCTGAGCTGCGGCACCGTGGCAGGTGGCGCAGTTCGCGCCGAACAGCTTCTCGCCGGCCTCAATTGTCGCGGGAGCTTCGAGGTCGATCTCTGCGGTAGCGGAGGTCTGGCTGAAGCCTGCGTATGCGGCGCCCGTGACGAGCAGGCCGACCGCGATCAGCGCGGCAGTTGCAAGGGGGTGGCGACGGCCACTCTTGCGGACGTTCTTCTTGGCGCGAGCCATGATGTCGATACTCCTGACGCTACTTGAGGACGTAGATGATGATAAAGAGGATGATCCACACGATGTCGACGAAGTGCCAGTAGTAAGACACAACGATCGCGGTGGTCTCTTCCTTGTGCGTGAAGTTCTTGACCGCGTAGAGGCGGCCGATCACGAGCAGGAAGGCAACCAGGCCGAGTGCCACGTGGATGCCGTGGAAGCCTGTGGTCATGTAGAAGGCGGATCCGTAGGGATCAGAGCCGAGCGTGATTCCCTCGGAAACGAAGGTCGCGTACTCGTACACCTGACCCGACACGAAGATGGCGCCCATGAAGAAGGTGAGGAAGAACCACTCCACCGTTCCCCACTTGCCACCGCTTCGACGGGGACGGCCGTTCTCGGCGGCGAAGACGCCAGCCTGGGCCGTGAAGGATGAGGCGACCAGGATCAGGGTATTGATCAGGGCGAAGGTGAAGTTATGCTTCGCGGTCTGTTCGGCCCACAGCTCCGGGTTCATCGCGCGCAGCGTGAAGTAAATCGCGAACAGGCCGGCGAAGAACATCACCTCGCTGCCGAGCCACACGATCGTGCCGACGGCGACGATGTTCGGTCGCTTGACCGACGGCACGGCTGACTTGGTATTCATAGTGGTCGTTGTCACCCCTCCATTATGGCTGAAAGTTTGGTGTGCGTTTTCACTCGTAACCGGCGCGCCGAACTTTCTGCGAGATTCCTGACAAGCCTACCGCTTCGGGAGGCGGGTCGAGGACAGCACGCCGACTATTCGGGGTCAGCATGTACTTTTTTCGGCATTCTTGAGTGCGTGTGTGCGTGCCGGATCCGGCGATTCTGATGCCGTCCCGGCGTGCCCGCGCGTGGCGGTGTCCTCGCTACACTTGAGAAATGATTGAAGAGCGCACGTGGCCGACCGTTCTGACGACCCTGCTGGAGCGGGAGAATCTGAGCGTGTCTCAGGCCGAGTGGGCGATGTCCCGGTTTATGACGGGTGCGGCGAGTGGTGCGCAGATCGGCGCGTTCCTTGTTGCCCTCAACGCAAAGGGAATCACGGTCGACGAGGTGATTGGCTTCCGCGATGCGATTCTGGCCGAGGCGATGCCGCTCGCGCTCCCGGCGATGTCGCTCGACATCGTGGGTACGGGCGGTGACCGCTTCGGCACCGTCAACGTATCGACGATGGCCTCGATCACAGCTGCGGCGGCGGGGGTACCGGTCGTGAAGCACGGAAACCGGGCCGCGAGTAGCCAGTCGGGGTCCTCAGATGTGCTCAGTGCGCTGGGCGTTGAGCTCGAGCTTGATGCCGCGCAGCTGCAGGAAGCGTTCGAGCGTGTGGGCATCGCCTTTGTGCACGCCGCCCACTTCCTCCCCGGCTTCCGGAACGTGGCACCTGCGCGCGCTGAGCTCGGGATTCCGACGGTATTCAACTTCCTGGGGCCGCTGTGCAACCCGGTGCGGCCTGAGGCCTCCGCCGTGGGCGTTGCCGATATTGACCGCGTCCCGATCTTCGTGGGCGTCTTCCGGCTGCGGGGCGCGTCCGCACTTGTGTTCCGCGGGGACGACGGGCTTGACGAGCTCACGACCACCGGACACTCCCGGCTTTGGGAGGTCAGCCGCGGGGGTCTCACCGAGCACGATATCGATCCACGGGAGCTGGGGATCCCGCGCGCCGAGATCCAGGACCTTGTGGGCGGCACCCCCGACGAAAACGCGCAGGTTGTGCACCGCGTGTTCCAGGGGGAGCGCGGGCCGGTGCGCGACATCGTGCTCCTGAACGCCGCCGCCGGCCTCGTCGCCTTTGATCTCGCTCGGCACCCGGAGAGTGTGGAGCGGGCCTTGCTGGAGCGGCTGAGCGAGAAGTTGAAGATCGCTGAGGATGCGATCGATTCGGGTCGCGGAGCGGCAAAGCTCGCGGAGTGGTCCGCGGCGACGCGAGCGGTCCGCGCGTAACATCTCGGCAATACACAGATCGAGCTCGGGCAGGAAATGCCCGAGCTCGATCTGTGTTGCGGCGCGTCCGCGGGGTTAGTTTGCTGCGGGCTTCGGGACGGCAGCCGGCGTCGTCGTGGGGGCGACCGCCTTTTCGTCGCGATCCATCTGGCTGTACTTCGCGAGGAACGGCATCGGGTCGACGGGCTCGTCGTCGACGCGCATCGCGAGGTGCAAGTGCGCACCAAAGGCCATGCCTGTCGCGCCGACGCGTCCGGCGGGATCACCCATCTTGATCGTGTCGCCGACCTGGTAGGAGTGCGACGCGTCCTGCATGTGGCAGTAGCGACTCGTGACAGTCTTTCCGTCAATATCGTGTTCGAGCTTGAGTCCAAACCCGCAACCGTCGGTGGTGGATCCGGCCTCAAGGACCTTGCCGTCGGCGATTGCCTGAATCGGCGTGCCCGCCGCCGCACCGAAGTCCTGCGCGTCGTGGAACTGTTCGACGGGTGCCGTGCGGTAGCCGAACGGATCGGTGAGCAGCACGGTCTCGGTGAACGGGTAGTTCACGAGTGAGCGAGCGCGGAATGCATAGCTCCCGGGGATCGGCTTGTCGACGTCGACGGCGCTGATCTCGGTGAGGCTGCCGGGTACGTCCTCGGCGGAGACCTCGGAGAACAGCTGCTGTTGAGCGGCGGCAACTTGGGTGTCGTCGGTGTCCTGCATCAGCGGCACTGCCGCTGAGAGGAAGAGCCCGCCAACGCTGGCCGCGGCGACAACTCCGGCAACTCGGCGCCGAAACGACCACCGTGGACGGGGCTGCGCCGATGCGGGCGCAGGGTCGGGCTGGGTGGCCGGAATGTGCTCGCGCACGGGAACGCGCACGTACTCAGCCGACCCGGACACCAGGTGGCTCGGCGCTTGCGTCGCCGGAGCTTCCGCCGGAGACGTCTCGGATGCTGCGGGGGACTCAGAGATCGAGTCCGGGGTGCCAGAGTGCACCGCGCGAAGCGATTTGCGGGACGGGAACGGGCGCTGTGTGCCCGTGGGAGTGTCGGTCATGCAAGCTTTCGGTTGGCGGAGCATCGGTCGTACGGCCGAGCTAAAGATAACGAACAGGTTACAGTTCGCTCCTGAAAATAGCGAACTTTTCCCTCAATGCCTGATCAGCGGTCACTCTGTGGCGGAGTATCGGGCTCCTCGGTATCCGTTTCCGTCGGATCTGTCACCGGTTCCACGCGCTCGCCCACGGTGAGCGAGGCGTCACCGGAGGCAGTGTGATCCGGGCGATCCGGCCCCTTCGGCTGAATGCGTCCGGGCTCCAGCGTCCGCTGCACATCTTCCGGGGTGACCTGCTCGATCGGGCCTGTCGTGGCGTCGACGTACCACTCGGTGAGCACCGGGTCCGCACTGTCGAAGCCAGCACCCGCGCCCTCGTCCGCCGGCACCTCGCTTGTGCCAAATACGAAGTCGTCACCGTACTCGTCGATCCCGCGCCGCACGCCCTGCGCAATTGCGGCCTGCGCGTACTTGCGCCGAATGATGTACGGGTCGGTCTTGAGGTCCTTGGCCCAGGCGATCATGATCCCGATCACCACGAAGGCGAAGGGGAGCGCCGAGACGACCATGAGGGATTGCAGCCCGCCAAGCGTGCCGCGGCCACCCGCGAGAAGTAGCGAGATCGCGATCAGGCTGAGCAACAGGCCCCACATGATCGTGACCCATTTGGAGGGTTCCGGCCTGCCTGCCTGGGACATCGACGCCATCACAATGGAGGCAGAGTCCGCGGCGGTCACGAAGAATACGACGACCGCGATCATCGCGATCACTGAGGTCAGCATGCCCAGAGGGAGTCGCTGCAGCATATGGAACAAGACTTCCTCGCCGGAGTCGCCGGTCTGCAGGTTCACGCCGTTCAGGCTCATGTAGATGGCGGTGCCGCCGTAGACCACGAACCACGCGATCACGATGGCGGAGGGCACGAGGACAACGGTGGTGACAAACTCGCGCAGCGTCCGGCCACGCGAAATCTTCGCGATGAACATGCCCACGAACGGCGTCCAGGACACCCACCACGCCCAGTAATAGGTGGTCCACGACGCGAGGAATTCGGCGGTGGGAGCGCCCTGGTTGGGGTTGCGTGCGAGCATCATCGGGAGCTGTTGGAAGAACTCGACGAGTGACGAGGGGACGAAGTTCAGGAGGAACACTGTGGGGCCAAGCACCAGAACAAAGAGGCCCAGGCTGCCCGTAAGCACCATGTTGAGGTTTGAGAGGCGGCGGATCCCGCGCTTGACACCCGACACCGCGGAGGCGATAAACAGCGCCGTGAGCACTGAGATCGCGCCCACAAGGAATGTATTTCCCAGCGGTCCGAGTCCGGTCACCATGCGGAAGCCGCTCTCGATCTGGAGCGCGCCGATTCCGAGGGAGACGGCCGTGCCGAAGAGGGTCACGATGATCGCGAAGATGTCGATTGTGCGGCCGAGCGCGCGATGGCTTGCGCCCGGGAAGACGGGCTCAAACAGTGCGGAGATCAGCGGAGCGCGACCGCGGCGGTAGGCGCTGTACGCGATGGCCCCGCCGACGAGCGCGTAGAACGCCCACGCGATCGGACCCCAGTGCAGGATCGTCTGGGCGAGGGCCGGCAGCGCGGCGTCCGCCGTGCCGCCGGCTTCGGAAAGACCGGGAGGCGGATTCAGGAAGTAGGTGAGCGGCTCAAGCGGGCCATAAAAGAGGAGGCCAATGCCGAGCCCGGCGGCGAAGAGCATCGAGATCCAGGAGGGTGTCGAAAACTCGGGCGCCTCGTCGTCGGCACCGAGCCGGATGCCGCCGGTACGGCCGTAGCCCACGACAAGCATGAACAGTGCGACCGCAATGGCGAGCGCTCCGAAGAGCCAACTAAAGTTTTCGGTGACCCAAGCGAGCGAGACCGCGCCGACCTCGGCGAGCATATCGGGGGCGATGAACGCCCAGGCGATCACGCCGACCGTGAGCGTGAGCGCAACAATGAGGACAACCCAGTTTGTCGGAAAGCGCATTCCCGTCTGCTCGACCCCGATGCCAGGGATCAAGCCGGGGTGTGGCAGCGGGGGCGGGGTTGGCAGCGTAATTTTGCGCGTGCGTTTGCCTGGCTGTTGCGGTTCGGGCATGGCCTCCGCCTCCGTTCCTCACGCGTTTGGGGCACCGGGATCGGCGTCGCCCACACAGGCCACGCTAGTGACGGTGGTGCGCGAACGCGCGGTAATTTCACGCGGTTTGCGAAAGTCGCGGTCTGGAAAGCGTGCGGGAGCGGGTGTTTCCCCCGTTACTTGATCGTGATTTGCGCCTGGCGTGCCGCGGCAATGAAGCGGGTGATCCGCTCCAGGTCCTTCACCCCTGGGGCCGACTCGACCCCGCTCGATACGTCGACCCCGCCCGGCCGCACTGCGGTGATTGCGTCGGCAACGTTCTCGGGGGAGAGGCCGCCAGCGAGCAGCCAATTCGTTCCGAGTCGCGCCGGATCCAGTTGGGTGAGGTCCCAGGTGCTGCCCGAGCCTGGCTCGGAGCCGTCGACTAGGAGGCGCTCTTCGTCGTACTCGCCGGCAGTGAGCGCGGCGTCGTCGGCGAGCGAGGTGGCGCGCCAGACTCGTGGGATGAGTGCGCGGGCGGCCTGAATATCTGCGGCGGTGTAGTTGCCGTGGAGTTGGAGCACATCGAATCCGAGTTCGTGTGCCAGTGCTGCGGCCTCCGCGGCAGCCATGCGATTCACCACGAGCACGGTGTCGATCTCGGCGCGTTCCGCGCGGGCCGCCGCGAGTACCGCGCGGGCCTGCTCGGGCGTCGCGTGGCGGGGGCTGCGCGGGCTCATCACGACGCCGATCGCGTCCGCGCCCGCGCGCACCGCGTGCCGTGCGGACTCGGCGGTGCTGAGTCCGCAAATCTTGACGTACATGGGAGCCTCCTCGGTGACGCCCCCAGCGTACTGCGCTGGGGGCCGCGGCGACCGCGGCCCCCAGCCAAATGTTACTTCGCGGGGGCGATCAGCCCAGAGGTCTGCGCCTGGGCTGCGGCGAAGCGGCGCTGCACGTCACTCCAGTTCACGACGTTCCAGAACGCCTTCACGTAGTCGGCGCGCACATTCTGGTAGTCGAGGTAGTAGGCGTGCTCCCACACGTCGAGCTGCAGCAGGGGCGTGACGCCAAGCGGCGCGTTGCCCTGCTGGTCGAAGAGCTGGAACACGACCGGACGGGCACCCACGGAGTCCCAGGCGAGCACCGACCAGCCGGAGCCCTGCACGCCCATCGCGGTGGCCTCGAAGTGGGCGCGGAACGCCTCAATCGACCCGAAGTTCGCGCCGAGGGCCTCCGCGAGATCGCCCTCGGGCTCGCCGCCACCGTTCGGCGACATGTTTTCCCAGAACACGCTGTGGTTGATGTGGCCGCCCAGGTTGAAGGCGAGATCCTTCTCGAGCTTGTTCACGTTGCGGAGGTCCCCGGACTCGTGGGCCTCGGCAAGCTGTGCCAGGGCGGTGTTCGCGCCCGTCACGTAGGCCTGATGGTGCTTCGAGTGGTGCAGCTCCATGATGCGGCCGGAAATGTGCGGTGCGAGCGCGGAGTAGTCGTAGGGGAGGTCGGGGAGCGTGTATTCAGCCATGACGGGTTTCCTTTCGGTGAGCGCGGCGCGGGATCGCGGGGCGCATGGTGTGGCGTTGCGGTGGTGTGGGGTGAGGTGAGGTGAGGTGAGGTGGGGCCGGGGGCCGGAGCCGGGAACCGGTACTAGTGGGCCTCGCTGAGTTGCGGCGGGAGTGCGGCGACGATCGGGTGATCGAAGTCGTACGCACCGACCTTTGCGGCGCCGCCTGGGGAACCGATCTCGTCGAAGAACGCGACGTTGGCCGTGTAGTAGTCGGCCCACTCGCTCGGCAGATCATCCTCGTAATAGATGGCCTCGACGGGGCAGACAGGCTCGCAGGCACCGCAGTCGACGCACTCGTCGGGGTGGATATAGAGCATCCGGTCGCCCTCGTAGATGCAGTCAACGGGGCACTCGTCGATACAGGCGCGGTCTTTCAAGTCGACGCAGGGGAGCGCAATAACGTACGTCATCGGGACTCTGTGGGGAAAACGTGCATGACTCCACGGTAGAACCTCAAGTACGCTTGAGGTCAAGTGGAGGGAATCACATGTCAGACGCCAGCGAGCAGGCTCAGTCGAACACGCACGCCCCCGAGGAACTGCTCACGGTGGGGGAGATGAGCCGCCGCACCGGCGTCGCGGTCTCCGCACTCCATTACTACGAAGAGTTGGGGCTCATCGCCTCCCAGCGCACCGCCGGCAATCAGCGCCGATACCCCCGATACATGCTTCGCCGGGTCGCCCTCGTCTCGGTCGCGAAAAGGCTCGGGATCCCGCTCTCCGATGTGCAAGAGAGCTTCGCGGGCGTGCCGCTCGAAACCCCGCCCAGTCATGAGGACTGGCAGCGGGCATCCCGCAGGTGGAAGCGCACGCTTGAGCTGCGGCGTCAGGGCATCGAGGAGCTTGAACGCGAACTCACCGGCTGCATCGGCTGCGGCTGCCTGTCCATGAAGGCGTGCCGGCTGCTGAACCCCGACGACGAGCTCGGCGATAGCGGATCCGGCGCGCGTCGCATTCGCGTGTGAGCCTGGTCCCGGTCCCGGTCCCGGTCGCGGGCGCGGGCCGTTGCCCGGCCGGATAGGCTGCCCACATGCGCGTTGAAGCGAGTGCCGAGCAGATCCGGGGCTTCCGGCTGCGCGGGCACGGGCTGGATCAGCACCGGCTGGATCGGCACCGGCTTGAGCGGCACCGGCCGGATCGGCACGCGCTGAATGAGCCCAGCGAAGCTGCGGCGGATCCTACGGCCGCGATGCTCGACGCCGCGGGCCGCTGCGGCGTGCAGAACAGCCCGCCGGGCTCGGCGATTCTCGCCCTCGACGCTCGCGTGGGTGCCCTGAGCGCCGCGCACTTCGAGGGAGCTATCGCGGAGGATCGTTCGCTGCTGCAGACGTGGAGCCTGCGCGGCGCGCCCTATGTTTTTCCGACTGCCGACGCTGCGCTGTTCACCAGCGGGGTGCTGCCGCCCACGGAGGAGGCCGCGCGGCGATTCCTGCCCGGCGTGGTGCCGGCGCTCGATGCGCTCGGCATCACGCTCACCGCGATGACCGACGACCTGGCCGCCGAGCTGCCCGCGGTGCTCGCCGGGCGACAGCTCGACATCCACGAATTGGGCACGGAACTCGCGCCGCGGGTTGAACCGCGCCTCAGCGCCGCGCAGCGTGCCTACTGGCGCGAGGAGGGCCCGCACGCGCCGGGGCAATCACAGGGCGAGGCCGTGGTCCACTTCGCGGTACGGCTGCTGGCGCTGCGGGGACTCGTGTGTATCGCGCCGCGCACCGAAGCCCGGGCACAGTTTGTGCTGCTGAGTGAGTTCCTCGGGGCCGAACCCCCGGAAGCCGATCCGGCGCTCGCGCGAGCCGATCTGCTGCGCCGCTACCTGCACTGCTTCGGCCCCGCGACCCGAGCAGATTTCGCGGACTGGGTGGGCGTCGGGTCTCGCGACGCCGAGGCTTGGTGGGGCCTCTGCGCGGATGAGCTTGTGCCCGTGGTTACCGAGTCGGGGGAACGGTGGCTGCTGGCGACTGATGCGCCGGCGCTTGCGGATGCCGTGTCTGTTCTTGCCAAAGGGGTCCGCCTGCTGCCGCCGAGCGACCCGTATCTGCGCCAGCCGGATCGCGAACTGATCGTGCCGCGGGAGCGCCAGGCCGAGGTGTGGCGGGCCGTGGGCGCGCCCGGGGTCGCGCTGCGCGACGGTGTCGCGGTGGCGAGCTGGCGCGCCAGGCTGCGGGGGAGCCGGCTCGACGTGATTTTCACCCCGTGGGGCGTGCTGAGCGATCCGGCGCGGGATCAGCTCGCGGACGCCGCCGATCGTATGGCGCTGCTCCGGGGCGCGGCGCGCGCCGGCATCGAGCTTGCGGCAGAGTGATCCGGCACCAGCTCTGACCGCAGGTTTCCTCGGTTCCAGAGCACTGTGCCGTAGCATTTCCTGTACGGTGCATCGCACCTGACGCGTGGTCCTGGTTCGCCTGGGCGCGCACGACCAACGACGAAGGGCACCCGATGGGTATCAAGACCGAGCTCGAGACCGCACAGCCGACCGCCATGAAGGAGCGTGCGGCCGCCACGGGCGAGGCACGTGAGGTCGCCGACCGCCGCCTGCTCGCGATCCGCGGCGCACTCGGTGCCCTGGGTGAGGCCGAAACCGCGGGCAAGGAACGCCGCGAGCTTGACGATGCCGAACAGCTCGCCATCGTGAAGAAGGAGGTCGCGAAGCGCGAGCAGAGCGCCGCGATTTACGACGAAGCGAATGAGCCCGAGCGTGCCCGCGACGAGCGCCTCGAAGCCGATGCGCTGCGCGCGTTCCTCCCGGCCGAGACCTCCGAGGCAGACATCCGCGCCGCCGTCGAGCAGATCATCGCCGAGCAGGGCCTCGCCGGCCAGGGCGGCCGCGCCATTGGCGTTGTCATGGCTGAACTGAAGACCCGCTTCGAGAACTTCGACTCTCGCGCGGCCTCCGCGCTCGTGAAGGAGCTCGTCGCCTAGACCGCGGTGTCTGCCGGGTGGCCCGGCCCGGTTTGCTCGGGTCGCCTGGTACACCTGCTGGTGGGTTCCTTGGACACCGAGTGATGCACGGGGGAAGAAGGGACAACGGCGTGCCGGCTTCCGTGGATCTCGCGTATCCGTTCAAGGGACGTTGGCGCGTGCAGAACAGTCCGGCGAATCGAGTCCCGAGCCACGGAACGGCTCTCTTCGCAACGGCATTCGCCATCGACTTCGTGCCCGTAGCTGAGAGCGGGCGCACCGCACCGCTGACGTGTGCCTCCCTCGTGAAGCCAGAGCCCCTAGACCGATTTCCCGGCTTCGGTCGGGACATCCTGGCACCGATCCAGGGAACCGTTGTCGCGGCCCACGGCAGCGAATCCGACCATCCCGCTTATCGCGGATTCCCGTCGATCCGGTACGCCCTCACCCAGCGCCGCCGAGCGGCTGCGGGATGGGCCACTCTCGCAGGGAATCACGTATTCATCGAGGCCAGGGGAGTGATCGTCGCGCTGTGCCACCTGAAACAGGGGAGCGTGCGGGTCCGGATCGGGCAGGAAGTGCGGATCGGCGACGTGCTGGGCCAGTGCGGCAACTCCGGCAACAGCACGGAGCCGCACGTGCACGTGCAGGCGATCGACCGGCCCGATGTGAGCAAGGCCAGGGCGGTGTCGCTCAGCTTTCGGGGAACGGCGCCCCGGAACGGCGAGATTGTGCTGTCGGCGCCGGCGTCCTGACACTTCTGCAAGAGAGTACGGCTCTAAGTATCGGTATAGCTCAAAGCGCTTCGCTGTGATTGACCTCACCCACGTCCTTCGGGGACGTCATCTGTGTCGGTCGCGAGGAACCGCTCCTAGAATCTTGGTGAGTAGTCAGCTCGGGCCGAGGTGTTGGGAGAGCGAACGTATTACCGTGCTTCGCCATCCGCCAGCCATCCCCTCGAAAGCTTGGCGTTGTGCTGGATCGCTGAGGTCGAACCCTTCGTGCTCAACGAGAATTCTCGTCCCGATCCCCTCCGGAACAAGCTTCCAGGTCACTATCGTGTTGAGCGGGCCGTTCAACCAGGAATACCGCAACAACCGGTGAGTCTCGATCTCAAGCACTGTGCAGTGTGTGCGCCCCCACATCCCAGTATCGAGCGTGAATGCGTGACCGACCTCCGGCAGGAAGTCATTGCTCATGAACCATTTGCCGAGTTCGGACGGGTTCGTGAGTGCCTCCCAGATTCGATTCGCTGGGTGGGGAAGAAACTCGTCCACCTCGATGGAGTGGAACTCCGTCGAGGTCACGAGGGGTCCGTGTCGAGGTGCTCCCTGAGGTCTTTCAAAGACTCTCTCCAGAAGCTTTCGTAGGGGCTCAACCAGTCTGCGACAGGGCGCAGTGTCCTTGGGTCGACACGGTATATGCGTTCGCGACCTTGCCGTTCCTCCGAGACCAGTCCGGCGTCTTTAAGTACCTTGAGGTGCTCGGAGACGCTGGGCCTACTCATCTCAAAGCTTGACGCAAGCGAGCCAACCGACAGTGGCTGAGTCAGCAGCAGATCCAGTATGCGGCGCCTGTGCGGGTTGCCAACTGCGCTGAACACATCGTTGGGATTGGGCATGGCGCAATCCTACCCGTAGGTGTTAGCCTACGGGTAATGCGTCGGAAATTCCCTACGCAATTTCTAAGCGAGAGAGAGTACTCATGCTGACTCATGTGCAAATTGTTCACGTTCCAGTGCTCGACCAAGACCGCGCAAAGGCGTTCTATGTCGACATGCTCGGACTTGTCGTCGTGTCCGACATGGACATTGGTCCGCATGGCCGATGGCTTCAGGTTGCACCGGAGGGAGCTTCGACTTCACTAGCGCTTGTCCCCGGTGATAGTCCTGCGCAAACTGGCACGGCAACTGTGGTCTTCGAGTCAACGGACATCGAGGCTGACGCGCAAATCCTGCGCACGAAGGGTGTCGACCTCCCGAATGCGATCGAGCGTATGCCCTGGGCAGCGGCACTGCGTTTTGAAGATCCAGACGGAAATCAGATTGCCATCCAAACACCGACAGCACCCGGAAGGTAAGCGAAATCTCGGTGATGGTGCCCGCAGCGGTGAACGCCGACCAAGCAGGTGCGATGGTGCGCGGAGAGCAGGTCAGAGCGTTGAACGAAAACACTATCGTCGAAGCGACCAATTTGAGCGTGGAGCTCGGTCGTTCGACAGTGCTTAAGGGAGTGGATATTTCCATCCCCGCGGGCAAGATTACGGCGCTACTCGGGCGCAATGGAGCAGGTAAAACAACACTGGTGCGAACGATCGCGACACTACAGTGCTACGCAGCCGGGAAGCTCACGGTGGCTGGCCACGATGTAAGAAAGCAAGCGCACGCGGTGCGGGCCAAAGTGGGTCTGGCCGGTCAACACGCGGCAGTAGTTCAGGAGCTCTCCGGGCTTGAAAACCTTCGTCTTCTCGCACAGCTTTCAGGTGTTCGACGGCGCGAGGTCCGCAAGGCTGTGGGGCGAGTCATCGATGACTTCGCGCTGGGTAGTTTCATTGACAAGCGAGTTTCGACGTATTCAGGCGGTCAACGACGGCGGCTCGATCTTGCCGCCACATTCGTTGTGCGCCCTGCGCTCCTCCTTCTTGACGAACCGACGACCGGGCTCGATTCGCAAAGCAGACTCGACCTCTGGCAGTCCATTCGTGCGTTGCCAGGCAGCGGCACGTCGGTCTTGCTAACCACCCAACACCTGGAAGAGGCCCAAGCACTCGCAGACGAGGTGGTCATCATTGATGAGGGCCGCATCGTTCGCATGGATACGCCTGACCAGCTCCGACGCGAAATGAGTACTCGAAAGCTCACAGTGGCAACGCTTGAACAGATGTCCTCCGAGACCGTTCATTTGGTCGCGGCCGATCTGCAGGCTGAAGTGATGCACCATGAGGGATCCCGATTCTCGCTCAGCGGCGAAATTCTGCTTGATGCCGTACTCGGTGCGCTGAAAGCTCAAGGCATTGATGAGCGTGCAATCGTTGAGTTCTCGCTTGCACCGCCGGAACTCGAAGAAGTGTTTCTCACGCTGACCCGGCCAAAGGCCGTGCAATGAGGATCGCTGTTAGCCATCGCGACCAAGAACGCACCGCGGGTTTTGTCGCCGTCACCCTGGTGATCGCGGCAAAGATCCTTCGATCATTCTTCCGCGATCCCCAAGTCTTTCTGCCGACACTTTTGCAAGGAGTCTTGTTCCTTTTGCTCTTTCGATATGTGTTTGGCGGAGCAATCGGCGACAGGGAACTCGAATACGTCGACTATCTGACCCCTGGCATTGCGGTCACGGCAATCTTGTTCGTTTCGACCCAGGCAGCACTCGCAGTTGCGCAGGAGAAAACGCAAGGGTTTACCGACCGCATGCTTTCGTTACCGGTGAGGCGGATCGGCATCACTGCTGGTCGCGTTGTTGCCCACGGCCTGATTGGACTCGTTGGTGCCGCGACAACGGTAATCGCGGCATTTCTCATGGGGTTTCGACCGCACGCCCCAGTACTGAACCTGATCATGGCGGGGTGTCTCTTGGCTCTGTATTCGATCGCGTTTGCAGCTGTCTTTGTTGCGTTGGGATCCTCTGTTTCGAATCCGCAGGCGGCACAGAGTCTTGCGTTCATAGCGATTCCGTTGACGCTGATATCGAGCGCAATCGTCCCATCCGCAACGATGCCAAGTTGGCTTGCTTTCGTAGCGGATCATCAGCCGTTGACCCCCATGATTGATGCGCTTCGCCACCTCACCCAAGCAGACCAGCTCGCCCTCGGGGCTACCCCGATACCTGCGGCAGTTGCGTGGGCGCTCAGTCTCACCCTTGGAGCAGTGGTCTTGGCCACAAACCGTTTGGTCGAGTGAGCAGCGCAGAAGCACTGCCTGCAATCATTCCCGATTGTCAGCGAGCGCGCGAGGAGACGAACGAGCGGGTCGCTAACGAAACAAAGACGAGAAGTGCGGCCGAGATCGTGACGAGCCCAGCGGTGACTGGGAATTGCAGGGGGAGTGCTTCACTCAAGGGGGTAGCTTCTGGCACATTACCAAAGAGGTTTCGCACCCCGGTGACAACTGCGGAGACGGGATTCCATTCAGCTACGATGCGCATCGGGATGGGCATCCCCTCAGTTGGAACGAACGCTGTCGAGATGAATGCGAGCGGGAGCGTAGTCAGCATTGAGACGTTCGAGAGAACCTCGGGTGATCGGACTTTCAGACCGATCCAGGCAGACGCCAAGGACAGTGCGTACGCGAAGAGCAGCAGCAAACCGAAGCCCGCGACGGCTTCGAGTGGCCCGGTCCTGATCCGCCACCCCATCGCGAGCCCGATGCCGGTGTTCGTCGACGTCAGCAGCATGGTTTGCACGAAGATTCCCACGATGATGTATTCGCGGTAGGTGCTACCGCTGATTTCCATGGCACTGCCGAAGACGAACGCGAAGAGGAGAGCGAACGCTACCGGGGCAGCGGTTGCGAACACCATAATGTCTGGGTTGCGGATGCTCTTGAAGATGTTGCGGTGGGTCAGCGCGCGTGTCTTGTGCGAAGTGATCATGAGGTCTGTCCAATTCCGAGGTCGGCTGCGTTGATCGTGTCTGTGACGTTCTGCTGGCCTGTGAGGGCAAAGAACACGTCGTCGAGACTTGCGTGCTGTACCGAGATTCCTTCGATCAGAACCCCAGCATCGGTGAGTGCGACCACGCAGGGCGCGAGTCGCCGGGTAGCCTCAGCGACCCGGAAGGTCAGGTGTCCGTTGCTCGAATCAAATACCGGATCGACGTCGGGCAGGATTTCGATCAATCACCTCGCCTCGCACCGCTTCGTCCAAGATTCGGGTGAGTGCGGCAACGGATTGTTTGATCGTAGATAAGGAGCAGCTCTCTTCCCATCGGTCTATCGTGCCGTCAACCATTCCGGTCGAGATCCGGCATTTGGGTAGATTGCCAAGTGCGGGAATCAGCCGAATGCGCAGACCGGCGCGATAGCTGGCCGCAGTTGAGGCCAGGTCGACGCCGCTGAGCCAACGATCACTGACGGCATCCACATAGGCGCTGAACGTGACGTTCGGATCGGTACATGTCCCGGACGCGGCGTCGAGTCGTTCGAAGAACGCGTCCGCCGCTGTGCGCGGTCGGTCACCGTTTTCGAGTAGCTTCTGCGCTGATTGGATACCGCACACCCGTGCACGTAGTCTTCCGGAGCGTACTTCGATATCGTGCGAGAGTCGGACCCCGAGGGGTGGGACATATTGTTTTCTGGTCTGCAGACTGAGTCCAGCACTGACAATTGCTCTAAGGTTTTGACATGAGATCGCCGCCAAAACGATTCGCCGACGGCGCAACCTAATTCCCTGGCGGTTGTCGAACTGCTCACTGACATTCAGATTCAATCGGCGGGCGGCGAGGTTCGCCGCGGGCGCGCCAACCAAGTGGGAAGTATGGCCGGTCGATCGCAAGCCCTAAGCTGGTTGAACTCAACTGGTAGCATACGAATGGACCCGGGCGAAGCCTTCGTGGCGGAAGTAACCAATCCTTCGGCGTATGCCCTCGGGCGGTCATCATTGCCCTCGATCGAGTGAACCTCGGTCTGACGCTCGGGTCCACCTATGACGCCGAGGAGATGTGTGCGATACAAAGAATCGATCGAGGCGCTAGCAAATCGCTCTTTCGCCAGTTATCTGGCGCGACTCAACGCAGAGAAACGACTCAGGAAAGTCGGTCAATGGTGGAACGCCGCTCAATTCTGTTTGTCCACTGCGCTCGTATCTGTATCGATAGTTTTCTTGGCATTCCCGGAGAAGCAAGCACCAATCATCGCAGTGCTGTTGGTCATACTTGCCGTGCTAGCACTTGTTGTTTCGCTCGTCGTGACATTTCTTGACTACTCCGCGAGGGCGAAAGCCATGTTCGGAAACTACAGAGCGCTCCAAACGTTCTCTGTGAGGACCGAAACGCTTGTCCAATCACGAGCACGGATCACCGGACGTCAGCTCCGAGCCCTACAAACGGAGTACAACTCGATCATGGACACGTCAGAGAACCATTCGCCCATGGATCACAAAGTCGCACAGGCTCTCAGGAGTGTTAACTCATTGCCCATCAACCTCGTTGTGGCAACAGCTAAGCCGGTCCTCTTGCCGATACTTCTAATTGGCGTCTCCCTTGCTACGGTTGCAGTGGCTATTTGGAGCATCGCTTGAGCGACAACAACCCCGAAGTGCCTCCAGAAGCTTCAAGCTTTGAGCTCGCGCTGCGCGCTGGTGCCCTCCAACGGAACTATGAACAGCGCCTCGAAGGCACTCGTACCCGTGGTCGAGATGGAATCTCGGCATTGCACCTCAAACCCGAGCAGCTTGACCGGTTGGTGGCAACAGCTAAATCGAGAATCCTCGACGGCACATACGCGTTCTCTCCTTATAAGGAAGTCCTAAGGCTAAAAGGTGCAGCCAAGTTCCCCAGGGTGATATCCATCCCCACGCTCCGCGATCGTCTGGTTCTGGCAACGCTCGCCGAACACCTTCGTAAGTCGATTCCTAGTATCGAGTTTCCGCGCCCGCAGCAGCTTGTTTCTAACATTCGAGGGGCCGTGAAGTCAGGCCTGTACCGCGACTTCATTCGGCTTGACATCATGTCGTTTTACCCCAGTATTTCTCACCAAGCGATCTCGAAGGCTCTAGAACGATACGGCATTTCGGCTGACGTAGTTCAGCTAGTGCTAGATGCTGCCCAAACTCCAACGCTTCCCGACGGCCATGTGACTGCTGTGCCGGCTCGCCCCACGAAGGGTGTGCCGGCAGGAACAGCCATCGCCAATGTGCTTGGTGAGATCGTGCTTCACTCCTTTGACGAGGTGGTAAATGCACTGCCCGGTATCGCGTACTTCAGATATGTGGACGACATTCTAATCCTGAGCCCTTACGGTAAGCGCGGCTCCATTACCGAACTTGTCCGTTCTGAACTTCGAATGGTTGGGCTCAAAGTCCACCCGAAGGAAAGTAAAGATAAGTCATCAACCGGCATCCTTCGGAAACAGCCCTTTGAGTACTTGGGCTACACCTTCGAGCGGGGAAAGGTCACCGTTCATAAATCACGACACTCCAGACTCATTGACAACCTCGCACGGCCAATCACGATGCTTAGGCGAGCAGCGCAGGAGAGCCGTTCCGACATCGAACGCATTCGGATTCGCGCCGAGTGGTGGCTAAATTTTCGAATCACGGGCTGCATATCGGAGGAGACACGACGTGGATGGCTTCCCTACTATTCGCAGATCGACAACACCAGCCTTTTGCATCATCTAGATGACGTTGTGGCCAAACTAATCTCTCGATTGCCATCAGAAACGAAGATTAACCCAAAATCTTTCCTGACTGCCTTTACATTTACGCGCGATCCGACTCGCGATCGCGTCCAATATATACCAAACTTCGACTTGATTACTGATCCCGTGGACATGAAGATCCTTCTAGAAGCGGCAAGTGATTATCGTTCTATTCCATCGGACTCGGCTGGCATTGAACGTCTCTTCCGGCAGTTCATCAGCTTTGCTGTCAAGGAACTCGAGACGGACGTTGGAGGTACTTCGTAAGTGGTGTCATTGCGCAGCGTGGAGTCGTGATCGTGCACCGGTGTGCGCGGGAAAATAACACCACGCTGCTCCAATGTGCGACCGCTCTTGGCTCACGCTCCCTTGGCTGAAAGAATCGTGAGTCAATCATCATCGAGTTTTCACCGTGGGGTGTTGAGCCGAGGCTTCGGGAAGCGCTGATGTAATGATCGGGAAGTGCGAGCGCGCGTACCTGGAAGTGGTCGCGCGCTCGCACTCCTCGCTCATCCCGCTTCTGTAGCTGCGAGGTGGCGGTGCATGTTCGGCCCGTCGAGCTGCACGAGCTCCGCGTTCGACACGATCCGGTTCAGAATCGATTCAGCGATCACCGCATCATGCAACGACTTGTACCAGTCCTGCGGGTCGAACTGTGACGTCACGACCGTCGACCCCCGGCCCTCACGCGCAGCGAGGATATTGAGAAGCTCTGCCGTGGCCTCACCAGTGATCGGCGTCGTCAAGAAATCGTCCAGTATCAACACGTCACACGAGTGCAGATACTCAAGGAACTTGAGCTTTGACGGGTCGGCGTGCTGGTAAACGGCGAGCTGGTTCGCGAGATCGTCAAGCCGATAGTACGCGGCCGTGTAATCACGTCGACAGGCTGCGTTCACGAGTGCTTGCGCGAGATATGACTTTCCCACGCTCGACGATCCGAGAATGAGGAGGTTCGTGGTCTGTTCTACCCATTTACATGCCGCGAGCCTCGCAACCACTTCACGATTCAACGAGCGGCCATCGAGGTAGTGAATATCCTCGACACAGGCGGCAGGGTTCGGGGTGCGCGACGCTTTCAACAGTTTCAACATGCGGGCTCGCCCCGAGCCTCGGTCTCCTGATCGAGGGCGTGCCTGATCTTCTGCGAGAACGACCACTCATCAAACGAGGGATCGTTCGCGATACCGATGACCGTTGCCCCGAACGCGGTCAGCCGGAGCTTCGTTAATAAGGGCATGCCGTCCTCGGTGAGGTGCTGAGCAAGCATCGGCCCCCTCCGATCCTGTCGGGGTGTCTGTGAGGGCTTCGAGGCTGAATACCTGGGGGCCTGCCAAATGCGCGCCACTCGTGTCGCGCACAGCGGGCCGACGCGGGTGAGTGGGTTCAAGTCTGGTTGTTCTTGCTGCTGTACTTATGGCCTGCGGCCGTTTGTCTTGTTCAGCACGAACCACAGCCAGCACGTGCTTCACAGCGGTGTATCTGATCTGCCGATGCGCATTACTGTCGGTGAGCTGCCGACACGCTTGCTCTAATAGTTGCCGACTGCTCCGCTTCCCCAGATCAAGGATGTTCATGCATGACCGGAAGCCTTGCGCTTCGATCTTCTTCCCATCGAGCAGCCTCGTGAGCGCAGCAACGGTTCCTGGCCCCACTTTCGTGGCTTGCCTGCGGTGAGCGCGGAGACGTTTGGGGCGCTCGTCGCGGAGCTCCGACGTGCAGAGGCCAGCGGGCACCCGGTCGATACGCTCATGCCGAGGCTTGTGCGGGCGCGTGGCTTCACGGACGCCGACGACATCGCCTCTGTGCTGCGCTTCGAACTAGATTCCGGGCGATGAGCCACCGTCAGCGGAAGATGCGAGGATGTGTAGGTGGCTGCTCAACTCGACGACCTGACCGTGCTCGCACGTTTCGTGATCCGCGCACGTCGGGTAGAAGCTCATTCTCTCGTGCAAGACGAAAAGACCTTGTTGGGCTATGCAAAGGGCACGTTCAAAGTCACGCTTGGTTTTGATGGAGCGGCGATTATCAGGCGACCACTCCCAGAGAACGAGGAAGAGTTCGAATCCTTGGTAGCGAGGATCAGACCGCTGACGCTGAAATCTGAACCAATTTATTACGCCAAGGTGCTTGGAGCTCTGGAACGAGTGTTGGAGCAGTGCGCCCCAAGTGCAGAGGTTTTAACTGAGTACCAAGCGTTGAAAGTTTCTTGGGAGGCCACCGATCTTCAGGGAACCCAAGTACAGGGATACTCAGTGCAGCGCTCACGTCTTGATGGTTCGGAAGCAACCAAGCATGTCTCCGATACGCAATTCGCTGCCGCGTGGGTATACGCAGACCTTGTCCATGCCGATGCTCAAGGCCCCAAAGCCGAGGCGCTTGCTTTCGATCTTGTCGAACGGTACGCAGCCGCAGTGCTCGTGTTCTGCGGTGCGGCCGTGCGGGTGGTAAGGACACTTCGCCTGATCGAGCATCTGAGAGCAGCAAACTTACTCGACCTTGCTGATGAACTCTGGTCTCAAAAGGTTACGGTCGACGCTACCGAGATCGTCGAGGAAGCGGAGGTGTTCATGGCTCCTGTAGGCGCACCGATGCCAAATCTCATGTCCTCGGTCGAAATGGGAGAAGACTGGAAATCAATCTCGGTGACTGAGATGCTCAGGCTTGAGACAGCAAACCGAGTAACAGTCCTCCTGCGTGACGACGATCGCACCATTGAGACCAGCGACGCGGCGGTCATAAGACGAGAAGAAGACGAGGAGTCGATGACCTGGGAAGCCCTCATTGCTGAGAGCGCCCTCTGCCGTTTGGTCTTTGAAGCCGAGTCAGGCGAGATTCGGTCGATTCGGTCGATGGAACTTCAGTTCCTAGATCACACTCATTCACTCAAACTCTCCGCCTATGAATTCAAGCTGAAGATGTTCCAAGCGAAGACGCTAACGCTCCAGGTTGGAGACCAAAACTGGGTGACTCTGCGAATTCCAGAGGCCTCTGAGGAAGAGCTACTCCAGCAGCAAGTTCTCTTTGAAACGACAAGAGACATTGTTCTGATCGAGCAGATCGCGAACAGAAGGTTCACAACAAGTAGCGAGCCCTTCACGAATGACGATCGCATGGCGTTGAGAGTCGCGCGGTTGACCTGGGAGGGCAAGATCACCCTTTGGAATCAAGGGCCGATACAGGTCACTACCGAAAACGGGCTGCCACCCTCTCAAATTCAAATACCCGCTCAGACTCTCTCAATCGGTGGCGTGGAGATCCCCACCCCTGAAATACGCTTGCGTCACCCAGGCATGGACATTACCGAACTGCAGCCTGAGTCGCCGCTCAAAGCAGGAGTGAAACTGTATGAGCTCCGGCCCCCTGGGCAAGCATTCTTCCGGGTTTGGGCACCAGAGCAGGTGCAGGTTTCAAGTGACGCTGATCTCGCTTCGCCTGTTCCCTGGAGCCTGCCGGGGATGCAGGAGGCCGAGCCTCTGGAAACGGATGCTGCGTTGGTCGAGCCAGACCAGCAGGAGCAATGAACTGCGCGCAAAACGAGGTTACCCAGTTCGTTGATCCTGGGAGGGCTGTCGAGTTCGAGAGGCACTGGCTCGCATTGCTTCGCGGAATCTCGCTTTGGCGAGGTAAGGAGGCTGATCGGTCCCCATACGTGTTTAGCAGAGTCATTTAAGAGCACTTGTGGGTCGATGGTCAGGCGCAATATTAAGCTACGCAGCGCTACCAGGCACACCCGCCCGCGCTCCGGTTCGACCCACACGCTCTACCGAAAGCGACTGCTAAACAAACACGGCACTCGCTCAAAACGTTTTTGGGTAGTGGGAGGTGGGCCTCGCTCAGGCAGGTTGAAGGCAAGCAGTTTACCCACCAAATTCACCCGTGACAGTCCGCTCATGCCGGGCTACACTCGGAACCAGCAAACCACCCGGTTTCCTGTCACCTCCAGGGAACCCGCGAGTCTCCGAGACAATTGGTGATATTGGGGGAAATCCCTGATCAGCCAAGGGGTCGCAGGTTCAAATCTCGACGGCCTGGCACTGCCAACCCGACAGTACTTGGGTCGTCAAATCGCTCCTTGAATAGGCAATGGTCGCAATGTGTTGGTGGCAATCGCTGGGGTCAGGATGGTTCGGGGCATTTGGTAGCGCAGGATTCGATCTCACTCTCTCGCAATAGTTCGCATTCCTCCAGAGGTTTGCGACCAAGATTGATAACCGGACTGGAGGCTCGTTTCAGATGTCACCTGCTCCTGAGCCAGACTTGGGCCAGCAGCACTGGGACAGGCCAGAGTCTTTGCCAAGCTGACTTCGGGCTACTGTCGCCTCCCGAATTGCGTCTGTTTCGCGCTAGCGCTGAGGCTCAGAGAGGCGAAGCTGCCGCCCTAACGGAAGGATCACGAAACTAGGCCGGCGGTCGTGTTCTCAGCGAGCTTGGGTGATGCTGACGGATGGGGTCTACGAAAGGCTCGGCCGATGACGCTTTCCCCATTCGTTGTGCAGAAACAAGCTTCGAGGCGTGAGCGACCCTCGAGGTCAAGGCACCGGCGACATGGACCCCTTTTTGCCACACTTGCCATCCTGATTCTCGGCGCTTCCGGGATCGCATTTGCTCCGCCGCATCAGGCTCGTGCGATCGGCGGAGACGCCTCCCTCGATGCCTTGGTTCAGTCTGGCGACCTCGGCGCGTTGTCGTCTGACGTCCTGCAAGAGGGCTTTGTTGCATTTGATGCCCCCGCAGCCGCGGTCGTTGAACCTGCACAACCAGCGGAAACTTCATTCTTGGAAATCACGCCGTCCGCGAACGTGAGCGTAGCGGGGGTTCGCGTGGGAGATGGCGACGGTGGTGAAGCGTCAGGCGCACCCAACCCGGGCGGACTTGAACTACCCGTCCAAGAGGCCACTGACGACGACTGGCCCTTCCCAGATCTGGTTGTCGAGGTCACGCTCTCACCCATGACAGCAAGGCCCGGTGACCAAGTTCGCCTCAGTGGGACATGCACTCTGAGTGGTGATCCAGGAGACTATGTCGGGGTAGGTATCAACTGGGCTGACAATGATGACGTCGTAGGCCTCGAAAACTCCTTCTCACTCGCGGTTTCCGAGATCAGATCTGACGGAAGCTTTGATCACACGTTCACGATTGCAAAAGACGCGGTTGCCGGGGTGTACGAGGCGGGCTATCCGCAGTGTGGGTTAGAGGACCAATCGTGGTTTGCGACAGAACCCTTGGGCTCGTTCATCGTGTTGCCAGCCGAGAATGCGGGAGGCAACGACGATGACGAGGGCGGCGAGAACTCTGACACGTCGGCACCGGGCAGCGAAGACGTCTTCACTGTTGCACGTCTCGCAGAGACTGGCAGCGGCGAATTGCCGGTGGCACTTCTTGGGGCTATTGCGACTGGCGTCTTCGGGTTGTGCATACTTGTTGCGGTCCAGCGTAAGCAAAGCCTTTCTGGTCGCTAGGAACCACATTCGTGGAGGGACTAGCGGTACGTTTCGATTCCTGAATATTGGCATCGAGCAGATTTCACTGGCAACTGCTCGCCTTGAATCGAGGGGTGAACGTTTCGGCGGGTCAGTTTGGAGGCGGGATATCGCGCTCTCGCCTGCGGTGGTGCCAATGAAATGCTCCGCGAAATTGTTCAGGCTGCCCCCTCTCGATGCGCCGCATCCTGAGTCGAACGGGCTGCCTCGTCCCGCGGTCAGCCCAGGTGTCTGGGTAAGGCTATCCTTGGTCACATCAGACATATTGTCCAGGTGGGGATGCGGAGCATGAAGCAGTTGGTGGTCGCGCCCAGCGGAATGACCGCGGCGCGCTATGCGGACTGGCCGCCGGTCACGGGGGCAACGGTCGCGGAGGGCTATCTGCTGCGCACCCGGTATCTGAAGTTTGTCTACGAAGACGAGCAGAACTCCTGCACTGAGCACACCCACGCGCATCCCGAGCACGTGGTCTTCTGGCCGGAGCGCGGGTCAAGTGTTGTTGAAGTCGAGGGTGACGTGAGGAGCGTCTCGCTGGGTCAGGGGCTCTGGGTGCCGGCTGGCACGCCGCACTCGGTGCCGGATCGGGTTGGGGACCTCTTGGCTCTGCACATTGCCCCCGGAGCCGTGCCTGGGAGGGGTGCGGAGGTGGCGGTGGTGCAGATGATTGTTGCGGTGCGGGAGTTGCTACTCCATCTCGCGGACGCCGGGATGCCGCGCGAGGACCGCGTCCAGGCGCAGCGCGTCTGTCTCGGCCTCATCTCAACCGAGCCGGCACCCGCGATTCACTTGCCGATCCCGCACGACCCGCGAGTTGCGCGGATCTGTCGCGAGCTCCTCGTGGATCCTGCAGACGAGCAGTCCATCGAGCAGTGGGCGGTGCGGCTATCGGTGAGCAGCAGGACGCTTGCGCGCGCGTTTCGGGTGAGTACGGGCAAGACATTTGGGCAGTGGCGCACGCTCGCCAGAATGGAACTTGCGGTGCGACTGCTCGATCAAGGGTTTCCGGTGGGGGAGGTGGCCCGCCGCGTTGGCTACGGAACCATCGGCGCGTTCAGCGGTGCCTTCTCCCGTGTGCTCGGCCGAAACCCGAAAGACTTCCATCCGCCCCACGCGCAGTGACCCTGTAGCGGGCGGGGCAGCCAGTGGGCAATGTCCGAGTCGCGTAAATAGTTGTCTGCCATGCCGCGCGGCAACATCCTATGTTGGTGAGGTAAGCCTTACTCCGTGCTGCGGTACGGGTTCTCTGACCAAGAAAGACTGTCCATGCGCTTGACGAAACCCGCCCCTCTGATCGCTGTACTGCTCGCCACGGCCGCGCTATTGTCCGGTTGCGCCGGTGGGGCGAGTGGATCGGGCGAAGCGAACTCCGGCACCACCGCAACTACCGAGGCCACCGATACCTTCCCTGTGGCCATCGAACACGCGTTTGGCGAGACCACAATTCCCGAAGCGCCGGAGCGGGTCATCACACTCGGGTGGGCGGCGGAAGACGCAGTCGTCGCCCTCGGCGTGGTGCCGGTCGCGGTTCCCGCGTATGGCTGGGGCGCCGACGATGAGGGGTATCTGCCCTGGTTCCGCGACGCCGTCGAAGACATGGGCGCGCCGCTCCCGGAAACTCTCGATGCGGAGGAGCGCAGCGGCGAGGTGAACTTTGAACAGATTCTCGGGCTCGCACCCGACGTCATTCTCGCGCCCTTCTCGGGCATTTCCGAGGAGGACTACAAGCGCCTCGCCGAGATCGCACCGACAGTGGCGTACGCGGAGCAGCCCTGGGCGTCGAACTGGCAAGATCTGACAACGACCGTCGGCACGGCCTTGGGTCGCACTGACCAAGCCGCTGAACTGCTGAGCTCAACGGAGAAGTTGTTCGCCGAGCACGCTGACGCGCACCCCGAGTTCGACGGCGTGAGCCTCGCGTACGGCATGGGCCTGACCGAAGGATCCACCGATCTGACGTTCTACTTCCCTGCGGACCCGCGCGTGGAGTTTGTTGAGGCACTGGGCTTCCGGACCCCGCCCTCAATTCTCGATTTTGCTGAGCGCAGCAAGCTTGGTTCGAGTGACAGCGTCAGCGTTGAGCTTCTCAGTGACTACGACGACGTTGACGTGTTCCTCGCCTGGGCCGGCAATGACGACGACAAGGAGCGCACGCTGGGCAACCCGCTCGTGAGCCTCTGGAAGCCTGTCGCCGACGGAAAAGACCTCGTCCTCACCGATCCTTCCCTCGTGTGGGCCACCTCGTCGCCCACAGCCCTGAACATTCCGTGGGCGCTCGACACCCTGGTTCCGCAGCTCGCCGAGCTCGTCGCGCGCTAGCGCCACGGTGTCCTCGCGCCGATGGGCGGGTGCCCTGAGCACCCAGATCGAGAAGGAGCGTCCCGTGAGCGAGCCCAGCACGGCACGAACCGCTGCGAAGAAAAAAGACGGTGTCGCCCGCCGACCTGAAACAGGGCCCCGGCGAGACGCCGCCGTCGGTCTCTTCGCGTCGAACCTGGCGCGCACGTTCAGCTTGGTGCTCGTGCTTGGCCTGCTCGTGAGCGTGGTGATGCTCAGTATCAGTGTGGGGGCGCGCGACATCGGACTCGGAACGATTGTTGAGGCGCTCCGGGCGTACAACCCCAGCATCGAGGCGCACGTCACGATCCACGAACTACGAATTCCGCGAACGGTGACCGGGCTTGTCGTCGCCCCCGCGCTTGGCCTGTCCGGTGCGCTGATCCAGGCGTTCACACGCAACCCACTGGCGGATCCCGGCATCCTCGGGGTGAACGCGGGTGCCGCGTTCGCGGTCACGTTGGCGGTCGGTCTGCTTGGCGTCACCGCGCCGCTCGGCTACGTGTGGTGTGCCCTGGTGGGTGCCGGGGCGGTGACTGTCGTCGTGTACCTTCTGGGGACGCTCGGGGGCGGGCAGGCCACTCCCGCCAAGGTCACCCTTGCCGGTGTGGCGATCGGGGCCGTGCTGAGCGGGGTCACGACGGCGATTGTGCTTGCGAGCCGCGACACCTTTGACACGATGCGCTTCTGGGGCGTCGGATCGCTGAGTGGTCGCGGCCTCGACACTGCGCTGTCGTTCGCGCCGCTGATTGCGGTCGGGATCGTGCTCGCGGCCTGTGTGGCCCGCCCGCTCAACGCCCTCGCTCTGGGGAACGAGCTCGCGACCTCGCTCGGAGTGAAGATCAGCAAGATCCGCATGACCGTGATCCTCTCAGTGACGCTCCTCGCGGGGACTCCGACCGCGGTGACGGGGCCGATTGCGTTTGTTGGCTTGATGGTGCCCCACATCGTGCGCTGGTGTGTGGGGCCGGATCAACGCTGGATTTTCACCTTCACGGTGATTGTCTCGCCGATCCTGTTGCTGGGTGCCGACATCGTCGGGCGAATCCTGCTGCCAAGCGGGGAACTCCGAGTTGGCCTCGTCACCGCGCTCGTTGGCGCGCCCGTCCTTATTCTGCTCGCGCGTCGGAAGTCGGTGAGTGAGCTGTGAGCGGCCCAGCACCCGTGCGCGAGCGGTTGCGCGATCGGATGAGAGCCCGAGGTGCGAGTTTCGGCGTCACGGAGGCGAACCTCGATCACGGGTACCGTGCCCTGAACTTCAGAATGAGGGGGCTGTCCGGTATCGTCCCCGTGCGGAGCCTGGTGGTGTGCGTGATTCTGGCGTTCGCGACGATCGCGCTCGGCGTGACGTCTCTCAGCATGGGCGCATACGAGCTTTCTCCGGGCCAGGTGTTCGAAGCGCTGTTCACCCTCGATGCTGACTCGCGGGCCCGGCTCATTGTCTTCGAATGGCGGCTGCCACGGCTCGTGTTTGCGGTGTGCTGCGGGATCGCGCTGGCGGTGTCCGGAGCAATCTTCCAGTCGCTCACGCGAAATCCGCTCGGTTCGCCCGACATCATCGGATTCTCAACCGGCTCCTACACCGGGGCCATTGTCGTGATGCTGCTGCTCGGTTCTGCCCGATACCTCGACATCGCGGCGGGGGCGCTGATTGGCGGGGCCGTCACAGCGGCGATCGTGTATCTGCTCGCGGTGCGCCGCGGCACCGTCGGTTCGTTTCGGCTCATCATCATGGGGATCGGGGTCGCAGCCCTGCTGGGCTCGATCAATTCCATGCTCCTGCTGTCGAGCGATGTGGACTCTGCGATGCTCGCCGCAGTCTGGGCGGCGGGCTCCCTCAACGGACTGGGCCACGAACAGCTCTGGCCAATGGTTGCGATGCTCGCGGTGCTGTTGGTACTCGTGCACCTCATCGTCCCCCCGCTTCGACAGCTTGAGCTGGGGGATGACGCGGCTCGCGCCCTGGGGATCCGTGCGAACCGGGTGCGTGCTGCTGCGGTGATCGTAGGAGTCGCGCTCACCGCGCTCGTGACTGCAGCAGCCGGCCCGATCGCATTTGTCGCGCTGGCCGCGCCACAAATCGCCAGACGTCTTGTCGGAGGCACCGGGCTCGTGCTCATTCCATCAGCGCTCATTGGGGCATTCATATTGCTGGGTTCCGACGTCACCGCGCAGCGACTGGGGTTCCCTGTCGGTGTGGTCACTGTGATCATCGGTGGCGCCTACCTCGTCTGGCTACTCGCCAGCGAATACCGGAGAAAGAAATGAAGACATCACCGCTGCGCACCGCGCAGCCCAGCGGCTCCTCCACGTCCGCTGCAATCGACATGCGCGGCGCACGTGTCGGGTATGAACATCGGATCGTGTGCGCGGACGTGACCTGCTCAATACCCAGGGGCGAGTTTACGGCCATTATCGGGCCGAATGCGTGCGGAAAATCCACGCTTTTGCGGGCGATCGCGCGGATCCTGCCCTACGAGGCGGGCAACATCCTGCTGGAGGGTCAGGAGATCGCGAGTATCCCCACAAAGCAACTCGCAACGAGGCTCGGGCTGTTGCCGCAGTCATCGCTTTCGCCGGATGGTATCCGTGTCGCAGACCTGGTGGCCCGCGGACGCTATCCGCATCAGTCGATGTTTGGCCGCTGGTCCGAAGAGGACGAGCGCGTGGTGCGAGAAGCGCTGGCGGCGACAGGAACGAGCGAACTCTCGGGGCGGCTTGTCGACGAGCTTTCCGGTGGCCAACGGCAGCGAGTATGGGTCGCAATGGTGCTGGCACAGCAGACGCCCGTGCTCCTGCTTGACGAGCCCACAACGTTTCTCGACATCACACACCAGTACGGAGTGTTGGAGCTGTGTGAGACGTTGCGGCGAGAACTCGACCGCACGATTGTTGCGGTGCTGCACGATCTGAACCAGGCCGCGCGCTACGCCTCGCACCTGATCGTCATGAAAGACGGGGGCGTTGTCGCTGCCGGACCACCGTCTGAGGTGTTCACCGCGGAGTTGATCACCGAGGTCTACGAACTCCCGTGCCGGATCGTGACCGACCCGGAGACCGGCACTCCGCTTGTGATTCCCCGGGCCGAGCTGTTGCGCGCGCCGCGACCCCGCGGCCGGGATATCGAACCCCAGAACAACGAAGGAGCGGCACGTGGCATTTTGTGAACCAGCAGAGGTTGTGTGGGTCACCCGCATCTCCCCGTCGGTGATTCGGGTCCGGCTGCGCGCTGTCGGGCCGTGGCGCTGGTTCACCGACGGGCGTGGCGACGAGCGGATTGACCTCGCGTTTCCGCGCCCGGGAGAGGTCGCCGCTGACGTGTCGTACTTCAATGACCAGCACGCGGGAATCACGCGACAAGATTCCTCGCCGCCGTGGCGACACTATACGACCCGAAAGGTGCACGGCGACGGGGCAGAGTTCGACGTCGACTTTGTGATGCACGATGGTGGTGTCGCTGCACGCTGGGCCCGCTCGGCCGAGCCCGGCAATGTGCTCGGTGTCTTCCGGGGCGCGGCGGCCTCCCGCGCGTATCATGCAGCCCCCGTCGACACGCAGTGGCAGTTGCTCGTTGCCGATGCGACCGGGCTGCCAGGCCTCGCCCGAATCGTCGAGGAACTGCCGGAGGGTATGGTCGTACACGCGGTCGTGGAAGTGCCAGCCGAGGCGGACTGTCAAGAGATTGCAAGCCGGGGCAAGGTCACCTGGACCTGGGTGACTGATGCGGGCGGCGCTGCGAGCGCGCTGCCAGACACCGTCGAACGCTTGAGTTTGCCTGACGGGCCGGGGTATTCCTGGGTCGCGTGCGAAGCGGCAGTGGCGCGGCGGGTGCGGGACATCTTGCGCGGTGTGCACGCCCAGCCGCGCAGCCGGCACCGGGCCATTGGGTACTGGACCGCAGGCGTGGCCGGGCACGTGGAACAACCTCGAGAGGCGCTGACGTGAGCGGGTTCGGTGGGGAGGCCCAACCCGCTCACGCTTCGCGTCATACAGAGCCTTACTGCTGCGGCGCGTGCGCCTGACTCGCGCTGGCTGAGTCCTCGGGGTGATCCCGCGTCGCCGGCGGCAGCACCAGGTCAAATACCCAGGCGAACACAAAGGTGTAGACGAAGAAGAACGCCAGGATACCGAGCTCGAGGACAAGGGCGTCCAGCAGAGAGATGCCGAGAATCCCGGAGAGCACGGGGATCAGGAACACTACGAGGCCGCCCTCGAAGCCCACCGCGTGCGCGATCCGGCGCGGCACCGTGCGGGTCTGTGATGCCTGACGCTTCTCCCACGACTCGAACAGCGAGGTCCAGGCGAAGTTCCAGATCAGCGCAACTGTCGATGAGGCGACGGCCACGATGCCTGAACCCGCGCCCCCGTGTCCCAGCGCGAGCAGTGTGAGGGTGATGAACACAATCGCCAACGCTTCATAAGTGATCACGTAGATCACTCGACGCAAAATTGCAGACACAATGTCCTCCTACCGATGAGTCCATGGGAAGTCCTCGGAGGTTCGCGTCCATGAAGTGAATATCACTGTCAGCGAGCCACTCGGGGGTGCCCGCTGAGAGCAAAGGTACTCAGCTTCCCTGATCAAGCCCTGATCAAGTTCGGAACATTTTCCGTACTCGTGGGGTGGTGTAGACACCGACGTCACACATTAATGGGGGTTCACTCCCATTAATGTGTTACGGTGAATTCGCCCCACCGTTCGGACACAATTCTTAGCCTTCGGAGTCCCATGAACCGCAGCCATCCAGCGCCCCGCCCACAGATCCCACTCTTGCTGTCCGCGGTGTTCCTCGCGTACCTGGCGCAGATGACACTCAACCCGATCATTGCGCCGCTCGCGCGCGAGGTAGGGCTCGCGGAATGGCAGGTGGGTGCGACGATCAGCGCTGCCGCAGTGATGGTGGTGGCCACCAGCCAGTTCTGGGGGAGGCGTTCGCAGTCGTGGGGGCGCAAGCCCGTGCTCGTCGCCGCACTCGCCCTGGCCGCCCTAACAATGGCGGGTTTCGCGATGGTTGCCGCGGCGGGCATGCGCGGAGTCTTGACGGGCACCGCATTGTTCGCGCTCTTTGTCTTGCTCCGCGGCATCGGTTTCGGTACGGCACTCGCGGCGGTCCCACCCACCGCACAGGCCTACATCGCAGACGTGACACCCGACGAAGCTGCCCGAGTCAAGGGGATGGCGGGTGTCGGTGCAGTTCAGGGCATCGCGATGATGGCGGGCGCGGTACTCGGTGGCGCCCTCGCGGGCTTCGGGCTGCTCACCCCGCTCATTGTGGTCCCGGTGCTGCTCGCGATCGGACTCGCAATTGTTGCGTTCGGCCTGCGGCGTGAGCCGCGGCACGAACTCATCGCCGATCCGCCCCGCGTGCGCGCCACCGACCCACGCGTGTGGCCGTTTCTCCTCGCCGGATTCGGGATGCTCACTTCGCTCGGCTGCATCCAGGTGATCGCGGGTTTCATCGTGCAAGACCGCTTCGGGCTCGACGCTGCGCGCACAGGGCTCGCGACCGGTGGAGTGTTGCTTGCCGCCGGCGTAGGGATGGTCGTGGCACAAACAGTCATCGTGCCGCGCAGCGGCTGGGCCCCGCCGCGTCTCCTGCGTGTCGGTTCGGCGCTCGCCGTGCTGGGATTTGTTGTCCTGATCCCGAGCATCGGCCCGGTGGCGTTGACCGCCGCGATGCTTCTTATTGGCCTCGGCCTCGGAATCGCGATGCCGGGGTACGCCGCTGGCCCCTCGCTCCTGATGGATCGTGAGGAACAGGGCGGCCTCGCTGGCCTCATCGGTGCCACGAACGGCCTCACGTTCGTGGTCGCCCCGACAGTGAGCACCGCACTCTACGGTGCGTGGCAGCCACTGCCCGTTATTGTGGGGGCAGTCATTATGGCCGGTGTGTGCGCATTTGTGTGCCTGCATCCACGGTTCACACCGCGCACGCAAGATCGTGTGGCGGGCGACAGTCCACAGTAGGGGAGCAGGATGGTCGAGAGCGCGCGTCGGGGGCGACCCCCGCGGATCAGTCGAGACGATATCGCGCGGACGGTGCTCGACGTGGGATTCAACGAACTGACGTTCGCGGCGGTGCGTGACCGGCTCGGGGTCGGGGAGAGCACGCTGTATCGGCATGCGCCGGATCGCGACGCGCTCGTGCGTATTGGTCTTGAACAGGCGCTCGCGGACGTCGCGTGGCCAGCTCTTGCCGGGCCGTGGCGGCCCATGCTCGAGTCGTATGCGCATGCCGCATGGCAGGCCCTGGCCGCGCACCCGGGGTCGGCAACGGAGGTCGCCCGCGGCGTCGTTCCCGCCGCAATGGCCGCACTGTTCGTTGATGTGAGCGCCGCCCTGATGCGTGCGGGCTTCACCGCGGAGCACGCGGTGCTCAGCAGCGACCTCGTGTTCGATCTGGTGGCCGACAACCGGCGCGCAACCGAGCATCTCGACGAGCTGGTGTCTTCCGCAGGCCCTGGACGAGCCCGCATCAGCGCGGACTGGTTTGTCGATGAAGCCGAGTCCGCATCCGGAACCTCGGGCCAGTCCGACACCGCGTCGGTATCCCCGCGGCTCGCCCCCGAACGAGCCGCGCTGCGCGAAAGTGTGCAAGCCGCGATCGTTTCGGAACCCCTCGCGTGGTTCGTGGCAAAGCTTGATGTGGTGCTCGCGGGCATCACAGCCACGCTCGCCCCACAGTCAGCTGACACCTAGTTCGCCGGAGCAAGCGGCCCGACGGCCGCGTGCACGTCAGTCTCACCCGGGTCTATAAGCGCCCGTGCCCCCAGCTCGAACCCAACAGTGGGGGAGAGCGCTGCATGGCGCGTGATGACGTGCGCATCACGCCACAGTCGGCCCACAGCATCACCCTCGAGGCAGGCGCGGGATCCGGCGATGAGGCTCAGTTCGTGCGTCGCCGCCGCGACGTCGGCGGTGACGTGGCCCAGCATCAGCCGGGCCTCGGTGAGCTGTGCCGCTGGAAGCGGATCACCGTGCGCGACCGCGATGTCAAGTTCGTCCGCCGTCGCGAAGAGCGCCGCTCGCGCACTCCGGGCGCGGGCGTGAGCGGCCCCGAGTGTCTGCGCCACCCCGGGCCTGTCGATCCCGCGTCCGGGCAGTGCGGCAACGCGCGCACGATCCGCATCAGCCTGGATTGAGGCCGCAAGGCCCGCGACGAGCGCCTCCGCGGCCCCCACTCCTACGGCGGCGAGGCCGAGCGCGGTACGGAGTCGACTCGGCACCCGAAGTGCGAGCGGCCCATCAGGTTCGGGCCCGAACAGCACCGAGGTCGGGAGGAAGGCCGCGCTCGGCACCTCCAGCTGCGTTGCCGCAAGGGTGTGGCTGCCAGTGGCGCGCAAGCCGAGTGCCGCCCAGCGTGACTGTACGGCGAGCGCCGCGCGCGGCAGCCACACAAACCCCGCACCGTGCTCCGCGGTGGCGACGTTGAGGAGCGCCCACTCGGCCAGGTCACTGTTCGACGCGTAGCGCCACACGCCGTCAACCACCCAGCCTGGGGAACCGGCGTCCTGGGGGACGGCGTGGGCCTCGGTGCTGGCGAACACCCCGCACCACTGGGCATCGGGATCTGCGGGGAACGCGGTCCCGCTGAGGCGCGCAAATGACTGCGCGAGCAGGCTGTTTGTGTGCGAGACAACGAGATTCCAGGCGGCTGACGCGTGCACGCTGGCGAGCCCGGCCGCAACGCGCACCAGGCCGGCACCTCCCACCTCTCCGTGCGCCGAGAGCCGGTACCCGCCTGCCTCCCGGATCGCCGCTGTGACCGCGGGGGCGATCGCGCCGGAGGCGTCTGACGCTGCCGCGTCAGCGCGGAGCAGGCCTTCCGCCGGGGCGAGCCGGCGCAGGATCTCGTTCGCACGTGTGATGCCGGTCTCGGTGGCCTGTGTCTGGTGGGTCATCGCGTGTTTCCTTCAGTGGTGTGGATCAGTGTCTGGGTGGGAGGGGGACTGCGCCCGTGCGTGTGCCTGAGTCCCGGGAAGCGCATCGGGGGTTTCGAGGAGGGCGGTGAGGAGAGCGCGGCGCGGAGCGGCCAGCGCCGGATCATCGAGCGCGCGGTCCGTGCCGAGGTGACGCAGATCCAGCTGCGCCGTGATCCGGGCCACCGGCGCGCCACCGAGCACGAGTGCGCGATCTGCGAGGGCAAGCGCATCGTCAACATCGTGCGTCACGAAGATGATCGTGCGGGACCGCTCGCGCTGCATACGCTGTAGATCGTGGATCAGCGCGCGCCGCCGCCGCACGTCGAGCCCGGCAAATGGTTCGTCGAGGAGCAGCAGGCCGCTGTCGCGCAGGAAGCCTCGGGCGAGCGCTCCGCGCTGCCGCATCCCACCCGACAATTCGGTGGGCAGGCGGTGCACGGCGTCCCCGAGTCCGAGCGCCGCGAGCTGCGCCTGCGCCACGTCGGAGGAGACCCCGGCGAACAACGCGACGTTCTGTTCCAGGCTGCGCCACGGTAGGAGCCGATCCTCCTGGAATACCCACGCGGTGCGTGTGTCCGGTGCGCGATCGATGGTGCCGCGTGCGGGCTGCGCGGCACCGCCGAGTACGCGCAGCAATGTCGACTTTCCGATGCCCGAGGCGCCCAGGATTGCGGTGATGCTGCCCGGCGCAGCGGAGAAGCTCAGGTGCTCGGCGATGATGCACTCGCCGTGTGCAAGGGAGACCGATTGGCAGGCAATCGCGGCGGGCTGGGAAGGTGCCGGCAGTTGCTCGGGTCGATCCGTGCCCGCAGGCCGAGTGGCGCGTGGGCGAAGCTGTGATGTGATGCGTGTGCTCCGGATGCCGAGACCCTGACGCCCCGCGAGCAGCCGGATCCCACCCTCGATCAGCACCCACGTGCAGACGAGCACCACAGTGATCGCGATCACCCTGTCGGTCTGCATGTGCGCCTTCGCAACGACAAGCTGCTCACCGAGCCCGCGCGAGGCCGTGAGGAACTCGCCCATCACAGTGAGCTTCCAGCCGAGCCCCGCCATGGCGAGCAGCGCGGCGCGCGCGGAACTCAGGAGCGGTGGCAGGGTGACGTGGCGGAGCCTGGCGGCGCGTGGCAGATCGAAGGCGTCGGCGAGTTCGTCGAATCCGGGGTCGCGATCCCGCACCGCGTGCTGTAGCGCCGCGGCGAGGATTGGGGCACTCGTGACAACAACGAGGAAGACTGTGGGGCCCGCGCCGAGCCCGAACCAGATCATTGCGAGGCCCATCCATGCAACGCTGGGGACGGCATTGAGAATCGCGAGAAGCGGCGCGAGCGCGGCGCGCGCGGCCTCACTGAGGCCCGCGAGAAGCCCCAGCACGCTCCCCAGCACGGCGGCGATCAGGAGACCGCACGCGAACGTCGTGAGCGATTCCCCGAGGGCCGCATACGTTTCAGGCTCGTCGAGCAGGCGTCCCACCGCCGCGGCCGTCATCCCGAGGCCGGGCAGGATGATGTCTGGCAGTTCGCGGGCGGCGATCCACCAGGCCAGACCGAGCACGATCAGACTGGCGAGTGACCAGGCGAACGGACCGGGGAATCCGGGCCTCGGATTCCCCGCTCGGGGCGAGCGACGCGGGATCACCGCGTGTAGAAGCTCGCCTCGGGCAGCGTACCGCCGACGCTCTCCGGCCAGCGCGTGACGAGCTGGGTGAAGTACTGCTCCACCGCCGGGCGCGCCTCCGTTGCGGCCTGCGCGTCCCACGCGATCTTGGGAATTGCGGCGGCCACGATGGGTGCCGGGAGGCCCAGCTCACGCTCGGCGAGCGCCCCCGCCTCCTCCGGGTGCTCGGACACCCATGTTGCCGCCTCGACGTAGGCCTCCTGGAACGCGGCGGTAGTATCGGCGTGCTCAGCGGCAAAGCTGCCGTTGACAAACGTGCCGGCGGTGGGCAGCGGCAGCTTCGAGACCGTGATGTCCGCCCACTCTGCGGAGAAGTCGATCAGGCTCCGGGCTTCGGGGTTTCGGGCCTGGAGCATGGTGACCTGGGGCTCGACGGTGACGAGCGAGGAGATCTGGCCGGAGAGGAACTGCTCGGGGCCGTTCATCGGGTCGACGTAGACAATCTCCACGCTGTCCGAGAGGCCGTGCTGTTCGAGCACGAGCTGCATCGTGTAATCGACCGCGGAGGCGCGCATCGCGACGTGCAGCTGGGTCCCCGCGAGATCCGCCACCGACTGGATTGCCGGATCGCTGGTGACGAGGCCCATGACCGCCCAGGCACTCACGTTGAGGAGGGTGAGATCCGCCCCGCCCCTCGCGAGCGCCGCTCCCGTGGTCAGTGGTGCGGCGACAAACTCGTGCCCGCCGGTCGCCGCTGCCGTGAGCTGGTCGGCGCTCTCCCAACGGTCAAACACGATGTCCGTGTCGCCGAGTGCATCGGCCTCGATCATGCGCAGGATCGGGAGGCTCGGGGGAGATGCCGGGCCGCTGACCCGCACCTCGGCCGGGGCCTCTACCGCGACCTCGGTCTGTGTGGCGGACGATGCGTCTGGGGATGCCGGCGATGCGCTCGCGCCGCATCCGCTCAACAGCACGGCGCCCAGGGCCGCGAAGCTGAGGAGAGTCGTGTTCAGGGTGGGGCGGGTCATGGGGGCCTTTCGGGGTGTTCACCGTACATCGGATGTAAGTGAGGGTGAGCTAAGTTCTGTGCAGTAGTCTGGCAGCGCGACCAACCGTCCACGGTTGCCCCAGCAACAGAAAGCACCCATGCGCGCTACGACTCTCACCGCACCGCCGACGGAGGCGGCCTCACCCGGCACTCACCCGAGCCCGTTCTTTGCTGGCATCAGCGAAGAACACTTCCAATGCATGCGCGCGTGTCTCGGCGTCCAGGCCTTCGCCTTCGATAAAGACGAGGAAATTCTTGCCTGCACCGGGGGCCCCGTCACCTACGGGGTCTTGCTGAGCGGGGCCGCGCTTGACGTCCGTCGCCACCCGCACGGCGATCGGACGCTCGTGGACGTCATCGAGCCTGGCGATCTCTTTGGTGAGGGGTGGCAGACCCAAAGCTGGGGGAGCGCCGCGTGCCCGAGGGAACGTGCGGCGCTCGGGGCCGCGCCCGGAACCGTCCTGCTCCTTGATCCCGCGCGGCTGTCCGACCCCTCGGTGGCGTGCCCAGCGAAATCGCTTGTGCAGAACAACCTGCTGCGCTCGGTGCTCGAGAAACAGGAGCGGCTCCGCGCCAAGCTCGAGATCCTGCGCCACCGTTCGCTCCGGAAGCGGATCACGAACTATCTCGTCGTCGAAGCGCAGCGTCGGGGAACTGCCCAGTTCAGCATTCCGCTGACCCGAATCGAGCTCGCACAATATCTGCATGCCGACCGGGCCGCGCTGTCCCGGGAGCTGGCACGCATGAAGGCCGACGGCCTCATCGACTACCACCGCAACTCGTTTGTGCTCCCGGACCAGCGGACGGCCGCGCTGACACTCGGCTAGCGGCTGCTGGGGTTCGGGTTCGGGTTTGCGTTTGGGGCTGGGTTCAGGCCGGGGTGTGAAGCTCTGCGCCGGGTACGAAGCTCAGCAGCAACAGGCTCTCGGTGTCGGCCTCGACCCGGTGCAGCGCATCCGGCACCGCGAAGAGATCTCCGGCGACCAAGGTGTGCGTCCGCTCCGCGCCGATTTCAATGAAACGCACCTGTCCACTGAGGATGTGTAGCCGCGCCTCGCCGGGATTGCCGTGCTCCGGCAGCACCCCGCCCGCGGGGAGCCAGATAGCGAGTTGCTGGAGCCGGGCACCCGCGGTGATGTGACGCCGCGCGAGCGGGGTGCCTGCGGCCTCGGCTTCTGCGCGCAGTTCCTCGTGCAGGGTGGGGAGCGAGATGAGTGTCATGGTGCCTTTCGTGGGGCTGATCTGGTCTGGCTTCCCAGTGTGCCCCGCCGGCGGCGCGACGGGTGTTGCCCCGATCACACGGGGCGGTGCCGCGCCCACGGCGAATGTCCGTGGTCGCCCCGTGCCTGACCGCACCAGCGACACCGTTGCCGACCGCCTCACCGGAAAGGACGTACACGCGCATCACCAGCATGAAACATCGATCAGCAGGCGAAGTGATTCTGTACCCAGAGGACGATTGTGCTCCAGTCCGTGAGGTATGACTGGAGCACGAATCCGTATCGCTGATCCAACAGCAGATCGCGGAGCTTTTCGGGGTTCCCGCACAAACATCGTCGAGCATCTTCGCCACCATTTTTGGAAGGGGAACGTGACGAATCCCACACCCGTCAGAAATACCGACAGGCTCGAAATGTTCGCCGGCTTCCGCTCCGGGCAAGCGGCCGATCGCGACCACACCGGTATCGCTCGGTCATCCCGATGCCTGGTGCCCGAGGTGAGTGGATCGTTCGCCGTATAGGGTGAGCGCTGTGTTTATCGCGTGCATCATGCTCATCGTCGTCGGAGGATTCGTGATCTTCACGGGGTTCCGGGTCCGCGCTCTGGTACCCCGGCGCTGGAACATCGTGCTCGGGGAGTGGCTTGGCCCGGCCCTGCGGCACGCTCCACACCGGTATCGATACTGGACGCCCGACGGAGCTGAACACACGGGGGAGACGCGCGTGAAAGTCTTCTGGCGTCCGCAATATGGTGGATCATGTCGTGTCGCCTATGACTCGGCGAACCCGGGCCGCTCACAGCCCGCGCAATTGCGCGGAAACGGTGCGGTTCTCGTGTGTGTCGGACTGTTCGTTGCGCTCGCTGGCGTGGTGTTTCTCACCATCCCCGTGTTCGCATAGCCGGCGGGGCACAAGCCGCGGCTTGACTGTGCAGCGGCTTGACTGTGCAGCGGCTTGACTGTGCCGCGACTTGACTGTGCCGCGACTTGACTGTGCCGCGACGGCATCGTTTCTGATGGGGGCATGAACAGAAACACGGCCGTCTATCTTGGCTCATTCAGCCTCTCGCTCCTGGGGAACGGGATCGCCGCAGTGCTTTTTCCGCTGCTGGTCCTCGCGCGGACCGGCGACCTGCTCGCGGCGGGCATTCTGGCCTCGATCAACGCCGGGGTGGCGGCGGTCGTCGGTGTGCTCGCCGGGGTCGTCGTGGATCGGTTCAATCGGCGCACGGTATCGATCGTCAGCGACCTGCTCTCTTCGGCGTCAATTGCCGCGCTGCCCGTCGTTGACGCGATTTGGGACTTGGACCTGAGCTGGTTCATCGTGCTGAGCGTGATTGGCACCTTTGGCGACACTCCCGGCATGACGGCCCGGGAGACGATGCTGCCGCGTCTCGTGCGCCTGGCGGGCGGGAAACCCGCGGCGCTGGATCGACTCGTGGGCATACGCGAAGCCCTCGCTGCCACCCTGATCTTGATCGGGCCAGGGCTCGGAGGCCTCCTGGTGCTGCTCTGGGGCGTGAGCTCGGCAGTATTGCTGATCACCGCGGCCACGAGTCTCGCGGCAGCCCTGCTGACGCTCGCCCTCAGCCCCCGTGCAGGTGAAATTGAGGCAGATTCTGGGGCCGAAACGACTCAGGCCACCCGCGGTGTGCGCGGGGTGCTCCAGGACCTGATGCTCGGGTGGCGGTTCCTGCTCGGCAACCGGCTCGTGCTCGGCGTGAGTCTCGTATCGGCGGTGTTCGCGGCACTGATGGCCGGACTGCAGGCCACGATCCTGCCTGCCTACTTCGCTGAACACCGGCTCCCGGAGCTCAGTGGTATCGCGATTGCCGCGGTAGCACTCGGCAGTGTGATCGGGGCCGGGCTGTATGCAGGGTCAATTGGCACGACGAGCCGACGCCGCTGGTTCGTGTTCGGCATGCTGGGAAGTGTGCTGGGCTTCAGTGTTCTGGGCGCACTGGGCGCGCCCTGGCTTGTTGTCGTTGGCTCCGTGGTGATCGGCGTGACACATGCTCCGATGTCCGCGGCGCTGGGGGTGGCTACGATCGAGGCGACACCGGATCGGATGCGCGGGCGCGTGCTCGGTGCACAGCACGCGTTGATGCTGGCGGCGCCAGCGCTTACCTCCGCGCCGCTCGCGGCAATCGCCATGACCTGGGGACTCCCAGCGGCGGGACTCGGGGTGGCGGCAGTCATGACGGTGACCGCGGTCATCGCGCTCACGGCCCCAGCATTCCAAACATTGGACACAATAGAGCGAGAAGCCCAGCTCACGGTGGAGGACTAACGATGGCATGGAGTACACGGCAGCTTGCCGACCTCACGGGAGTCACTCTGCGGTCGATTCGCCACTGGCACGACGTGGGTCTGCTGCCCGCGCCGGAGCGACTCAGCAACGGGTACAAGCAGTACACCGCCCAGCATCTTGTGCTCGCGCTCCGCATCGCCAGGCTCACCAGCTTGGGGTTCAGCCTGGAACAGGTTGCTCCCATGCTGGCGTCGCCTGAGCAGAGCGCGCCGCTGCTGCGTGAGCTGCGAGAGGAACTCGACGAACGAATCGCCACGCTCACGCGAGTCCGGACGGATCTCGACGATCTCATCGAGGGTGGAATCTCGCCGGACCTCTCCCCGGAAGCCCGGCTTGCAATGGACGCGCTCGGTACGGATGCCGGATCGCGAAACGTCGCCATTCTTCTCGGGCGGATGCTACCCAGGGGTGACATGCCGGGGTTTGCGCGGACCGTCCAGAGTGCGCCGCGTGAACTCACCGAACTGAATGACGAACTGCTCGCTCTCCCGCCGCACGCGTCGGATGGGGCGATCAGGGAACTCGCAGGCCGCGGAGCCGCCCTGATTGCCGAGTTTCTCGATGCTCAGGGCGATGCGCTGCAGCAGTTCTCGACGCGCCTCGAGAGTGACATGGGAGGGAGTGTTGGCGAAATGGGCGCGCTCCTGCAGGAACACCTGAACCCGGCGCAGCACCAGGCGCTGATGCTGATCATGCAGGAGTTTGACGACGAGTAGTTACGACCCAGCTGGCTTCGGTGGTGTCAGAAGCGCGCACCGACGCACCACTTGATGCCCAGATGTTGCTTTCCTGCATCATAGTTGCTACTTTTGGTGCATGGACAGCGGGCTTGCACACGTATTCCTGAACAGTGAGCGCACGCGTTCGGAGATCGCTCGACGGGCTGGCGTGAATCGCTCCACGATGTATCGGGCGAGCGAGGGTACGGTCGACGTCCGCCTTGACACGCTTGAAGAACTTGCACTCGCGAGCGGCGTGGAACCGATCATCACGTATCGACCGCTGTCGGATTCGGCCGCCGCCGATGCCGGGCGCGTGCTCATGGAGGGCGCACCTGATGTGGGGGAGTTGTCCCCGGCAACCGCTGCCTGGGTGGCGCGCATCGAGCGTTTTGCGCAGCCGGCGACGCTCGGGAGCATTGCGGCCGAGGCGGGACTCGCCTCATCCTTGCTGCATCGTGCGGGCGCCCTCGGGGCTACGGGCCACGTCACCGCCGCAATGCTCGACGCCTGCGGCGCGGTTGCGGGAGGGGAGTGGGCGCTCTCGGGTGCCGCGGCGCTTGCGGCGCTCGGCTCAGACGCTGCGCAGCGGGCCGACGATTTCGTGCAGGTGTTGTGGACACCTGATCCCGGGCGTGCGTTGCAGCACCTCGTTGGGCTCGGTGCGAACGTGGCGAGCCCCGCGGTAGCTTCGGTGATCTTGTGCGAGCCGAGTGGCCTCACGCTGCGTGGGAGCGCTTCGCGTGGTGGTGTTCGGATCGTGGCACCCGCCCAGGCGATCATCGACAACCTGGGATTGCCCGAACCCCAGTGCTCCGAGGCCGCGCGACTCGTCGCCAGCTGGGGCTAGAGCAATTGCGGAGGCCCATCCAGGTGTAACCGTTGGGGGGCGTACGGAGCGCGCGTGGAGAGTCGGGCAAATGCGCCGCGGAGTCGACCCTGGTGGGGCCGTTGGAACGTACTCGAAACGATTAAACTGACATAATATAGATTATCAACGCATATACGGAGCGTGCCTCGTGGGGCCAGTATCTGTGCGCAGGGCACGATGATTGACGATTGTGTGGCGGGTCATCAGGCGGCTGCGTTCACGCGGGCCACGGGAGTTGGCGTTGCGTGACCGTTGAGTCATCGTCCGTGCCGGCTGGCGCCGCTCCGGCGCGTGTGATCACTGCGTGCCAACACTCCGTGATCTCGCCGGTGCGCGTCGGCACCACCCCCACCGCAGCTGACATAATTCCTTGACCGCGGTGTGGGGCACCGAGCCAGAACCCGATGTCCCCGCGTGCTGGCCGAAGGCTGACGGTGCCGAGCAGTGGCCCAGCGCCCTCCTGTCGAACCGCCCAGGTCAGCTCGGAGCCGTCGCGCCAACCGGCGGGCGCATACTCTCGCACAAACCACGCCGCGTCCGCTGTGGTGTACGGCCATGGCGTGGACATAAACTGTTCAAATACCGGATCAGAGCAGTATTCTGTAATTCGTGGAACGTCGGATTCGCGCAGACCCGTAAGCGCGATCCCTGCGCCTCGCAACTCAATGGCGCTCACGGAATTCGCGCCTCGAGAAGCGTCAGGAACTCGTCGGCCATCTCGAGCTGCTGTGCGAGCTTTGCGCGGCGCTCGCGGGCATCGCTCCGAAAGTCGCTGAGCGCGCTCCGGGCGTCGGAGGACGATTCCGGCATACCGGGCCCCTGCTCCCCCGCGCTCTCGATCGCGTGCAGCAGATCCCGCATCTGCTCAAGCGAATACCCGAGTGGCTTCATTCGGCGAATCAGCATGAGGCGCTCAAAGTCTCCATCGGTATAGAGGCGGAAGCCGCCGTCCGAACGTCCGCTCGGCGTGAGGAGGTCGATTTCGTCGTAGTGCCGGATTGTGCGCAATGAGAGCTGTGTGCGCTCCGCGAGCTCACCGATGTGCATCATGTTGCCTTCAGGCATCGCGCTCCCTGTTCGAAAAACTCTCACGTTACGTTAGTGTTGTCGGGTGTTCGGTCCGCACTCGGACTCCCGCACCACTCGCACCATCGTGGCATGCCTCGCCCGGCATTGCCCCGGCACACCCCGGAGGACATATGACCAGCCCCGCCCTGCCCGCACCCTCGCGCGCCGTTCAGGTGGCGGATCACTCGGTCCGGACCGCGCTGCGCACCCCACGCATTCTGATCCGCGAGGTGCTCGCGGGCGTCGTTGTCGCCCTGGCTTTGATCCCCGAAGCGATCTCCTTCTCGATCATTGCGGGCGTCGACCCCAAGGTAGGTCTCTTCTCGTCGTTCGTGATGGCAGCAACAATTGCGATTGTGGGCGGCCGGCCCGCCATGATTAGCGCGGCTACGGGCGCAGTTGCGCTCGTGATTGCACCCGTCGCACGCGAGTATGGGATTGACTATTTCATCGCCACTGTGCTCCTCGCCGGCTTTTTCCAGATCGTGCTCGCGGTGTGTGGTGTCGCAAAACTCACCCGATTCATCCCTCGAAGCGTGATGGTCGGCTTTGTGAACGCCCTCGCCATCCTCGTGTTTGCTGCACAGCTCCCCCACCTGATTGGCGTGCCGTGGGCGGTCTACCCGTTGCTCGCACTGGGCCTTGCGATCCTCGTCTGGATGCCGAAGATCACGCGCGTGATCCCGGCCCCGCTCGTCTCCATCGTCGTAGTGACCGCGGTTGTTGTGGTGTTCGCGATCTCGGTGCCGACAGTGGGAGATCAGGGAGAACTCCCCCGCAGCCTCCCCGAACTTTTTGTCCCAAACGTGCCCCTCACCTGGGAAACACTCACGATTATTGCCCCATACGCGTTCGCGATGGCACTCGTCGGGCTGTTGGAGTCACTGATGACCGCAAAACTCGTCGACGACATCACGGACACCCCATCGAATAAGACGCGTGAGAGCTGGGGCCAGGGCGTTGCGAACATCGTGTCCGGCTGCTTCGGTGGGATGGGCGGGTGTGCCATGATCGGCCAAACGATGGTGAACGTCAAAGTCTCCGGCGCCCGTACGCGCATCTCGACGTTCCTCGCGGGTGTCTTCTTGCTCCTGCTTGTTGTCACCCTCGGGGACGTTGTCGCCGTGATCCCGATGGCCGCGCTTGTGGGGATCATGATCATGGTGTGCGTGAGCACGTTCGATTGGCACTCGATCGCGCCGAGCACCCTCCGCAGGCTCCCCCGGAGCGAAACCGCGGTCATGCTCGTGACTGTCGCCGTCGTGGTCGCCACTCACAATCTTGCCATCGGCGTGGTCGCCGGGGTCTGCGTCGCTTCGGTCCTCTTTGCGCGTCGCGTTTCGCGACTGGCGCGTATTGATCGGGAACTGATCGTGCGCGATGGCGAAGCGCACGCCCGCTACACAGTCCAGGGCGAACTCTTCTTCGCGTCCGTCTCCGACCTCGCCGCGAACTTCGCCTTCGCTGAAGATCCCGAACGGGTTGTCATCGACCTGAGCCAGTCTCACATCTGGGACGCCTCAACTGTGGCGGAGCTTGACGCGATCACGCGGAAGTACAGACAGCACGGCACACGCGTGGAACTGCTGGGCATGAACCCGCACACCCGCACACTGCACGCCCGGCTGACGGGACAGCTCGGCGGCGCGTAGCGCGTGGCGCGCTGACCCGTGCAGCCTAGGAGCGGCCGGCGCTCAGGAGGAGGATCGACCGGGCCGCGAGCGCGCTCGCCCCGACTCCCCCGAACTCACCAGCAGTGAGCATCAGGTCGGGGTGGCTCTGCAGTGCGGCAATCCCCGCAAGAACAAGCGCCGCGACCACCACGATCCAGCCGATCAGCGCGAGGCCGATGGTGAGGGTGCGGCCCAGCGCGACACGTCCCCGTGCGCGTGCCGGGCGTGCGAGGCACGCGAGGGCAAAGGCGAGCACCCCAAGCGCGAGGGCTCCCAGGATGTCGCTCGGACGGTGCCAGCCGTAGGCGAGGAGCTGCCAACTCACCGCGCCCAGCAGCGCCGCCCCGGCAACCGCGACAAACGCGCGGATCCGTGCGGGCACCGCCCAGATCAGCCCGGCGACAAGTGCCGTGAACACGGTCATGTGCCCACTCGGGAAGGTGTTCGGAGCATCAAACTCGAAGAGCTGGGGACGCGTGAGGAGCTGGAGCTTGAGCAGCTGCGATGCCGCAATTGCCGCGGCAGGTAGCAGAGTGACAACAAGGGCGCGTTGGATCCCGTGCGCGAAGAGCGCGAGCACACCAATCACGAGCAGGGCAACCGCGATCGCCGGCGTGGACACCAAGTTCAACGGTGCCGGCGGGCTCGTGGTGAATTCCGCAGCATCAAGCACGACGCCCTCGGCCCGCTGACCCAGTTCGCTCCGCACCCCAATGATGAACGAGCCGATGCCGACCGCCGCCCACAGAATTGTGAACCACAGCGCGCGACGACGGCCGCCCACCGCGATCCCCGTCACCCGGGAACCCCCGCGGAGAGTGCACGAGCAGTCGCCCCGCTCCCCCGCTGGTCCCCCGTGCGCACGGCCCACATTGCGAGCGCGGCGGCGGTAGCGACGTTCAGCGAGTCCACGCCGTGCTCCATCGGGATCAGCACCGTGCGGGTGGCCGCCGCGAGTGCGCGGCGGCTCAGCCCCGGCCCCTCAGTGCCAAACATGATCGCGAGCCGCTCGGGGAGATCCTCGACGTAGTCCGCGAGGTCCTCAGCGTCGTCGCGCAACGCAAACGCGGTGAGCTCGTAGCCCGCATCCCGGATCATCGGCCCGGCCTCGCGCCAATCCGGCAGCCGAGCCCAGGGCACCTGCAGTACCGCGCCCATGCTGACGCGCACCGCGCGCCGGTACAACGGGTCCGCGCACCCCGGTGTGAGGAGCACGGCGTCTGCCCCGAGCGCCGCGGCGGAGCGGAACACGGCACCGACGTTTGTGTGATCAGCGAGGTCCTCAAGCACGACCACACGACGCGCGCTGCGCAGCAGCTCCTCGGGATCGAGCGGGGCGGGACGGTGCATCGAGGCGATTGCCCCGCGATGCATATTGAAGCCCGTGAGCTGCTCGAGCTGATCCGGCAGGCCAATGTAGACGGGGACATCCGGGAAGTCCGCGAGTGCCGGCTCGATGCGGGGCAGCCACTCGGCAACCATGAGCAGTGCGCGGGGCCGGTGCCCGGCGCGCAGCGCACGTTCAATGACCTTTGGTGATTCTGCGAGGTAGAGCCCTTCCTCCGGCTCGCGGACGCGGCGCAGTGCGACGTCAGTGAGCTGAGTGAAGTCGGCAAGCTCGGGGGCGGCGAGATCGTCGATGTGGATCAGCTTCACGCGGAGGGCTCCTTGGCGGGGGAAGACAAAACGGAGGAAAACGGGGTGGTTCCTGGTGGCGTGCTCGCCCGCAGGAACGCGAGGATCGCGGCGACCGCGTCAGTGACGGCCTCGTAGTGCACAAGGTGGCCCGTGCCGGGCAGAATCCGCAGCTCCGACCCGGGGATCCGGCGCTGCAGCTCAAGCTGCTTTGCGAGCGGGGTGATGTCGTCCCGCTCGCCCGCGATGAGGAGTGTCGGAGCCACAAACGCGTCAGCCCCAGCGATCACCGTGTGGGACACGGACGCACGGAAGGCGTCGAGCAAGGTCCCGGGATCAGCAAACACGCTGAAATACCGATCGTGCTGATCGTGGATCCAGCGACGCAGCTCCCTGTCGCGCGTCTTCGCCATGACCTCGCTCATCACACGCACGATCAGCGGGTTGCCGAGCAGGCCGCGTGCGGCCCGTTCTGGCAGGAGATCAGCGGCGCGGTAGTACGCGATCGCCAGCTGCGTCATGACGGCCTGCGGGCCCTCGAGTGCCGGAGCAGAAATCGGGTTGATCAGGATCGTGCGCTCCGGTGCCAGGCCGCCCGCGAGTGCGGCCGAAACCACGAGTGAGCCGAAAGAGTGGCCCAGGATCGCGAAACTGTCGGGTGCCGTCTCCGCCGAAAAAGCGCGGAGCCACTCGCCGTAGAGCGCGATGTCGTGCGTGCGGCCAGGGATCGAGGGTGAGGCCCCGAAGCCGGGCAGATCGGGGACGATGACCCGGAGCTCCGGGGCGCTTGCAGCGAGCCCCTGGGCGATGCCCTGAAGCCCGTGATGGTCACCGCGGAAGCCGTGGACGAGGATGAGCGTCGGGCCCTCCGCCGCGCCGTATCGCCACGCACGGGTCTCGGAACCGAGTGCGGGGACGGCGAAAGGAGAGGGGACGGTGCTCACGAAATAACCTTAGCGGCGCGGGCTGGCAAAGCGCCTCGCACCGCTCCGGGGCGCGGGATCCGGCGTGGCTCGGTACGATCGAGGAAACGAAAGGAGCGCCGTGACCGCTCAACTCCCCCTCTGGGCCGCGAACCTCGCCGTGTTCGATACCGAAACGACCGGTATTGACACCTCTGAAGCCCGGATCGTGAGCGCAACAATCGCGCTGCTCGGCTCCGGCGGTGAAGTCACCGAACGCTACGATTGGCTGCTGGATCCGGGCATCGAGATCCCCGAGGCGGCGATGCGCGTGCACGGCATTACCACGGAGATCGCCCGGGCCACGGGGATCTCCGCTCAGGTGGGGGTGCAGCAGATCGTCGCGCAGCTTGCCGAGATGATCGAGCGTGGCTACCCCGTCGTGGCCTACAACGCGCCCTACGATCTGTCGCTGCTGACCGCTGAAGCCGCACGGCACGGCGTGTCGCTCCCCTCTGCCATTGCCCCGGTCATCGACCCGCTGATCCTTGACAAGCAGTTCGACCGCTACCGGAAGGGGAAGCGCACCCTCGTGGCAGTCGCGGCCCATCACGGGGTGGAGATCGGGAACGCGCACGACGCCGGCGACGACGCCATCGCCTCGGGCCGTGTGCTGCAGGCGATCGCGCGGAAGTACGCGGACGTGATTCCTGACGACCTCGATGCGCTCCACGCCGCGCAGGTCACCTGGGCCGCGCAACAGGCGGCAAGCTTCCAGGAGTACATGCGGCGCGTCCGCGACCCGAACTTCGTCGCTGACGGGGCGTGGCCGCTACGCGCAAGCTAAGCCGGGCCGGGGGCCTGCGTGGCGAGGCCCCGGCCCCGCCCTGCGGCCCCGCACACAGCAGAACGGGCGGTGGATCCGAAGATCCACCGCCCGTTCTGGCGTTCGCAGTGCTTAGGCGCCGAAGCCCTTGAAGCGCTGGTTGAACTTCTCGACACGACCGGCCGAGTCCATGATGCGCTGCTTACCCGTGTAGAACGGGTGCGATGCGCTGGAGATTTCCACGTCGAGGACCGGGTAGGTCGCGCCGTCGAGCTCGATCGTCTTCTCGCTGGTGAGCGTCGAGCGGGTGAGGAACGTCTCCCCCGACGCCAGGTCGCGGAACACGATTGCGTTGTACTCGGGGTGAATGTCGGTCTTCATGAGTGTCCTTATTGTGCGTGATGGATGATGCGTCTAGCGCATCGAAGCCTTGCGGAACTACCGCGCCAAGGGTCAACTTTAGCAGACGCGGGCAGTGAATTGCGTGATTGGAGCTTAGGGGCGCGCCACGGCGGCGTAGCGACCGGCGTTCACGGAGAGTTCGAACGGCATCCCGAAGGTCGCTGCAAGGTTGTCCGCGGTCAGTGTAGAGGCCACAGGCCCGGCGGCCTGGACCTGTCCCTCGCGCAGCATGAGCACGTGAGTGAACCCGGGCGGCACCTCCTCGACGTGGTGGGTCACCATCACCATTGCGGGCGAGGCTGGCGACGCAGCAAAGCCCGAGAGCATCTGCAGCAGGCGCTCCCGTGCCCCCAGATCGAGGCTCGCACTCGGTTCGTCAAGCAGGAGCATCTCGGGATCCGTCATCACGGCGCGTGCGATCAGTGCCCGCTTGCGTTCCCCGTCGCTCAGAGTGCCGAAGGTGCGGTCAGCGAAGCCCGCCAGGTCCCACTCGGCGAGGATGCGCTCGGCCTGGCGCACATCGAGATCCTCATACTCCTCGTTCCAGCGCCCCTCCACCGAGTACGCGGCGGTGAGCACAATGTCACGGACAGTCTCAGAGGGCGGGATCCGCCGCCCCGTGGCAGAGGACACCGAGCCGATACGGTTGCGCAGCTCGAACACGTCGATCTTCCCCAGCTGCTCATCAAGCACCTCGACGATGCCGGAGCTCGGGTGGGACGACGCCGTCGCGAGCGCAAGCAGTGTGGACTTCCCCGCACCGTTCGGACCGAGGATCACCCACCGCTCCGCTTCATCGACCGACCAGGTGACCCCATCGAGGATCGGCCGGCCAGCGCGGACAACGGACACATCGGTGAGTCGCAGGACATTGACCATGCCCCCAGCCTAACGAGTGGTGCGCCCCGCGCGGGTCACGGCGCGCCACACCGAAACCGCGCCACACCGAAACCGCGCCACACCGAAACCGTAGACTGGAGCGCATGACCGTTGCAGCGCCTCTCGTTGTCCTTGATTGCGATTCCACGACAATTCAGGACGAGGTGATTGAACTCCTCGCCGAAGTCGCGGGCACCCGGGAACAGGTGGCAGAGGTCACCGAGCGCGCGATGCGTGGCGAACTCGACTTCGCTGAGAGCCTCACCGAGCGCGTGGCGACGCTCGCGGGCACCCCGGAGTCTGCGTTCCATGACGCATATACGCGCGTTCGCCTGACCCCGGGCATCCGGGAACTCATCGCCGCCGTGCACGCGCGAGGTGGCAAGGTCGGCGTTGTCTCGGGCGGGTTCCACGAGGTACTGGATCCGATTGCTGCAGACCTGGGCCTGGACTTCTGGCGAGCGAATCGCCTGGAGGTTGTGGACGGTCAGATGACCGGGCGCACCTTGGGGCCCATCATTGACGCTGCCGCGAAGGCCGACGCGCTCCGCGAGTGGGCCGCCGACACCGGCATCCCATTGAGCGCTTCTGTGGCCATCGGTGACGGTGCAAACGACCTTGACATGATGGCAGTTGCGGCGATCGGCGTCTCGTTCAACGGGAAGCCGCTTGTGCGCGAGCGCGCCGACGTCGCGATCGAGCATGATCTGGCACTCGCGATCCCGCTGCTGGATCGCCTCACCGCGTAGCTGCTTGGGGGCCGCACGCGCCGTGCGGCCCCCAAGCCTGTCAGTCCTGGAGCCGCTCAGTCCTGGAGCCGCTCAGTCTCGCAAGCTCTCAGTCCCGCAGGCTCCCAGTCCCGCAGGCTCTCAGTCCCGCAGCACGCTTAGACCCGCAGTCCACTCAGAAGTTGTTGAGCTGCTCGGTCTCCGCGGGGATCACCCCGTCGCCGTGCAGCGACTCGCCGAGACGCTTCAGCGCGGTCAACGCCACGTTCTGCGGCATGGGCCCGTACGAAATCCGGGCGACGCCGAGCGCCTCGTATTGTGCCGCGGTGAGGGCGCCCGGGAGGCCGATCACGCTGACGGCCTGTGGGCCGATCCCGGCGACGAGTGCGAGGGTGTCCTCCTCGGAGAGCACTCCCGGCACGAAGATGCACGTCGCTCCCTCGTCCCGGTAGGCGCGACCGCGCTCGATAGCTTCGGCGATCGCTTCCGCGCGGGGGCGCTCCGTGTTCCGGATCAGCGCATCCGTTCGCGCGTTGAGGGCGAAGGCGATGCCCTCCTGCTCGCCGGTGTGCACCGCCGCACGCATAATTGCCACGGACTCACCGAACGGGCGCATCCGGTCCTCAATGTTCGCACCCGAAGCACCCACGCCGATCGCGCGGCGCACGGTCTCCGAAACATCACCGTACCCACCGTCGAGATCCGCCGTCACGGGCAGGTGCTCAGCGGCAGCCGCGATCCGGCCGATGCTCGCGAGCATCAGATCGAGGGGAATTTGCTCACCATCGCCGTAGCCGTGGCTCGCGGCAATCGAGTGGCCAGCGGTCGCGATGGCCCGGGTGCCGGGAAGCTCTGCGATCACGCGCGCGCTCGCGGCGTCCCACACATTGACGACGCGCAAGATCTCGGGGGCCGCATAGAGCTGAGCGAGAGCCTGCGCGTCGACGGCGACACGGGTCGGGGTCCGGGGGTGAGTCTGAGCGTTCATGCCCTCAGGCTACGCCGGATCCGCCGCTGATTGTAGGGGTGATCCGGGATTAGTGGCCCATCCCCAGGCCCCCGTCAACGGGGAGCACGGCGCCAGAGATATACGCGGCATCGTCTCCCGCAAGGAATGACACAGCCCCGGCGATTTCCGACACCTTGCCGAAGCGGGATGCTGGGATCGAATCGAGGTACTGCTTCTGCTGCGCCTCGGGAAGCTCCGCGGTCATGTCGGTCTCGATGAAGCCGGGAGCGACGACGTTTGCCGTGATCCCCCGCGAGCCGAGCTCACGGGTGAGCGAACGTGCGAAGCCGATGAGGGCGGCCTTCGACGAAGAGTAGTTGATCTGTCCGGGCGAACCGTAGAGTGCCACGACGCTCGAAATTAGGATCACTCGACCGAAGCGGCCCTTCAGGAGTCCCTTGGCGGCGCGCTTCACGACGCGGAACGTGCCCGTGAGGTTCGTGTCGATCACGCTCGTGAACTCCTCCTCGCTCATGCGGAGTAGCAGCGTGTCCTTCGTGATGCCCGCGTTTGCGACGACAACCTCGACCGGTCCGAACTGGGCTTCGATCTCCGTGAACGCGGCGTCGATCGAAGCTGCGTCCGTCATTTCGGCGCGGACGGTCAGTGAGCCGGCGGGGCCCTCGCCGGAGCGGGAGGTCACAGCGACGCGGTGGCCGTCAGCGATCATGCGCTCGGCGATCGCGTAGCCGATGCCGCGGTTGCCGCCGGTGACGAGTACGGTACGGGAGGTGCTCATGGGGGTCCTTCCAATCAGACAGTGCGTTCTAGCCTACGGGAGCGCACATGCGCCGGGCCGAGGGCGCGCGGCCGGCCGCCCCGCGAATCCGGCAACGTGGGGGTGCTCTCCAGCCAAACGGCGTAGGCTGGGGCAGTACGTGAGAAGGAGCGCATGGCCAAGAGCTACAGTGTGACCTCGGCGGGCGTGAGCCCCGCCGAGGATCGCGCGCACCGTATGCGGATGTACTTCATTGCGATGGCGCTGCGGGTGCTGTGCGTCGTCTCTCTGTTCTGGGTGCGGGGTTGGTGGGTGCTCCTCGTTGCCGCGGGCGCAGTGCTGCTCCCCTGGTTCGCCGTGATGGTCGGCAACGCCGTGGCCCACAACCCGGGCGAAGCCCCTGACGCGCCCGAACCGCAGCAGCTCACTGCCCCCGAACCGGCAGACACGGACGCTCCCGCGGAATCCGAATTGATCGTGATCGATGTGGAGCCCACGCGACGAGCGGCCTCAGATCCGAGTGCCGGATCGGCCGCAGATCCCGTGTCGCCAGAATCTCCGCGGGGCACCTCTACGTCTCCAGGGGGCCTCGCATGAGCGGGATGAGCAACCCTGTGGTGACGCTCGGCCTGCCGCCCGAACACGAATACTCGTGCTCCCGCGCGGCGTGCCGAGACGAAGCGAGCTGGGCGATCCAGTGGCGCAATCCGAAGATCCACACCGAAGACCGCCGCAAGACCTGGCTGGCCTGTGACGCACATCTGGAGACCCTGCGCGAGTTCCTCGCGTCGCGTGATTTTCCGCTCAGCGTCATGCCCGTCAGCGAACTCGAGAAGTGAGAGACGACGACCGTATGACACAGGACACCGCTCCCGCACCGGCCACATCCTCCAGCGCGCCGGTGACTGTGCCCGACGGCCCGCAGGTCGGGTGGACCTTCCTGCGCTCGGGACGGTGGTTCGGGTACTTCACGATGCTCGTTGTGTTCTCAATTGCCTGTGTTCTGCTGGGGAACTGGCAGTTTGACCGTCGCGCGCAGGCGCGGGCGGAAATCGACCGACTCGATTCCAACTACGGTTCCACCGCGGTTCCCCTCGAGGAGGAGCTCCCCGAGCTTGACGCCTTCGACGTGGATGCGCAGAAGTGGCGCACAGTCTCGGTCCGCGGCGAGTACATCGGTGAGCCGACACTTGCCCGGAACCGTCCCGGTCCGCAGGGCGTGGGCTCAGATCTGATTCAGGCGCTCCGCACCGATGCCGGCGACGTGTTCTTCGTAGACCGGGGCTGGATCCCCGTGGACGGCGGTGCGGCCGCACGCGGCGAAGTTCAGGTCACCGATCTGCCGCAGGCCCCAGAAGGCACGGTCCTCGTTGAGGCGCGGCTCCGCGCGTCAGAACCTCGGATCGTCGGACGGACAAGCTCAGGCATGACCGTTGCAAGCATCGAGCTGCCAGAACTCGCCCGCCTCAGCGGAACGGAGGGCGAGGCATACACCGGGGCCTACGGCATGCTCATTTCAGAGGATCCCGCAGGTGAACACGGGGTGCTCCCCGCCGAACCCGAACGAGATGAGGGGCCACATCTCTCCTACGCGCTGCAGTGGTACGTGTTCATCATGATCGCCGGGATTGGCGTGTTCGTTGCCGCGCGGCGCGAGTACCGCAGCCTCAACGCGGGCAGCGAGATCGTGCGGGAGCAAGATCGTCGCGCCGCGGCCCGCAAGGTACGCCGAGGCCCGTCCGACGCGGACATCGAGGACGCCCTGCTCGACAAGTAGCCCGCCAGCCTGGACCTGGTGCTGGACCTGGACTTGGTGCTGGACCTGGTGCTGGTGCTGGTCCTGGACCTGGTGCTGGACCTGGTGCTGGACGTGGACCTGGTGCTGGTCCAAGACATGGCGCTTGTCTAGGCTTCTCCCTCCCTTTCTCACTTTCCCTCCCCCCTTTCCCCCTTTCCCTC
>NZ_FUID01000068.1 GCF_900163635.1 Leucobacter sp. 7(1) | reverse complement strand
CCACACCCAACATCCCGGGCGCGCCCCCACCCCCGGGCACCGGGCACCCTGCCCCCGGGCACCGAAACCGAGGACAATTCGCTGGCACGAGTCCAATTCCCGCACAAACGGCTCGCGCTAGGTAAAACGACTCATCTACGAGTCACCAGGCGCGCCAGGCCAAAGCTCGGCGCACCCGTCGAGCTGATCCGCCAATGGCTCTGCACCCCACACCCGGGAACCCATCCCACCGCATCACCCGGCTCGGACCCATCGGCCCATCGGCCCATCGGCCCATCGGCCTACCGGGCGCACCGGCCCCCGGACTCACGAATCCCCGAGTTCCCGAGCTCCCGAGCTCCCGAGCTCCCGAGCATTGGCCCACCTACTTACAGTGAGCCCACCCTCGCGCGCACGCTCACCAGCTCCAGCTCCAGCTCCAGCTCCAGCTCCAGCTCCAGCTCCAGCTCCAGCTCGACTCACCGAACACGAGTGAGTTTCGCCAGCACGAGCCCAATTCGCCGGAAAATGGCTCGGCTCGGAGAAAGTCCCTCGTGTTGGGGGACGGCCCGACAGCCCGACAGCCCGACGGCCCCGCGGCCCTGCCCCGGGCCAACCCGGGACCCTCCATATACAAAGCGCCCCTCACCCGAACTCCGAAGAGTAAGGATGAGGGGCGCGGTGTTGCCGCAGGTGCTGCGCGTTTTCCCTATGCGAGCTCGCGCAGTGGCGCGACCAGCTCCTCGCGGAAAACGCTGACGCGTTTTCCCTATGCGAGTCGCTGCTGCAGGTTCTCGTCGATTGCGGCGAGGAAGTCCTCGGTCGTGAGGAACGCCTGCTCGGGTCCAACCAGCAGTGCGAGGTCCTTGGTCATCTTGCCCGATTCAACGGTCTTGATGACGACGTCCTCGAGCGTCTGGGAGAACTCGATGAGCGCCGCGTTGTTGTCGAGCTTGCCGCGGTGCGCGAGGCCACGCGTCCAGGCGAAGATCGAGGCGATCGGGTTCGTGGAGGTGGGCTTGCCCTGCTGGTGCTGACGGTAGTGACGGGTCACGGTGCCGTGAGCAGCCTCTGCCTCAACGGTCTGCCCGTCCGGCGTCATCAGCACGGAGGTCATGAGACCGAGCGAGCCGAAGCCCTGAGCCACGGTGTCCGACTGCACGTCGCCGTCGTAGTTCTTGCACGCCCAGACGTAGCCGCCCTCCCACTTCATGGCCGAGGCGACCATGTCGTCAATGAGGCGGTGCTCGTAGGTGAGCCCCTTCGCATCGAAGAGATCCTTGAACTCCGCGTCGAAGACCTCCTGGAAGATGTCCTTGAACTGGCCGTCGTAAGCCTTCAGGATCGTGTTCTTGGTGGAGAGGTACACGGGGTACTCGCGCGACAGTCCGTACTTGAACGACGCACGGGCGAAGTCGCGGATCGAGTCGTTGAAGTTGTACTGGCCCTGGATAACGCCGCCGCCCTCGGGGAGCGTGACGATCTCGAACTGCTGGGGCTCGGAGCCATCAGCCGGCTCGAAGGTCATGGTGACCTTGCCGGGGCCGGCCTTGAAGTCAGTTGCCTTGTACTGGTCGCCGTGTGCGTGGCGGCCGATGATGATCGGCTTGTTCCAGCCGGGCACCAGACGGGGGATGTTCGAGATGATGATGGGCTCACGGAACACAACGCCGCCGAGGATGTTGCGGATCGTGCCGTTCGGGCTGCGCCACATCTTCTTCAGGCCGAACTCTTCGACGCGCGCCTCGTCGGGCGTAATCGTGGCGCACTTGACGCCCACGCCGTGCTTCTTAATGGCGTTCGCTGCGTCGATCGTGACCTGGTCGTCGGTCTCGTCTCGGTGCTGAATGCCGAGGTCGTAGTACTCGAGGGTGACGTCGAGGTACGGATGGATCAGCCGATCCTTGATGAACTGCCAGATGATGCGAGTCATCTCGTCGCCGTCGAGTTCGACGACAGTGCCTGCAACCTTGATCTTCGCCAACGCTTCTCCCAGTGTCTGTTATGTGAGCTCGGAGGCGCGCGGCTCAGTGTGCGCCACGCGCTGAATTCTTACGGGCCGCAGCGGATCGTTCGCGCCGCGTGCCGGGTCCGGTAGGACCGGGAACCACTCTACCTGAGTTCTGCAGAGTCTCTCGGCGTCGAGATATTTCTTGTGCAGGCGATTCACACGTGGCGGGCTGATTTAGCCCACGGGGATCGGTGCCGCCCGGTGGCGTTCAACCTGCTCGTAGTAGTCGATCAGCTGCAGCTTGCCGGCGGCGGCCCGGTCGATAATGACCGTGGCGTTGCGGTGCAGTTGTAGGGCGCTTGCGGGGCAACGGCTCGCAAGCGGCCCCTCGATCATCGCGGCGACGGCGTCGGCTTTCGCCGCGCCCTGGGCGACCATGAGCAGCTCTCCGGCATCGAGGATCGTCCCAATGCCCTGGGTGATGCTCTGCAGGGGCACGTCTTCCAGCCTGTCGAAGAACCGCGCGTTGTCCTCGCGCGTTTTCGGGGAAAGCGTCTTCTGCCGGGTCCGCGAGCCGAAGGAGGACACGGGCTCGTTGAAACCGATATGCCCGTTTGCCCCGATCCCCAGCACCTGGACGTCGATGCCACCGGCCTCCGCGATCATGCGCTCATAGTCCGCCCCCGCCTCGGCGAGGTCCGCCGCGTTACCGTCGGGAACGTGGACGCGGGCCGGGTCGAGACCGAGCGGCTCGGTGACCGTTCGGCGAATCACCGCGTGGTAGCTCTCAGGGTGGCCATAGTCGATGCCCGCGTACTCATCGAGCGCAAAACCACTGACCCCACTACAGTCCAGTTCGCCGTTGCGTACACGTGCGGCGAGCGCCTCGTAGGTGCCGAGCGGTGACGAGCCGGTAGCCAGCCCGAGAACGAGTCCAGGGGTGCGCTGAATCCGAGCGGCGATCCTGGCAGCGGCCCGTTCGGCGACCGCGGCCGCATCCTCGACGATGACGACGTCCACATTTCCTCCAGCGTCTCGGTGCGGCGGCTTAGCGTCGCGATGCGCGCCCGGGCAGGGAGGTGCCGGGCAGCACTCGTGTGTTGCCTCCCAGAATACGGGCCCCAACGGCCTATGCTGACAGACCCTCCACCCGGGCGAGTTCGGTGCGCGCGCTGACGCCCAACTTCTTCATGGCGCGAGCCAGGTGATTCTCAACCGTGCGCACGCTGATGGAGAGCCTGTCGGCGATCTCCCGGTTCTGCAGGGTCGCTGCGAGCATCGCGATCTCGTTCTCTCGTTTCGTGAGTCCCGGATCCACGGGTTCGCCCACGTGAGGTGTGGTGATTGTCAGTTCGCCGACTGAGCGGAGGGCCCGTAGGCCGCGAATCGTTTCGTTCAGGTCGTCAACGCATGCGGCGCCTGCCGGGTCGGCGTTGAGCGGCGAGCGCACAATTGCGTTGAGGAGGGTGATTGCCGTCGCGGCCTCCGCTTCGCCGGTGATTTGTTGCCCCTTGCGCGGCAGTTCCGGGTCGCGGTCGAGCGCGCTCCGGACCAGTTCCATGAGTGCCGGCGTCCCGTAGGTGCTCGGATCCGCGACGCGCGCCATCTGTGTAAACGCGTCCTCCGACGGCTGTTCGATGAACGCGATCACAGCGTATGACCAGGCGGCCGAGCTGAGTTCGCTCGCGTCACATTTCGCCGACAACCGCAGCAGGAGTTCAACGGCACGCCCTTGTTCACCGGAGATCAGGAGCTCGATGGCGTCGCCAAACTCCGGATGCATCGCTGGAAGCGGTCCGTAGAACGCCGGATATCGGGTGGTTTCGGCAAGCACGGAGCGTGCGAGGTCGGGCTCGCCGTGCACGTAGTGCAGATACGATGCCCACCGGAGTTGCGCACAAAAGAAGTCGGCGAAGGACAGGTTCGGGGTGCCCAGCGCGAGCGTCACACTGACGGTCTCGGTCGCGAGATCGTCGCGGAACGTCGCCGCCTCGTACAGGGATAAGAAGTACGCACAGACGGTGATGGCGCGATAGTCGGAATCCGCGCGTGCGTCCGAGAATATCTTCCGCAGTCGGCGTTCGTAGGGCTCCGCATCCTCCCTGCGTGCGCTCAACACGGTGTTCGCGATTTCGGTCACGTGCCACTGCAGGATCGACTCCTTATCGATCGCCGCCATGCTGAGTGGTTCTGTGGTCCGGCCGCTCAGCACGCCGATGAAGTGCCGCATCGCCACAGAAAACCCGTCTCGGAGCATCTCGGAGCGGTCCCACCACTCCGCGACCTCCGGCATCATTCCGGCGTAGCAGAAGATGAGGTACGCCTCGAACGCGGCAGCGGCGGCCTGCACTGCGGGGTCGGTCTCGTGCTCGACGATCTCACGCAGCGGTGCAGCAGCGGTTGCCGGATCGGTCTGCGCAATCACGAACATGCGGTGCAGTATCAAGCGAATTGCGATTCGTTCGGTGCCTCCGCCCGGAGTGCGCGCGATCACTTCGCTCCCGTGCCGCACGTAACTGTCCGTGGCGAGCAGGAGGTCGAGGTAGGCCACCGCACTCGCCGGGGAGGGTGACTGCTGCCAGTCTCGCGCGGCGGCCGCGAGTCGGTATGAGGTGTCTGCACGATAGAAGCGGTTCATGCCCGTGCCGCGGTTCTCGGAGCGATCGAAGGTGAGGGCCTGCGTCACATGAGCTGCGGTGCGCGCCCGGGCACGCTCCAGCGGACCCGGATCCGGGAGCGCCCGTAGCAGACTGATCGCCTCGTAGTGCAGCGGGGTGACCGGCTGGTTCTGGAAGTAGTCGATGATCAGGGAGGGTCGCGGGGCGACGTGCGTGCCGACTCGGGCATCACCGAACGTTGTCAGGAGTCCTCGCTGCGAGAGGGTGATGAGCTCGGGGCCCGCAACCTCTCGAAATTCCTCGGTGGCGACGCTCTCGGCGAGCGCAAGTGCGTGGAGCGCTCGGAACTCGTCTCGCCGCAGATCACCAAGCAACTGCTCCACAGTGGTGCGCAAATGAACGTTCCAGAGGGAGGGCTCGTGCAGCGCCCAGCCGCTCTCGTGCCGCAGGATGCGCTGCTCACGCGCGGCAGAGCGCAGGATCGCCACGGCGATCCCGGTCATGCCGGACGACATCGAGAGCACCTGCGAGAGCACCTCGGGTTGTGCCGGAGCCCCCAATACGCGCTGCGCCAGCACGCTGATCTGGGCGTAACCGAGCGGGGCGATCTCAAGCCGGGCCTGGGTGCGGATCTTATTGAGCGCGGAACGGCCGTGCTCGTCGAGCATGACAAACGGTGGGGCGACAACAACAATGGGGATATCGCGGCGGTCTCGCACCTGTTCGAGGAGGTAGGCGGAATTCAGATCCAGAAATTCCGCGTCATCAACGAGAATGACGGGATGGCCGAGCGTGTGCAGCCCTTGCATGAGCTCGTCGGCGATATCGCTCTCACTCTGCGCCCCACGCAGTCGCACGAGCCCGGCCTCGCGGAGTGCCACATACGCTTGCTCACGAAACGGGCGTCGTCCCGCCACCCGAAACGCTGTGTAACCACGCGACTCTAGTTCTTGAGAGAGCTGAGCGAGGAGGTACGTCCGCCCCGCTTCGGGCGGCGCGACGAGGCGCACAGACTCCCCGCCCAGGACCAGCGAACGGATCTCGCGAACCTCACGTGTGCGCATTCGTCTCTCCCCGTGACGCGCCCCAGGTTTCGGGCGGCTATGCCTCCGACTGTACTCCGCCTGGTTTTCTGCAGCGCCGGCAGCGCCAAAATGGGGGGCACGAACTACTCCATTGAGCGGCGCACCCACCTCAAAATGAGTAAATTCGGCTGAGCATTCTCGTTCAGGACTTGCGCACCCTCCGGCACCCGCTAGCCTGGGACTATGACCGATCTCAGACTCGAAGAACTCTCGGCAGCGACCATCGTCGCTGTGAATACCCTCGGTCTGAAGCCTGGCCAGGAACAGTTCGTAACGCCCGTCTCGTACGCCGCTGCCGCGGCGGTCACCCCCGCCCACACTGCTTGGCAGCGCGTGGTCCTCGATGGTTCTGAGGTTGTCGGGTTCATCCACGGTCACTTCGACCCGGATGCCGCCGAAGAGGAGTTTCGTGCTGCGCTGTGGCGGATCAATGTAGACGCAGACGCGCAGGGTGCCGGCGTGGGCACCTTCGCGGTCGACGCCTTGATCGATGAGGCCCGTCGGCGCGGAGTATCGCGTCTGACAGTCCTGTGGGAGCGCGGCGAGGACGGCCCCGAGGAGTTCTTCTTGCACACTGGCTTCGTTCCGGTCGGGGAGACCCCGTATGGCGAGGTCATCGGCGCGATCACGCTGTAGCCGGGAGTGACAAGCTCCCACACTCCCACGTCACGCGGGATCCTCGCATCGGTTGGGTCGTCGCTCGCGTTCGCGGGCGTCTATTTCGTGACGCCGATGTTGGCACCCGCGTCGGCGGAGGCCGTGTGGGGCATTCGCAACCTGATCACGATTCCCTTGATCGTGCTGGCGCTGCTCGCGGTCCGGCAGTGGCATCTCGTCACTGAGATCGCGGCCCGGATCCGACGCACCCCGCTACTCGCGCTCGGCATCCTCACCTGCGGCCTACTCGTGTCCGCCCAGCTCTGGGTATTCAGCTGGGCTCCGCTCCACGGCCGCGGACTGCAGGTGGCGTTGGGCTACTTCTTGCTCCCACTCGTACTTGTCGTTATCGGCAAGTTTCTCTATGGTGACCGCCTGGTGTGGTGGCAGTGGCTCGCCGCGGGGATCGCGGCCGCCGGCGTCGTTGTCGAACTGATCCGCGTGGGGGGCGTCTCCTGGGAAACCCTGCTCGTCGCCCTGGGCTACCCCGTCTACTTCGTTCTGCGCCGCGCGATGGGCACTGCCCACCTCGGGGGGATGTTCTGGGAGTTCATCGCGGTTGCAGCGTTCGCGGTGTTCTTTGTGGCGCGCGAGCTCGCAGCGGGCGAAGCGATGGCCGCGAATCCCGCACTCTGGTGGGCCGCCCCAGTGTTCGCGCTGTGGACCGGTGTGGCGCTCATGCTCTACCTCACCGCGTCGCGCCTGTTGACGATGAGCTTGTTCGGGCTCCTCAGCTATCTTGAGCCGGCGCTGCTCGTGGTCGCCTCACTCCTGAACGGCGAGCGTATCGCGGCCGGTGAGTGGGTAATCTACGGTGCCATCTGGACTGCGGTCACCGTGCTACTGATCGGTGGGGCATGGAGCATTGTTCGAGAGCGGCGCGCTCGCCCGGATTCCCCCGCCTAGCGGGAGTGCAGTACTACGCCCTGCGCGATCTTGCCCCCGCGCCCGCGTACACGCGTGTAGGGTTCTCAGCATGAGCGATGCGACGGACACTACCTGCGGCCACGTCACCCACGGGTACATCGATCACAAGGACGACCTCCTCAAGCGTTTGCGCCGGGCGGAGGGGCAGGTTCGTGGCGTGCACCGCATGGTCGAGGAAGACGTGTACTGTATCGACATCCTGACGCAGGTTTCCGCGGCGACAAAGGCGCTTGAGCGCGTGGCTCTGGCGCTCCTCGATGACCACCTGCGGCACTGTGTGGCGTCGGCTGCTGCCGACGGCGGCGCGGTTGCTACGGAGAAACTCGAAGAGGCATCTGCAGCGATCGCGCGCCTCGTCCGTTAGGGCGCAACGGCTAAACCCGCAAATCCGGTAGGGAGCAGTGGTGTCTGCCAGGCGGCCGATCCCCATCGTCCGCCTGGCAGTCCTCCCGCGCGCGTAGCCGTGCGCAAGAGGGTTCCCCGTGCATTTGTTTCGCGCCTTCCCCTGAAGGCGCCCCGCCGAGCCTGGCTGCATCCAGTGTCCCCGCGGAGTCGGTGTCTCTTCTCTCAAGGGAGGGGACGGTCCGACGTCTTCACAGTACCGGGCCTCGGTACTGACCGGGCTGAGGCGTGCCGAATTCACCCCGCTTCTCACCCCTGACATCACCCGCGGGGACCGCTTCGAAGACCGCCGCCTATCACGCCGCGGCGTAGTTCCGGCTATACCAGCCCGCGACGCTGCGCTTCGAGTACGGCCGCGCTGCGCTGGGATACGCCGAGCTTCCGGTAGATCGATCGCAGCTGAGTTTTCAACGTGTTGAGGGAAATAAAGAGCGAGGTGGCGATCTCGTCGCGCGTGCTCCCGCCGGCGAGCAGCCGAAGTACCTCGACTTCCCGTTCGGTGAGGTGCCGCCCCGTGGTTCCTGCCGCGCGGGCAAACGGGCCTGCGGGCGCGTCAGTCGCTGGCCATCCCGGGACCGCGGCCAGGGCAAACTCGCGCACCTGCAGATCGAACTGTCGGGCATCTTCAGCGCTAAACGTCCCGGGCAACCGCATTGCGCGTTCAAGCACGCTCCGGCACTCCTCAGGCTCGTCGAGCCGGAGATGGGCAGCCGCCAGAATGACATGCCGCCAGATCGCGATCTGCCGGAGGTCCCGATCTGGCTCGGGCATATCGAGGACCCGTTGCAGTGCGCGCCGCGGTTGCCCGAGGTTTAGGCTCAGGAGGGCCTGCATGAGATAGGTCCGCTGCAGGCTGGGATCGGACGTCTCCAGGTACACTTCCGCTCCACGCGGGTCGTCGATCCCCAGGCGGAGCGAGGTTCGCACGAGCGCGACGATACTTCCCGGGTAGCCTTCGCCGGGAACCCGCGCCATCGCCATCCCGTCGAGCATCTCGAGCATCTGCTCGGATTCGGTGTAAGCACCTCGCGTTGCGAGGACCCGGTTGCGGGCGATGACGTAGTACGGCCAGATTTCCCCGATCTGGCCGAGCGGGATCTCCGCCATGACCCGCTCTGCGCGTTCGCCGTCCGAGTCAAGAATCGCGTCCACCACCGCGAGGATCGCGTCGATCCCAGGCTCCGACCAGCTTGTCGATCGCTCGATCGCTCGTGCTTCGTCCGCGCGTGTGCGCGCGGACTGCATACTGCCCTCGCACGCTTCGAGAAGCGCCTCTTTCGCGCAGGCCTCACGGAGCAGGAAACGCAGCACCGGCGAGGGCGGGTGCATCCGCGCTTCCGCAAAGAACCGGAGCGCCTGCGACAGCTCCCCCGCGAGCATTGCTGTCGTGCCCAACTGCACCGAGAGGAACAGGTTCCACCCGCCGCGTCGATCGAACACAGTATCGAGACCGATTCGGTCGGCAAGCACCTCAGTGCTTGCCGCGATGGCAGCGTCCGTGCGCCCGGCTACACGGTGCTCGTACATCCGCACAAAAGCGTCCGCCTCGGGGAGCACAGCTTCGTTCAGTCGCGTGCTCTGGAGGGGGCGCGGTATGGGGTCACCGAGCAAAAACGCGTACACGGCGGCCACAACGCTGTCTGCGGGGGCCCCGCGAGACATCAGATTCCCCAGGAGTTCACGCAGCCGATGCGGGGCACAGCCGAACCAGATTTCAAGCGCGTGCAGGTCGAAGTACATGAGCGCCGGATCGAGCGACTCTTGGGCACACGCCAGCTGAAACTCTCTGACCGCGTCATCGAGCTGTCGTATTGCAGGAGTATTGAGCACACCGCCCCCCGGGGTCACTACGTGGTCCAGTTCCTCAGCTTACTGAACCCTGCCCAAAATTCCGCATCGGGAGCACATAGGGAGCTCTACAGCGCCGCGATGTCTGCGTCATCGGCTGTCGTCTTCAGGCAGGGGCCGCAGAACCCTTGCGTCAGGCGCGACAGCGCGAGAGCATGAAGACATGAGCGCACACGAGATTCCCCAGTCGCCCGCAGCCCCGGCGCACGGCGATGTTTCCGCCGAGGCGACGTTTTCCCTGTTCGGCGTCTTTCGCATCAGCTCCTCGCACCCTGTAGTGCTCGATGGGCGTGACGTGCCCGCGATCGTGCAGGAGCTCGAAGACGTTGCCGCGTCACTCGCGGAAGAGGGTGTCTCTGTGCGCGGGTGGTATGACGTCAGCGGGATCCGCTCCGACGCCGACGTGCTTGTCTGGCTGCACGGCGCCGAAGTGGAGGACCTCCAGTGGGCGATGCGCCAGCTGCGACGGTGCGCTCTGCTGCGCCCGCTGATTCGCTCGTGGAGCACGCTCGGAGTCGAACAGCCCGGACAGCCGCTGCTGGCTGAGCAGCAGCCGGGTAGCTGGCTGACGTGCGCGGCCGCACCCGCACCCCACACCTCCATGACCTCTCCGGAAGTGACGGACCTTGTGCTCCGCAGCTACGCCACAGCGGGCCAGGTTGGCGCGCGCTGGCTGCTCGCTGCCGAGGGCGACGATCCCGCGACGCTCATGGAGCTTGTACACGCGGCGCAGGGATCGCCCGTGAACGCGGCGCTGCACAGCACCGTATTCACCGGCCGCTTCATCGAGCCGGCCGAGATCGTCGAAGTACTGCAGTAGGCGGCGGCCCTAGGCCGCGCCGGACCCGGCGAGGTCGATGGGCGGCTCCTCACTCGGCGTGGGCGGTGCGGGTGGTTCTGGGGTTACCGGTTCCGGTTCCGGAGTCGGCGGCTCCGGGATGACTGGAGTCTCATCAACGGGCGCGACAGGCATCGGGATCGGGGCCGGAGCGGGGACCGCCCGGGCAGCAGCCACTTCGGCCGAGCGTTTCTCCTGCACGTCCCAGGCCTCGGTCGCGATCGCAAAATAGGCCTCAAGTGCGCCGAGGCTCACCGCCCCTTGCGCAATTGCGGCGGCGTCCTCCGGGGTGCCTGCCGCAACCGCGCTGTTCGCTGTGGCCGCGTCGACATCGGCCGCCGCAGCCCGAAGCCGGTCGTGCAGGCTCTCAGCTTCGGGCGTTTTGGCGATCATCGCGTCCGCGGATTCCGAGACGCTGGCAGCGACCGCGGTGACCGCGGTGTATCCCGCCGCGATCGTGCTGCGCAGCTGCGCGCTCTGGTCCCCGCGAGCAGTGAGTTCTGCAGAACGTGTTGCGACGTCCGCGCGCTGCTCCGCCAACTGCCGGCGCGCATCGTCGAGTGCGGCACGACTCACGGTCGCGGCCTCCGCATCAGCCGCGGGTGCATCCGGCACGATCTGGGCGAGCTCGCCGATCGCACGGGGCTCCACGAGGAACCATGAGGACGGGCGCAGTGCAGGGTCGGCACCGAGAGTGGACTCAAGGGTGGCGAGGGAGCGCGGGGACATCGGTGGTTGCGTCTTGGGGATTTCAGCGAGCACGTCCGCTGCAGCCGTCGCGAACACCGCGGAGCTCTCAGGGACGAGCACCTCGGGGCTGAGAGCAGCCAGCTGCGAGAGCCGCCCGGCCACGCCAGCAGCTTCCTCGTATTGCTTCCCGAGCAGGAGATCAGCGGCAGCCAGTTCTGCCTCGCTCTGAGCCGTGCGCGCGGCGGCCGCGGCGGTGTCCTCGATCAGCGATTCGTACTCGCTCGCATCCGATGCGTACGTCAGTTGCGGCGCGGCGACGCCGACTGCGATCAGCGCGACAGCGAGCCCCGCGAGACCGTACATCAGGATCTTCGTGGATCGCGCGCGATCCTGCCCGGACTTGAGATTAGCGGGCAACACCTGCGGCGCACGGAATTGCCGAGCCGGATGGGGTTGCCCAGCGACCGCTTCAGGCACCGGGCTCTCGCCGGCATCGTTCGCTGATTGTTCCATGAGCACTCCTGGGCCTGCGGGGGCTCGGCACCCCGGACGTGGGGCACCGATCCGGCACGAGTCTAGGCCACTGCTCGAACGATACCGAATTCACGGCGACTGCATACGTAATGCATCACCAGACCCTCGGTCCCGTTCACCTGGCGTTCAGCAGGTGGTAAACTCTCATGGGTAACACACAGCAAAGGCTGTAGCACGGTGGGTTCAAGGGGAGTTTGTGGCCGCGTCTGTACCCGCATGGGAAAAGCGCTACTCGCGCAAGCTTTTGTGGACCGATCTTGGCGTTGCCGTCGTCGTGGTCTTCACCGCCCAGCTTGTCACGAGCCCCTACGTCCATGACAGCGCGATCCCTCACTTGGGCACCCGCCGCACTGTCTTCGCGCTTGTACTCGTGGGAATCTGGCTCCTTGCGCTTGCCGCCTACGACTCCCGCAATCCCAGCGTGTTCGGCACCGGTCCCGGCGAATACAAGCGGGTCATCAACGCCACCATGATGGCGTTCGGGATCGCGGCGATCACGCTCGTGCTCACTGCCCCGTTCACTCTGCACCGCGAGATGATGATGGTCGCCTTCCCGCTGGGGCTCGTCCTCATCGTCGTAGGCCGATGGGTGTGGCGCAAACGTCTGCACCAGCAACGCCGACGCCACCTCAACACATACCGCACGATCGTGGTGGGCGAGCCTGGCCACGCAGCCCACACCGCGACGCAGCTGCGCGCCAACTCGATCAACGGGTTCGAGCTCGTGGGCGCCGTAACGAACAGCGATGTGAGTGGCGAGATTCTCCCGGGGATCCCGGTGCTGGCGCACTACGACCGCCTGATCGCCACGGTCGACGCCCACAATATCGATACCGTGATCATCACCGGGTCGAGCGCGCTCTCCCCCAGCCAGCTCAAGCAGATCGGCTGGAATCTCGAGGGTCGCCACGTCGATCTCATCGTGTCGGCTGCGCTCACCGACGTCGCGGGGCCCCGGATCCACATTCGCCCGGTCGCAGGGCTCCCTCTGATTCACGTGGATCTGCCGAGCTTCTCCGGCTGGAAGTACTATACGAAGCGCATCCTCGACATCTGCCTTGTTCTTCTGGCGAGCGTGCCAACGGCAATCCTGGTGGCGGTGCTCGCCGCGCTCATCCGCCTCGACAGCCCCGGGCCGGTGATTTTCCGTCAGCCACGGCTCGGCCTCGACGGCGAGCCGTTCACCATGTTCAAGCTCCGTTCCATGCGGACCACTGCCGAGGCGGAGCTCCCGACTCTGCTCGATCAGTCGGAGGGCAACGGAGCGCTCTTTAAGCTGCGGGATGATCCCCGCGTCACTCGGGTCGGTCGGTTCATTCGACGCCACAGCCTTGACGAGCTGCCCCAGTTCGTCAACGTGCTGCGCGGCGAGATGTCCCTCGTGGGGCCCCGGCCCCCACTGCAGCGGGAGGCAGAGAACTACACGGCGGCAATGAATCGCCGCCTCCTCGTGCGCCCCGGCATCAGCGGACTGTGGCAGGTCAGCGGTCGCAGTGACCTCAGCTGGGAAGACAGCACCCGCCTCGATCTCTTCTATGTCGAAAACTGGTCGATCACGGGCGATCTCTTGATTCTCTGGCGCACTCTGCGCGAGGTTTTCTCCGCGAAAGGGGCGTACTAGTATGCCGACTGCACCCCGCACACTGGACGCCTCACTGTTTGGCGCGGACCACCCCCGGCTCCTGCTCGTTGCGTCAACGGGCGGCCACCTCACCCAGCTCGTCCGCCTCGCCGCTCGGGTAAGCGCCGCGGAGGATTCCCTCTGGGTAACATTCGATTCACCGCAGAGCCGCTCCCTGCTCGCAGGGAAGCGGGTACTCTGGGTCGACTATGTCGCGCCGCGTGATCTCGCCGGGACATTGCGGGCGTACCGCGCCATTGCCCGGGCCGCCAACCCCACAGATTTCGACGGTGCTCTCTCAAGTGGTGCCGCCGTGGGGCTCGCGGGCCTCAGCTGGGCCGCGCGGCACCGGATCCCCCGCGTGTATGTGGAGAGCGTCTCTCGCACACACGGACCATCGCTCACCGGCAGGATCATCCGGGGCCTCCGGGTCGCGAAGACGTTTACCCAGCATGAGCAGTGGGCCACCCCCGCTTGGCCCGCCATCCCCTCGGTGCTCGGCGACTTCGTACGTGCCGAAGGGGCGGACCCCGCGCATCCCGACGCCCCACTCAACATCCTGGTGACGCTTGGCACGATCCGGCCGTACCGCTTCGACACACTGATCGATCAGGTCGTCAGCGTGCTGCGCCCGGAGGACACGGTCACCTGGCAGCTGGGCGAGAGCCGGCGCACAGATCTCGCAGGGACCACCCACGATTTACTTCCGGCAGAGGAGCTGCTGGCCGCTGCGCGCGGGGCCGATGTCGTCATCACTCACGCGGGAGTGGGGACCGTCCTGCAATTGCTGGAGAACGGAGTTTCCCCGGTTGTCGTACCGCGTCGCCGCGTGCGGGGCGAGCACGTCGACGATCATCAGCTGCAGATCACCTCGCTCCTCGGCACCCTCGATCTGGCCCACCCGGTGGAGGTCGAGCAGCTCGACCGTTCCACGCTTGCATCCGCGGCACGCAGCCGCACCCGAGTCGCAGCGTGACCGGAGCATTCATCAGCTGGACCCCCGAGAATGGCCGCACAGCTGAGCTGGCCGAGGCGCTCGGAATCCCCGCGCACTTCATCCATCGGCCCGGCCGCTTCGGCCTCACGGGACGCTACGCGCGGCAGCACGCCGCCACCCGCCGACTCCTCCAGGAGCAACGGCCGGACACCGTGGTCCTCATGCTGCCTCCAGCTATCGCCCTCTTGTCGCTCGGCCGTCGGCGCACCGCGCCACGGCTCATCGTCGACCTACACACAGGATTTTTCCTCGACCCGAAGTGGCGCTGGGCCCGCGGCCCTGCCCTCGCCGCGATCCGACGCCGCGGTGGCCTGGCGATTGTCACCAACACCCATTTACAGCACGAGTGCGCGCGTGCTGGGGTCGAGGCGGTTGTGCTCCACGACGTGGTGCAGGATCGCGACGCGCTGCCCCACACGGGCGAGTTGCTCTGCCCGCTGAGCTACGCCAACGATGAACCGGTCCCGGAGATCCTTGCCGCCGCCAGGCTCACCCCCGAACTGCGGTGGACGCTCACGGGGCGGGCACCCGACGCGGTCCGTGCCGCAGCACCCGGAAACGTGCGTTTCACGGGTTTCGTTGCACCCGAGGAGTTCGACAGGCTCACGCGATCGAGCGGCGCCGTGATCGCGCTCACGACCCGGCCCCACACGATGCAGCGGGCCGGGTATGAGGCGCTGCACGCCGGGGTGCCGCACGTCACCTCCGACTTCCCCGAGCTGCGCGAGTTCTACGGCGATGCTGCGGCGTATACCGCCCCGGACGGTGCGGCAATTGCTGCGGCGGCCCGCTCGGTGCTGCAGGATCGTGACCTGTTTGCCGAGCGCACGCGGCTGCTCCGCGCCCAGCGCCGAGCCGAACAGCGCCCGGTGCTTGTGCAGCTCACGGCGGCGCTAGCCGCGGCGTCCCCGGCACACAGCGGCTCCGCAGCTCCCGCCGACCTCATGCCGAAGGGTGCCGCATGAACATCTCCGTCATTGGCTGCGGGTACCTCGGGGCCGTCCACGCGGCGACGCTCGCCCACCTCGGTCACACAGTTGTCGGGATCGACACCGAGCCGCGCCGGATCGCTGCGCTGCGGGCCGGCACGGCCCCGTTCTTCGAGCCCGAGCTCGATACGCTTCTGCGTGCCGGTCTCGCGAACGGGCGACTCACATTCTCGACAGATCCCGCCGCCGTGGCCGCGGCAAGCGTGCACTTCATCTGCGTCGGCACGCCGGCCGGCCCTGACGGTGCCAGCGCGGAACTCAGATATGTGCGCTCGGCAATTGCGGCCCTGCGGCCGCACCTGTCGGCCGCGTCCCTGGTTGTCGGAAAGTCAACCGTTCCCGTGGGCACCGCGGCAGACCTCAGCGCCGCGCTCGCGGGGACCGGCGCGGTGTTGGCGTGGAACCCCGAGTTTCTGCGAGAGGGTCACGCGGTCGCGGATTCCCTCACGCCGGATCGGATTCTCGTCGGCTGCGGAGATGAGAACCGCGCCCACGTCGAGTCCACGCTCCGCGAGGTGTACCGCACCCCGCTCGCCTCCGGAAGTCCGCTTGTTCTCACGGATCTGCCGACGGCTGAGCTAGCGAAGGGTGCCGCCAACGCATTCCTTGCGACAAAGGTCTCGTTCATGAACATGCTCGCCGATGTGGCTGACGCTGCGGGTGCCGACGTGACTCAGCTCGCCACCGTGCTCGGACTTGATCCACGCATCGGAGCACGGTACCTGGGTTCCGGAATCGGCTTCGGCGGGGGCTGTCTGCCCAAAGACCTCCGTGCCTTTGTTGCCCGCGCGGAGGAGCTCGGGCAGGCCGATTCCGCGCAGCTATTGGGTGCGGTTGAGCGGATCAACGCCGCGCGGCCCGACCGCTTTGTTACCGCCGCAGAGCGGGCACTCGGGGGCGCGCTCGGCGGCGCGCGGATTGCTGTGCTCGGGGCCGCATTTAAACCGGACTCTGACGATGTGCGGGATTCCCCGGCGCTTGTCCTCGCTGCAGGCCTCCAGGCCCGCGGCGCCGACGTTATCGTCACGGATCCCGCGGCCGTCGCGAATGCGCAGCGCAAGGTGCCCGAACTCTGCTTCGCTTCAGATACCGAGACAGCGCTCCGCGGTGCCGACCTCATCGTGGTCGGCACCGAGTGGTCGGAGTACCGTGCGCTCGATCCGCGGCGCGTCTCGAAACTCGTACGCAACCCTGTAGTGCTCGATGGTCGCAACTGCCTGGACCGCGCACAGTGGATCGCGGCTGGCTGGCAATACCACGGGGTCGGCCGCACGCCGACCCCCGGATAGGATGGTGTCCCGTGTCTCACGCCACGTCGCCCACGAACTCACCATCGAGCTCAGCCCCGAACTCGCCCCCGAAGTACGTCGTTCCCGGGGCGAGCCGCTGGCTCTTTGACGCTTTCAGATACCGGCACCTACTGACGCTGCTCCTCAAGAAGGGGACCACCACCCGGTACTACGGGTCTGTGCTTGGTTGGGCCTGGTCCTACGTGAAGCCGGCGGCACAGTTCCTCATGTACTACGTGATGATCGGCCTCGTCTTGAAGGTGGATCGCGGGGTCGAGCTGTACCCGGTGTACCTGTTCTCCGGCATCGTGCTGCTCAACTTCTTCTCGGAGGCGACACGGGCCGCGACAAACTCGATCACGAGCAACGCGGCGCTGGTGAAGAAGATTTACCTGCCCCGCGAGCTCTTCCCGGTCGCAGCCGTCGGATCCGCCTTCATCCACTTCATCCCACAGGTCATCCTCCTGTTTGTGGTCTGCCTGATCATGGGGTGGCACTTCACCTGGCTCGGACTTGTGGCGTTCCTCGTGGCGCTCGTGATCGTGACCCTGTTCACGCTCGGCCTCGGCCTGTTCTTTGGCGCGATCAACGTCGCCTACCGCGACGCGAAGAACATCATCGATGTCGCGCTCATGTTCGCGGTTTGGGCCTCACCCGTGCTGTACACGCACGAAATGATCCGGGAGCTCGTCCCCGCGTGGCTCTACAACCTGTATCTCGTGAACCCGATGACCGTGGGTGTTGAACTGTTCCACCAGGCATTCTGGGGTCAGGTTGTGTCGGAGACGTCGCCGCCCGACTACCTCCTCACGAACACGCTGGCGGGGCTCGGGATCGCACTCGGCACCCTGCTGATCGGCCAGGTCGTTTTCCGAAAGCTGGAGGGCAATTTTGCGCAAGACCTTTGAGTCCCTCCCGGACCCGGTGATCATTTTCAACGGGGTGTTCAAGTCGTTCCGGCTCCGCAACGCGCGCTCCCTGAAACAGACCGTGCTGGCGAAGCTGCGCCGCACCCCCGTCACCGACGATTTCGAGGCGCTCTCCGCGATCACCTTCGCCGTCTACCCTGGCGAATCCGTGGCGATCCTGGGCCGCAATGGGTCCGGGAAATCCACGACCCTCAAACTGCTCTCAGGCGTACTCCGGCCCTCTGCCGGCGAGATTTACACCGCGGGGCGGATCGCTGGACTCCTCGAGGTGGGGGCCGGCTTCCACCCCGACCTCACCGGCCGCGAAAACGTCTACCTGAATGCGGCGATCCTCGGCATGACCAAGGAAGAGACCGACGCGCAGTTCGACAAGATCGTGGAGTTTTCGGAGATCGGTGACTTCATCGACACCGAGGTGAAGCGGTACTCCTCGGGCATGTACGCTCGGCTCGGCTTCTCCGTCGCCGTCCACACGGAGCACGACGTCCTGCTCGTCGACGAGGTACTGTCCGTGGGCGACGCGGAGTTCCGGGCCAAGTGCAACGCGAAAATGCAGGAGCTGCAGGCCGCGGGCAAGACGATGTTCGTTGTGTCCCACAACGCGGCCCAGGTGCAGGATCTGTGTCAGCGCGGCATCGTGCTCGAAAAGGGCCAGCTTGTGTTTGACGGGCCCATCAAGGCGGCAGTCGCCCGCCTGCAGGGCAAGAAACGCTAGGGTCCCCAGTGCGCTCCCCCGCTTCTGCTATCGCCTCGCTCCGGCGCGGACACCTCGGTGTCCGGCTGGCGGGGCGCGGGGCGCGCGCGGTGCAGTCCGCGCTCACGAGTGCGACGCTGGGGGTGACCCGGCCAGGCCCCGGCATCGCAGCGGTCGTCACGCTCAACGCCGACGAGGAAAACGCCACTGTCCAGACGGTGCTGTTGGGCGAGCGATCCGATCTGTCGGAGATCGTGTACGTCTCCCCCGATCCCGCGCTTGCCCGTGTTGCCGTGGCGGAGGCGGCCCGCTGCCTCGGGTTCCCGGTGCCCACGTCGCTGCGGTACGAGGCGCTCAGCTATCGGAGCCTACTCGCCGCGCACCGACGTGCATCCGAGACCTACTCCACGCACGTGCTCATTCCGGGCCGTGACCCGAGCGGTCGGCGCGTCCACACACACCTCACCCACGGCAGTGGACCGAAGCCGGACACGACGTTCCGCGGGCCCGCCACGGTGCTGGCGTCGATCACCCCTGAGTGGGTGCCACAGCAGCTCGCGGAGTACCGACTCCCTGCGGACACCCGGGTGGTGCCGGATCAGCCCCGCCTCCGCGTCATGCGGCGGGCGGTGGGTGACCGCAGCGTGCACGCCCGGCTGGGGCTCGATCCCGCACGCGAGCTCGTCGTGTGGGCCCCCACGTATCGCGCGATCCGCCGAGCCGGGGGCGAGGTGCGCGTGAGCGGAGTGCCGTTCGGCGAGGCAGACGGGTGGGATCGGATCCCAGACCCCGAGACTGGCGATACCCTGGCACAGCTACGCGCGGCCGCAACCGCCCGAGGCGCCCAGTTCCTCGCGAAGCTGCACCCGCACGACGCGGCCAGGCTCGACGGGCTCGGATTCCCCGCGCTCACGGGCACCTCCCTGCGCGAGCGCGGGGTGACCGCCTACGAGCTGTTCGGGGCCGCGGAGCACCTTATCACTGACTACTCCAGCATCGGCGTGGAGCGGCAGGCACTGGGCCTGCCGCTCACACTCTGGCGCCCCGACCTCGCAGAGTTTGGCGCGAGCTATCGGGGGTTTCGGGGGTAGTCGTTGGACCTTTACTCAGGATCCGAACTGGGAATGAGGGGATCGATGGAAACCGGAATATCACGGTGCATCTGAAGGTGCTTGCGCACCCAATGGACGTTGCTTCGTAGTACTTTGGCCGGGGTACCCGCAACGATTGAGTTGGCTGGCACTTCGGACGTCCGTGTGATCATCGACCGGGCGCCGACAATGCTTCCTGAGCGAATCTTGCCACCGGGCATGACAAACACTTCCTGCCCCACCCAAACATGATCCTCAATAAGAATTGAGGCTGAATGATTGATTCTTTCGCCGCTATGCATGTCATAAATTGGATGTGAATCATCCGCCCGAATACGAACATCGTTCGCTATCAGGCAATCATCACCAATCTCGATGGCCTGTCCTTCCGCCGTGGAAAGCTGCAGATTCGCTCCGCTGTACACATCAGCACCGAGCCGTATAGAGCAGAACGCGCCTAGCGAGGTTCGGCCCGTCAGCAATGATCTTGCGCCTATGTGAAGCTGCGATGCCTCGCGTTGAAAGAAAACTGCACCGTGGAGTTTTGCTCCCGGCCCAAATTCCACCCGGCAATGGGATGATTTGAATTCGATGAACGCGTGAGCGCCGACATGCGGGTTCCCAATGATCTGGTTCCCATTGTCATCAAGATATCCATCGACAATCGCCTGAGCACGCAAAGTTACCATAGCCATGATTTTACATTGAATGGACTATGCGTTTTGAATGTTCCTCAATCGACCATTGAGACTTACCCTGCCCGATCTATTTCAGCCCGTTGTGCCCACGAGTTCCGAAATGAGGCTCGTCCAACTCCTAGCAAAATCGTCTTGTGAGAATCGTGACGTAACTTCCTTCGCAGACTCGCTCAGGCTCCGGTGAAGACGATCGTCTTGTAACAACCACACAACCGCTGCGGCCGCGGCTTCCACTCGGCCTTCCCCATAGGTGACGACGAAGCCATCGACCCCGTCCCTAATGTTCTCCCGAGCGCCGTAGGGTGTGTCATAGGAAACCACTGGCGTTCCCGCCGCCAAGGCTTCAATCTGAGAGAGCCCTTGCCCTTCTTGATGAGAGGTCGAGAGCATTACCCGCGCGGACTTCAACACCATTTGCGTATCCTCGACGTGATCATTCAGGGTCACGTTGCGCTGAAGGCCCAGTTCCACTACGAGCTCCTGGAGCGCCAACTTCTCTGGGCCGTAGCCATACACCTCGTATATGACGTCTGGCACCGACCGTCGAACGATGTCGATGACGTGGATGGCTTCCGTCAGGTTCTTGACCGGGTGGTACCTGGCCAGGGACACAACTCGACGAGCGTTACGTGCCTCATCCTCTGGCCGACTCTCCACCGCTACCTGGTAGTGAGGGATATTGGCCACTAGTGAACTGTCACCGAGGAGGGTAGCGATGTCCTCCGCCTGCGCAGCCGTCAGCACTACTACTTTCTCCACTTTCTTCTCTGTCAGCGCGCTGAGCGCCGCTTTCATACTTGAGGAGACCACAGCAGGATCATCGTACGGCGCATCCAAGTGGCTTGAATGCAGGCAAAGGACGTGCTTTGCATCGTCCCCGCCGACGTCGAGCAGAGGCACGAGCATTTCTCGCTTTTCAGCCAGAACTACGAGATTTTTTTGAGCACCTATGCATCGATTCATCCATGCAACAATGACCCCCGCCTCCGAGCGGAACTCTTTGCCATCAAAATGCGAGAAGTACGAAATTGGTTGCCCGTTCCTAAGTCGCGAGGAGACCTGGGCCTTCCCATTCGCTTTGTACGTGACCGCGAAATCAGGAACGTTTGCGGCTCGGTCCATATACAGAACCTTGCGCAATTGTCCTCGACTATCAAAGATCTCCTTAGCGACACGGACCCAGGGCGCTTCGAAACGATCGATGAAGTCAAGCTCTCCGCTTGGTTCACGCAACTCGAAGGCGACATACTCACCGCGCTCGTTGAACACACGTCGCGCCAGGGGATTCTTCGGGTCCGTGAAAGCTGTGTAGCCATGCTCCAGCGCAGGCGAGCCCTGTAGTTCTTCCGAGGCTTCCAGATCCTCGTAGAGATTCCGAACAGCCACTCGCGGGTCCAGGGTTCCCGTGCGCCGGTGTTCTGCCAACAGGCCGTGAAAGTCACGATGAAACTGAGACGTGAAAATGGTCACGTCAAAGCCAGCTGCCACCAGCGCGTTCGCTCGCCGGTATACCGCATGAGTCAATCCGCCGTTGACCTTGAAGATATTGCCCAGCAGCATCAACACGTGTGCCATCGATTCCCCCTCGTTTTCTTCCCGACTTCAGTTGCATCGCCCCAGCTCGATTCCGCGTGCGTGCCGGCACGTGGCAGATTCTCTCTCTTAGAAGCTGCGGACAGATAACTCGCGTTGCGAGTGTGCGTGGTTGTATGTCACGAGGCTGGGCCCCAATCCGGGCCAACCGGTGCTGCGCCAACCGCCGTTGATTCGGCTTGTGGGAGAACAGCGAAAGCTACCTGGCTAAAGGCCCCAAGTGCGCTTGACCGATAACCGGTGTAGTCGAAACTGCGCCGAGGGTTTTGTGCGTAGGCTGCACGGCGGACAGAGGCGGCGATGCTACGAGCATCAATCGCCGTGTGCTCTCCGTACCCCAGTTCCAACGCCTCCACGTTGCCAGGGCAACTCGAGGCAAGAATTCCTACCCCTAACGCCATCGCCTCAAACAGAACAACTGGCTGCCCCTCGTGCAATGACGGGAGAACAAAGAGATCTGCCGCAGCCATCAATGGGTACGGGTTTGCCAACTGGCCCGCAAAGAGAACAGAGTTCTGAACCCCCAACCGCATCGCTTCAATTGTTAACTGATCGCGAAGTGGACCGCTTCCAGCAATTATCAATTTCGCGTTGGGGAAGTCAGCCAGGACTTCGGGCAAAGCTCGGATGAGCTCGATCTGATTCTTCTCAATCGACATTCTGCCGATGTTGACGAGGAGGGGGCTTGCCTCTGATACCACTGACTGGACCTCAGGGGTCATCGCCTCTAAAGATTTGGCACGAATCTCGTCAAAGAGGAGCGTGTTCCGTACAGCGGCGACGCCTTCTTCAGGGAGCTGGCCTCGAGCAGCTAGATAGGTAGAGTTCTCTTCCGCGAGCATCTCAGACACCGATACCAGTTGATCAAACCAGGGGTACATGCGAAAGACGTTGTCGAGCACTGGGTACTTGTGCACCCGTTCCTCCTCCATCTGGTTGTGCTGCCAAATCAAGCGACGAGTCGAGGAGTCTCCCGCGTGTGCAAGAATCCCAGCCCAGAGCGGCGCGTAGCCGTCCCACTCAATAGCGACGTCAATGCGCATGTCGCCCAGGATTCGCCGAGCCTCGCGCTTCCAGCCGTTCCGATAGATCTCTGTCATTGCCTCGGCGGGGTCGCAGTTGCCGGCCTCGATTTCGCGACGAACGAAGAATTCTTCTGGCGTCATCACGGTGTCTCCCAACCGCGAGACAAGTTTGACACTTGCGGGGAGTCGCTCAAACACGGACCTGCGATCCTCTGCTTCGCGAAGCACGCTCGGTTCGACAATGAGGATGATATTGAGGTCACGCTCCGCGAGTTCACCCAGGATTGCCAAGAGTGCACTGGCGATTCCGTTCGGGATCATGCTCGCGTGGAACAGCACGGTGCGTCGACCGTTCAATTCGCTGCCCTTGCGGGTGTCATCGAGCAAGAAATCAACAGCACGGGCAGACGCGTGACCGTCCTCACGACTTCCGTACTTCGCGGCGGCTGCTAAGTACGCTTCTTCATGCTCCGAGCCCGCTGCCGCGACAAGTTGGGCAAGTTCCGCAGGAGTCGATGCGATTCCAAACGGCAGTTCCGAAGGATGCAAGTACAACCCTCGGGCTTCCTCGTACTCTTGCAAGTCAGGGACAAATAGCGTGACCGGCTTTCCCGTCACGAGGAAGTCGAACACCACTGAGGAATAGTCGCTGACCAGATGATCCACGGCCGCCAACAGATCATTCGTATCGATATCTGCCGGCACAACCGAGACAGGGAGCTCCAGCCCTCGAATGAGCTTCTCCGTGAGTCGATGCGCTCGATAGACCACACGCACACCCGGCAGCGCAGCAAGCGACTCGAGCTGCACGGTGAGCATAGTCTCGTCAAGATCGTGAGCAGAGACGCCCCCGCGCCAGGTCGGTGCCACGAGGACCAGCCGTTCAGTTCGCTCAACTCCCAATCGCAGCCGGATGCTTTCACGCAGCTCTCCCGCGTCACGAACCAGCCTGTCGAGACGGGGGGATCCCAGAATCGCAACGGAACCCGGGTAGAGCCCATCAAGGTGATGCTCGTCGAGCAGCGCCCACTTGGTCAACTCGTTGGGTGCGATCAAGTGGCTTGCCTGGAGGAAGTTTCGTTCTAGGTTTTCATACTCCACGAGGCCCTGTCTCATAGAGCGACCGAGCGTCTTCATCGGAGTGCCATGCCAAGTATTCAGGTAGCGCTGGCCCTCGCGCCGCAGGAAGTAAGGAGGGAATGAGACGTTATTAATGAGGTACTTCGCAGTTGCCAAGTGGTACAGGTAGCTATCGCTCCCCAGCTGGACGAACTGCACTCTCGGGTTGTCGATGAGATCTCGGGGGACAAACGTGTCCGCTTTCCGAACCCACACGAAAACATGGTTGGAAAAACGGGGATCGCTGAGCATCTCTCGGAATATCGCAAGCGGGTGGCACCCGATGCTTGCTCCGTGGTTCGATTCAAACAGGACGACCTGGGCGTCAATGCTCCGGATATTCACCAACTCTGCGTACACGCGGTTCGCGCGTGATCGCCCAGCTGGCAAATAGCGGGAGAGGCTGAAGCCGTCCGGGGTTCTGATCACGCGAGCATCATGAAGTGTCTCTACTGCCTCGCCAGATTCGCCGATCTGCTCGAGCAGGTGTGCGGTAACGATGCGCTGCTCTGCGCTCAGTTCCATGCGGTGCACCAACACCCGGCGGAGAAGCTCGCGCGTACCCGCAGCGTCTCCGCCAGAAAGACGTACCCTGGAGGCCGCAAGCATTCCGCTCACTGAGTCCAAGCCGGCTGCTTTGTTCCATTGACCTAGCTGTTGCGCCCAGTGCTCCCGCGTCTCGGAGGTTGCTTGGATCTCGCCGATCACAGAATCATGGACGACGGGCGTGGGTCGCACGTTTCCGAATGCCGCTCGCTTTGCGGCTCCAACTGACGCGGCCTGGTCCTTCTGATTGTCCAACACCATTGACAGGCGGTGCCAGTAGTGAGATTTTTCTGGATCATGCTGAAGTGCCTCGCCGTACCACCATTTGGCATCCTCAGGCTTGCCCTGGCGCTCAAAGGCAAGGCCACACCGGTAGGCCCAGTAGGCGTTCCCTGGCAGGAGGCCGTACGCGCGGGAATAGTAGTCAGACGCCTCCGCCCAGCGGTATTCCCGCGCGTAGGTTAGTCCGATTCGGTAAGTGAGCTCGGCATTCTCAGCGCCCAGGCCCAGAGCCCGAACGTACTCAGCGCGAGCGGCTTCCCATAGTTCCGCACGCTGGAAAAGCACACCTGGGCCGAGGAGGCGGTCTGCTTCGGGGAGACTTTGCATGAAGTCGCCAAGTAGCTCACGGCGTTCACCATCACGACTGGTTCGCTCAAGTGCATTCGCCCATCGCACAACTTCCACCTCTTCAAGCAACCGATGAGACGAGACGAGGCGATAGACGTCATTCGCCTCCTCGTCAGTGCCCATCTCAGAGACGAGTCGCGCGTAAGTCTTCATCCACTGGGATTCGGGAGAGAATACGTCCGCCCCCTCACGGCAAAGCTCTAGGCGGAGCCACAGAGGTGCGGATTTCTGCAGCCGTGCCAATTCGTTGAGGCACTTTGCCCGGTCGAATCCGGAAATGAGTGCCGCGCGAAAGCTCGTTGTCGCTGCATCCACATCGCCCAACTTCTCAGCGCACCGCGCCTTGCGGAATGAGAGGTGCCCCACATCACCTCCTGCAGCAAGCGCTGAATCATAGGCATCCATGGCCGTTGCATAGTTTTTTGCCTGTTCACGGAGCCAGCCCAGCCGATACCAGGAATCAAAGTCCTGTGGTACTAGTTCCGTGGTGCGTTCGAAGGCACCAACGGCTCGGGAATCTTTCGCATACTGCAGCGCGCGTGCGGCATCGCGCCAGAGTAAGGCATCTGCTCCTCGAGCTTCAGCCGCAGCAAGAAACAGGTCTCCGGCCGCGACCCAATCTTCTTTACGACGCCGCAGACGCGCAAGGTTCTTCTGTACGGTAGAGCTCATCCCAGATAACACGTCTTTACGTCCCTGCGTCGAATACTGCATCAATACGACTGTTCGCGATTGATCCCAAAATAATTAGTTCGAGGCTCTGATGAGCTATGACCTCGGTAAGCTCACGAGCGCAACGCGGCTCCCCAGTGGCGGCCTGCACCAGATCCCAGAGCATCTCGGAAGACCCAGTCGCCCCGACACGGCCGGCACTTGCCACGTCCTTGTAAACCCCGCGGGACTCCTCGAACATCTCCGCGTCCGCGATGTGCCACACGACGGGTAGCCCAATCGCTTGAGCGTCGAACGCGACCGAGGAATAGTCCGTTACCAGCACATCGGCAATGAGTAGGAGTTCCTGAGTCTCCATATCCGAGGCGTCGATCGCGGTGCCGCGATTCGTGCCCAACTCGCTAGACAGGTACCCATGATCGTGGAATACGACCGCGTACTCGTCGCCCAGTTCCGAGGTGAGTTCCTGTAAATCGAGCACGTACGAGAAGTCGCCCTCTTCGAGAGACCGCCCGTAGTTGTAGTCCCGCCAGGTGGGCGCGTACAACACGATCTTCTGCTTGGGTGCGATTCCGAGCTCCGAGCGGATCCTCTGCTGTAAGGGGCGGTCATTCGCGTGGTCACGGAGGTACGCGACCCGCGGGTAGCCGGTACGCACGATCTTCGCCGGATCTAGGAGAAACGCTGTCTGGAACTTCTGAGCGGCAATCTCGGAGTCGACGACAAAGTAGTCCCATTGCTGGATATCCCGGTACTTACTGGTTTTGTGGTGCCGACGGTTCCAGATAATCCGGGGCTCGTGCGAGTCAAAGAGCATTCGCTTGATCGGGGTGCCGTGCCACAACTGCACCCAGGTCGAGTCCCGATGCTTGCGGACGTGAGGCGGGATCCAGGACTCGGCGATCACCACGCGCGAGCGGGCGAGGTGCGCGTTCGTGCCAGCGTTGCTCGGCGGCAAGCGGTAGTGCTCCGGGACCCGCGTATCGGTGGTCACAAACTTCAGGTCAAGTCCCGCGAACCGTTCATCCGCGAGCAGTTGCTCGAACAGGTAACGGGAATTCCCGGTGTACTTGAAATCGAGCCCAAGGAACGTGATCGCGTCGGACTTGACCGGGCCTGCGAGCACCCGTTCGAGCTGCGCGGACCAGGCCCCGGCCTTCGAGCGGCGATGCTTCTGCCGGCGTAACCATGCCTTGCCCCGTTTCACGCGCGGCATGATCGCGTTCTTCCCCGAAATCATGGCCTGAAACGCGGTGTAGCGACGCTCCTCGAAAAGCCGGAGCCGCATGGCGAGCCGCATGGGCGCGTTCGTGGAGGTTGCGGGCGGTATCTCGATCTGGGCGGCGTGCAGGATTTCGACGAACTCCCGGATGTACGCCCGACGATACCGCCGGGGAATCCGCCGCTCGTAGTAGGGCCCAATCTTCTTCACGTGGTACGCCGCGAGGTAGGCGGCCGCTCGAGGGTTGCGGCGGTTCAGCAGCTCAAAGGTACGGGCCACGGCGTGTAAGTGGTCCCGCACGTGCTTGTCCGTATCGGTGTTCGAGCGCGTCGTAGATTCCGGGTGCGGGTTGATCGTGTAGAGCGGGGAGTGCACGAGCGAGGCGATCTCTGCCCGGTTCACGGCCTGCAGCACAAACGGATTGTCCTCATAGATCCGCCCCTCCTCGAACACGATGCCGTGCGTGGCAAGGAACCCACGCCGGTACAGGTTCGTGACCGAGTAGAAGTTTTGGACGCGGAGGAGCTCGTCACATCCCGCCCCGAGAAGCACGCGTTTATGCCAGAACGGATCGGCGTTGTAATAGTGCATGCCCCCGGGGTGCCCTGTCCCGGGCGAGTAGAGCTTCCAATCAAAATGCACGAGGTCGGACTGGTCTTCTTCGGCACGCTCCGTGGTGACCTGAAGCGTAACGCGTTCAATGAAGTCGTCGGCATCGACAAACAGAACGTAGCGACCAGTAGCGAGACCCAAGGCCCGATTACGGGCGGATCCCTGCCCGGCGTTCTCTTGATCGGTGACGCGCACTCGCGGATCCGAAGCCGCGTACTGTTCGAGAATCTCGAGGCTCGTGTCGGTCGAACCGTCATTGATCGCGATCAGTTCAAAGTCCGGCATCGTTTGCGCAAGCACCGAGTCAATGCAGCGGTGCAGGAACTCCGCAGCGTTGTACACGGGGATGATGACGCTCACGAGCGGAGCGTTTTCTGGTTCGCTTGGAAGGCAGCCCGCAGCACCGCCGATCTCCCGCATCCCATCCTCTACATGCCCCGCGCACCACCAGTAGGTGCGCTATTCCCCCCGAAAGAGCATAGCGGACAGTTAGGAATCCCGTAGCCTGGGGCAGCTAGCCGTGGCACCCGCAGGCGCAGAACTCACACCCCTCGTGCACGCTGCTGCGACAGTCGAGTGTCAGGAATGCGCGCGCCTCGGCCCGGATCGGGGAACGGCGAGAGAAGAACTTCACCCTCACATTCACCCATGCCGACATGTACAGAGCGTGACCGTCGCCTCAACGCAAGCTGGACAATCACCGGCCCGCGCTGGGAGCCCCGCAGGAACACGTCAGTTAGCATTGAAGTTCATGTGTCTATGGCCGGAAATTGCCAGAGGCCAGAGAACTACGGAGAACAGCACCCAATGGCCGAGACCCCCTCACACCTCGAGCGCCTGATCGCCGAGGCCGATGCGGCACCTGCCGCACCCGCGATCCGAAAGAAGCGGAAGGGGCTGCGCAACACACTCATTGTGCTGGGATCGTTGGTCGTGCTGCTCGCCATCGCGGCGGGCGTCGCCTACGCGGTGCTGGCGAACTCGTTCAATGACATCAACCGCGTCTCCATCGCGCAGGATCCCACGCTCACGCGACCAGAGGCGGTCACGGTGAAGCCCGGAGCCAAGGCCCCGATCAACATTCTCCTCCTGGGGTCCGACTCGCGAGACACCAGTGACCCGACCGCATCAGTCGAAGAAGCCACAGGGTTCCGCAGCGACGCGATCCTCGTGGCGCAGGTCTCGCCGGATCGGAAGAACCTGACGGTGATGTCGATCATGCGTGACAACTGGGTCCCGATCCAGGATCACGGCGAAGCCAAGATCAACGCAGCCGTGGCACTTGGCGGCATGCCGCTCGCGGTCAACACCGTTGAGAACTTCATCGGCGCACGGATCGACCACGTTGCGCTCGTCGATTTCTCCTCCTTCACGAAACTAACGGATGCACTCGGGGGCGTCACCGTCAACAACACGCAGCCGTTCACGTCAACGCATGGCGGACACGCCTTCGCGCCCGGCAAGATCACGCTCACTGGCGAGGAGGCCCTCGGGTTCGTGCGCGAGCGCTACGCCTTCGCCGACGGGGACTACCAGCGGGCGCGGAACCAGCAGGCCTACCTCAAGGGACTCATGCAGGGCCTCCTGAGCAAGGACACGATGACGGATCCCGGCAAGCTCACCAGCACGTTCCAGGCACTGAAGCCCTACCTCGTGCTCGACAACGACCTGGACCTGCAGAACGCAGTGTCACTGGGCTTCGACCTGCGCTCGATTCGTTCCAGCGACATCCAGTTCTTCACGAGCCCCACCCTCGGCACGGGAACCTCCGCTGACGGGCAGTCGATCGTGGTGCCGGATCCAAGCGCGCTCGCCGACGTCACGGCTGCGTTCCAGGGCGGCACGCTCAACGAGTATGCGGCGACTCGAGCGCCGGGCTCGGAGCTTCCCCAGTAACGCTGCGACGTCGCCTCGCCACCGCCCGGCGTAACGCCAGGGCGGCGGCGAGGCCGATCCAGCCGCCCGTCGTGTTCGCGATCACGTCGGAGAGGGTCGCAAAGCGGGCGGGCAGAAGCCAGAACTGAGTCAGCTCCACGCACACGGATAACACGGGCAACGCGAGGAACACCCACCACAGCCGGCGCGGCCGCACCAGCAATCCGCCAAGGACGCCAAGCGGCACGAACATCAATACGTTCGCCAGCACCTCAAGCTGGCTGTACCCGAACCACTCGGGCACGCCCGCCCGATGCAGCAGCGCGATGAACTCCGCGATCAGTCTGCGGCTTCCCTGATCCACGGGCGTCGGCCACAGCGTTACTGCCAGCACCACGCCAACAAGTGCCACCCCGCACAGGATGAGCGTGAGGCGCAGACCCCGCCGTGACGGCGGGGCGATCAGCGGCGACACGTTGTCAGCGGGCAAGCGGCCTACAGGCCCGAGTAAGCGTGCAGGCCCTTGAAGAACACGTTGACGATCGCGAAGTTGAAGATCACGGCAGCGTAGGCGATGATCGACAGCCACGCGGAGCGCGTGCCGCGCCAGCCGCGGGTCGCACGAGCGTGAATGAAGCCGGCGTAGAGCACCCAGATCACAAAGGTCCAGACCTCCTTCGTGTCCCAGCCCCAGTACCGGCTCCAGGCGGCTTCCGCCCAGATCGATCCGGCGATGAGCGTGAAGGTCCAGAACACAAAGCCGATGATCGCGAGCCGGTAGGACAGGTCCTCAAGGCGCACCGCGTTCGGGATGCTCGTGAGGAAGCGCATCCCGCCCGGCTCACCCACCGCGATCTTGCCTTCGCGTCGGGTCTGCAGCAACTGCAGCACGGATAGGCCGAAGGACAGCGTGAGGAAGCCGACGGCAAGCACCGCAACCAGGATGTGGATCACGAGCCAGTAGGAGTCGAGTGCGGGCTGCAGCGGCACAATCGGGACGTAGAAGTTCACCTTCGTCACGCCGAGGAACAGCACCGCCATTCCGGTCACCAGGGTGCCGAGGAACCGGAGGTCAACGAAGAACTGAACGAGCAAGAAGATCAGCATGATCGAGCAGGTCGCGGTGAGCGCGAACTCATACATGTTGGCCCACGGCACACGCTCCGCCCCGATCCCGCGCAGCACCGTCGCCGCGAGGTGCAGGATAAAGCCGAGCACCGTCAGCGAGAAGCCCACACGAAGCGACCGGGAACGGCGTTCCTTTTCCGAAATCGGCGTGGTCGCGGTACGCGTGAGAGTGGCGACTCCGCCGCCTGCCGCAGCGGCACCGGCCGTGGCCTTGCGCGATTCGGCAGCCGCGTCGCCGCTCCTGTTTGCCAGGTCAACGGCGTAGAACACGAACGCGATCGCGTACACGATCATTGCCGAATACAGCGCGATCGTCGAGAAGGTTTCCAGCTCACTCAGCACAGTTTCTCAGAGTAGCCGCCTTCACCGCGTACTGCCTGAGAAATCCCCGCTCGCGCGGGCACGCGCGCCGGTGCGGGTCTGCTAGCCGCGCGGCGTTACGGCAACTGCAAACCGGATCGGTTCCAGCCCGCCTTGCTCATGCGTCAGGGTGACCTCGGTGGTCCCCACGTTGGTTGCGGCGATCCCGGGAGTGAACTCTGCCCCGTCGTCGCGATACCCCTGCGCAAACACGGCGATATCGGGATCAGCGATCGCCGCCCGATAACTTGCCACGTCGAGATTCGCGGTATCGATCCGCAACACCTGGCCTACCACGAGATCGACAGTCTTGCCGGAGAGTTCGCTCGCGGGAACGGTGACTGGCGCAATGACGTCTCCGCCGATCAGCGCCTGCTCTTCACTCGCCCGCGTAGCTCCCTCGGAATCGGCTCGTCCGTGATTCAAGGTGCCACAGCCTGAGAGGCCCGCAATCAGCGCAATCGCAAGCACCGATGTTCCCCACCCCATATTCCGCATGGGGCCAGTCTCTCACCGGCGTGCCTCGCACACCACCCCGGGTTTTGCAGAGCCGCGAAGATCGCACGCGATCGACGCGAAACACCCCTAGAATAAAAGTGGACGTTATCCAATATTTGTCACCCGGGCTACGGCGCCACTCGCCCACCCGGAACGGGGGAGAGACATGAGCATCAGCGAACCAGGGGCGGCCCAACGCGACACCGAGCGCACGGGCGGCTGCCCCGTCGCACACGGCAGTACCGGCAAGCCAGCAGCAGACGCAGCCGACCACGGCTACTTCGGCCCAGGCAGCGTGAGCTGGCGGCTCTACTCTGACCCCTCGTCAAAGCTCGGCGGCGTCGCCGCACTGCTGCTGCAGTCACTGAACCCGATGATGATGCGTGTGTTCGACGGCACCAGTAACTACGCCACCGACGTCGAGGGACGGGGAGAGCGCACCGGGCAGTACGTCGACACCACGATCTTCGGTGATCGCGCCCACGCCGACGCGGCAGGGGCGGCCGTGCAGCGCCTGCACGCAGCGAGCGTGTGGACGGATCCTCGGACGGGCGAGGAACTCCGCGCGGACACGCAAGAGTGGCTCGCCTGGACCCACAACTGCATCGTCTACGGCGTGCTCCGCGCAGCCGACGCCTTCGGCCCCACCCTCACCGTTGCTGAGCAGGATCGTTTTGTCACTGAGCAGCACGAGGCCGCGAAGATCGTCGGCATCTCTGGCGACGAGTTCCTCCCGAGCACACGCGTGGCGCTGGATCGCTACATCGACGACAACAAGCACTGGATGGCGCTCACGATCCCCGCCGCCGAAATGACGCGCACCATGCGCAAACCCGTGATCTCCGGCAACCCGATCAAGGTGTGGGCTGGCGTCAACATTCAAGACGGGATCTTGTCACTGTTGCCAGACTGGGCGCTCCTGCTCTTCGGGATCGAGGGCCGCCCCATGAACCTGCGCGCCGCTGCCCGGGTGACCCGTCGCCTCATCGCCTCAGCCCGCGCGGGGAAAACCTCCGAGGACCTCATCACCGAGGTCACCACGCGTGTCGAGACGCACCCCTACCGCAAGGTGCGCACCCGCGCCTGAACCGCCGGGCGCGCAGATGCGCGCGACACAACAACGAAGGGTCGGGACGGGCGCACTGCCCGTCCCGACCCTCTGTCGAGAGCTAGTTGCCCTGCTTCAGCGCCTGCAAGCGCTGGTCGACCTCGCTCAGCGACCCGAGATCGTCGAGTTCGTTGAACTGCGCGTCGAGCGTGGACGCGGCGAGCTCCGCCTGGCCGCGCACCATCGCTTCCTGCCGCTTGACCTTTTCCTCGAAGCGACCCAGTTCGCTCGTCGGATCGAGCACGTCGAGGTTCTTCACGGCATCCTGAACCTGCGACTGCGCGTCAGCGACCTTACCGCGGGAGACAAGCTCGTCGCGCTTTGCCTGCAGCTGCACGAGCTTCTCTCGCATTGTCTGCAGGCCGGTCTTCAGCTGATCGACGACCTGCTGTTGGGCAGTGACGCTCGGCTCCGCGGTCGCGACCTCTTTCTCGAAGGAGATCTGCTTGGACAGCGCCACCCGAGCAAGGTTGTCGAAGCGGTCCGCCCCCGCGGCGTCGCCCGAGGAACGCAGCGTCTCGGCCTGCGCGGACGCGGCCGCCGCCTTACTTCCCCACTCGGTGATCGCCTTGCGGTCCTCGTCGAGATCCGCCTCCATGAGTCGCAGGTTGCCAATGGTCTGGGCAACCGAGCTCTCCGCGTCCGCGATGCTGTTCTTATAGTCACGCTCCATCTGGTTCAGCATCTTCTCCGGGTCTTCCGCGGAGTCGAGCAGCGCGTTGATATTGGCCTTGGCGAGCTGTGTAATCCGGCCAAGGATGGACTGCTTTGCCATGTCGGCTTCCTTTCCTTCGTTCCACCGAACCAGCTCGGAGGAGAGTTGTTCGCCGGCCCCGGTGGGCGGGCGAAGTCTGTGTTACCCGGCGTGTGCAGGCGGCCGGGTCACCCTAGAAACGGCCGCCACCACCGCGCCGCCCGCCACCACCGGAGCCGCCGCCCATCGAGCCGCCGCCGTTCCACCCACCACGGAATCCGCCACTGGAACCGCTCCATCCGCCGCCACCGCCGGAACCGGAACCGCCACCGCCGCTGAGCAGCCCGCCCAGGATTCCGCCGAGGACTGCACCACCGAAGCTGCCGTTCGAACCGGACCCGCCACCGTAACCGCCGGATCCGCCACCGCCCCAGCCGGACACATCCGATCCCGCAAGCTGGTAGGCGGCCCGTGCGTAGCGTGTAGCTTGCTGTGCGGCCTGGTATGAGCGCGTGGGATCTGTCGGCGCGTAGTGCTCGGCAAGCTGGAGTTGTCGCTGCGCCTCCGCGAGGCGAGTGCGCGCTTCCGCGCCGATCGCCCCGCGCCGCGTCTCGATGAATTGTTCTACCGCGAGCACCTCTGCGCGCGCCGGCACGAGCGCCTCGTCCCGGGCGGCCTCCGCCCGGCGAGTGCGCTCCACAGATTCGCGGGCCGCACCGATCGCGGCGTCGATCTGCACATTGGCAGCCGCCACCGCGGACAGGGCCCGGACAGGGTCGCCTTGCGCCCCCTGAGCCAGCACCGCGTTCACCTCATGGGCCGCGGCTTCCAACGCTGCACGTTCCCCCGCCGGGGCCGCACCGATGAGCTGCGCCGCGGTCTGCAGATCCGCCCGGAGGTCCGCGGTCCCCAGCTCGAGCTGCTTCACGCTCTCAGCCAGTTCCGCCGCCATCGTGTTCGGTGAGTCCGCGAGTGTACCCGCTTGGTCCAGTGCGGCCTCGGCAGCACGCAGCGACACCGCGGCTGCGGCGCGCTGCCCCGCAGCAAGCTCCTGCTCAGCCGACGCGAAGCAGTCGGCGACGAAACTCAGTCGTATCTTGGCCTCGTCGAGATTGGCCTGCAGCGGCCCCGTGATCGTTTCCGCATACACCTCGGTGAGGCGCGCAAGAGTCTGTCGCCCTGCGGCCAGGCGATCCTCCACCCCCGGCGCTGCCGCCCGCAGCTGCTGCATGACCTCGGGGGCACGCTGTTCAACCTCACGCAGTCGCGAGAACGACTCTGTGTGCGCATCGAGCGATTCTTTGGCCCCGGAGCACCGGGCAATGATCTCTTCGTGCCAAGCCCGGCGCTGCTCGTCAGTGTCGGGAATGCTGTCGTCGAGCTTCTGCCGCAGTTCAAATGCCGCCTGCAGCTGCGCTTTTGCGGCACCGATCGCTGTCTCGAACGGGCCCGCGGCCTCCGCCCCGAACTGCGCCTGTGCAAATCCAAGTTCCTGTTCACTGCTGCGCAGGTCGTCATCGACGCGCACCAACAGTCCGCTGGCCTGGGTCTCGAGCTCTTCGAGGCTCAACACAACCTCGCCGTCCTCAGCGGCGCGCTCACGTTTCTTCTTGCGCGCTACAAGGACCCCCGCCGCGACCCCACCCACGACAACGACGCCGCCGACCACGGCGATTGCGATCCCCGTGCCATTTGACTCCGGGTTCAGCACGGTCTTCTCGATCCCGGTGAGGGTCTGCCCGATCACGCCCGTCCAGTTGCTCTCCTTGAGCGCGGGGCGCACGTAGTCCTTCACGAGCTTGTCGTACTGGGCGTCCGAGATCAGCGCCGTAGCGGCGTTGAGATCAAAGAGTCGATCCTCCACCGCGATACTGAGCAGCACCGCATCGTCCCCGAGGAAGTTCTTTTGCGCGGTCGCTGCACCCCAGGCCTCCGGATTCTCCGGCGAGGTGAACTCGTCCACGTACACAACAAAGAGCTGCACGCCGTGCTCGGCCGCGAAGCCGCGGACCGAGGCCTCAAGCTTGCTGACATCGGAGCCCAGCACCGCGTCAGAGGTCGCATCCACGACGTAGGAACCGCTGAGCGACGGCGGTGCCGTCGCGGGCGTCGGCACAACGGCAAGGGCCGCCGTTGGCAGTAGTGAGGCGAGCGCCGCACACACCGCAAGACCGACTATCGTTGCGACCCGCTTCATCCCGGCTCCCCCTACTGCGGTACCGACGTGCACCGCCTGGTTCTTAGGCACATTCTATGAGGCAACCGCTCGGCGGCACCAGTGGCAACTGCGCGCCCCCTAGGCTAGATCCGGGCCGCGGATGCCGCGGAACCGATGGACACCCACTGAGGGAAGGACCCCCATGCGACGGAGCCAGGCGAGTGTCTGGTCAGAGACCGGAATTCTGCTCCGGGGAGCGTGGGCGCAGCTACGCGCAGGCGGATCTCGCCTGGTAGGGCTGCTCATCCTGACGCAAAGCGCAATTCTGGTGCTTGCACTCCCCGTAGTGAGCTGGCTGTTCCGCGAGGCGCTGCGCGCCGGGGGCATGTCTGGACTCGACCTGGGGCGGCCGATCCAGGGGCCCGGCCTTCCGCTCACGCTCGTCCTCATAGTCGTGATAGTGACCGCCGCATTCTGGTTGCTCGTGCTGCAGTTCGCGGCGCTCGTGGTGCTGCTGCGTTGGCCCGCGCTTACGGGACGGCAGTTCCTTGCCGAACTGGGCCGCATCGCCCGCGCCCTGCTCCGACCGAGTTCGCTCCCTCTGCTCGGTTACCTGTTTGTACTCCTCCCGCTGAGCGGTTTTGGATTCACCTCCGCGCTCACTCGGGGGATCGCGATTCCATCCTTCATCTCCGGGGAACTCATGAAGTCGCCCGCGAGCGCAATCGGCTTCGCAGTATTTCTCCTGGTGCTCGCCTGGCTCAATGTGCGTTTCGCGCTCACGATCCCGCTGTTTGTGCTGAGTTCCGGCCGACGCCCGCTCCGCACAAGCTGGCGACTCACCCGCGGGCCACGCACCTGGGCTCCCGTGGTACTCGCGACGGTCGTCATCACCGCGCTCGGATCCGTGCTGGGAGCAGCGCTCGCCCTAGTGTCGCTGCTCCCCACGGCGGCCGCGGACGCATGGGCTCCCGGAGCGGCCCCCGGGATCGCGGCCGTCTCGCTCGGGATCGCACAGACCTGTGGAATGCTGCTCAGCGGCGGCGTCACCGCGGCGGTTGCGGGAGTCCTCATCACCCGCCTCCGGCGCAGCAGCACGCGCCTCCCCGCATCGATGGATCTCCTGCCGCACCCCGCAGCGCGGAACCTCACGCCAGCATCACACCCCGCACCGCAAAGCCGTCGCCCCGCAGTCCTCGCCGCCACACTCGCCATCGTGGTCGCTGCGGGGTGCAGCGTTGCGGGCTGGGGCACCCTGCACCGGCTGGCCGCGGCTCCGGACACGCTCGTGCTCGCGCACCGCGGCTTCTCGGGTGGAGGCGTGGAGAACACCCTCAGCGGACTCGACGCCGCTGACACTGCCGGTGCCGATCTCGTCGAAATGGACGTGATGCAGACGCAAGACGGGGAATTCGTGGCGATGCATGACGCGAAGCTCGATCGGCTGGCGGGCCGGCCCGACGCGGTGAAGGATCTCACACTTGACGAGCTTACGCAGATCACCGTTCGTGACCTTGCGGGGCACGAGGACACAATCCCCACCTTTGCCGACTACGTGCGCCACGCGCAACGCATTGGCATGCCGCTGCTCATCGAGATCAAGCTCGGCGGCGGCGACACCCCCGACCACGTCGAGCGGCTCGTCGCTGAGCTGGAAGAGCTCGACGCCCTCGACGAGAACATCTATCATTCCCTCGACGCCGCCAGCGTGGACCGGCTCAAGCAGCTCCGGCCAGACCTCACCGTGGGCTACACAATGGCGTTCGCCGGCGGCGGGATCCCGGACACAATCGCCGACTTCATCGTCGTCGAGGAGTGGACCGCCACCGTGGCCATGCAGGATGCGGCCCGGTCGGCCGGGCTCGGCTTCATGACGTGGACCGTGAACGACGAGGATGGCTTCCGCGAGCACCTCCGCCGGGGATCCGACGGGATCATCACGGACAACCCCGACCTTGTCGTGGCGGCGCGTGCGGAGATTCAGGACGAGAGCGGCATAGCCGAGGTACTCGTCGACGCGCTGACGCGTTTCGTCAGGATCGGCTAGGACGCGTCGCGCGGAGCCTCGGCGGACGCCTCTGCATCGGTGGTGGCAGTGACTCCGGCCTCCGCCGCGCGACGCTTGCGGCGCCACGAGACAAAGGCGCGACTCAGCTCGATCAGGATCGGGATGCCCGGGATCAGCACGAGCACGATGATGAAGACCTCGCTGTACTCGCGCACAAACGGGATCTGACCCAGGAAGTATCCGAGCAGCGTGACGCCCACGCCCCAGAGCAGCGCGCCAACAGCGTTGTAGACGATGAACTGGCGGTAGCGCATGTTGCCCACGCCGGCCGCAGCGGGCACAAACGCGCGGAAAATCGGGAGGAAACGGGCGATGATGATCGCCTTGGGGCCGTGCTTCTCGAAGAACTCGTGCGTGCGCGCCACGTTTTCCGGGTTGAACAGTCGGCTCTTCTTCCGGCTAAAGATCGCCGGGCCGAGCTTGCGGCCGATCATGAACCCCATCTGGTCACCCGCGAATGCGAAAACGAACAGCAGCAGACAGGTGATCCAGATCGGGACGTCGATGATGCCTGTCGCGGAGAATAGCCCCACCGTGAACAGCAGTGAGTCTCCCGGGAGAAACGCGAGGACAAGTACGCCGGTCTCGAGGAACACAAACGCACAAGCCAGCACAAGTGCAGCCCAGCCACCCGCCTGCAGCAGGGTTTCGGGATCCAACCATTCAATGCCGAACAGTGCCGGAATTGTCGTCGCGGTCAGGGCTGCTAGCGTCGAAGTCACGTGATTCGGCTCTGCTCTCGTCTCGGGATGCGCGGGGAACGCGGTGCGCAGCCCCGGACATATTATGCCCCGGCCCCCTGGAAACGTCCTGGCCGAGCCGCCGGGCGTATCCTGAAGACGTACCGATGGGCACGCTCGGAGGGGGCACAGCATGATCGCATCACCCGCACACCGCACGCACACACGGCGATTCGCCTGGGCCGCGCTCATCGCGGCCGGAGCGCTCACACTCAGCGGGTGCGTCACCGTGAACGTGCCGCCCAAGGCAGACTCCGGGTCGGGATCCGGCGGCCGAGGTCCCGCAGGGACCCACGGGGGGACTCATTCCCCGGGGCCGAAGATGCACCCCCACGGCGACTCTGACTTCCCGGCAGCCGGCATCCCCACTTCGGTGAGGTGGCCTTCCGACTGGCTTGAGGGTTTCGCCTCGGAGTCCCAGGGAGTGCGGGGCACGATCGTCTCGATCGACCTGGACTACGAGCGCGGACAGTGGATCTGGGAGGTCACGAGCCGCGACCCGGGTGAGGGGAACACACACCCCACACGCGGCTTTGAAGCGGACCTCGCGGCGGACACCCTTGAGGTGCTCAGTTCCCGTGAAGTGCAGCTGGACTCCGAGGAGCAGGCGCAGGTGGCGATTGGGATCGCCGAGGCGGCGCGGATCTCAGGCGAAACCTCGCCCAGCCCGCGCCTCACGGAACTCGCCCTCGACGAAGATCGAGGTGTGCTTGTCTGGGAGGCGAACCTCGTGGACACCGAAACCTGGGCGGAGACCGAGCTGACGATCGACGCGCAGACCGGCGAGGTGCTGCGGCGCGAAGCGGACTGATCCGGCGCAGCGTGCAGAAACGCCCCGGTAGTGCAGAAGTACCCCGTGCCTCGCAGGAATTCCTGCGAGGCACGGGGCACTTCTGTTTGGACCGCGTTACGCGCTGGCCCGCTCCGCCATCTCCACGACGTTCTTGAGCAACAGCGCGCGGGTCATGGGACCCACACCACCCGGGTTCGGCGAGACCCAGCCGGCCACCGCCGCGACCGCGGGATCAACGTCGCCAACGACCCGGGACTTGCCCGTCTCGGGGTCCGTCTTGCGGGAAACGCCAACGTCGAGCACGATCGCGCCCGGCTTCACATCCTCTGCGCGCACGATCCCCTCGACGCCAGCCGCGGCGACGATCACGTCGGCGCGACGCAGCTCGGCACCGAGATCCTGGGTACCCGTGTGGGTCAGCGTGACCGTCGCGTTGAACTCGCGGCGCGTCAGCAGCGGGCCGATCGGGCGACCGACAGTGATCCCGCGCCCCACAACCACAACGTGCTTCCCGGCCCACGAGAGGCCGTTGCGCTCCACGAGCTCGATGACCCCGCGCGGCGTGCACGGCAGCGGCGAGGTGATCTCGGTGTTCGCGTTGAGCACGAGGCGGCCGAGGTTGGTCGGGTGCAGACCGTCCGCGTCCTTGGCCGGGTCGATGCACTCGAGGATGCGATCCGTGTCGATGTGCTTCGGCAGCGGCAGCTGCACGATGTAGCCCGTGCAACTCGAGTCCGCGTTCAACTCGCGAAGCACCGCCTCAAGCTCTTCCTGCGTGACCGACTCCGGCAGTTCGCGCTTGATCGATGCGATCCCCACCTCAGCGCAGTCGCGGTGCTTGCCCGCGACGTACCACTGCGATCCGGGGTCTGCACCGACGAGCACGGTCGCGAGACCGGGAACCACGCCGCGGGCCGCGAGGGCCGCGACGCGCTCCGTCAGCTCCTGCTTGATCTCGGCCGCGGCACGGGTGCCGTCGAGCCGCTGCGCAGTCGCTTCAGGCACCGGACTTACCACTGCTCGAGGCCGGGGTACAGCGGGAACGCGTCGGCAAGCTTCGTGACGCGAGCACGCAGTTCCTCGATGTCGCCCTCCTGGCGCAGGGCCAACGCGATGATGTCCGAAACCTCAGCGAACTCGGCGTCACCGAAGCCGCGAGTCGCGAGCGCCGGAGTACCGATGCGGAGGCCGCTCGTGACCATCGGCGGGCGCGGGTCGAACGGCACCGAGTTGCGGTTGACCGTGATCCCAACCTCATGCAGCACGTCCTCCGCCTGCTGGCCGTCGAGCTTCGAGTGGCGCAGATCGGCGAGCACGAGGTGCACGTCCGTGCCGCCCGTGAGCACGTCGACGCCGGCGGCCTTCGAGGCCTCGGTGGTGAGCGCCTCGGCGAGCAGCTTCGCGCCCGAGAGGGTGCGCACCTGGCGGTCCGCGAACTCCTCGGTCGCGGCGAGCTTGAACGCGGTCGCCTTCGCCGCGATGACGTGCATCAGCGGGCCGCCCTGCTGCCCCGGGAACACGTTCGAGTTGAGCTTCTTGTACAGCTCAAGGTCGTTCGTGAGAATGAAGCCGGAGCGCGGGCCACCAATGGTCTTGTGCACAGTCGAGGACACGACGTGCGCGTGCGGCACCGGGTTCGGGTACAGGCCCGCGGCGACGAGGCCCGCGAAGTGCGCCATGTCCACCCACAGGGTGGCGCCGACCTCGTCGGCGATCGCGCGGAACGCCGCGAAATCAAGCGTGCGCGGGTACGCCGACCAGCCGGCGATGATGACCTTGGGCTTGTGCTCGAGTGCCTTCGCGCGGACCACGTCCATGTCGACGAGGAACGTTTCCGGATCCACACCGTAGGACTGGACGTTGTAGAGCTTGCCCGAGAAATTGAGCTTCATGCCGTGGGTGAGGTGCCCGCCGTGTGCAAGCTCCAGGCCGAGGATCGTGTCGCCGGGCTCGGCGATCGCGGAGAGCACGGCGGCGTTCGCCTGTGCGCCCGAGTGGGGCTGCACGTTTGCGTACTCGGCACCGAACAGGGCCTTCGCACGATCACGCGCGAGGTTCTCGGCGACGTCGACGAACTCGCAGCCACCGTAGTAGCGGCGGCCGGGGTAGCCCTCGGCGTACTTGTTGGTGAGCACCGAACCCTGCGATTCGAGGATGGCGCGGGGAACGAAGTTCTCGCTCGCGATCATCTCGAGGGTGCTGCGCTGACGACCGAGCTCCTGCTGCAGGACCTCGGCGATCTCGGGATCGACTACCGAGAGCGGCTCGTTAAAGAAAGCTGACTGGGTGGACATCTCTCACTCCTCAAACATTGTTCCGCACGCGCGGAGGGACCTGCGGATATCGACCCAGGCGAGCGGCCATCCATGAAGAGTTGTCGTTCCCCGATGGTGAACCATCTGTACGCCAGTCACGACGCTCACAGCATACCAGCGTGAACAGAAATTGCACCTGCGGTTCAGGGCTGCCTCGGTGCCCCGTTAGAGTCTGGCAAGTCCGGCTGTGGCCCGATCCGCCGCCCAACTGCTTTCCGGGAGTACCTGATCCGGCACAAGCACCGCCCCCGCGACAAGCAACCACGGCAGGAGCAGGGCAACGGTCACCGACACCCAGCCGCGCGGGCCGCGCGCTCGGTCCACGCGCATGAACTTCGCCGCCGCGATCGCGGTGAGAAGCGCGGCCCCGCTAAGCAGGGTTGCCGCAATAAGTACCAGCGTCTCCCCGCCTTCGCCGAGGGCCGGAACCGTGTCGAGCAGGATCGAGGAATTGGAGCTCGTGTCTCCGGTCCCGCGCATCGCGAATGAGATCATGAGCAACCCACCCCAGTGGGCTACACCAGCCGCGGTGACGAGCGCGGGCGGCTCCACCTCGCGTCCCGCACGGGATCGCCAGATCCAGCGCGGAACCATGATCAGCACGGCAACAATCGGCACCCACACCGGCACGGCCACCGCCAGTATCAGCGTTTCCCAGCCCGCCTGCGGCGTGAGAAACCGCAACACAAGGGCGGACACCGGAACGAGCCACGCGAGCCATACCCACAGCTGCCAGATCACTTGCTCCAGCGTGCTCGCTGGGGCATGACCTCGGGTGTGCGGGGCTGCGTTCATCTCCCCCAAGCTACTCCCCACGCCTCGCGGGCGGGGCATTGGCTGTGTGGAATACAATGAGTCGGATGAACACGATCGCCGCTGACCAGCCCGACACCCAGTGGGTGCTCACCCTTTCTTGCATCGACGGACCGGGTATCGTGCACGCGATCAGCGGCGCGGTTGTTGCCGCCGGTGGCAATATCGCGGAGAGCCAGCAGTTCGCCTCCGCGGACACCGGTCGCTTCTTCATGCGACTGCAGGTCGAGGCCGTGGCCCAGCCCGAAACCTTCGAGGAGCGCTTCGAGTCGGCGGTGTCCCCGGTCACTCAGCGCTACAACATGACCTGGCGGCTGGACCGAGTGGGTCGCCCCGTGCGCACGCTCGTTCTCGCATCGACCGCAACGCACTGCGTGAACGACCTGCTCTACCGTCAGCGGGGCGGCCAGCTTCCCATCGAGGTGCCGCTGATCCTCTCGAACCACGAGACCGTGCGCGATATTGCTGAGTTCTACAGCGTCCCGTTCGAGCACCGCGCAATTGCCAACCCGGCCGACCGTGCGGCGTTCGAAGCCCGCGTGCTCGAGGCCGTGGAAGAGCACAACATCGAACTCGTGGTGCTGGCCCGCTACATGCAGATCCTGTCCCCGGAACTGTGCGCAGCGCTCGAGGGCCGCGCCATCAACATCCATCACTCGTTCCTGCCCGGCTTCAAGGGCGCGAATCCCTACAAGCAGGCGCATCAGCGCGGTGTGAAGCTCATCGGCGCGACCGCGCATTTCGTGACGACGGACCTCGACGAGGGGCCGATCATCGAGCAGGATGTCGCCCGCGTGGATCACTCCTACTCGCCGCGTGAGCTCGTGCAGCTCGGCCAGGACGAAGAGGCGCGCGTACTGCGCCGCGCGGTGAACTGGTTCGCGGAGAACCGGGTGCTTGTCGACGGCGACCGCACGATCATCTTCCGGTAGCCGGGACCAGGCGCGAAATACGCGATCCCCCGTCTCCCACACACTGTGTGGGAGACGGGGGATCGCGTATGTGAGGGACGACTACAGCTGCTCGCGGTGAGCCTCTCGCAACTCGTCGACGGCTTTTTCGAGCGCCGGATCGTCGCCGCGGGCAAGCCCTGCGTACTGCAGCAGGACGCCGTCCTCGGTCGGAATCGCCTTGACCCACATGCGGCGGCGCGGCACGAACAGCGACCACATCAGGCCACCCAGCGCGGCGAGCGCGAAGACGAGGATCCACTCCTGCGCGGGGTTCCGCATCACGTCAAACGCGGCGTAGCGAGGCACCTCGTCAAGGGTGAGCGTGCCCATCCCGTTCGGCAGGTCCACGGTATCCCCTGGCGCGATCTCGAGTGATTCCTTGTCGACGGCGCGACCGGTAATCTGCTCCATCTTCGTGGTGTCGAGCGCATACACGGACTGCGGCACCCCATCATCGATGCCCAGGTCCCCGGTGAACACGTCAAGCGTCAGCAGCGGGTTCTCAAGGTCGGGGTAGTTCGAGGTGTAGGCACCCGTTTCGAGTTCGGCCTTCGTGGGGTAGAAGAAGCCGCGCATGCCCACCTGGGTCGGCTCACCGTCGGCATCGGTCATGCCAAAGGGCACCTTCAGCACGCCGAGGGAGGTCATCGTCAGGTTGTCCTGCGGGATAAACGGCATGGCCTCGCTGTAGACGACCTCGCCATCATGGTTCTTGATGGTGATGCGCGGGGCGTAGCCGTTAGCGATGAGGTAGACCGGGGAGCCGTAGACACGCAACGGATGGTTCACGCGGATGATGTGCTCCCCCTCGGCTTCACCCTCCGGGTCGATCAGCGTCATGTTCGCGGTGTAGTCCTTGACGTTGCCCAGTGCCGAAACGTTGCCGTCCTCGGGGGTCATATAGCTGACCTCGAGCGAGTTCAGGCGAATCCCGAAGGGGACGAGGCTCGACGTGTCGAAGGCGCTGCCGGAGTTCACCGTGTCGTAGTCGATGAGCTGGTTCACCATCGTTTCGCCTTCAATGAGCACCTTCTGCCCATTGAAGGTGAAGACGCCGCCGATGCCCACGCTCACGAGCACACCGAGCAGCGAAATGTGGAACAGCAGGTTGCCTGTCTCGCGGAGGTAGCCGCGCTCGGCGGATACCGAGATCTCCTCGGTACCGCGGCGCTTGGCGCGCTGGATCTCGACCCGGTAGCGCTGCTTCTTCAGCATGTCACGCGCGGCCTCCACAGCGCGCAGGGCAAAGGCCTCGCGCTGCTCGGGCGTCGCTTCTGGGTTGGAGACCCGGATCTCCGAGAAGCCTGCCATGCGCTTCAATAGCGCCGGCGTCTTTGGCGGGGTGCCCCGCCAGGCCTTCCAGTGGTGCACGATACGGGGCAGCACGCACCCGATGAGCGAGATAAACAGCAACAGGCAGATCGCGGAGAACCACACGGAGCCGTACACGTCGAACGCCTGGATCGGGAAGGCATCGAGGATCTTAAAGAGCTCGGGATGGTCCTGCTGATACTGCAGCACACCGTTCGGATCAGCGGAGCGCTGCGGCACGAGCGAGCCGGGGATCGCAGCAACCGCAAGCAGGAGCAGCAGGATGAGTGCGACCCGCATGCTGGTGAGCTGTCGCCAGAACCAGCGGCCCCAGCCTTTCAGCCCGAAGTCGCCGCTGTCACCCGGAGACGGGCGCGATCCGCCGCCGCCAGTACCGTCGTCGTAATCAGAGGGGCGTGACATATCCGCCAATCACCGCCTGCAGTGCGTACATCATCATGCTCCAGAGCCCGGTCACCATGAGGAGACCGATGAGGATCAGCAGTCCGCCGCCGATCAGGTTCACGGCACGAATGTGCCGCTTGAAGAAGTCCATTGTCTGCGTCATCCACCCGAAGCCGAACGCCGCAAGCACAAACGGTAGGCCGAGGCCCACGCAGTAAGCGATGGCAAGGATGATCGAGCGGGATACCGAGCCCTGTTGCAGGCTCAAACCCATGATCACCGTCAGCGTCGGCCCCATGCACGGGGTCCAGCCCACCGCGAACACGGCCCCGAGCACCGGGGCTCCAGCCAAGCCGAGCTTTGGTTTCACCGCGAGCTTCTTGGTTGTCTGCATCTTCGAGAACAGGCCGATGAAGACAAAGCCCATCGCCATGACAAACACACCCATCAGGCGCGTGATCAGGTTTTCCCATTCGAGCAGCCAGACTCCGACGGTCCCGGCCGCTGCCAGGAAGGTGACGAGCACCACGCTGAACCCGGCCACAAACAGGGTGGCCCCCCACACCATCCGTCGTCGCTCGGGTGCCTGCCCGGGCGCAGCGCCCGCGCTCGCACTCGCGTACGCGAGATAGCCCGGCACAAGCGGAAGCACGCACGGAGAGAGGAAGGAAATCAGGCCCGCGGCGATTGCGATCAACGAGGCAACAAGGAGTTGCCCGTCAGCGACCACATCGAAGACGTTCATTCCGCGGACTCGCTCGCGCTGTCCGGCGTGCTCGTCTCCCTGGGCACCTCAATGCCGGTTTCGGCGAGCGTCTCCCGGATCAGCGTGGGGAGCTGCGAGGCACCGGCGAGCTGGCCGAGCACGCGGTGCGCTACGCGGCCCTCGGTGTCGAGCACGAGCGTGGTGGGCACGGCGTTCAGTGGGACCTGGCCCGCAAATGCACGCTGCACGGAGCGGCCGCCAGCGACATCCATGATCGAGGGGTACTCGATGCCGAACTCCTGAGCGAACTGCTGCGCCTGCGCTACTTGATCCCGCGTGTTGATCCCGAGGAAGGCGACGTTGTCACCGGCGAACTCCTCATAGGCCGCTTCAAGATCCGGCGCTTCCGCCCGACACGGAGCGCACCCCGCGTACCAGAAGTTCACCACGGTGACCTTGCCCAGGATGTCGTCCGAGCTCAGCGTGGAGCCATCTTCAACCTCACCGGAAAACTGCACAGGATCGGTGCGCTCGCTCACCGGGAAGCTCGCGGAGGTGCCATCGCCGGAGATGTACCCCTTCTCGTTTGATTCCTCCCACTGCTTGGAGAGGTCCTGGCCGCCACCGCTGCACGCCGAGAGCGTCAGCGCCGCGGCGAGGCCGAGGGCGACGGCGGTGCCGATGCGTCGGGGAGTCATACAGCTCCCACGTCTACGGCGTCGTCGAGCAGCCCGGAAGCGGGGGTGCGGTAGTCGACCTCGAACCAGCGCTCGCCGCGCTTCTCAAAGCTCGTGATGCTCGAGAGCTCGCAGCGGCGGGACGCGGGGTTGTGGAACAGCGGCTTGCCAGCAATGTCGAGGTGCGCCATCCAGATCGGCGACTGGTGCGACACCATGACGATGTCGCCCCCGCGCGTCTCTTCCCAGGCGCTGTCCATCGCGCTGCGCACGCGCGCAGCGACGGAACGGTAGGGCTCGCCCCAGCTGGGGCGGAACGGGTTCCAGAACTTGTGCCAGTACTTGGGTTGCTTGAACGCGGCATCGGGGCCAGAGTTCACCATGCCCTCGAAGTAGTTCGTCGGCTCGATGATCCGATCCTCGGTAGCGATCTCGAGCGACAGTGCGCTTGCGATCGGCCGTGCCGATTGTTGGGCACGCTCCAGCGGGGACGCGTACAGACGTGCGACCTTCCGGTCGCTTCCGGCCAGTTCGAGGGCTGCGGCCTCAGCCATGCGGTGCCCGCGCTCGGAGAGGCGGAAACCCGGGATCCGGCCGTACAGCACCAGATCGGGGTTATATACCTCGCCGTGGCGTACCAAATGCAGCAATTTGTCGCTCACGGGGTCCATTCTAGGTGCGCTGTATCTGGGAAACCCGGGAGCACACCCCTCCCCGGTATCCGAGCGGCCTGGTGCCTCCCGCGCGGCGCGAGTTCGCGCCGCTTTTCGCAGGAGATTCTCGTCCCGGGTGCCGGATCCGGGCCGAAATCTCCTGCAGAGTCGTGAATCTCCGACGCGCTGGTGGACGGGTTTGGTGAACGTGTGCGCACGCAGCCTCGCCCGGGGTGTGGCCGGAGTGTGGCCGGAGTGGGTTCCGGGGTGGATTCCAAGATGTGTTCCGGGGTGGATTTCGGAGTGGATTCCAGAGTGTGTTCCGGGGCTGACCCAGGCCCCGAAGCCTTGGGACTTGGGGG
>NZ_FUID01000064.1 GCF_900163635.1 Leucobacter sp. 7(1) | reverse complement strand
CCGGCCCCCGCATCCTCAGCCCCCGCGGCCCCGAGCAGGCGCAGCAGCATCGCGAGCCGCGACCAGCTCCGCGCGCTCGGCCGAACCGGCACCAGTCCGAGGGTGGTCCCAGCGCGCACCGCGTGCGGGAGCCGAACCACGGCGTCCAGTTCGCTCGGGGTGAACCGCACCGCGAACCCGCGCGGCGGTGCTGGGACGCGCCAGCCGTGTGTCTGCCGTTCGCCCAGCAGAATGACCTGGGGAGGGCGGAGCTGCTGTTCGACGCCGTCAACTCGGTGCTGCCCCTCGCCCGCGGTGAGCACGAGCACGGTACTGTAATCGTGCCGGTGCGACTCAGAGCGGAACACGGCCGCCGACTCCGGCCCCAGTTGCATGACGGCAGGGCCGTGTGGCTTCTGCTCGCGCTGCGTCGCGCACTCAGGTGGTGGCTCACTGGCTCCCGGGGTCACGCGGTGCTTCCTCTCGCCGCTCCCCCGATCTTGGGCCGAGCTTACCCCCGCCGAATCCGCATCGCCAGCGCCAGAGCCTCCGGTCCGGCCCGGAGGCTCAGGCCTCTGCGCGATCCTTCGTGTATTCCGAGGTCAGGGAGAGCGCGCTGAAGGTGAATGGCCGGGTGACGCTCTCGAACCCGAGCGGGCAGTGCGGCACTCCCGCGGGTACAAACACCGCACCGGAGGTCGTAAACGTGTACGGCACCCCGTCCATCTCGAACCGGACGACCGCTCCGAGGTCCCCGGGGTGCGCTGGATCGCTGCCGGTCCAAATCAGCACCTCGTCATAGTCGTGCACGTGCCCGTCGACCCAGTGCACGGGGCTGTCCGTGGGCATGATCCAGTTGTAGCTCATGTGGATCGGGCTCTCCGCGACGTCCGCGGGCCGCATCAAACCGAGCGGCTCGGTGACGTTTGGGGGCAGCGGTTTCCCAGCGGCCTGCCCCTCGTAGACGAGGTCTGAGGCGATGCTGGTCATGTTTCGGACAAACAGGTGCTCGTGCTGGGTGGTCATCATCGACTCCGATCGATCCGCCGCCCGGGACTCGGGCGCGCGTTTCCACGCTAGATCCGCACGCAGTCGGAGACCAGGGACTGCGCAACAGAGCCCTGGTACTTTGCGCCAGCCCCGAGATCCCCTGCAGCGGCGCCGAGGCCGCGACTACATGCCCGCGTGCTCAAACGCGAGTGTCGGCAGATCCACGATGTGAGCGCCACCGTCTGCCACAAGCACGGACCCGGTCATATACGACGAGTCGGAAGAGCCGAGGAAACGCACGATCGATGCGATCTCTGCGGGCTCGGCCGCGCGACCCAGCGGGACGTCGCGGGTGACCGCGGCGTATCCAGCCTCGCGATCCGTGATTTCCGGAGCGTGAGCCGCGAACTCGTCCATTTCCTCGTCAGCCATCGGGGTGCGCACCCAGCCGGGGCAGACTGCATTGACTCGCACCCCACGTCGGCTGTAGTCACGGGCGAGGCTGCGGGTCAGTCCAATGAGCGCGTGCTTCCCGACCGTGTAGCCTGCGACTGAGGGGCCGGCGAAGAGCCCCGCGAGCGAAGACACGATCACAATCTCGCTGCCACCGGTACTCGCGGCACCGTCAAGCAGTGCCGGCAGTGCCTCTCGCGCCATCACGAAACCCGTGGAGAGGTTCGCCGTGATCGCTGCTGCCCACGCGGTGTCGCTGGTGTCACCCACCGCGGCGAAGCCGTGACCGCCCGCGTTCAGCACCAGCACGTCAATCCGGCCAAAGCGCTGCACGACCTCTGCCACCGCGGCCGCAGCGGAGTCGCCGTCGGCAGCGTCCGCGACGATCGGGGTGGCCCCGGTGCGCTCGGCAACGAGCTGCAACGGCTCGATCCGCCGACCCACGATCACCACGTTCGCCCCCTCAGACGCGTAACGTTCCGCGATCGCCGCACCAATCCCGGTGCCTCCTCCCGTGATCACGACCGTGCGTCCCTTGACTCCAAGCGGCATCGTCGCGCCGGTGTGCTGTGTCATCGTCAGTCTCCTCTGTGAGTCTCAACGCCACCACATCCCCGAGCCGTGTCGAGCCCGTGTCCCTAGGTAACGTCGCCCGCGCTGCGTTGCACCAGGCCCGGCAATTCTGCCCCAGATCCGCCACCCCGGAGGGCTTCGCACTCCCAGCGACAACACCGCAGCACGCACGGTCAATCCCGCCCCGAACAGCACTGAAATACTGAGTGTGGAGTGCTCCGAACCCGGACCCACGGCTGAGACCGGCCCGCGCCAACACCTCACCGCCGAGGCGAGCGAGTCCCGCATGCGATCCGGCACCACCGCGCCCCAATGATTTCCCTTCCGTCCCACCCACGATTGGAGTCACCGATGACCCAGCCCACGCCTGATCTGATTCTGACCGGCGGTTCCGTCTACACGGTCGACCCCGCGCTGCCCCGAGCCGAGGCATTCGCCGTCGCGGGTGGCCGCGTCACCGCGGTGGGCAGCACCGCCGACATCGCAGCCATCGCCGGGCCCGAGACCGTGCGCCGAGACCTCGCCGGGGCCTTCGTGATGCCCGGACTCGTTGACGTCCACAACCACCACTTCCTTGCTGGCAAAGAAGACCTCTTCGAACTTCAGATCCCGATCGGTGCCACACTCGATGGGATCATCGAGGCCGTGCGTACACACGCCGCCAACCTGCCCGCAGACGCGTGGGTCGTGGGCGGGCCGTGGGCGAGTGACCGCCTGGGGGATGTGAACACATCGGCCGCGTTGGCCCGACTCGACGAGGCCGCGGACGGTCGCCCAGTCATGCTCTCCGATGACTCGCACCACAACCGCTGGGTGAGCAGCCGCGCACTCGAGCTCGCCGGCGTCACCGCGGGGACCGAAGGCGTGCTCCTGGATGGCGAACGCCCCACCGGCGTGCTCCTCGAGGCCGCGGGTGTGCCTGTCGCCCAGGCGCAGGCTGCTGCGGGCGGGCTCACGCCCGAGCAGGAACGGGCAGCAGCCCGGCGCGGCGTCGAGATCCTGAGTGCCCACGGCGTCACCTCGTTCCAGGATGCCGGCGTCTCCACCCAGATACTCGAGGCACTCCGTGCGCTCGACGTTGACGGCGACCTCAACGCCTGGGTTGTCAGCTCCATGCTGATCAACGATGAAATCTTCGGCTTCGACACTGTGGGCGAAGATCTCGTCTTCGGCGGCGAGCAATACCGGACCGAGCATCACCGACCCGACTTCGTGAAGATTTTTCTCGACGGGGTGCCTCCCACTCGCACCGGCGCGTTTCTGGAGCCGTATCTTCCCGACGATGTGCACGGCGCACACCACCACGGCAACACCCTCCTTGACCCCGAGGAACTCGTCACCTGGCTCCGCCGCGTCGCGCAGGTCGGCCTGTCCGCGAAGATCCACTGCACCGGCGACGCCTCCGTACACGCGGTGCTCAACGCGGTCGAGGTGATCCGGGGCGAAGGCTTTACCGACACCCGCTACCAGGTGGCGCACGGGCAGTTTGTGCACCCCGACGATGTTCCCCGCTTCGCCGCGCTGGGCGTTGCCGCGGACATTTCCCCATTCATTTGGGTGCCCGGCCCCATCGTCGAGGCGATCCGTGAGGTGCTCCCCCGCGATCGCGCAGACCAAATGCAACCCAACCGGTCACTCCTCGACGCGGGCGCGGTTGTCGCTGGCGGATCCGACTGGCCGGTGTCGCCCTCGCCGAATGCGTGGGAGGGGATCCACGGTCTCGTCACGCGCGAAGACCCGAGCGGCACCTACCCGGGCACGCTCTGGCCCGAACAGGCGATCGACTTGGAGGAAGCGATTGCCGCGTTCACCGTCAACGGTGCTGAAGCGATGGGACTCGGGGCAGAAACCGGATCGCTCACAGTCGGCAAGTCCGCTGACTTCGTGGTGCTGAACCGTGATCCCTTCACTCACCCCATGACCGAGCTTGTGCAGACTGCCGTAACTGAAACCTGGTTCGCGGGTCGCCGCGTCTACGCTGCCGAGGAGGCATAGCCGTGCACAAACTCATGGTGCTCTACCCCGAGCCGCTGGATCGCGCTGTCTTCACTGCCTACTACGAGGGCACGCACCTGCCGCTCTGCGCAGCCCTGCCCGGGGTGCTGCGGATCAGCTACGCGCTCGGCATCTCCGAGCCCGGCGACGGCCCCTACTTTGGTGTGTTCGAGGCGGAATTCGAGAGCGAGGCGGCGCTGGCCACCGCACTCGCCTCGCCCGAAGGCCGAGCCGTCGAGGCCGACGTTCCGAATTACGCGACCGGCGGCGCGCAGGTGCTCCGCTTCGCCGTGGCCGAGGTGGGCCTGGGGTAGCGCCGCGGCGCGGGATCGCGCCCCGCCGCCACGCGACCACATCGCAGGGTGAGGTGTGGGAGCTTCAGGTTTCTGAAGCCCCCACAAAAATCGCCCTTCGGCGCGGGGCCGAGTCCCCACGCCGAAGGGCGAGTCCGGGCGAACGCGTGTTAGGCGGACGGCTGAATCTGGCGGAGTGCTGGGAACATCATCCCGGTCACCGGTTCGACGGTGACCTTCGGCACGCTCGCGTAGATATTGTTCGACTGGTACCACACGACGTGCCAAGCTTGCTCGGTCAGCTCCGCATTGAGTTTCGCGATCGCTGCGTCCTGCTCGGCACCCTGAGGGGCCGCAAGCACACCGTCAACGTGCGACTGGAGTTCGGGGAACTGGGCAATATCGGGTTCCGGCATGTACCACTGCGGCACCGTGAGCTGCCGCGCAATCGTCGCGATCGGGTTCGAATCGACGGCCAGCACGGCGATGAACATCGGATAGCTTGGCGCGTTGGACTGGTAGTCCGCATACTGGAACTCGTCCCACGTCACGCGGATACCCAGTTCTCCAAACACCTGCTCGACAGCGGGCTGCCATCCTTGGAAGGGCGGTGCCATGGGCATCGTCACCGCAAAGCCGTCCGCATAGCCGGCCTCGGCGAGGAGTTGCTTCGCCTTCGTGAGGTTCGGCGCGTAGCGATCGTTCAGGTCTGGGTCGTTGCCGGTGAAGCCCGCCGCGAAAAGCTGGTTCGTGGCAGTCCCCTGCCCCTCGCCCACGCTGTCGAGCAACGCTTGACCATCGAACGCATAACTCAGCGCTTGCCGCACACGAACGTCTCCGAGCGGGGCAAGCTGCTCACCCGTGTGATCGTTGATCCGAAGCCCTACCCAGGAAGCGGTCTGTGAGACCACGTTCCACCCGTTGTCTTCGGCGAGCTTGGCCGTAGTGGCGTCCCCGTAACTCACGTCGATCTGCCCAGCCTCAAACGCATTGTTGCGCGCGCTCGGATCCTGCATCGGCATGACCGTGACGCGTTCAAACGGGAACTCGGCTTCCGCCCAGTGCCCCGCCACGCGGTCGAAATGGTATTCCGATCCGGCGACCGTGTCCGCGGCGAGCACGTACGGCCCCGAACCGACCGGCGCTTCGGCGAGCGTACCGGCGGCGAGCGCGCTCGGTGCGACCATATAGCTGCGGCCGATACCCATGAAGTAGAGCAACCGGTCGTCGCGGGCCGAAAGCGTAATCTCGATAGTGTCTGGGTCGACCGCGGTGACGCCGGAAACGTTGAGATACGCTTCACGCGACACGGCCCCGTCCTGCAAATACTCAAGATTGGTGACGGCAGCGTCCGCATCAAAAACGGTTCCGTCCGAGAACACCGCATCGTCGCGGAGATTCATCGTCAGCGTGAGCCGATCCTCCGAGTACTCCCAGTCCGTTGCGAGCGCGGGCTGCGGTTCTCCGGAACCGTCAATCGCGACGAGTGGGTCGTACACCGCGGACAGATAGGGCGCATTGAATCCAATGTCCGCGATCGCCGTGTCCCAAGAGGTCAGATCGATGAAGTTGCCGATCCGGAGCTCAGTGGGTGCCTCGCCCGAGCCCGTCTGCGAGGAGCCGCTGCAGGAGGTGAGCAGCAGCGCCGTCGCTGCGAGGGCCGCGACCGCGGCCACCTGGTGTTTCATGGGTTTCCCTTCCTTGGGTACAAACGCGGTGCCCGGCCGGGCACCGCGGGGTCAATCGGCGATCGCGAGCACGGCCTGATCGATGCGCCGGATCACGGTGTGGTCGTACCGGGAGCGCTCGCCGGGAACATAGCGCACTCGATGGAGCGTCCCGCCGCCGAACCGGAATGCTCCGTGTCGTTCGTAGAGTTCCCAGTCCACGGGTCCGCCATAGTCGTAGCCGACGCTGATCCCGGTAAACGGGGCCATTCCGAGCAGCATGGGTACCGCTGAGATTTCCGTGACGTCTCCGCCGAGCACGCGCAGCCGCACCCGCCAGCGCAACTCCGGGAGTTCGGTGAACTCAACGACGATCTGATGCGATCCGGGTTCGAGAACTCCGCTCTGTGCACGGTGCATCTCACCGTAGGCGTTGTAGGCAAAGGACAGTCGGCCCGTTTCAATCGCAAGAAGATACCCGCCGCCCTGATCGCCATGTGCGACGATCACGCCTGCCGTGTCGGCACGAGTGTCCACGGAGATCTGGATCTCGAAGGAGCGCAGCACGGTAAGCCGGGAGGCGCGGAAGCGTTCAAGCGGCGGCCGGAACGGGGGCACTACAACCGGCTCGCTCAGTGCAAGCTCTGTCTCGGGTCGTGTCGCGAAGAGCGAGCCGTCGTCGTTGAGCGGGAACACGGTATTCCGCCAGGCTTCTCTGCGCCAGGTCTCCGCAAGCTCGTGTACGAGCTCTGGCTGCTCTCCCGCAAGGTCTCGAGTTTCTCCGGCATCGCCGTCAAGATCGTAGAGTTCCCAGGTCCCCCCGGTCGCGCCCTCAGTGGGCACCGGAGGCACCGGGGCAATCGCCTTCATCCCTTGCGACACGAGCGAGCGCGATCCAAAGCACTCGAAGTACTGCAGCCCACGGCCAGGTGCAGCCGGATCGTCGAGCACCGCGGCAAAGCTGGACCCGTCGAACGACAGTGCGGGGCGCCCGTGTCGCGTCTTGAGCGGTGGCACGCCGGTCAGCTCCAGAATTGTGGGCGTGAGATCCGACACGAAGATACGCTGCGACCGAACCCCGGTTTCCCCGTTCTGGTCCGCCCGTCCCGGCCACGACACGATGAGTGGCGCGTGCACCCCACCTTCGTAGAGGGATCCCTTGAACGATCGGAACGGGGTGTTGGATACTCTCGCCCAGCCACTCGGGTAGTGGCTGTGTACCCTCGGCCCCCCGATCAGATCGAGCTCACGCGGGACGTCCCGGACCCAACCATCCGGGAGTGGAAGCCCGGCAACGAACTGAGAAAAGTAGCTCCGGGTCCCCGTCGGGCCGCCCTCCGCTGTGCCGCCGTTGTCACTCGCAATCACGATGATCGTGTTCTCGAGTTCGCCCAGCTCCCGGAGTCGCGCGACGAGCGTTCCGACGCTCTCATCCACTGCCGTGACCGCGGCTGCATACACCTCCATGTGCCGAGCAAAGAGAGCCCGGTCCTCGGGACTGAGTTCTTCCCAGGACGGAATGTCTGCGTCGCCGGGGAGATCTCCGCCGGAGAGGACCGTGCTCCGCGGAACGATCCCCAGCTCTTGCTGACGCGCGAACCGCTCGCGTCGCACCGCGTCCCACCCCGCCTCATAGCGTCCTCTCTGAGCGGCAATGTCTGCGGCCTTCGCCTGCAGCGGCCCGTGCACGGCGGCATGCGCGAAGTACAGGAAAAAGGGCTTCGCTGCATCGTTCGCGCGGAGCTCGTCGATCATCGTGACAGCCTCACGGGTAAGATCGTCGGTCAGGTAGTAATCCGGCCCGAACTCTTCCCGATCCAACACCGAATTGTCGCGTACCAGACGGTGCGGATGATGCATCGAGGTGAACCCGTCCATGCACCCGTAGTACCGGTCGAAGCCGCGCTGCACCGGCCACGAGGACCGATCCCCCGCATCGTGCATCTGCGATTCGACTGTCAAGTGCCACTTGCCCACCATGAGGGTCGCGTACCCTCCGGCGCGCAGCGACTCAGCGAGCGTGGCCGCGGTCGCGGGAAGTTCGCAGCTGAAACCGGGGTATCCAGGGTCCACATGTGCCACGGTCCCAAATCCGGCCCGGTGCGGGTTCAGCCCGGTCATGAGCGAGGCACGGGCGGGGGAACACACCGGGGCCGTGTGGTAGTTCGTGAATGCCAGACCGCGGCGAGCGACGCCGTCGATATGCGGGGTAGGGATCTCGCCCCCGAAGGGGCCAAGGTCGCTGAATCCGAGATCGTCGATGAGCACCACAACGACATTGGGGGATCCTTTCGGGGCACGTGCGCGAGATGGGTACCACGGCGTGGAGTTCGAGGCGAACTCCCCCACAATCCCTCGGAAATCTTCGTATCCGCGGGCCCCATCCTGATCCTGCATTGACGCCTCTTTACCTTTTCGAGAACACTTGGTCTCTAAAGAGTAATCACGAGACGGGCTCCTAAATGTCACAGAACGGTAACTTTCTACACGTGGAGAATCACGTACACTGAGGAACACCACGTTCCCCAACCTGAGAGCCCTCGATGCCCAGAATTGTCGACCACGATGCCCGCAGGGATGAGATCGCGAGTGCCGCCTGGATCGTCATCGCCCGAGACGGCTTCGAGCGACTCACTATGCGAAACATCGCCGCAGAAGCCGGGTACGCGCACAGCGCGTTCGCGCGATACTTCCCTGACAAGGAAAGCCTGCTCCTCGCGGCGTTCCTCCGCACCCGCAGTGAAGCCGACGCGGCGATCGCCGCGGCGACGGCGGAGCAACGGGGGCTCGCTGCTCTGCGCTCAATGTGCCTCGTCGTGCTCCCCCTCGGGGAAGCCGGCACCCAGCACGCCCGGGTCGCGCTCGCCTTCTGGAATCACGCGGCGCAGGATCCCGCGTTCTGGGTCACGCAGCGTGAGCACGCGGTGCAGTGGCGGGCGCGCATTACGCAGTTTCTCGCCGAGGCTGCGGAGGACGGGGATATTGCCCCCAGTACCAATCTGGTGACCGCGTCCGACGAGATCGCAGCCGCCAACATGGGGTGGCAGACCATCCGGCTCCTGATGCCCGAGTTTGCTACCGATGACCGGATGATCGCCGCATTGGACGCGCTGCTCGCGAGCCTCAGTGCGCAGACGGGATCTGTCCGGTGAGTTCTGAGCTCCACACGCGCCTCGAGGAGGGCGCATCGTGCTGCGCACCACGCGCGGATTCGGTTCACAAGGATCGCGCACGAGCTCGGTCAGCGACAGTCCCGACAGCCCGGGGTCGGTCCGGCGCACGGGAGTTTCGCCACGACACCCCCCAGTGCGAGATCCCAGCGGGCAGCTTCGCGATGGGCGACAGTTCCGGCGACGGACTCGAAGTCGACGGGGAATACCCCGTGCACACAGTCACACTCGACGGTTTCTCGATCGATGCGACGGCAGTCACCAACGCGCAATTTGCCCGCTTCGTCGCCGATACGGGGTACACCACGAGCGCGGAGCGGCTCGGCGCGTCGGCGGTGTTCCACCTGTTGGTTGATGCCCCGACCGCCGATATCACCGGCCCGATTCCCGGCACCCCGTGGTGGATCGGGGTGCGCGGGGCGAGCTGGCGGCATCCCGGCGGGCGGGCGAGTTCCCTCCGCGGACTCGAAGATCACCCCGTCGTTCACGTCAGCTGGCACGACGCCACCGCCTACTGCGCCTGGGTGGGACGTCGCCTGCCGAGCGAAGCCGAGTGGGAACGGGCCTCCCGAGGTGGGCTCGACGGTGCCTGCTTCCCGTGGGGCGACGCACCGATCGACGGCAGCGACGGCACCTGGCGAGCGAACGTCTGGCAAGGCACCTTCCCCGCGCACAACACCGCGAGCGACGGCTGGATCGGCACCGCACCGGTCCGCAGCTACGCCCCGAACGACTTCGGGCTGTGGCAGACCGTGGGAAACGTGTGGGAGTGGTGCGCAGACGGATTCGACGCGACAGCCTATATAACGCACGCGACGCACGATCCACGTGGACCCGAGACCGCCCCCGAGCGGGTATTGCGCGGGGGCAGCTACCTGTGCCACCCCTCCTACTGCAATCGCTACCGAAACTCGGCCCGCTCCCGCAACACCCCTGACTCCTCGATGGGGAACGCGGGCTTCCGCACAGTGTCGCGCAACCCGGTCGAGGCCGGCGGGCCCGGGTAGCCGGGACACGCCGCGCCCGCTCCCGCGCCCGCTCCCGCATCCCTGCCCCGCCCCACCTCCGCAGCATCGAGGGGACGCACTTCGGGGTTTCATGAGACGTTTGACCCCAAAGTGCGTCCCCTCGGCGCCACACTGCGCCGGATCGCGTCTTCCATGGATCCCGCGCAGGCTTGGCTTCCGCTCCGTCTCCTAGCGCTCGCCAGCGAGCACGAACTTCGCGCCCATTTCACCAATCAGTACTGCCGGGGCGTTCGTGTTGCCCGTCGTAATTCGCGGCATGATCGAGGCGTCGATCACCCGCAACCCCGCGACTCCGTGCACCGTAAGCCGCGGCGAGACGACGGCGAGCTCGTCGACCCCCATCTTGCAGGTGCCGACCTGGTGATGGTAGGTCGCTACCGTAGATCGAACATACTCCTCGAGGTCCGCGCCATCACCAATCTCGGGGCCGGGGTAGATCTCCGTCGCACCCCATCCGCCGTCCGCAGGCGCGGCAGCCAACGCAGCCTGGGTCCCCATCGAGCGGCATTGCCGCACGGATGCAACAAGCGCGGCGATGTCGTCCTCGTGCTCCAGCGCCGCGAGATTCACACTGATGGGGTCGTCAGCCCCCGGGCCGGTGAGCGTGATCTCGCCCCGCGACTTCGGGGAGACGATGCCTCCCATCAACGAGAACCCATCGGCACCACGCGGCTCCAGGTTGTCACCGTACATCGGCACTGAGAAGTGGATGGGCTGAGTATCCGGACGGTCAAGTTCCGGCTTACTCTTCCAAAAGTGATGAGACTGCGTGACCGAGACGTTCTTCTGGGGCGGCCCCACCGGGGTATCCGTCGCGAAGATCACGGGTGACAGCAGGTGGTCGTGGAGGTTCTTCCCCACGCCGGGGAGATCAACGCGGGCTGTAATGCCAATCTCCGCCAATTCCGCCGCCGGGCCGATGCCCGAACGCAGCAGCACGCGTGGCGAATCGATCGCACCGCTCGCGAGGATCACCTCGTCGGCAAAAAGCTCGCGCACGGTCTCCCCCTGACTGACGCGCACGCCAACCACTCGGGGGGCCTCACCGGTGCCCTGATCCTCCGCGAACAGCAGCTCGTCTACCCGACAGCCGGTCTCGATCGTCAGCTGATCTCGCACAGGCTTCACATACGCCATATAGGTATTGAAGCGCTCGTGATCGCGGAGTGTGATCTGCTGCTGCGAGATCCCTTCGATCCGCGCCCCGTTGTAGTCGGGGTTGAGTTCCAGTCCCTCTTGCACCCCGGCATCAAGGATGGCGCGCTGGATCGGCGTCATCTCGTAGTCGTCGGTGACATCGAGGAGCCCGTCGCCGCCGCGTAGCTCGCTCGCCCCACCCGAATAGCGCTCGATGTCGCGGTACACGGGCAGGATGTTAGCCCAGCCCCAGCCATCGTTGCCCAGCGCTTCCCAGTCGTCAAAGTCCTGGGGCGCGCAGCGCACCCAGATCGTCGCGTTGAGCGCGTGGGATCCGCCAAGCACCTTGCCTCGGGGCAAGTGCAGCTGACGGCCGAGCGCGCCGGGCTGCGGGGTCGTGAAGTAGTCCCAATCGTCCGCGCTGTGCCACAGCTCGGGCATCCGACTGAGGTCGTGAATCGCGGGGTTCGTATCTTCTCCACCCGCTTCAACAAGCGTCACGGCAACCCCCGCGTCGCTGAGTCGCCTGGCGAGTACGGAGCCTGCCGAACCGGCTCCCACCACGATGACGCTGCCCGGCCGCTGCCCGAGGCTTCCCTGATCCGACATGTTTGGTTCCTCTCCAGCACGGCGCCGTCGCACGTGCTTGATCATTCAAGGCTCACAGCCGGGCACACCGGCGTCGAGGCCTGGCGCCAATCAACGCCGCCACAGTCAAGAAGGGTGCTTGCGCGGACAACTTCTCAACTCCAGTGCCACACAGTGGTTTTTCGTCTACAGTGGAGGATAAAAGCTCATCACGGCGAGAGGGCCACGCAATGCCAAAGATTATCGATCACGATCAGCGGCGCAAGGACATCGTCGACGTCACCTGGCAATTGATCGTGGAGGGCGGCATCGAGGCCGCGACGATGCGCGAGATCGCCACTCGTGCCGGATTCGCGAACGGTGCCCTCAAGCACTACTTCTCGGGCAAAGATCAGATCATCCAGGGCGCTTACGAGCGTTCTCTGAACCGGATCCGCGACAACCTTGTGAAGCGAGTCTCGGGCACCCGAGGCATCGAAGCCGTTGAGCTATGGATGCGCAACACCCTGCCGATCGGAGCTGAGGACGCGACCGCAGCGCGCGTCCTCCTCTCGTTCTGGGAGCGTTGTGCCTTCAGTACCGAACTCGCGGGCGGGTACGACGAACACCTGGTGAGCTGGAAAGCCAGCTACATGACCCACCTCGCCGAGGGCCGCGCCGACGGCGATATCGTGACGAGCACGCCGGACGAGCAGCTTGTCGAGGAAATCGTGATGATGAACATCGGCGCCACCGTTGTGCAGGTTGTGAGCCCGAACCACTTGAACGAGCGCATCCTCGACGCCCAGGTCAGCGACTTTGTGACACGCCTGGGCCGCGCGGACTAGCCTCGTGCCCCCGGGGCACGGAAGGCGAGGATCCGGCGAGGATTGTCGACCATGATCTGCGAGAGAGCCTCATCTGGAACCCCGAACTCGGCGAGTGTTGGGAGGAAATGATCCACGATGTAGCCGTAGCCGTGCCCGCCGTAACTTCGCAGCTGGACCCGCTGACACACGTCACCGCCCAACACGAGCTGCCCGCCCCACCCGTCAGCGACGAGTTCCGCAAACCCGCGGGCCACGCTTCGATCGGTGAACGGGAACAGCGTGCCCCACGGGCTCCCTGTCGTTCCCAGGAAATCGGCCTCAACGCTGACCCCGCGGGCAAGCAGCCGACGCGCAAGCCCCATGTCATCGGCGATCGTCCCCGCGTGACCAAACACCACCCCCGCCGGGTCGGCCCCCTCGGCTTCAAGCACGTCGAGCACACGCAGTTTTTCTTCCCCCATCCCACCCATATGGAGGGTGATCGGGGCCCCGGTGAGGGCGGCGGCGCGCCCTGCCGCACGCACGCTCCGGACCTCCTCAGGGTGTACCGGCGCTCCCTCAGCGCCGACCTCCCCGATGATGCCCGAACGAAACCCGGTGCCCTCCGCCCCGAGCACAAGGTCGGAGACGATCTCCGCCGTCAGTGACTCGAGCGAGCGCTCCGCAAAGCCCGCCGGGTGCAGATCCCGCTGATACCAGCCCGCGCCCATCACCAGGTGCAGCCCGGATGCCCGGCTCAGCCGAGCGAGCGCACGGGGATCGCGTCCCACCCCTGACGGGGTGACCTCGACCATCGTGCCGCCGCCCTGCAACGCGAAGTCCGAAACTTCCTCACGCATGAGATCACCGTCGCCGAGAATATCGTTGTCGGCACTCACCCGGCCGCGTCGAGCAGCCGCCAGCGTGGCAAGCTCCAGCGGGAGTTCGGCCTCGGCATCCCATTCCCCTGGCCGCGGATTCGGGGAGTGCGCCGGACGCCGGATATCAAGAAAGATGTGCTCGTGCATGAGCGTCGGCCCCAGCTTCGCAGGATCGACGAGCCCGAGGACTGTCTGCACGAGGCCGGTCCTGTCCGGGATTTCACACGCATCGAGCGCCAGAGTTGCCGGTCGTGCACCACGGGCGCGCCCCGCGTTCCAATGTGGCGTCATGCCGTGCCTCCGTCGCTGCATACTAAGAACCGCGATGCGTTTTCGCCTGCCAACCCGCGACGCGCGGCGTCAGTAACCCCGCACATGCCGAGGTAGGGCAGATACTGATCGGCCACAAACTCCAGGCCATTCCCGCCAAACGCGGTGAGCCTGTGTTTATTCCGAAGTCCCACGCTCAGGGTGATGCGGTCCCCCAAGCCCCGCTCCACCATGTGCCGGATCGCGAGCGCCAGGTCATGATCCGACACCACGGTGCGCACAGTGGGGATCCGGCCGAGATCGTCAACACACAACCACGCGCCGCTCGAAACCAGCAGTTCGATGAGCTCGTCCAGACGCGCGTCTGCGACGCCGGTTCCGGCGGCCGCGAGCAGTGGCCTGACGCCGGTGACAAGTATCCGCTCACCGGTGAGCCCTGCGGCACGCGCGGTGCTCAAGGCTGCGGCAAGTTCACTGAAGCCTGTCGCAGGGGCCAGCGCCAGCGGGAGTCCGGTCAGGGCCGCTGCCGTGGCAGCCACGGCCACGAGGTGTGCGTCGCTGGGCGGAATTGCGCCAACGATGCCCGCGGAGTCGGGAAGCGTTTCGTCGCGGCGTGCGGGCCCCCAGGACGCCGGATCGGGAAACACCCCCCGCACGAGCGAAACTCCGGTGGCTCGGGAAAGGCGACGAAGCGCGGCCGGATCAGCGGCGCGTCCTGTCACCGAATCGGCGAGCACCACAACAAGCGGCGGCGTCACACCATCACGCGGCAGCGCGCGGAGCGCGGCCTCGGCGTCGACCTCGGTGAGCGTGCGATCGTCCCGATTCGCCGCACCGAGCAGCAAGCGCCCCAGGTTCTCGATGGTGACGGGGGCACGCTCAAACGCGCTCACGCTTGCAGCCTGGCCGATATTGCCAGCGGGCGGCGGCGCATTACGCAGCAGGGTCTCTGCCGATAGCACCGCGCCGACCGCCGTGGGCGCGAGGGGGCCGTTGACCCCCAGAATCATCCCAGCCACCCGCACGGATGACGCACTCACGACGGTCACGCTGACGCCGTTCAGACCGCGCGGGCCACGAGCACGCGGGGGCTGCCGGGCAGATCCACCATGCGCTCAGACTCCCAGCCGGCGTCCGTCAACCAGGACTCCACCTCGGTGACCGGGTACACAACGGTGCCGTCGATATTGAAGTACTCGCCCGCGTGCAGCGCGTCGATCCGGCGCTGCGTCGGATCCTGATCGAGGAAGAAATCGAGCAGCATCAACGTCGCACCGGGTGCCGCTGACGCGCGCGCCGCCTCAAGGATCGCCTGGTTCTGCTCTGCGGTGAAGCGATGCAGAACGTGAGTGAGCAGCACCAGGTCGTGCGCACCACCCGGGGTCGTCGACTCGGTCTCCCCCTCCTCGACGCTGATCCGCTCGCTGAGACCTGCGTCCGCGGCAGCTTCGGCGATCGAGTCGGTAAAGCCGGGGGCGTAGACGAAACGCGTGCGCAGCTCGGGATTCTGCTGCATGGCGGCAACCGAGAATCCTGCCGCGAGGCCACCGAAATCGAGGGCGGAACGGTACGAGCTGAAGTCGAATGCCGCACCAAACTGTTCAGCGTGCAGCGCGTTGTAGGTCATGACGCCCGCCATGAAGTCAGACCAACCGGCCTCGTCGAGTTCGAGCGTGCCGGCCGCGTCGGAGTCGACGGTGGCGTCATATCCGAGCCACTGACGGTAGCTGATCCCGCCGAGGAACGCGAGAAACGGGGTGAGGTCGACGTTGCCGGTCCCCGCGAGGTACGCCGCAGAGTCTTCGGCGAGCGTGTAGCTTCCCGCCGCGCGATCCAACAGGCCGAGGCTGTTCATCGCATCGGCGAGTGTCCGCACCTGGCGCTCAGAGCGCCCCGTCGCCACAGCGAGCTCGGCGATTGTCTTTCCGCCGTTCGAAAGTGCGGCAAAGAGTCCAATACGGCTCGCGGCGGCGAGCTGTTTCGCCCCCATGAATCCGATGGCAATGTCAACGATACGGTCGGGAGTTGCAGTCATGAACGGGTCCTTCAGTGTTCGGCCGCCCGCAGCTCACGGGACGGCGGTGTCCAGTAGTGGCCTGCGGAAACTCTACAACCGTAGACAAATAAAGTCCAGCAACTTTCGTGGTTATTTTCTACTAACATAGAAAAAAGAATCGCACCGACCCTGGGCACCGACCCTGGGCACCCTTGGGCACCCTCCTCGCCCTGCGAATCCGGCCCCGTTCAGTGCTGAAAGGTTCACCATGACACTCGCAGTTCACCACTTCCCCACTACGTCGCCGGGCTCACCCACCGAGACAGCCCCGGTACTCCTGCTCCACGGTTTCACCTCAGATGCCGACACCGACTACCTCACCACAGGCTGGGTCGAATCGCTTCACGCGGCCGGTCGCGCAGTGCTCGCGCTTGACCTTCCCGGCCACGGGCGAAGCCCCGGGATCGCCTCCCCTGCAGAGGCGACAACGTCCCGGGTACTCGACGCCATCGTGGACGCGATCGACGCGGCCGAAGTCCGCGGGCCCGTCGATGTTGTCGGCTATTCACTCGGCGGCCGGCTCGCTTGGGACCTCCCCCGGCACAGCACGCGCGTCCGCAGGCTCGTGCTCGGTGGCGTGAGCCCCTTCGAACCGTTCAGCGCGGTGGATCCGGCGGCGCTCGAAGCCGCACTGAACGGCACTCCGGCAACACACCCGCTCGTCGGAATGATGGCGGGCATGATCTCGGCCCCGGGGCAGGACACCGCCTCGCTCGCACGCCTCATCCCCGGACTGGCGAGCGAACCATTTGCCCCCGGCATCACCGCGCCGAGCTTGCCCACCCTCCTCATCGCGGGCGACGCCGACTCGATGACCGAGGGCATCGAAGACCTGGCGGGTCTGCTTGCAGAAGGCACGCTCCGCCGTGTCCCCGGCGATCACCGCGGTGCCCTCGACAGCCCGGAGTTCCGAGCTGCGGCAATCGAGTTCTTGAACTCCTAGCGTTGCGACCCGCTACCCCGCGGAACCGACCCGAAACTACACAAGCGACCCGCTACCCCCAGTCTTTCCACCCAAGAATCGGTGGGACTGCGGGAAGTGGGTCGCTTGTGCGTAGCGCCGCCGCACTCAGCGCCGCCTCACTGGGCGGCGGCTACGGCGACCACACCCCGTCCGCGCGCACCCCGCGGTCGAGCCACAGCTCGACCGTTGCCTTTTGGAGCTCCGCGGCCCCGACCCGATCCAGCAGCTCGATCGCACCCAGGTTGTCGTTCAACTGCCGCACGCTTGACGCTCCGAATAGCACGTTTGCAGTGGCCGGATTCGCCAGACAGAAAGCGAGACCCAGCTGTGCGGGGCTCGCCCCATACCCTGACGCAATCCGCTCAACCTCCGGGTAGGCGGCAACGATACGCTCTCGAATTTCCCCGACGTCGGCACCGATCTTCCGCTTCGGTGCGAGTTTGCCCACGAGGATCCCGCCCTCGAAGGCGTCGGAGGCCTGCAGTGCGAGGGTGCCGTCACTGAACCAGCTGCCGTAAAACTCACCCTCGGCCATACTGCGGCGCACGAGTCCGTACTTGAGCTGCGCGAAGCTCGGTGGCGTGAGCCCCTCGCTCGCCGCGGTGTCGAGCGCGAGCTGCAGTGCCGCGGCGGGCCAGTTATTGACACCCCAGCTCGCGAAGCTGCCTCGATCGAGTTCGGCCTGCACGTCACGCACAACCTGCGCGATGTCAATCTCCCCCATGAAGTCGCCCACGACCACCGTGTCGAACGCTTCAGGACCACCGCGACCCGCGCCGATGCGATCGAGCGACACGCGCATTTGCTCGGCGAAGCCCGTCTTCGGATATTCCCACAGCCAGAGCTTGCCACAGAGTTGATACTCGTCCCGTTCGAGCCCCAGATCCCGGATGGCCTCGCCAAACAACAGGTCCGTGCGGGATGCCTCCGCGTGCGGACCCATGTTGTAGTAGGCAACGTCAAAGAACCCTGCACCCACCTCTACGGCGCGGGTGATGAGCGCTCGGCGATCCGCAGCCTCCATCCGGTCCCAGATGTTCCACGACCCGAGGGCAAACACGGGCACCTCGGGCCCACCAGGCCCGAGCCTCCGGCGCGGAACCATCCCGCCCCCGCCCGAACGGGCACCCTGCGCCGCACCATCTTCTGCATTCATCACTGCCTCCTCGCAGCCGAAGGATGCCGCCGCGGAACGCTCCGGGCACCCCGCCGTGCTATTTTCTACAATCGTATAATATAAATCTCGCGGGTTCCAGACCAGGCACCCCGGAGCACACCCAGACATTGGAGTCACCGTGACCACAGCACGCACCGTTCTCATTACTGGCGGGGCCGGAGGCATCGGCCAGGGCCTCGGCCAGGCATTCGCCGACGCGGGCGATCGCGTCATTCTCGCGGACCGCGACGCCGCGGCCGCACAGGAGGCCGCCCTGCGACTCGGCGCGACCGCAGCAGAGCTCGACATCACTGATCCGGCGGCCATCGCCGCACTGTTCGCCGAGCTCGAGGCCACCGGCGGCGTCGACGTGCTCGTGAACAACGCGGGCATCCTCTCGGTGCACGGCAGTGTCACCGAGCTGACCCCAGAGGCCTACCGCAGCATCCTTGAGGTCAACGTGATTGGCACATTCGCGATGACGCAGGCCTTCGCCCGGCAGCGGATCGCCGCGGGCGGTGGCGGGACGATCGTGAACATCTCGTCGATCGGCGGTCGTCAGCCCACCCCCGGCATGGGTGCCTACGAGTCGAGCAAGGCCGCGGTCGACTCAGTGACCCGATGGGCGGCCATCGAACTGGCAAGCCACGGGATCCGAGTCAACGCTGTGGCCCCCGGTCCCGTCCTGACCGAAATGCTCGCGGCGGGCATGCCCGAAGGCTCGCCCGCACGCACCGCCTGGTCGAGTCGGATCCCGCTGGGCGACCTCGCCCACATCCCCGACATCGCCGCCGCCG
>NZ_FUID01000095.1 GCF_900163635.1 Leucobacter sp. 7(1) | reverse complement strand
GCGGGGCGGGGCGCGGGGGCGGCGGAACGCGGTTGGGTGGGATTCACAGGGCTCTTCTCCGACGGCTCTGGCGGTGCGCGGCGCGCGGCCGCGATTAATCGAAACAGTTTCGGTTAACTGAGATTCATCGTGCCTCCTGTGAGAGGATCTGTCAAGCACACCCACCGAAGGAGTCCCGTGGCGAGACCGCGCACCGTTCTGCTCAGCCGAGAGATCATCGGCCGGGCGGCAATCGATCACGTCGCCGCCGGGCACGAGTTGCAGCTCGTGCCGCTCGCCAAGCGGCTCGGAGTGAGCGTGTCGTCGCTGTACCACCACGTCGACGGGCGCGACGGCGTGATCCGGGCCATGCGCGCGGTGCTTGTCGAACAGTACGTCGCGGCGGCACCGGAGCTCCCGGAGGGGGGCGGGTGGGAGCGGCGGATCCGCAGCGAGGTCGAGCTGACGTGGCGCATGTATGCCGACCACCCCGGGGTGCTGCAGCTGATGCTCACCGTGGTGATCGATGAGCCTGACGTGCTCCGGTTCTACAGTGCGATCGCGGACGCGCTGCACGAGGCCGGGCTCCCGGAGGACGAGGTCCTCACCACGATCGAAGTGATCGACGCTTTCACTTTCGGTGCGGCGCTCGACGCGCTTTCACCCGAGGCGATCCTCGACCCCGATCACACGGGCCCCGAGTTGGGAGCGCTGATCCGGCGGCACCCTGTCGGTGTGGAGCGCAATCGCCGCGTGTTTGAACGCGGCCTCGACTTCGTGATCGCAGGCGTGCGGTCTCGGTTGCCCGGAGCGTAGCCGACTCGCCTACACTGGGGGCGTGATCGCACACCGCCTCGGGGGGCACCGCTCTCTGGTGAGCGTGTCACGGACGCGCCGCGTCCTGGAAAGCTGTGTGGTTCTGGGGTTCACCGCGGCGGTACTGGGGTGCGCACCGGCAGCGAGCGAGGCCGCGGCGGATCTCGCACAGAACAGGAGCGGCACCGTGCAGGTCACGAACATCGAGATCGCGGGACCGGCGGCGGATCGTGCCCCTGCACACCCGAACCCTGCACCCCCGAACCCTGCCCACCCGAACCGTGTGGGCTCCGAACGGGTGAAGCTGCGCAGCTACGAACCCGCGATTGAGGCTGGAGGGCGGCCGTGGGCCACCCTCGTCTGGGCGCACGGTGGGTCGTTTGTGCGCGGCACCCTCGACTGGCCGGAGGCCGACTGGGTTGCGCGCCAGTTCGCAGAGGCCGGGGTGCGGGTGTATTCGGTCGACTATGTGCTCGCGAGTGAGGTCGTCAAGGCGCCCGCTCCCGCGAACGACGTCGCCGCGGTCCTCGACTGGGCGGCCGAACGCGCCGAACCGGATATGCCGCTTGTTGTCGGTGGCGCGAGTGCGGGTGCGCATCTCGCCACGGTCGCAGCGCTGGATCGCGCGGTGGACGCGCTCCTGCTCGAGTACCCCACGCTGCATCGGGTGCAGCGGCCCGACGCGGCGGTGGCCGCGGCGACGGCGGGGCTCCCGGAACAGCGCCGCTTTGATGCGGAGCGGATCGCAGAGATGTACGCCTTCTACCTGGGCGAGGGTGCGGCAGACGCAGGAGCCACGGCGGCGCTTGTCGCCGGGGAGCTTCCGCCGGAGCGGTTGCGCGGCCTCCCGCCCACCGTGATGGTGCACGCAGACGCCGACGATCTGCGCACCTCGGGGGAGCAGTTCGCGGAACAGCTCCGCGCCGCGGGAGTGCCCGTCAGCGAGGCGATCCAGCCAGGCACCGTACACGGCTACATGAATCGGCCGGAGGAGTCGGCCCGTGCGCTGGCGGACGCGAACGCCACGATCGACAGCTTTGTGAGCGAGCTGCGCCGGGTGCTCTCCTAGCGCATTCCGGCGACCCCGCACCCCAACGGCTCAGATCATGTACTCCAGCTCGCGATACGCGCCACGGTAGAACAGGAGCGGGGCCCGATCCGGGTCGGTTGAGATGCCGCTCACCCGCACCAGGAAGATGAGGTGGTCACCCGCCTCGATCTCGCGTTCGATGTCGCCGGCGACCCAACCAGTGACCCCTTCGAGCGTGGGAACCCCGTTGCTCACTGACGGGGTCCACTCGACCCCCTGCCATTTGTCGGTACCGGATCGGGCGAACTGCCCGCTGAGGTGCTGCTGCTGCGCGCTCAAGAAGTTGACGACGACGCGCCCGTGGGCCCGGACCGCGCTAAGGCTGCGGGAGGTGCGCGCGATCGAGAACGAGACGAGTGGCGGGTCGATGGACACGCTGTAGAACGACTGGCAGGTGAAGCCGACGGGGCCGTCAAGGCCCTGCGTGGTGATCACTGTGACCCCGGAGGCGAAGCTTCCCATGACGTCTCGGTAACTGCGGTCGTCAAAGGGGAGGGTGTGGGCAGCCGCGGGCGCGGCGGCGTCCGGGGCGACACCCGGAGTCGCGGGGCTCGTGGCGTGCGTCGCCGTGTCGGGGCTCATGCGTGGACCGCCGTTCGTGCGGTCGCCGCGCCGTCGAGGAGCCGGCCCTGGCTCGCGAACCATTCGTCGAGCACCTCGTCGCGGCGATCAAACTTCGGGGTGGGGAAGGCGAGGCCGCGGGTGGGCACGCTCGCCCCGAGCTCGACGAGCAGTGGACGCAGGGTGAACTCCACGGCGAGAGCGTGCTCGTCGGAGGCGGTGGTGAAGACCGGGATTGCGGTCACCCCGTCGAGTGCGCGCGCTGGATAGCGGTCGAGAAATGACTTGAGGAGGCCGGTGTAGCTTGCCTTGTAGGTCGGCGTCGCGATCACCGCGTAGCTGGAGGTGCGGAGCTGGTCCAGCAGCGGATCGAGCGTCGGGGCCGGCCAGGTGAACAGCGATGCCGCGTGATCGATGAGGTCGATTGTGGGGTGCGGGGTGGCGCCGGTGTGGGTGGCGATGCGCCCGGCAAGCTCCTCGGCAATCTGGCGCGTGCGGGAGCGGGGTTTGGGGTTTCCGACGATGACGGAGATTGTGGACACAGGGATCCCTTTCTCGCGCCGGGCGCGCAGCTGCGTGCTCGACGCTTGTCCGTGAGTGGCGCGCGGCGCCACGGCAGATGGGTCATGATCCACGGTGTGTTGTCGCGGAGTCGCCGAGGGATCTCATCCCGCGGAACTGGAGCCAGTGTAGGTCGAGCGCTGGGGGCGATGTCGGGGTCCTGCAACATTGCGTAACGGTCATTCTTCGTCACATTGCTGGACATGACCCCGTGGGCTACTCATAAGCTCGCCGCATGTCTCCCATAACTCAACCCACACCGTTCTCGGTCGGGATCGCCCTCGACGGGGCCGGTTGGCACCCGGCCGCGTGGCGCGAGCCCGACGCCCGAGCCGAGGATCTGTTCACCGCTCCCTACTGGACCGAACTCGTGCAGACCGCCGAGGCCGGTGGCCTCGACTACGTCACGATCGAAGACGCTCTGAGCGTGCCAGGTACCGGGGCGCTGAGTTCGTCACCCGCATCGCCACGCCCAGACCGTGTCGCCGGACGCCTCGACGCGCTCCTGACCGCAACCTGGGCCGCGCCCCACACCCGAGCCATCGGGCTGATCCCCACAGTCACCGTCACTCACACCGAGCCGTTCCACGTTGCCACCGCGCTGCAAACTCTCGACCACGTGTCGGAGGGACGCGGCGGCTGGCACCTGCGCATCTCACCCGAGCACGCCGCCGCCGCTGCCTTCGGCCGTCGCCCGGCCCCGAGCATCGAAACTGCCCGCGTCATCGCGGGGGAGCCCGACCCCGGCCTCGACGCGCTCCTCGACGAGGCCGCCGAGGCCGCCGAGGTGGCCCGGGGGCTCTGGGCGAGCTGGGACGCTGACGCTGAGATCCGAGACGCCGCTACCGGCCGCTTCCTCGACCGAGACCGCGTTCACCACATCAACTTTGTGGGCGAGCACTTCTCGGTGGTGGGGCCGTCTATCGTGCCGCGCTCGCCGCAGGGACACCTCCCCATTACTGTGCTGTCGCACTCGCCTCGGGTGCACGAGCTCGCTGCCCGCGCCGCAGACGTCGTGTTCATCACCCCGGAGAGCGAGTCCGTGCGAGCCGGCGCGTCGCGCGGGGCCTCGGTGGCCGAGCTTGTCGCTCAGGTTCGCGCGGCCGAGCAGACCGTCGACCGCCAGGCGCGCGGGCTCGCACCGCTGCGCATCGTCGCTGATCTCGTGATCACCCTGGACGCTGACTCCGAAACCCCGGGTGAGACGGGGGCGGCCCGCCTCGAACGCCTGAATGATCTCGCCGGTGAAACCCTCGAGAGTGACGCCCGCATCGTCGCCGGATCGGCCGCCGAAATCATCGAGCTGATCGCCGAGTGGCACGCTGCCGGGGTTGACGGAGTCCGCCTGCGGCCCCTGACGCTGCCGGGCGACCTCGGCCGCATCGTCGAGGATCTGCTCCCGGCGCTCCGCGCACGCGGCCTCGCCGCTGCGCACGCAGAAGCCGCCGCGGCGCCGCAGCCGCAGGCCCTCCGCGAGCGCTTCGGGCTCGCCCCCGTCCCGTCCCGCACGCCCCGCACTGAGGAGACCGCAGCATGAGCACCGAATCGGCACGATCGGCGACCCCCGCCAAGCGCCAGGTGCGCCTGGTAGCCCACTTCCCTGGCGTCAATAGCGCCACTGTGTGGAGCGATCCCGCAGCCGGAAGCCAGATCGACTTCGCCTCGTTCCGGCACTTCGCGCAGACCGCGGAGCGCGGGCTCTTCGACTATGTCTTTCTCGCCGAGGGCTTGCGGGTGCGTGAGCACGGCGGTGAGATTCACGATCTCGACGTGGCCGGGCGCCCTGCCACGCTCGCGGTGATCACCGCGATGGCTGCGGTGACCCAGCACATCGGGGTCGTGGGCACGCTCACGAGCACCTTTAACGAGCCCTTCGAGCTCGCCCGCCAGCTCGCCACAATCGATCACCTGTCGAACGGGCGTGTGGGCTGGAACGTGGTCACGACCTCCGACGCGTTCCACGGTGCCAACTTCCGGCGTGGAGGGTACCTGCCCCACGCCGAGCGGTACACCCGGGCTGAGGAGTTCGTCGCTGTGGCGAAGGAGCTCTGGAACTCATGGGACGCCGCGGCGATTGTCGCAGATCGCGCCAGTGGCCGGTACATCGACCCCGAACGTGTACGCCGCGTCACCCATACGGGCCCGCAATTCTCCGTGGCGGCTACAAGCACGGTCCCGCGCAGCCCGCAGGGCTTCCCCGTGATCGTGCAGGCCGGGGACTCACCGGCCGGGCGCGACTTTGCAGCGGCGAACGCGGAGATCATCTTCTCGCGACACACGAGTTTCGCCGAGGGGCAGGCCTTCTACAGCGACGTCAAGGGTCGCCTCCCCGGGGTGGGACGCACGGAGGACTCGCTCCTGATCCTGCCCGGGGCGACGTTTGCGCTCGGCGACACCGACGCGGACGCCGTGGAGCGGGCGCGTGAGATCTCGCTCGCGCAGACAACGCCGCAGACCGCGATCGCCTGGGTCGAAGCGATCTGGGGGCACGAACTGCCGGGGCTCGACCCTGACGGATCGCTTCCGCGTTCGGACCCGAGCGACGGCCAGCAGCGGCAGGGGCAGGTCTCCACCCAGGTGGCGGATCGCGTGGCGCGAGCCGAGCAGTTGCGGTCTCGGGCGGCTGCTGAAGGGCTGACGCTGCGTGAGCTTGTCGCCGCCGAGACTGCCCGCCACACCTTTGTCGGTTCACCCGACACTGTCGCGGCCGCAATCGACCGCGCGGTGCAGGAGCGGGCCTCGGATGGCTTTGTGCTCGTGCCGCATCTCACCCCGGGCGGGCTCGACGAGTTCGTGGATCGAGTGGTGCCGGTGCTCCAAGAACGCGGTGTGTTCCGCACCCGCTACGAGACCGACCCCGAAACCGGCGCGAATCCCACGCTGCGGCGCACCCTGGGGCTGCCCCAGCCGCCGCACGTTGCGTGGCAGCCTGCGGGGGAGCGCGTGCCAGCGGGAGTCGGGGCATGAGCGCGGCACCGCTGGCCGACACCGTGGTGGTCCGGCTTGTGCGCCCGAGCGATCCGCTCGCCGCACCGCTGCTCGCCGACCTCGAGCGCGAGTACGACACCCGCTACGGCGTTGAGGTGTTTGGCGAACCCGCCGCGGTGGAGCTGAATCGCTACCCGGAGGCGGCGTTTGTCGCCCCGCACGGGAGCTTCTTACTCCTCCTCGCGGACGGGGCAGCAATATCCGGCGGTGCCTTCATGCGTTTCGACGAGCGGACCGCGGAGTTCAAGCGCATCTGGACCCGCGCAGACCTCCGCGGTCGCGGCCTCGCCAAGCGGGTGCTTGCGGAGCTGGAACGCGAGGCGAGTCGACTCGGCTACGAGCGTGTTTTCCTCACGACCGGTCCGCGTCAACCCGAGGCCGTGGCCCTCTACTTGGCCACCGGCTACACGCCGCAGTTCGATCCCGCCCGCCCCGCTGCCGAGATCGGCGTGCACCCGTTCACCAAAGACCTCGAACCGCGGCTGGCAGCGGTGCCCACGCACGATCCCGCACCCACAAAGGAGACCCGACAATGACCGCGACACTCGACGCCCCACCGGCGGTGGTGAACCGGGCGGCCACACAGGCCACGGAACCGGTCGTGCCGCTGCGCCACTGGTGGCGCTGGGCGTTCAGCGCCGTGGCCGTGTTCCTCCTGGCGCAGCTCGTGTGGACGTTCTTCTCGAACCCGCAGTGGCGCTGGCCCGTGTTTGCCGAGTACTTCTTCAACGACGCCGTGCTGCGCGGGCTGTGGCTCACGCTCTGGCTCACGGCGGTCTCCGCCGTGATCGGCTTTGTGCTGGGTGGCGTGCTCGCACTGGCCCGGCTTTCGGGATCCGCGCTCCTGAACTCGTTTGCGTGGGGTTTCATCTGGTTCTTCCGCTCAGTGCCGCTCGTGGTGCAGCTAGTCATCTGGTTCAACCTGGGCTATCTGTTCCCGACGCTCGGGATCGGTTGGCCGTTCAGCTACGACTTCTGGGTGGTCGAGTTCGACACGGTGCGGCTGCTCTCCTCCACTGTCGCCGCGATCCTCGGGCTCTCGCTGCACCAGGCGGCGTACTCGGCCGAGATCATCCGAGGCGGGCTGCTGTCTGTGGACCAGGGACAGATCGAGGCCGCGAAGGCGCTCGGGATCCCGCGCAGCCGCCGCTTCTTCCGCATCGTGCTGCCCCAGGCTGCCCGCGCGATCCTGCCGAACGCTTTCAACGAGATCATTGGCCTCCTCAAGGGCACCTCGGTGGTGTTCATCGTCGCCCTGCCCGAGCTGTTCTACACAGTGCAGGTGATCTACAACCGCAACCAGCAGGTCGTGCCGCTGCTCCTCGTGGCCGCAGTCTGGTACACGATCTTCACCACCGTGCTGAGTGTTGCGCAGTACTACATTGAACGCCGCTTCTCGCGCGGCACCGCCCGCGAGCTGCCCCCGACCCCGCTGCAAAAGATCAGGCGCACCGTGCGCTCGGCCGCCACTCGCCTGCGTCGGCCCGATGGGACCTCCGCGCCCACGGCCACCACCGGCGGCATCTCTACTCACACCGTCGCCGCGCTCAACACGAGCGCCCACTAGGAGGAGCGATCATGACACTCAACGCCACCGCAGAAACCACGCGCGATCCGGTCGCATCGGTGCCGGAGCGGGCACCCATCGCGGATCCAGCCCCCCGCACCGGCCTCGTCGAGATCACCGACGTGCACAAGTCCTACGGAGACCAGGAAGTGCTCCACGGCATCACGCTCCGAGTCGAGCCCGGGCAGGTGATCACCCTGCTCGGCCCCTCGGGATCGGGCAAATCCACACTCCTGCGTGCGATCAACCACCTCGAAACAATCGACGCCGGATCGATCACGATCGACGGCGACTACATCGGCTACGAACGCCGCGGCGGTGTGCTCCACGAGCTGCCGGAGAAGCAGGTATTGCAGCGGCGCACGCGCGTGGGCATGGTCTTTCAGAACTTCAACCTCTTTCCGCATCTGACGGCCCTCGAAAACATCATTGAGGCACCCATCGGCGTGAAACGTGCGAGCCGCCAGGACGCAATCGCGCAGGCCCGCACCCTGCTTGAACGCGTGGGTCTTGCCGACCGCGCCGACCACTATCCGCGCCAGCTTTCCGGCGGTCAGCAGCAGCGCGTTGCGATCGCGCGAGCGCTCGCCCTGACCCCGGACGTGCTGCTCTTCGACGAGCCCACAAGCGCGCTCGATCCCGAGCTTGTTGCGGAGGTCCTCAGCGTCATCCGCGACCTCGCGCACAGCGGCACCACCCTCATCATCGTGACCCACGAGATCGGCTTCGCCGCCGAGATCGCCGACCACGTTGTGTTCCTCGATGCGGGTCGCGTCGTCGAGCAGGGCCCGCCAGCCCAGGTGCTCCGTGCTCCGGAAGAGGCCCGCACCCAGGAGTTCCTCGACTGGGTGATCTGATCCGGCCCCGAGCACCGCTCCCAGTACTGCTGTTCCCCATTTGTGTCCCAACCGAAAGCGAAGCCATGCACACACCCCTCCGCCGACGCGCCCGCGTCGTGCTCCCCGCCCTGACCGCGCTCGCCCTGCTGGGGCTCACCGCCTGCAGCGCGGTCGTCGACAATTCCACCGCCGGTGCCGTTGAACCGGGTGCGGCACCCGTCGCTGGGGAGTCCCCCTTTGATCTCACAAGCGCAAACGCCGACGAGCGACTCCACATCGATCCGATTCCCGAGGCCGTCGCAGCGCTCGAAGCAAGCGGTTTTACCCCGATCCAAGCCGGCAAACTCACAGTCGCACACTCCGCCTACGAGGCGCCCCTCGGCTTCCTCGCCGAGGACGACAACCAGACGCTACTGGGCATCGAGCCAGACATTGCTCAGCTTGTAGCCGATGGCCTGGGCCTCGAGTACGCTCCCGAAAACGTGGCGTGGGCCGACTGGCCGCTGGGCGTCGAATCGGGCAAGTACGACGCGGTCGTATCCAACGTCACTGTGACCGAAGAACGCAAGGACCTGTTCGACTTCGCCACGCACCGCACCGACATCGTCGCCTTTTCAGTGCAGCACGACAGCGAGATCGACGCGATCCGCGAGGCGAAAGACGTGGCGGGGCTCAAGGTTGTTGTGGGCAGCGGCACCAACCAGGAGAAGATCCTGCTCGACTGGTTTGCGGAGAACGAGAAGAACGGGCTTCCCGCCGGGGAACCCGTGTACTTCGAAGACAACGCCGCGGCGCAGCTCGCCCTCGCCTCCGGTCGGGTCGACGCCCTCTTCGGGCCAAACCCGACCGCAGCGTTTGCCGCCGCGGTCAGCGGCGAATCCAAGATCGTCGGCACCGTCAATGGCGGGTTCCCGGAGAACGCCGAGATCGGCGTGACCACCGCGAAGGGGAACGGGCTCATCGACCCGGTCGCCATCGTGCTGAACACGATCATCGCCGACGGCACCTACGCCAAGGCCCTCGACCGCTGGGATCTCGGCGACGAGAGCGTGGCGGAATCGCGCGTCAACCCGCCCGGACTCCCGCGTCCGTAACCCGGCCGCAACAACTTTCACGAGAAGAGACGTTCACTCATGACCATGCGACCACCGTCTACCCCAGCGCCGTCGGTACCCACACCATCGGCACCAGCCCGGTCCCGCTCCGCGCTCCGCCTCGCGGCGACCGCGGGGCTCGCGCTCGCTCTTGTCGGGCTCGTCGGGTGCAGCACTGCGGCACCTGGAGCGCCGAGTGCGCCCGCCGCGGCCGAGGCACCGTTTGACCTCACCACCGGGAATCTCGACACCCGGCCGCACATCGACGCCGTACCCGAGGCTGTTGCGGCGCTCAAGGCAAGCGGCTTCACGCCCGTGCAAGCCGGCAAACTGACTGTTGCCCTAGGCGGCGCAGGATCCCCACCCACATCGTTCTTTGCGGAGGACGACGCGCAGACGATCATCGGGAGCGACGCCGACTTCGCCTCGCTGCTCGCCGAGGGCCTGGGGCTCGAATACACCCCCGAGAACGTGGCCTGGGCGGACTGGCCGCTCGGCATCGAATCCGGCAAATACGATCTCGCCCTCACCAACGTGGGAGTCACCGAGGAACGCAAGGAGCTGTTCGACTTCGCCACCTACCGCGATGCGGTCATGGGCTTCTCCGTCGCAGCGGGTTCAGAGATCACGAAGATCTCCGAACCGAAGGACGTATCGGGACTGCGCGTCATCGTGGGCAGCGGCACCAACCAGGAGAAGTTCCTGCTCGACTGGTTTGCACAGAACGAGGCCGCCGGGATCGACCCCGGCGAACCTGTCTACTTCGAGGACTCGGCGGCCGGATCCCTCGCGCTGGCCTCCGGACGTGCCGATGTGAGTATCGACCCCCACGCCCTCGCGACATTCCGGGCCACGACCCTCGGCGAGACGCGGGTGGTGGGCAGCTTCAACAGTGCGTATCCGGTCAACGGGCAAGTGGGGGCGGTGACCGCGAAGGGCAACGGCCTCGTCGAGCCCGTCGGCCTCGTGATCCAATCGCTCATCGACTCGGGGACCTACGATGAGGTGCTTCAGCGCTGGGGTCAGGGCGAAGAAGCTGTCACCGAGTCGCTCATCAACCCGCCCGGTCTGCCGAAGCCATGACGGCCACGGCGGGGCAGGCGAGGCCCGAGCGCGCGGGCGGGCCCGGGGCACCGGTCCAGATCGTGTGCGTGGGAGCTGGGCCGGGTGCCACGATGCTGCTCGAGCGCATCGTCGCGAACCACGCTGAGCGCACGCCCGAACTGTCGTTGCATATCCGCCTCGTGGATCCGCACGCGCCGGGCGGCGGTCGGATCTGGCGTCGGGACCAGTCCCCACTCCTGAAACTGAACTCGATGCTGCGCGATGTCGCGTTTTTCACGGATGCGTCCTGCCAAATTGACGGCCCCGTGGCCCCGGGCCCCTCGCTTGCCGAGTGGGTCCGCGGGGTCCGCGCGGGCCGCTTTCCGGATCCCGACTGGGCAGACTCCGAACTCCGCGGCGAGATCGCCGAGATCGGCGACGACGACTTCCCCACACGCAGGCTCAACAACGCGTACCTCGCCTGGGCGTTCGCCGAAACACTGCGACGCGCCTCGGACACGGTGCGGGTGAGCTGGCAGGAGGGCACCGCCGTCTCTGTCGAAGGCGCCGGCCGCGTCGCGAGTGACGAGACCGGGACACAGCTCGTGCGGCTCGACTCCGGGGAAGTGTTGCAGGCCGACCTCGTGGTCTATGCCCTGGGCCACAACGGGACCGAGCCGTCGGATGACGCACTGCGGCAGGCCGCGTTCGCCCAGCGTCACCGGCTGCACTACATCGCCCCCGCGTTCACCGCTGACGTCGACCTGTCCGCGGTGCCCGCCGGGGCGGACGTGATTGTCCGGGGCATGGGACTTGCGGCGATCGATCTGAGCGTCAGGCTCGCCGAGGGGCGTGGCGGCCGCTTCGTCGAGGGCCCGGGCGGCACGCTCACGTACACGCCCAGCGGAGAGGAACCGACCCTGCACTTTGGCTCACGCCGTGGTGTTCCCTACCGGTCGAAGATCACGAGTCAGGTTGTGGGAGAACCGGTGCGGCTTGCGTACCTCGGTCCCGAGTTTCACGCGGCTGTTGCGGCCCGCACCGACCCGCTCGACTTCGAGCGTGACGTCTGGCCGCTGATCGCCGCGGAACTCGTCACCGGGTATTACCGGGAGCTGTTCACGGGGTATCCCGCTCGGGTTGTCGGGGGTTGGGAGAGCTTCGCGCCGCGCCTGCGGGAGGCACTTGAAACGCTGGGCGGGGACGTGCCTGCCGGTGCTGGCACTGATGCTGCGGGTCCGCTCGCGCGGCTCATTCGCGCGCACGTTCCCGACCCCGGCGACCGCTTTGACCTTGCCGCGTTTGACAGGCCGCTCACGTTCGCTGCTGAGCCGGGTGACCCCCGCCAGGCGCCGAGGGCCGGATCCGGCGACGCGGTGCACGAGCGGGTGATCGCCCACATCGTGGACGACCTGCGCGTGCGCACGTCCCCCGAGCACAGTGCCACCCAGGCCCTGTTCCTCACGGGCCTGTACGCCTTCCTCGCACTCGCCGAGGTCTCGCCCGAGCGCTGGAATGCCCGCAGCCGCACGCACGCGCTGCCGCGCCGCTGGTTCAGCACATTCAGCTATCTCGCTAGTGGCCCGCCCGGACACCGACTGCGTGAACTCCTTGCGCTCGCGGATGCCGGAGTGGTGCGGTTTCTCGGGGGTGACCTCGTGCTTGAGCACGACGAGGCGCGGGGTCTGTTCACCGCGACCGGGTCCGCGGTCACCGGAGTTCCCGGGCCGCCTGCCACAGCTCGCGTCGACGCACAGATTCTGATCGATGCCTGGCTGCCTGAGGCGCGCGCCGCGCAGAGCGATAATCCGCTGCTGCGCCAGCTTGTTCGGAGTGGGCGGCTTCGGGAACTCGCGGTCACTGACTCCGTGAGCGGTGCCGTGTCGACAACCGGTCAGATCGAAGTCGGTGTCGACGGTGCCGTGCCGGGCTCACGGCGCGAGTTCGCGCTCGGCCCGTTTGTGGCCGGGTTGACGGGCGGTGCGTTCACCCGACCGGGCATCAACTCGCTCCCGTTCCGCACCCACGACCGCTGCGCCCGCGCGATCCTCGACGCAGCGCGTGAGGTTCACTCCGAACGCAACGGCGTCGACGCGTGGCTCGTGCCGGGCGGGGCGCGGAGCTCGGGGGCACTGCGTTAGCGGGGCACGGCAGCCCCGGGGCGCAGCTCGCCCGCCTCGATGCGTACGGGGAGCCGGTTCTCCGGCGGAGGAAACGGGCACGTGGCACTGGCCGAGTAAGCGCAGGGCGGGTTCGTGGCGCGGGTGAAGTCGATCGTCACGGTGGACTCATCGATGGGGGTGACCTCCACGAAGCGCGCCGCAGGGAAGGTGAGGTCGGTCCCGGTCTCGTCCGCGAAGATCGCGCGCAGATCCCCGCCAGCTGCGGAACCGAACAGGGTCAGCGCGACCTCGGTGCCCGCGACTTGGAACACGGCGCGGCCGGGCGAATCGTAGTGCTGCGTGCGATCGGTGCCCGCAGCGGATGCCACCTCAACCCCGGTGCGATCGGCAGCTTCGAAGCGGGCGGTGACCACCCACTGTGGGCTGGGCGGGAACGTCTCTGTTCCGGAATACGCGATCCGATCCGGCGATGCGGGATCCCGCGGGCGCACGATGATGCCGCCGCTCCGAGCGGCGACTTCTAACTGCACCTCGCCCCAAGCGAGGGCGGTCCCCGCGGTTCCCGTCAGCGGGCCCAACTGCACGGTCCCGGAAACCGCCGCGCCGTCCCGCGTGACGCCGTCAGCGGCGTCGAGTTCGACGGTGACGAGGCCGTCGGCGGTGGCGCTCCAGACGCCCGGCAGCCCGGGCAGCGGTGCCGGATCGCGCGTGAGCCAGTGCAACGCGGTTGCGCTGAGCGGGCCAAACGGGGCTGTGCGCGCCCGCTCGACCTCCGCGTGCCAGACCGCGTGGGCGTCGGCGAACTGGGTGGTGTGGGTGGTGGACATGGCGCTCCCTTGAGTGGGTGGGAAAGGGTACCTCCACACAATCACGGTGTGCCGAGTGGCGGGTGAATGTGACCGGAAGTTTCACGGTGCGCGATCCCCGGGCAGAATGATTCCATGAGCCTTGCACACCCCGGCACCCTCAGCGGTGCCCTCGTCACTCTCGAACCGCTCGCCGCAGAACACCACGATGGCCTGGTGGACGCGGTGCGCGATGGCGAGCTGTGGGACCTCTGGTACACCCTGGTTCCGCGGCCCGAGGGCATGGCCGCGGAGATCGAGCGGCGACTCGCGCTGCAGGAGCGCGGCGCGATGATCCCGTTCACCACGCGTCGCACCGACACCGGGCAGATCATCGGCATGACCACGTTCATGAACATTGAAGCCGAGACGCCCCGCGTTGAGATCGGCTCGACGTGGAACGCGCAGAGCGCCCAGGGGAGCGGGACCAACCCCGAGTCGAAGCTGCTGCTGCTTGGCCACGCGTTCGATGTGTGGGGTTGCACCGCGGTCGAGTTCCGCACAGACTTCCACAACCACCAGTCGCGGGCGGCGATTGCCCGGCTGGGGGCCAAACAGGACGGGGTGCTGCGCGCCCACCGACAGGGGGAAGGGTACCTCCGGGACACTGTGGTGTTCTCGATCACCCAGCCCGAGTGGCCGGGCGTCCGGCTCGGCCTGCAGCACCGCCTCGCCCGCCACCAGGGGTAGCCCCGGGCTTGCTTGCTTGCTTGCTTGCTTGCTTGCTTGCTTGCTTGCTTGCCTGCCTGCCTGATTGCCTGCCTGATTGCCTGCCTGCCTGCCCTAAGCTCCCGCCCTGCCCCTAAATCCCCGCCCCCAACCCGCCGAGAACGCAATTGCGCACATTCGGGCCGCAGCCACGGTGCCAAATTGCGATCTCGGCGAATATGCCTTCGTGCTCACCAGGTATTGACCTTGTCACAGTGACAAGGTGTTCACTGGACGTGGAGGTGGTCACCATGACCCAGCAACACTCGCAGGCGAACCCGCACCCAGACCAGGCCGCCGGCCTGCGCACTGCGCTCGCCGCAGCGGATCCATCTGCGCGGCTGCAGGCGGCACTCACCGCGGGCACCCGGCCCGATCCGGCGTTCATCGAACCCTTGCTCGCCCGGTGCGCTACGGAGTCTGACTTCTATGTGCGCGACATGCTGACCTGGGCGCTCATCCAGCACGATCACGCTGAGGTGCTGGCCCGGCTCTTCCCCGAGTTGAATTCCCCGATCGCGCAAGCGCGCAGTCAAGCGCTGCACACGCTCTCGAAGATCGGCGATCCGGCGAGCTGGCCTGCGATCCGCGTGGATCACCTTCGCGACGTCGATGACGAGGTCGCCCGTGCCGCCTGGCGGGCCGCCGCGGGCCTCGTACCCGCCGCAGATGCCGCAGCACTCGCCGCGGAGCTCGCACGCCAGTTCGGGCGCGGTGACCGCGATGTGCAGCTCAGCCTGAGTCGCGCCTTTGCCGTGCTCGGGCCGGCTGGCGAGGCGGCAGTGGAGCGCGCGCAGCACGGTGGCCACGCCGAAGCGCGGGTGCACGCGGTCGCCACCGAGCGCATCATGCAGGACCCCGAGGAGGGGTTCGAGGCTGCCCTGTTCGAGGCCCGCCGCGCCGTGGCCCTGCGATCCGCCCCGCGCACGGAGGGCTGAGGACGTGTCGATTGGCGAGGTCGCCGCGCGGTCGGGGGTCAGCGCCCGCATGCTGCGCCACTACGACCGAATCGGGCTGGTTTCGCCCAGTGCTCGCACCGGGGGTGGGTACCGTGACTACACCGCGGCGGACATGCAGCGCCTGTTCCACGTCGAGGGGCTGCGCACCCTTGGGATGGGACTGCAGGAGGTCGCCGCGGTGCTTGAGGATCCCGCGTTCCACGCCCGGGAAATGGTGGCAGAGCTGGTGGCCCATGCCCGCGAGCGCATCGACCGGGAGCAACAGTTGCTCCGCACCCTGGAACGGGTCCAGGCCAGCGCGCCGGGTGACTGGGCCGAGGTGCTACAGACGATTGGGATGCTCCGGGGGCTAGAAGCAGCGGACGCGTCGGAGCGGCTCCGCGCGGCGCTCAGGCTCGACGGGGCCGAGCCTGGCGGCCCGGACGTCTCCCCGGTTGTGGCGGCGGCGCTCGCGGAGGCAGATCTGAACGCCGCGGGGGCGCTCGACTGGGCACTCGCGCAGCGCGGGGACGACGCGGTGCCCCTGCTCGGGGGCGCCCTCGGCGATCCCTCGGCCGCCCGTGCGCAACGCGCGGTCGAGGGACTTCGCAAGATCGGATCCCGCGCGGCCCTGCGCGCCCTCGCCGCCGCGGCCGGCCACGTTGATCCCGTGGTCCGGGCACGGGCCGCCATCGCCGCCGGGATGCTCGGCAAGCTGGACGCTGTGCCGGCCCTTCTCGAATTGGTGGCGGCGGGTCGCGACGACGTCGAAGCGGGGGACGTGATTGCCGGGCTCGCCGCGGCGGGGGAGCGCGACGCCGAGCGGGTGGCCGCGGATCTTGCCGCGGCGCTCACGCACGCCGACGAATCCGCTCGCTATCGCCTCGTCGCCCTCCTCGCAGACCTCCCCGGGGACCCGGCCACCGCGATTCTGCGCGCCCGCGCGTCAGATCCGGCACCCCGTGTCGCCCGCACGGCGCAGGCCAGACGCGGACGCCGGATCCAGCACGGTCGGGATCGCCCACCTGTCAGGGCTGCTCGCCGAGTCACAGGACGCTGGCGTGCCCGTCGCG
>NZ_FUID01000029.1 GCF_900163635.1 Leucobacter sp. 7(1) | reverse complement strand
AGGGGTCGTTTCGCGGTGTAGGGGTCGTTTCGTGGCCCACCGTCTGGGGGCGAAGCGCCGATCATTTGCAGATTCCAGTGGCGAAATTCGCGCCCGTTCGTTAAACTTGAGTCATCACCACTCAAGTTTGCGGTGGTCGTGATCCAGGCTTTCGGATTCCCACCGCAACGCACTGCGAACGGAAGGGACCCACATGCAGGCAAACTGGCAGCCCGCCCAGGGCGAGGGCGAACAGTCCGCCCTCGAGCAGTTCGGCATTAACCTCACCGAGGTTGCCCGCTCTGGCAAGCTCGACCCCGTGATCGGCCGCGATTCGGAGATCCGCCGCGTCAGCCAGGTGCTGACCCGGCGCACCAAAAACAACCCCGTGCTGATCGGGGAGCCCGGCGTCGGGAAGACCGCCGTTGTCGAGGGCCTCGCCCAGCGCATCGTCGCGGGCGACGTCGCCGAGTCGCTGAAGGACAAAGAGCTGATCTCGCTCGATATCTCTGCCCTCATCGCGGGGGCGAAGTATCGGGGCGAGTTCGAAGAGCGCATGAAGGCTGTGCTCGCCGAGATCAAGGAATCCGACGGCAAGTTCATCACCTTCATCGACGAGTTGCACACGCTCATGGGCGCGGGCGGCGGGGAGAGTTCGGTCGCGGCATCGCAGATGCTGAAGCCGATGCTCGCCCGCGGCGAGCTGCGCCTCATCGGCGCGACCACACTCGACGAGTACCGCGAATACATCGAGAAGGACGCCGCCCTTGAGCGCCGGTTCCAGCAGGTCTACGTGGGTGAGCCGTCGGTCGAAGACACGGTTGCGATCCTGCGCGGCTTGAAAGAGCGATACGAGGCGCACCACAAGGTGACGATCGCGGATTCGGCGCTGATTGCGGCCGCGGCCCTCTCGGACCGCTACATCACGGCCCGGCAGCTCCCCGACAAGGCGATCGATCTGATCGACGAGGCCGCGAGTCGCTTGCGCATGGAAATCGACTCCGCCCCCATGGAGATCGACGAACTGCGTCGCGCGGTGGATCGGCTGAAGCTCGAAGAGCTCGCCCTCAAGAAGGAAAAAGACGATGCGTCCAAGGAGCGCCTCGCGAAGCTCCGCGAGGATCTGGCGCTGAAGCAGGCCGATCTCGACGTGCTCGAGGCCCGGTGGGAGCGTGAACGCGCCAGCCTCAACCGGGTGGGCGAGCTGCGCGAGAAACTTGACCAGCTCCGCATGGCGGCCGAGGTTGCCCAACGTGAAGGGCAGCTCGAGAAGGCTTCGAAGCTGCTCTACGGCGAGATCCCCGTGATCCAGAAGCAGCTCACCGAGGCCGAGAATGCCGAGGCCGCGGGCGATTCGGGCGACGAGCCTCGCATGGTGAACGATCAGGTGACCGACGAGGACATTGCAGGCGTTGTCGCTGCCTGGACGGGGATCCCCGTGGGGCGCCTCATGCAGGGCGAAACCGAGAAGCTGCTGGCGCTCGAATCCGAGCTGGGCAAACGCTTGATCGGGCAGTCCGACGCGACCGCTGCTGTCGCCGATGCGGTGCGGCGCACGCGCGCCGGGATCGCGGATCCGAACCGGCCCACAGGGTCGTTCCTGTTCCTCGGGCCCACGGGCGTCGGCAAGACCGAGCTTGCCAAAGCGCTCGCTGAATTCCTCTTCGATGACGAGCACGCGATGGTGCGCATCGACATGTCCGAGTACGGGGAGAAGCACTCCGTCTCGCGGCTCGTCGGTGCCCCGCCCGGGTACGTCGGCTACGAGCAGGGTGGCCAGCTCACCGAGGCAGTGCGGCGCCGGCCGTACTCGGTCGTGCTGCTCGACGAAGTTGAGAAGGCGCACCCGGAGGTGTTCGACGTGCTGCTGCAGGTGCTCGACGATGGTCGGCTCACTGACGGCCAGGGACGCACTGTCGATTTCCGCAATGTGATCCTGATCCTCACCTCGAACCTCGGCAGCCAGTATCTGATTGATCCCGAGCTGGCCTGGTCCGAGAAGGAAGACGCGGTGCGCGAGACCGTGCGGCGTTCCTTCAAGCCTGAGTTCATCAACAGGCTCGACGAGATGGTGATCTTCCATCCGCTGTCCGAGGGCGACCTTGCGCAGATCGTGGAACTCTCCATCGACCGGATGCAGGATCGACTCTCCGATCGACGCCTCACGCTCGCGGTGACTCCCGCGGCGCGGAGCTGGTTGGCCTCGCGGGGCTACGACCCGATCTACGGGGCGCGGCCGCTGCGACGGCTGATGCAGAAGGAGATCGACGACCGCCTCGCGCGTGCGATCCTCTCCGGGGAGGTGCGCGACGGTGCTGCGGTGCGAGTCGACGTGGCCCCCGACGGTTCGGCGCTTGAGCTGGCGGTTATGCCGGAGGCATAACGCAAGGCATAACGCAAGGCAACACGGCGGGGCCCGGGCAATTCTGCCCGGGCCCCGCTGCCGTGTGTGCGGGACCTCGTGGGGCACCCGACTCAGAGTGTTACGAAATGGTAACGGAATCCGCTAGGCTGTCCACACCTCGCGCGCCGACGCGCGAAGAGCGGAGGCGCGATGCGAATCTCACCGTACGGCCTGCGCGCGATTCGTGTCGGAGTGCTCGCCTGGCTCCTCACCACGGTTCTCGTGGTTGGCTTCGGAGCCACACCCCACGCCGATGCCGCGAGCACAATGCAAACGCACGGCGCGCTGCAACGACACGAGCAGCTCGGGATCATCGCTCACCGCGGTGCTGCGGCGCTGGCCCCCGAAAACACGCTCGCCGCGATGCAGATCGCCTTCGCGCAGGGTGTGGAGTTCGTGGAGACCGATGTGCACCTGACCGCAGACAAGGTGCCGGTTCTCATGCACGACCCCACGCTGGATCGCACCACCGCCGGATCGGGGCCGGTTGCATCCCACACCCTCGCCCAGGTGCAGGCGCTTGAGGCGGGCAGCTGGTTCGATCCGGAGTTCGCGGGTGAACCCGTGCCCACCCTCGACGCCTTCCTCACGGACCTCAAGGCCGCGAATGTCCGCGCACTCATCGAGCTCAAGGGGGAGTGGGGCGTGGCGGATCTCGCGGCAACGTCCCAACTGCTGCGCGACCGTGGCATGGTGAACCGGGTCGCGCTACAGTCCTTCGAACTCGACACGCTGACCGGCCTTGCGGAGCTCGCCCCGGAGTTTGCGCGGATCATGCTCACCCGCGAATGGGATCGCGGCACCGTCGCGCTCGCCGCAGAGCTACAGGTATCGGCGGTGGGTGCACGCGCTGCGCTACTCGACGAACGTCCGGAGCTGATCGCGGAGATTCAACGCGTGGGGATCGGCGTGCTTGTCTACACCCTGAACTCGACCCGTACCTGGAATGAGGCGGTGACGCGGGGCGTCGACCTTGTCATTACCGACGACCCGATCGCGTTTGCGACCTGGCGGGAGTCCAGCGGGGATCCGCCAGCTGAACTCCCGCCGCAGCAGTGAGTTATACCAGAATGCTCAGTGGCTGCTCGATGAAGCGCTGGAACTCCTTCAGGAAGCGAGCCGCGACGGCCCCGTCGATCGCGCGATGGTCCGCGGAAAGCGTGACCCGCATGACCGACGCAATCCCGACCTGGCCTTCCGTTACGACGGGCGTCTGGATCGCAGCGCCGACGGCAAGGATTCCGGCTTGCGGCGGGTTCAGGATTGCCGAGAACTCGGGGATCCCGAACATGCCAAGGTTGCTGACGGTGAAGGTTCCGCCAGCGAGCATCTCGGGCCGAATCCGATTCTCTCGAGCAGCCTGCGCATAGTCGCGCGTCTGGTGAGAGATCTCACTGAGACTGAGCGACGCAACGTTGTGGATGACGGGGGTGACCAGTCCGCCCTCGGTCGCAATCGCGACCGAAACGTTCACATCTGTGAAGCTCAGGAGTTCGCTGTCCGTCCACATGACGTTGGCCTCGGGAACAGCGACGAGCGCTTGCGCCGTCGCTTTCACGATCAGGTCATTGACCGAGATGCTCGATTCCCGGGTCGCGTTGATCTCCGCGCGGAGTGCGAGGAGCGCATCGACCCGGCAGTCCACGTTCACATAGTAGTGCGGCACGGTGGTCTTGCTCTCGGTGAGCCGGCGCGCAATTGTCTTGCGCATTCGAGTGTGCTCGGCCCGCGTGTGGTCGGGGAGCGCATCCGACACCGCGGTCGGTGCGGCCGGGGCCGCCGTCTGGCCGGCGGGCGACGGGGCGGCAGAAACTGCAGCCACCTGGGCGGGGGCGGAGGCAGGGGCCGCGGCGAGTGCGCGCTCGATATCGCGACGCACGATCCGGCCCGAGGGCCCAGAACCTACGAGCGACGTGATGTCGAGGCCGTGTTCGCGGGCCATGCGCCGTGCGAGCGGGCTTGCGAAGCGCTGCGCCTGCCCGTTCCCCTGCCCGCTCGTAGGGTGTTGCGCCGCAGGAGCCGTGGGGGTGGCAGGAATCGCAGGGACCGTAGGGGCGGCAGGAGTGGGCTGCGTGGCCTGGTCGACCGCGGGGGTGGGCAGCGTCAGGGTGGTGAGTGCACGTTCGACATCTGCTGCGGTGTCGCCCTCGCCGCTCAGGACCGCGATGGGATCACCGACGGTGACACTCGTGCCCTCGGGAATGAGCAGCTTCGCCACGACGCCGGTGTGCTCGGAAGCGAAGTCAACCACCGCCTTTTCCGTTTCGATCTCGGCGAAGGTGTCTCCGGTCGCGACGGTATCACCCTCCGCGACTGACCACGTGGCGACTGTCGCCTCGGTCACGTTCGCGAGCACCTCCGGCATGTACACAACTGTTGCCATGAGTTACGCCTCCCGAATCTTGATGTTTGCGTTGGCGGCCACGCGCTTGAGACCGTTGAGCACGTCGGCCTCGTCAGCGACTGCGGCGGCCTCGAGTACCTTGGAGATGCTCGGCGACGCCTCGCTGCCGTGGACGCGCTCGATCGGCTGATCGAGGTAGTCGAAGAAGCGGCGTTGAATCTCGTCAGCAAGCCAGCCACCATATGACGTACCGAGTGCGCCCTGCTCGACGATGAGGACATTGCCAGTCTTTCGGACGCTTTCGCCGATGGTGTCCCAGTCGATGCTTGCGCGGTCGAGCCAGCGGAGGTCGATGAGATCAGCACTCACGCCAGCGCGCTCAATGGCGGCTGCGGCAACCGCCACCATGTTGAGGTAGCTGATGACCGTCACGTCCGACCCCTCACGACGGAGCGCTGCTTTGCCGATCTCGATGTGGTAGTCGAAATCGGAGGTCGGCGCTTGGCCGGTCGCGGCGTAGAGGTCGATGTGCTCAATCACCACCACGGGGTCGTTGAGCTCAAGAGCGGCGTTCATTAGGCCGATGTAGTCAAACGGTGTGGCGGGTGCAACGATGCGCCAGCCCGGGTTGGTCGCGAATACGCCCGCCGGATCCATCAGGTGCTGTGATCCGTATCCGGACCCCATCGCGACCTTCGAGCGGAGCACGAACGGGACATCGTTTCCACCGCCAAACATGTGTCGTACTTTGCCGACCTGGTTGAATAGCTGGTCAGCAGCTACCCACATGAAGTCTGCATACATGAATTCCACGATGGGTCGGTACTCGCCCTCGAGGGCGATCCCGAGTCCGAGCCCGGTGAAGGCGTTCTCGCTGATTGGGGTGCCGAGAATCCGATCAGGGAAACGCTCCTTCAGCCCCTTGGTCGCGCCGTTCGTGCCTCCGTTGAGGCGGTGCACGTCCTCACCCATCACCACGACGTCACCGTGCTGCTCCATGCGGTGTCCGATGACGCCTGAAATCACGTCGATGAACCGCGTTTCAGCGAGCTCGCCGGCAAACGTGTCCTCCTCCTCGACGCGTGCGGTGGCGAGCTCGGAAGCGTCCCCCCGGATTCCTACGTCGACGAAACTCGGCTCCGGCCACAGTGAGTCAATGATCTTCCGCTTCCCGTCGGGGAGAGACTCGGTGAGTGCCGCGGCCGACTGGCGCACTGCTGCCACGGAGCGCTCGCGCAGCTGGTCCGCCTCTGCCTGGGTGAGCTGACCGAGCTTGATCATCTCTGACTCCATCCGAAGGATGGGATCGCGCTCTCGCCACTCGGCCTCCTCCGCCTTGGAGCGGTAGCCAAAAGCACTTCCTGGGTAGGGGCCGTTCTGGTGGAAGTACCGGTACACGTCCGCCTCGATGACCACCGGGCCATTCCCGGTCCGGAGGTACTCTTCGGCCTCCTGCATCGCGAGGTGGACGGCGAGTGGGTTCATCCCATCCACCTTCCAGGACGGAATCGCGAAGCCGAGGCCACGGGCGCTCAGCCGGGCTTCGGCCGTGGCCTCGGCGACGTGGGTAGAGACGGCATAGCCGTTGTTCTCGATGAAGAACACGAGGGGCAGCTTCCACGCGGCCGCCAGGTTCATTGTCTCCAGAACCGATCCAATGTTGACGGCACCGTCTCCGAAATAGGTCGCCGTCAAATCCCCGGTTCCGCGCTGCAGCTGCGACCAGGCGTTCCCGGCCGCCATCGGGACGCCGCCGCCGACGATTGCGTTCGTGCCGAGAGCTCCCGCTTCCCACCACTGCAGGTGCATGGAGCCGCCCCTGCCCTTGCAGTAGCCGTGAGCAAGCCCCAGGATTTCGGCGAGGGTGCGATCGAGGACTTCTTGGATGGGGGCCGAGACTTCGGCGAGGGGGGAGATCCCCTCGCTGCTGACGAAGCTGAATGCCTTGGCGAGGAACTGATGGTGGCCGCGGTGAGAGCCGTTGATCGCATCAGTCGGGCGCATTCCCACGATGGACCCCACGGCCCCGCCCTCCTGCCCAATGCTGGAGTGTGCGGGGCCGTGCACGAGGCCCTCTCCAGCGAGCTCGAGTACCTGTTCCTCGAAGGCGCGGATGAGGTGGAGCTGGCTCAGCATGGTGCCGAGCAGGGCCGGGTCTGCGTTCTTCCAGTCTGCCGCAGTGGTGTGCAGCTCGACCCACGCCTCTGCGGGCGAGAGGCGAATGTTCTTCGTCATGTGAATTCCTTAGCGATGGGTGGCTTGAAGGAGGCTCCGGCCTCGACGCCGAAACCGGGTGTCCGAGGCGCAAGAACTCCGTCAAGGCAGATCAGACACTCATATTGTATCCAATCTATTCGAAGCGTGAGCGCTTTTCGGGGAATAGCTCGGGAAAGTTCTCACTCCGCGGGGGCTCTTGGATCCCATAGCTTGACGGGCGGGTGTTCCTCTTCGTAGCGCTTGCCCTCCGGAAAGCTCACGAGCTCGAACTGCATGCCCCAGGGGGAGAGGAAGTACACCCAGCGCTGTCCGGTGGAGTGGGCGGAGCTCGCCGTCGGTGAGCCGAGTACGCGGATGCCCTCAGCGCGGAGGTAGGCGACGGCCTCGTCGAGGTCGTCGACGTAGAAGCCCAGGTGGTGTCCGCCGATGTCGCTATTGCGGGGCTGTTGCTGCGGCGGATCGTGGGGTTCGTACTCGAACACCTCGAAGTTTGAGCCATTCTTGCAGCGGTAAAAGTGGAGGCGGCGCATGACCGTCCGGGGGTGCACGTTGAGATGTTCCTGCATCCAGTCGTCCTCGGACTGGAAGGGGCCGAGTGCGTAGATCAGGTCGCAGCCGATAATGCGGGTGAAGAAATCGTGTGCTTCGTCGAGGTCCGGCACGGTGAATCCAATGTGGTCAGTGCCGCGGAGTGCTGGAAGGGCCATTATTGCGCTTTCTTGTGGTGGGGAAACGAAAGTGCCCGGGCCCAGTAGGGCCCGGGCACTGCGCCGGGTGGGGTTACTTGATGACCACGGGATTTACCGGGGCACCAGTGCCCCGATAGACCTTGAGCGGGCCGGCCGCGTAGAAGAAGTCCCACTGCCCGTCGGCGGCGCAGTCGTCAGCGAGCTTGTCCAAGAGGAGGATCTCCGCGAGGGTGACTCCGAGGTTGCGCATCAGTGCGCTGTGCAGCGGGAGGACGACGCCGGACCCCGGCTCCACCGTGACCTCGTTCGCGATGGTGTCAGTGCACAGGTTTGGGATCTCCATGTCCTGGAACCACTGGATGAGTTCGGGGGTGTAAGTAAGCCCAGGCTCCAGGAAGTCGCGATAAAATTCCTCGGCGGGCGTGTAGTAGAAAGACCCGATCCAGCCTGTGCGAATGAGAAGAATGTCTCGTTTCTGAATCGTGACTCCCTGTGCCGCAGCTGCTGCAAGCAGATCCTCGTGTGTGAAGGTCTCTCCTCGACCGAGAACTTGCTTGCCGCGGTGCCGTGCCATGTCGATGAGCACGGCGCGGCCAGCGATCCCCTTTTCAGCGATGGGGAGAATGCTGGCCTTCTTGAGGCCGCCAGTGGTGGTTTCGGCCGGAAATCCATTCCAGATGTGATCGCCGTACCAGACGTGACCTAACGCGTCATACTGAGTGCTGCCCTGAAGCGGCATTGATATGTGATCGTCGGAGTCTTCCATCCCCCCGGCATAGTCGATGCCGTTGCCATTGAGGAAGTCACTGCGATCGCGGACCTGGAAGCGCTGGGCGAGGGGCCGCCCTGGCCAAATGGGGTCTCCGCCGGGGAGACCAATAGGGACCCCGAGGGTGAAGACCTTGCCGGAGCGGATTGAGGCGGCCCCCTTGAGGATAACCTCCGGGGTGAGGTAGTTCAGCCCACCGACCTCGTCATCATCGCCCCACTTGCCCCAGTTCTTGGGGGAGCCCTTCAGAAGCTCGCTGATGTGCAGCTGTTCAGCCATGCCGTTTTCTCCTTTATGCATATCGTGCAAAACCATACTCAGAGACCGGCGGCGAGCTCGCTGCGGATGTGCTGCGAAGGCTTCGTTGCGATCACTGAAATTCCTTTACGTATTCAATCACACTATTCACACTTCATGCACCTACGTAATCATGGGAGTTTTTCCGTCTCAAGTGAGCCAAAGCTGATCTTTCTTATTAGATATCAAATACTGATATAAAAGCAACATGGTGAAATTCGCACAAAGGAGTGGAAAACGTCATGAACAATGATTCTCAGCAGACTGTTGCAGAGGCGATTGCCGCTGCGCTTCAGCGGCACGGAGTAACGGAAATTTTTGGTCAGAGCATCCCGGCACCTGTGGTGCAGGCTGGCGAGGACCTGGGGATTCGTCAGGTGTTTTACCGCACCGAGAATGCCGCTGGCGCGATGGCCGATGCCGCGGCGCGGTTGCGCAATCGCATCTCTGTCGTAGCCGCGCAGAATGGGCCGGCCGCGACGCTGCTCGTCGCGCCAATGGCGGAGGCCCTCGCCGCCTCGGTGCCGCTCCTCGCCCTGGTGCAGGATGTGCCCGAGCGTGACCGGGATCGAAACGCGTTTCAAGAGCTCGACCATTTTGCGCTGTTTTCCGGGGTGTCAAAATGGACGCGACGGATTGAGACGCCAGAGCGCGCCATCGACTATGTCGATATGGCCATTGCGGAGGCGACGAGTGGTCGGCCCGGCCCGGTCGTGGTGTTGATTCCCCGCGATCTCATGACGCTTCCCGCCGCGACGCTCCCCCATCCGCGGACGCATCGCCTGGGGCACTTTCCACTCGATCGGATGCGCGCCGAGCGCGAGGCCATTGCCGAAGCCGCGACCGCGCTCGCGGAGGCAGAGCGGCCAGTGGTGATCGCGGGTGGCGGGGTGCACCTCTCAGGTGCGGTTGACGCGGTGGTCACCCTGCAGGAGCTTGCGGCGGTACCGGTTGCGACGACGAACATGGGCAAAGGCTCGGTGTCTGAGCTTCACGAGCTCTCGCTCGGCGTCGCCGGAAACATCGCCGGGGAGTACGGCCCAGCGCATGGCGCGCTCGACCTGGTCACGAAGGCTGACCTGATCCTGCTCATCGGCACGCGCACGAACGAGAACGGGACGAACGGGTGGACGCAGTATCCGAGCGCTGCTCGAATCCTGCAGATTGATATTAGCCCCGACGAGCCCGGCCGCACCTACGAAGCGCTTCGCCTCGTGGGTGACGTTCGGGCCACCGTTGACGAGCTGATCGCCGAGCTTCGCCTTCGCGACTTGGGGAAACGGCACGGCCAGCGCGCCAAGATTGCCGCGCGAATTGCGGCCGGGAAGCGGGCGTTCCGCGAGCGCAACCGTGACCGAATGAGCGAAAACGATGTGACGCCGTTGCGGCCGGAGCGGATGCTTGCCGCCCTCGACGCGCAACTCACCGGAGACGATATCGTGGTGACCGACGCGAGCTACTCCTCGATCTGGGCCACCGGCTTTTTGACCGCACAGCAGCCCGGGCAGCGGTTCATTGTGCCCCGGGGAATCGCCGGCCTGGGGTGGGGGCTGCCGTATGCGCTGGGCGCGAAGGTCGCGTTCCCGGAGCGACGCGTGATTGCGATCGTCGGTGACGGTGGGTTCGCGCACTGTTGGAGCGAGATGGAAACGGCAATTCGCGAGGACCTGCCGGTCACCGTGATCCTCCTCAATAATTCCCGACTCGGGTTCCAAGCGAACTACGACATGTTCGTGTGGGGGAGGACGTCAAGCGCGGTCGAGTTCGCAGACGTCGACCACGTTGCGGTTGCGCGCGCGTGCGGGGCGAACGCGATCAGGGTCGAGCACGCCGAAGAGCTTGACAGCGCCTTGGCAGTGGCTCTCGCTGCAGACCGCATGACTCTCATTGATCTCGTGATCGAACCCAATGCCTTTCCGCCGGTATCCGCCTGGGACGGCGCCGGCGATCGTGTGATCGCGCCCGTGCCCGCAGTGCGGCCCGGCGCAGGCAGAGCGTAGTTCCGGGTGGGGGCTTTGGGCTGGTGGGGGACCTGCCTCATCAGCCCGGACGGCATGGGTTCGCAGGTAATGGTCAGATGCGAAGTAACCAAGATACGGTGTAGTCATGCCCTTCATTCCTGCCACTGAGCGTAAGCGCCCGACGCTGCAGACCGTTGATCGCGCCCTGAGTTTTCTTGAAATCGTGAGTGAGCGTCCCGACGGTGTGACCGTGCGCGATGTCGCTGCCGAGCTGGGCATTAATGTCACGACGTGTTACCACCTGTACAACACCCTCCTCGCGCGGGACTATATCGAGCGCAACGCGGACGGGACGATGCGCCTCGGAAACAACGTTGCCGCTCTGTACGAAGGATACCGGCGAGGGTTCTCGAACCAGGAAGAGATGCTCACGATCGTTCGGCACATGAGCAAGGTCTCGCAGGAGACCGCGTTCATCTCCTTGCGGGTGAATGACGCTGTGATCTTGACCGCCTTCACTGAGGGGCCGCAACCGGTGAAGGCGGGCGGGTTGTATGTCGGGTTGAGTGGCCTCGAACACGTTCGTGCGACCGGGAAGGCCGTGCTTGCCTTCTTGGGGGCCGAGGACCGCAAACGGATGTTGGACCGATCGCTGAGCGCCGTGCCGCCAGCCCAGTGGCCGGTGCTGGTGTCCCGGCTCGAAGAGGAGCTCCGCGAGATCGAGGCGCGGGGGTGGGCGATTGACGATGAAGGATACGAGAGCGGAATTGTCGGAGTTGCTGCGCCGTACTTCTCGCGAGATGGCGGGTGCATGGGCGCGGTCGGTATCTGGTCGCCGAAGGATCGCTGGGGGTCCCAGCAGGACCGTATCTTGCAGGCCGTCTTGGAGAGCGCTCAGGAGGCGAGCCTGGTGCTCGGGCGCATGGCCTAGACCGTCGCTACCGCGCTCCCGGCATCGTGATGAGCACTCGTGCGGGCGCGCGGCGCTTGTCCGCGAAGAGGGCGAGCGCCGCGTGGATCTGGTCGAGCGGGACGCAGGGATTCCCAGGGTCGCTGAGGGCAACTGAGCGAGCCGCCACGGCTTGGCTCACCTCCCCGATGTCCAGCGGGGTATAGGCATAGATCGCCGCGATCCGAAGAGAGCGGCGGATGAAGTGCGCGGGTGCCGTCGTCTGGAGTGCTTCGCTTCCGATGCCCACGATCGACAGGGTTCGACCAGGCTTGAGGGCCGAGAGCCCGAGCTCGACGGTACTGGGAAACCCGACGCAGTCGACCACGCCGTCCACCGGCCCGCCTGCGAGGTCGCGGAGCGCCGCAAGCGGGTCGGGGTGCTGCGCCGAGTTGAGCGTGCCCCGAGCGCCGGCCCGGCGAGCGCGGGCAAGCGCCTGGTCCTGAGTATCGAGAGCGAAGACCCGCATGCCCCGTGCCACGGCAAGTGCAAGCACTTGACTACCCAGCCCGCCAGCGCCGATCAGGGCGATCGTGGGGTGATCGTGGCCGTCGAGGCCGAGCGATCGGAGGGCGTGGTTCGCCGTTCCGGCTGACTCGATCATCGCGATTTCCGCGGCGGCGATACCGGGCGGTATCGGCGTGAGATGGGTGACCGGAGCGACGCAGAACTCAGCGAGGCCGCCGTCCCTGTGGATACCTAGGATGCGCTTCCCGGGGCAGAGATTGGGCTCCGCCAACTCGCAGTGCTCGCACGCCCCGCACCCCACAATGGGATTCACGAACACCCGGTCCCCCACTCGCACCCCGGTGTCAGATGCGTCGCGGCGGTTCCCCTGTTCCGGCAGCTCGACCACCTCAGCGCAGATCTCATGGCCCAGAGTGATGGGCTGGTGTGAGACCGGGGTGTGGCCATTCAATATATGCAGGTCGGATCCGCACAGGGCGACGACGTGGACGCGGAGGAGGGCTTCGCCGGCACCCGGGGAGGGTACTGGCACCTCGTCGAGGCTCACGCCACGATCGACCCCGTGAAACCTTGCTGCCCACATATGCGCTCACTCCTAAGCATCAACATCGTCATTGGCGTCTGAGTTGTGCCCCATTCTGCCCGAAAGGAGCTCTCCCGCGCCAGAATTTTCGACATTCATTTATGCGAAGCCAATTTCAAATAAAGTGTTTGAAATACATTATGAATAATGTAATGCTTGGTGCGCAGTCGAGGGAGACGCAGACCCTTGGCCGTTCCTGTGCAGGAGTTCCCACGCATTCCTGTGCTCGACAGTGAGGTTGAGGAGAGGAACTGAGCATGGGTATGGACTATTTGGGCAAGGTGGCCTTCGTGACCGGTGCCGCGTCCGGGATTGGTGCGGCCATCACGGAACTGCTGCTCGAACGGGGGGCTTCCGTGATTGCGTCGGATCTGTCCGCGGACGCCCTATCACCGCTGGTCGAGGCGCACGGCGACCGGGTGTTCCCGGTGGAGATCGACGTGACCGACGAGTCGACGATCGAGGCCGGGCTTGAAGCCGGGGTGGGCCACTTTGGGCACCTGGACTGCGCGTTCAACATCGCCGGGGTGTCCCGCGGCGCAATGATCGTGGACCTTCCCGCTGAGCAGTGGGATCTGAACAACGCTGTGGTGCTGCGCGGGGTCTTCCTCAGTGTGAAGCACGAGGCGCGCGTCATGCGCGAACGGGGCGGAGGGGCGATCGTCAATATGTCTTCGCTCAACGCACGCATGCCCATGCACACCGGGGCCGCGTACTCCTCGGCGAAGGCCGGGGTGGAGATGTTCACCAAGAGCGCCGCGCTTGAACTCGCTGAGTGGGGGATCCGCGTAAACGCGGTGCTGCCCGGACTGATTGATACACCGCTCACTCAGCGGCGGCTCCTGAACGCGCCGCTGATGGACAGCTGGTTGCCCAGAATCCCGCTCGGGCGACCCGGTCTTCCGCTGGAGGTCGCGCAGGCGGCGCTCTTTCTCGCGGGTCCGGAGGCGTCGTACGTGACCGGCACCGGGCTCATTGTTGACGGTGGCTGGGAGATCACCGGGTACCCAGATCTGCGGCCGTTCTCGTGACGCCAACAACCCCCGGCACCGTGGATTCGCCGCGAGCGAACGCGGAGTCCGGTCTACCCGACACCATGCAGGCCGTTCGCTTCTTCGGGGTCGGGCTGCCGCTCGAAATCACGGCGTTGCCGAGGCCACGCGCGAGGCCAGGTTGGGCACTCGTGCGGGTGCGGGCCGCGGCCATTTGCGGCTCGGATGTCCACATCCGCGAGGGCCATACCACGGTGGGCTTCACGCCAATTACGCTCGGGCACGAACTGGCAGGGGACGTCGTGGAACTGTCCGCGACAGACCAATCGACTGGTCTCTGTGTCGGCGACCGCGTGTTCGTGAATCCCATCGTGGGTTGCGAGGCGTGCGAATTCTGTGCGGCTGGCGAGCGGAACTTCTGCCCGGGACGTGGCTTGCTCGGGATCGCGTTCGACGGCGGCATGGCGGAGTACGCCCTGGCGCCCGTGCGCAACCTCACCCTTGTCCCGCGCCGGAGCGGCAACGCGCGGGGTCGGGCGGGGACGGAGACGGCCGATGCCCCGATCACGTACGCAGAAATCGCGATGATTGAGTCTGCGGGCACCGCCCATCACGCACTCAGAGCCCTCGGAGCGGAACCGGGTGCCCTGATCCTCGTGCTCGGGGCCGGCGGCCTCGGCTTGCAGGTGGTTCGAGTCGCCACGCAGCTCGGGTTTCGCGCGGTCGCGGTGGACCCGAGCGAGCAGGCGCGTGCGAGAGCGGTCGCGGCCGGGGCGGTCAGCGCGTACGCGCCGGAGGAGCTGGATCGCTACGTCGCGCGCCAAGAGCACCTCGAGCTCGTCGCTCGGTTGGGGTCGCCCCTCGGATTTGCGCACGCGGTCGATTGCGTGGGCAGCGAGGCGACGCTCCATCTCGCGCTCCAGCTTCTCCGGCCCAGCGGCAGCTGTTCCGTGATCGGCATCGGTGCCACCCCAGTACAGCTGCCCGATCCGAGCGTGTTTGTGCGCCGCTCGCTTCAGGTGCGTGGGATCTACACGTACACCGATGCGGATATCGAGAGCGTCATTGCCCTGGTGGTGGACGGCGAGCTCGACCTGTCTGAATCGATCACCGTCAGCCTGCCGCTCGCCGAAGCCGAGCGCGCATTTGAGCTGTTCGCTACGGCGGAGCCCCGGCCGGCCAGGGTCGTGCTCGAACTGTAGCCGGGGCGGTCCCGACAGGGCTACCCCCCCTAACCTCGAGGAAAGGAACACCGTGGAACAACTCCGAGCGGCCCCGCAGGGCCGGTTCGACGTGGCGGTCGTGGGTGCTGGCTCACTGGGGCGGAGATCGCCGAGGTCGAGCCACTGTGCGTTGGGCTCGCCGCACTACACTCCCCCCACACGGGCATCGTTGATTACGCGGAGGTCTGCCGCAGCCTCGAGCGGGAACTCCGAGACGCGGGTGCGACCGTACTGCTGGAGACCGAGGCCCGCAGCATCACCCGAGTTGGTGACCAGTCAGTGGTCAGCACTGACCGGGGCGAGATGACTGCAGGCTGGGTGGTCACCTGCGCAGGGCTCTGGTCAGACGAGCTCGCGAAGCGCTCAGGGGCCGACGACAACCCGCGCATCATCCCGTTCCGGGGCGCGTATGTGCACCTCGCAGCAAGCGATCAGCCCCCCGTGGTCCGCGGCATGGTCTATCCCGTCCCCGATCCGGATCTCCCGTTCCTTGGCGTTCACATCACCAGGCACATCTCCGGTGAGATCTCGATTGGCCCGACCGCCTTCGTCGCGGGAGCGAAGGACGCGTACACACTGAGCCGCGTCAAGCTCAGGGATCTCTGGTCGCTGGCAACGTGGCCCGGGACCTGGCGTGTGGCGAAGCAGTTCTGGCGGACCGCGATCACTGAACTGCGGTTTCTTCTGAGCCGCACGGCGATGAAGAACGCGGCGGCAGAGTTCATTCCTGAGATCCGGCACCGCGCCCTCGCGCGCGCGGGCGCTGCCGGCGTCCGCGCCCAAGCCGTTGATCGTGACGGCACCCTCGTGGACGACTTCGTCATCTCCGACGTGCCCGGTGCAACACACGTGCGGAACGCGCCGTCTCCCGCGGCAACGAGCAGCTTTGCGCTCGCGCGGGAGCTTGTCGACCGGTGTGAAACGCATCTGGGACCACCGGAAGCCCGAGAGTAAGCCAGAAATTTGCCGAAAGGAAACGTAGATGTATCCAGAATTTGAAGAGTTTTTTTCGCCGCGCCAACTGATGTACCGTGCCGGCGCGAGTGCCGAAGTCGGTCGTGTCCTCCGCGAGTGGGGGGTCACGCCCGGCCGCGTCTTCGTCGTTGCGGACCAGGTCGTTGAGGAGCTGGGCGGCCTGGAGGCGCTGAAGCGAGGCCTCACCGAGCAGGGGCACGAGTACGAGGTGTTCGCGCACATCGCGGGCGAGCCCAATGATGACATCGTCGAGCGGGCCACCGCTGCGGCGCGGGCGTTCGCGCCGCAGGCCATCGTGGGGGTGGGGGGCGGCAGCGCGCTCGACTCCGCGAAACTGGTGAACTACCTGACCGTATCGGGGCAGCAGCTCTCGGAGCTCGTCGGTGCGATCCCGTCGCTGCCGGGTTTCCTCCCGATGGCGCTGGTCCCCACGACGGTGGGCACCGGGTCGGAGGCAACGCGCGTCGCGATGTTCTCGGTGCAGGGGATGAAGCGGGCGGTGGTGTGCCGACAGTTCTTGCCGGTCGTTGCCGCGCTCGATCCCGACCTGGTCGCGAATCTGCCCGGGCCCGTCGTGGCCGCCACCGCGCTTGATGCCCTGGCGCACGCGATTGAGTCGATGCAGTCCACCAATCGCAACGCGTTCACGATGCTCGTGGGGGGCGAAGCCGCGCGGATTATCTTCGCGCGGCTGCGTGCGGCAGCGCTGGATGGGGACGCTGCAGCGAAGGGCGATCTGCTCTATGCGGCCTACCTGGGGGGACTAGCGCTGAACGCGGGGGTGGTTCTGGGGCACTCGCTGAGCTACGTTGTCGCGTCCAGGCAGGGCCTCTCTCATGGCTCAGGGTGCGCCCTCGCGCTGCCGTACACCATGGCGTACAACAGTGCGGTTGAACCCGAACTCAACCGGAAGATTGCTGAGCTTGTGACGGGGGATCCCGACGCCGACCTGGAGCAACTGTCACAGGAAATCGCGACCCTCACGGGCGAGGTCGCGCTGCCCACGAGCATGGCGGCAACCGGGCTCGATCCCGCGCGGATCCCTGAACTCGTGGCTGAGGTGATCGAGAGCTTCCCCCGGCCGAACAACCCGGTGGAAATAACCACAGAGCGGCTCACGCGGCTCTTGGAACACATGCACACCGGAGACGTCGCTGCCGCCTGGGCCGCGATGCGAGAAGAAGGAGCTTAAGCACATGGCGAACGAGTGCGACGCATGGATTGGCGGAGCCTGGGTCGGGGGCGACGATCGAATCGAGGTACTGAACCCGGCAACGGGCGAACGGATTGGAAGTGTCCCAAACCTGGGAGCTGAGGTTGTCTCAGCGGTGTATGGGGCGGCGCAGCGGGGTGCAACTGTCTGGCGTCAGACCTCACCTCTGAAGCGAATGGAGGTCATGCTCGCGGCGGCGGCTCTTCTGCGTGAGCGGGCAGAACAGCTCGCGCGGACGATTGTCAGCGAAAACGGCAAGACGCTTGCCGAGGCGAGGGGGGAGGTCGCAAAGTCCGCGGAATTCCTGGAGTACTACGCTGCGATGGGGCGCGATCCGCAGGGATACCTTCTTGCAGACGGTCGAGTGCGCACCCAAACGCGGGCGATCTACGAGCCGATTGGGGTGGTACTCGCCATTACGCCCTGGAACGATGCGCTGCTCACACCGTGCAGGAAACTCGCGCCTGCATTGACCTCGGGGAATGCGGTCGTCCTCAAGCCGGCCTCAGACACGCCACTCATTGCGCTTGAGCTTGCGCGCGCCCTGGTGGATGCGGGGATGCCTCCGACGGTGCTCCAAGTGGTCACCGGGCGCGGTGGCACCATCGTTGACAGCTTGCTCGCCCACGATCTTGTCGCTGGCGTGAGTTTTACCGGCAGTACCGAGGTTGGACTCCAGATTCAACGGACGCTGGCCGGGCGGAACGTTCGGGTACAAACAGAGATGGGTGGGAAGAACGCGTCGGTGGTGCTCGCTGACGCCGACCTCGACCTTGCCGCGGACACCATCGTGGCGGCCGCCTTCGGCGGGGCAGGACAGCGGTGCACTGCGACGAGCCGTGTGCTGGTCGACCGGCCCGTGCGTGCGGAGTTTCTGGAGCGGTTGCGGAGCCGGGTCGAGGCACTCGTGGTGGGGAACGGGATCACCGACGGAACCCAGGTGGGGGCGCTCATTCACGCTCGACACCGTGACGCGGTGCTCGCCGTCATTGAACGTGCGAAGAGCGACGGCGCTGAGGCGATTGTGGGTGGCCGCGCTCCGGGGGGTGACCTTGCCGGGGGATGCTTCGTGCTCCCGACGGTGCTCACGGGCGTTGCAGAGGAATCGCCCGCGTGGCGGGACGAGATCTTTGGCCCGGTGATCGCGGTGCGTGAATGTGATGGGCTCGAGGATGCCCTCCGCCAGGTCAATGCCTCCAGCTACGGGCTGGCCGCGGGAGTCTTTACGCGTTCGCTGGACTCGGCGGAGCGGTTCATCGCTGCCGCTGACACCGGGCAGGTTGCGGTGAACCTTCCCACATCGGGGTGGGATATCCACCACCCGTTCGGCGGCTTCAAGCTTTCGGGATCTGGGTACAAGGAGCAGGGCGTGGAAGCACTGAGCTTCTACCGCCGGGTCAAGACCGCGGCGGTGCGCGCCGCATGAGCCGACCTCACGTTCTTATTACCGGGGCGAGCCGCGGATTGGGCCGCGCTGTTGCTGAGCGGCTGCTTCGTGACGGTGCCGCGGTGACTCTGCTCGCGCGCACTTCGGATTCAATGTCAGAGTTTAGGTCGGAGGGAGGGTACGGTGCTGATCGCTGCCGCATCCTCCCCCACGACCTTTCTGGCCCGCAGGATTTTGATGATCTCATCACGGGGGTTGAGGCGGGGGGTGGCCCCCTCTGTGGCGTCGTTCACGCGGCGGGGGCGCAGCTGCGCAAGCCCGCCATTGCGGTGTCGGAAGCCGAGCTGCTGGGCATGCTGCGGCTCCACCTTGTGGTGCCGTTCCTGCTGAGCACCGCGCTTGCCCGGGCCCAGGTCGATGGCGGGCGCGGGGGGAGTCACGTGTTCATTGGTTCCCTCGGAAGCACCATCGCGATTTCCCAGGCTGCACCATATACCGCGGCGAAGAGCGGGGTAATGGGGGTGGTTCGAGGGCTCGCGGTCGAGCTCGCTGCGGCGGGGATTCGGGTGAACGCGGTGAACCCGGGATACGTCGAAACCCACCTCACCGCGGACCTCCTCGCCGACTCGCAGCAGCGGGCGCGGGTGCGCGGCAGGACTCCGCTGGGGCGACTCGGCACCCCGGCCGAGATTGCTTCGGTCGTCGCATTTCTGCTGAGCGAGGACTCCGCGTTCGTGACCGGTGAGGCGATCAACGCGGACGGGGGGTGGCTCGCAGCCTAGGTGCCAAATCGGCAGAACTAGGCTTCTCGTAACAAATTGGATACAGGTACTATTTATATGTATTGTATCCAATAGGCTCGTGCTGGGCCGCTTGAATGCGCGGCGCCGTCCACCCCGTCAAAGAAGATTGAGGAGAAACCCATGACATTCACTCGACAGAAAACGGCCGGCGCCCTGCTGGGCCTGGCCGCGACAGCGGCGCTGCTGCTTTCGGGCTGTGCTGGCCCCACGACCGGTGCCCCCGCTGGAGGGGCTGACGCGGGCGGCTCGGACCGCGGCGCCCCGACGGACATTCAGGAGTTCACCGAGTACGCGGAGAACATTGTGACTGAGGCCTCCGCGGAGCAGGCCAAGACCGCACCGACGACTGGCCCGGAGATCGTCGCTGGCAAAAAGATCGCGGTGATTCCGTGTTCAATGGCCGCCGAAGGCTGCTCGCGTCCGGCGGACGGTGCCGTGCACGCTGCGCAGGCCGCGGGGTGGACCGCCGACATTTTGGATCCGGGCGGTGACCCCTCCAAGACCGCTGCACTGATCGACCAGGCCGTGGCTACCGGGTACGACGCCATCGTGCTGACGGCTGTCGACGTGCAGTCCGTCCAGGCCGCGGTGAAGAAGGCCATCGACGCCGACGTGCTCGTGGGGAACTTTGCCGCCTCGGATGCGGATCCCGCGCTGTTGACCACCAACGTGCCGCTGTTCCCCGAGGACTTCTTCAACGCCGGCTATGCCATGGGCGCGAAGATGTTTCTCGACCACGGCGCGGACATGAAGGTCGCGATGCTCACCGGAACCGAGTTCGGCTCGATTCGCGAGCGTCTCGCCGGGACACAGGCCTTTATCGATGACTGCCAGGCCGCTGGCGGCGGGTGCGAGGTGCTTGCCGAGGAGAATTTCCTCGTGACGGACCTGGTGAAGAGCCTGCCGGGGCAGACCGCAGCGATGGTGCGTTCCAACCCCGAGGCCGACGCGCTGTGGTTTGGGTACGATGCCGGCGCCAACTTCGGCATTCAGGGCCTGGAAGAAGCCGGGCTCGAGATCGACGCCTACGGCTTCGACGCGAACGTCGCGAATCTGCAGCGCATCTCCGATGGGCGGGGACAGATCGCCACCGCCGGGTCTGCGATGGCGTGGATTGGATTTGGCATCATCGACAACTTCAATCGCGTGTGGTCGGGCGAAGAGGTGGTCGATCAGGGCATGAAGTTCAAGCTCCTGATGTCAGACAATCTCCCGGCCGACGGCGGAGCCTGGGACGGCGACGTCGACGTTGAGGCGGACTACAAGGCCATCTGGGGGGTGAACTAGCCCATGGGCGAGGGGGCCGCGCTGTCAATCCGCAATCTCTCGAAGACCTTCCCCGGGCAGCGGGCGCTGCAGGACTTCCATATTGAGGTCGAACGGGGGCAGATTCACGCCCTCGTCGGCGAGAACGGGTCCGGGAAGTCAACCTTCATTAAGAGCCTCTCCGGGTATCACGAGCCTGACCCAGGCGCGGAGATCATCGTGAATGGAGTGACGCTCACGGCCCCCTACGCCCCTCCGGTGGCGCGAAAACACGGAATCGCCTTTATCCACCAGGACCTCGGGCTGGTTGCCGATCTGACGGTGGCGGAAAACCTTGCGCTCCCGCGGGGATTCCACACCAACGCGATCGGTGGCATCAACTGGAAGCGCGAGCAGCAAGCCGCGCGTGAGTTGCTGGTGCGATTTGGCCACGGCGAGATCGACCCGAACGAGCGCCTGGGAAACCTGCCGCTCGCGACCCAGACCATCGTGGCGGTGGCGCGTGCACTGGCGGACAATGACGAGGCGCACGTGATCGTGCTCGACGAGCCGACGGCCTCGATGCCGCACGCTGAGGTCGAGCGACTGTTGGAATCGGTCCGCGCGTTGGCCGCGAGCGGGGTGGGTATCATCTACGTCTCGCACCGGCTGGAAGAGATCTTTCAGCTCTGTGACCGGGTCACAGCAATACGCGACGGTCGCAACGTCGGTACCCACGATGTCGCGGACCTGGACTATGACGCCCTGGTCGAGCTGATCGTGGGAGACTCGCTGATCCCGTTTACGCCAGCCGACCCGGCAACGGTTCGCGCAGACCAGGTTGTCGTGCGGTTTGAGGGACTTACCGGAGGCCTCGTACAGGAAGCGAGCGGCGAGATCCGGGCGGGCGAGATCGTCGGCGTCACCGGCCTCCTGGGCTCCGGCGCCGGTGATCTCGGGAAGCTGCTGTTTGGGGCGCTTCCACAGCAGCAGGGGTCGCTCGCCATCGGCGGCGACGCTACGAAGCTGAAGAGCCCCAGAACGGCGATGGACCGTGGGGTTTCGTATGTGCCGGGGGACCGGCAACGGGAGGGAATCTTCCGGCCGCTGTCGCTCACTGACAACGCGATGATCACTGACCTGCGGAGATTCTTCCGTGGTGGGTGGCGGCGGCGTGCGGAAGAGACCGAGTACGCCCGTGACATGTTCAACGCACTCAACGTGCGTCCGAACGATCCGGATCGCCCGATCTACAGCCTCTCCGGCGGCAACGCGCAAAAGGTGGTGTTGGCGAAGTGGCTCAACCTCGATCCCAAGTTCGTGATCTTTGATGAGCCAGTGCAGGGCGTCGATATCGGAGCGAAGACTGAGGTATACAACGTTATCGGCCGCACCGCCGCGGCCGGAGCCGCGGTGATGATCGTCAGCACCGAGCTGGACGACATCGCGCGGCTCTGTCACCGCATCTTGGTCATGCGCGAGGGCCGCGTCTACGCGGAACTCACCGGCGCAGATATGAACCGCGCCCGCATCAGCGAGCTGACCTACTAAGCATCGAAGGAACATCAACCGTGAGCGATAAGCATCTCAACAACGGGACCGTGAGTATTTCCACCTCCCCGGGCAAGAAGAAGGTTCCCGTGGGGATCATGGTCGCAAAGTACGGCCTGCCCGTCATTCTCCTCATCGAGATCATCATCTTCGGGAGTCTACGCCCGGAGACCTTCTTGACCTGGGACACGCTGCAGACCATTGCGATTAACCAGTCGGTCGCCGGCATTCTCGCGATCGGTGTTGTTGTGCCGTTGGTGATCGGCGAGTTCGACCTGTCGGTGGGTGCCAACCTGGGGCTCGGCGCGATAATGGTGGTCGGCCTGACCGCGTTCAACGGCGTTCCCGTCTGGTTGGCCATCATTCTGAGTGTCGCAGTTTCCGGTGGCGTGGGCCTGATGAACGGCATCCTGGTATCCAAGGTCGGGGTAAACGCATTTGTGACGACACTGGGCGTACAATCGATCTTGACAGGTGCCGTGCTCTGGTACACCAACGGGAACGTGATCTACCAGGGCGTTCCCGAGGAGCTGATCGCGCTCGGAAACGGTGCCGTGCTGGGCATCCCGCTTCCCGTGATCTTCCTCATCGTCGTCGTCTTGATCATGTGGTACCTGCTTGACCAGACGCCGTTCGGACGCAAGCTCTACGCGGTCGGTGGCTCGAAGGAGGCCGCCCGCCTGTCGGGCCTCAACGTCGGCCGGCTGACCGTCATGGCGTTCGTGCTCGCGGGGCTGCTCTCTGGCCTTGCCGGCGTGATCCTGTCGGCAAAGCTCGGGTCCGGAAACCCGACGGTTGGCGGGTCCTTCCTGCTGCCGGGGTTCGCCGCAGCGTTCCTCGGGGCGACCGCGTTCCGTCCGGGAACCTACAACATTCTCGGCACCATTTTCGCGGTGTTCGTGATCGCCACAGGGATCTACGGGCTGAACCTGCTGGGGCTCCCGTTCTTTGTCGAGTATGTATTCACCGGTGTGGTGCTCGTGCTTGCTGTGGCCGCGACCCGTTACCTCCGTAAAGAAAGGGCAATGTAACTATGGGAATCTTGGAGCGTCGCGTAGTCGCGATCACGGGCGGAGCCTCTGGCATAGGGCTTGCCGTCGCTGAACGGTGGGTCGCGGACGGAGGGTTCGCCGTGCTGCTGGACCTGAGCGACGAGAACATCGTCGCCGCGATAAGTCAACTCGGGGCCGAGAATGCGCGTGGGATTCGGACGGATGTAACGAAACAGGAGAGTGTCGACGCGGCGTTCGCTTCGATCGTTCAGCGGGAGGGCCGTCTGGACGGCCTGATGAACGGCGCCGGGATCGGACGACCGTCGCCCACAGCTGAAACCTCGGACGCGGACTTCGAATTCTTGATGAGCATTCATCTTGGCGGGGTGCTCCGTGCCTCGCGGGCGGCTCACTCGCTTCTCAGTGCCTCGCGAGGCGCGATCGTCAATATCTCATCGGTTGCCGCGAAGAACGGCATGCCGCAGCGAGCAAGCTACTGCTCAGCGAAGTCCGCCATTGAAGGCTTTACGCGTTCGACTGCCGTTGAATGGGCTCCTGATGGTATCCGGGTGAACGCTGTAGCACCCGGCTATGTTCGAACCGCCCTCACCGATGCGCTCATCGCGGAGGGAAAACTCAACGACGAACCAATCGTGTCACGCACGCCGCTTGCCCGATTCGCTGACCCGCAAGAAATCGCCGCCGTGGTTTCGTTTCTCTTGTCCCCGGATGCATCATTCGTAACGGGGCATTCGCTAGTGGCTGACGGTGGGCTCACTATCGACGGCAACTGGTACTAGACAGACATTGATAGGCGGGATTCACAATGAATACGACGTTTGATTTCACTGGAAAAGTAGCATTGATCACAGGAGCTGCGGGCGGTATCGGCGGTGTCTTGGCGGACTTGCTACATGCGTCGGGGGCAGATCTGATACTTGCGGATATTGACCTCGCGGGGGTGACCGCAAAAGCCGCAGAACTGACCGGTCCCGGGCGAAGTATCGCGGTTCAGGTCGACTCTTCCGATCCCGAGAGCATTGACTCGCTCATTGAACGAGTCCGTTCGGAGTTTGGAGAGCTCGATTTCCTGGTTCCCTCCGCGGGTATCTATCCGACCGCAATGCTTGCCGACATGACCTTTGCGCAGTGGCGACAGGTAATGTCGATCAATCTCGACGGAATCTTCCTGCTGACACAGCGCATGATCCCGATCATGAGGTCGGGGGGCTCGATTGTGAACCTGGCATCGGTCGCTGGTCACCGCGGAAGCCTGAGCCATGCACACTATTCAGTGGCGAAAGCCGGAATCATTGCGCTCACGCGGAACCTCGCGCTGGAATTCGGGTCGCGCGGTATCCGCGCGAACGCGGTTTCCCCAGGGATTATTGAGACCTCCATGACCGAGGGAATCCGTGCACAAAAGGGCGATGTGCTGCTCGCGCAGACGCCGCTGGGCCGAAATGGGGCACCCGAAGAAACGGCAAGCGTGATCGCGTTCCTTCTGAGTGACGCCGCGAGTTTTGTACACGGAGAAGTTATCCACGTGAATGGTGGACTCTTCATGGCGGGCTGACGCAACAACTCCACGGTCCGTGCATCTCCGCTCTGAAGAAGCCTGGACCGTGGAGGCGTTCGGTAGCATTGGATGCGAAGTGGACACGTGATGTACGTCCCAGTCCGGGCCACTCAATGAGGCATTGAAATTTCGAGCCGGGAAGGGCCCTCACATGACCAGTGGTGCAAGCCGTAGGATCCGAGATATGTTGATCGCCTCGATCTTGGATGGGGAATTGCTTCCGGGGCAGCGGATTCGACAGGAAGCACTGGCCGAGGAGTACGGGGTCAGTCGCGTGCCTGTGCGAGAAGCCCTGCACATGCTCGAACGTGAGGGACTCGTCACGCTTGTGCAAAATACGGGAGCGTGGGTCACTGCGCTCACTCAAGACGAGTGTATTGAGATCTACGAGATTCGAGAGCGGGTGGAGCCGCTACTGCTTCGCAACAGTATGCAGAATCTCGATGACTCCGTGTTTGACCGGCTCGAAGAACTCAACGCACAGATGATCGCGGCTCGTGACAGCCCGAACGAGTTCATGCGTCTCGATTGGGAGTTTCACTGGCTGACCTATTCCGGCGCGGAGCCGAGCTTCCTTCTTAGCATGGTGAAACGGCTGTGGAACGTCACCCAGGCGTATCGCAGAGAGTTTGTGCAACACCAGGATGGGACAGCCCAGCACCTCACCCATTCCGAGCACCTGCTCATTATCGAATCATTGCGCCGACTGGATTCCGCTGACGCGGGAGAAGCCATTGCTTCCCATATTCGACGGACGAGGAAATCACTCGTGACACGGCCCGAAATCTTCGATCTTGACGGCTCGGCGTCGTCTTTGGAACACTAGGCCACCGCGGGCAAAACGGCGAGAGTCCCCAAAGCAAAAGACTCCTCCACGCCGGAAGGAATGCCGGTCTGGAGTTCCGCGTTCTCGCTCAAGAACCCATCACCTCACGAAGGAGTGCCGCTGTGACTCTCATCCCATCCCGCCGGATCGGCAAGTCCACCCTCGAAATCGCGCCGCTGGCGCTGGGCGGCAACGTATTCGGATGGACCGCTGATCGCGCGGAATCGTTTGCGGTGCTCGACACCTTTACCGCGGGCGGCGGCAATTTCGTCGATACAGCTGATGGGTACTCGCACTGGGTGCCCGGCCACGCTGGCGGAGAATCGGAGACAATCATCGGCGACTGGCTCGCCGCACGGGGGGCTCGCGACCGCGTCGTGATCGCGACAAAGGTGTCCACGCACCCGGAGTTCTCCGGGCTTGCCGCCGCAAACGTTCGGGCGGCCGCGGACGCGTCCCTCGCCCGGTTGGGCACCGAGCAGATCGACCTGTACTACGCGCACTTCGACGATCCCGAGACGCCGCTCGAGGAGACCGTGGCCGCGTTCTCCGGGCTCGTGGATGCGGGCAAGATCCGCGCGATCGGGGTGTCGAACTTCACGGCTGCACGCGTCGCCGAGTGGTTCCGTATCGCCCGGGCGGAGGGCTACCACCTGCCCGTCGCCCTGCAGCCGCACTACAACCTTGTCGAGCGGGAGTTCGAGACGAACGGCCTGCGCGAGGTCGCTCTGGCCGAGGATCTGGCCGTTTTCCCATACTTTTCGCTCGCGAAGGGGTTCCTCGCGGGGAAGTATCGGAGTGGCGCCGACGCCACGGTGCCGGGGGCGAGTGCCCGGGCAGAGGGCGCGATCGCATATCTGGACGAGCGCGGCCGTGCGGTGCTGGGAGCACTCGACGAGATCGCGCAGGATCGTGGACTCGAAGTCGCGACAGTCGCGCTGGCCTGGCTGCAACAGCAGCCCACCGTCACCGCGCCACTGGCGAGCGCACGCACCACCGGGCAACTGGACGCCCTCCTGGCCACCCTCACCGTGAAGCTGGGCGCGGACGAGCTCGCGCGACTCAGTGCGGCGTCTCAGCCAGCGTAAGCTCAAGCAGCTTCCGCAGCACCCCCAGGTCGACCTTGTCGAGCCGTGTGAGATAGAGACACACCTTGCTTGCGCGGTGCGGCCCGAGCTCAGCCATGAGCTCGGGCCAGCGCTCGGCGAAGTCGTTCACGAGATAGATCGTGTGCTGCCGCGGACCCGGCGCAAACGCGAGCACGGGGGCGCGCCCACCGTGCCCGCTCTCGTACAGGTACTCGAACTCCCCGAACCCGATGATCCGGCCGGCCCACACCACGGGAGGCGCGTCGATCAGTTCGGAGAACAGGGCAAGCAGCGTGTCCGCCTCCGCGCGGCGGGGGCCGGTCGCGCGATCCAGCGCCTCCTGGACGGGCATGTCGGACGGGGACATCGCGGGTGATGACGCGGCCACGGCGGCCTCCTTAGCTCGGGGAACAGGGGCACCGTGCGGTGCGTGCCCCCATCCTAGGGGGCTGAGTGGTCCCCGTCTCCTGCGAGAATAGAACCGTGAATGAGACGCCCGCGACCCCGCACCCGGAACACACAACGGCCGGCGTTGGCCCTTGGCCCGGCGGGCGTGACGCCTGGCCCGAGGATGCACACTACGATCCCGAACTCCTCGAACACGGGGACAGCCGTAACGTCATCGACAGGTACCGCTACTGGCAGATGCCAGCGATCGTGGCGGATCTCGACGAGCACCGGCACCGCTTCCATGTCGCGATCGAAAACTGGCAGCACGATATGAACATTGGCTCGATCGTGCGCAGCGCCAACGCATTCGCCGCGGACACCGTGCACATCGTGGGTCGCCGCCGCTGGAACAAGCGAGGCGCGATGGTGACGGACCGCTATCAGCACGTCGAACATCGAGAAGACGTGGCCGCGCTTGTGGCCTGGGCCGCCGCGGAGGGGATCCCGATCATCGCGATCGACAACGTTCCGGGCTGCGTGCCGATGGAGACCTTCGACTGGCCTGAGCGCTGTGTGATGCTTTTCGGTCAGGAGGGGCCGGGCCTGAGTGCCGAGGCGATCGCCGCGTCCGAGGCCGTCGTGGAAATCACTCAGTACGGCTCAACCCGATCTATCAACGCCTCGGCCGCGGCGGCGGTCACCATGTTCAGTTGGGTGCAGCAGCACTCTCCGCTTGTGCCGCGCTAGTTGTACCCGGCCATCAGGTTGGTAGCAGCCGGCTGATCGGTGGCCGGCCTCCAACT
>NZ_FUID01000062.1 GCF_900163635.1 Leucobacter sp. 7(1) | reverse complement strand
GGGGGGTGCCGCGGTGGTCTCCTCCCGGAAACCCCCAGCACGCCCTTCAGCCTATGCTTACATTCATCAGATGTTCAAGTCCCGGACGCGAAAGCGCAGGTCCCCTCCGAGATTCCCCGGTTCGCCGCGACGGCGCACCGCGGCGCGGGCTAGGCGTGATGCAGTGAGGGCAGGTGCTCTTCGGGGAATCGGGTGTCCGTATCGCCCAGTTGCCGGGCAATCAGGGTGGCTTTCGCCGCGTCTTCGAGGTTGAGTGCCCGTCGATACGTCATCTCCAGCGAGTCCCCCACCACCGTGCAGCCGTGGTGGCGCATTACGACGCAGTCGTGGTGCGCCAGCTCTGCGGCCGCGGTGTCCGCGAGTTCGTCCGAGCCATTCGGGTAGAACGGCGTGAGGCCCATAGAGCGCACGTAGAAGGCGTGATCGAGCGTGAGGAGTCGGATCTCAACGTCGAGTGTGGCGAGGAGCACCGCGTGTTGCGGATGCAGGTGGATGACCGTCGTGACGTCGGGGCGCGCGGCATACGCACGCTGGTGCAGCTTCCATTCGCTCGACGGCCGCACACTCCCAGCTTCAACGGTCCCGTCGTGGGACACAACCGCGAAGTCCTCCGGCGTCAAGCGATCCAGCCAAGTGCCGGATCCCGTGATCAGGAAGCGGTCCTCGCCCAGGCGGGCGGAGAGGTTGCCGCCGCTCGCGAGTACAAGCCCGCGTCGCACCGCGTCGGCTCCCACCGCGGCCAGCTCCTGTGCGAGCCCACTCGCCTCGTGCGTCAGTGCCATCGACGTTATTCCCCTCGTCACACGCGCCCGGTGCTGGGCAGTATCAGCGGCCTCCGCACCACGGCGCGTGACGCAGCGGGAAGTGATCACATTCTTGCGTCCGGAAAGGGTAGTTGTCAAACAACTAAGCGAGCGGAAGTGCAGATGTCACATCGACAGGGTCCCACCAGAAGCTCGCGCGCACCAACAAACTAGCCCGAACGGCGGATCGTGAACGCGTAGCGCCCCTCGAGAAAGTAGGTGCGCGAGTACAAAAGTGGCCGATCGGAACGGTCAAAGTGCACCTGGTCCAGGAGCACATAGAGCGCCGAACGCCCGGCAGGCGCGTCCCAGCCAATGCGCTCGGACTGCACCGCGTGCACCTCGGCAACCGCGTGATGCGGATGCATATCCCGCTGCTCGCGCAGGTAGGCAAAGAGTGAGCCAACGACCGATTCCGGATCCTCTCCCGCCGGGAAGACCCCCACCGGCATGAGGTCATAGGAGTACGCCACGACCTCACCGTCCGCGAGAATTGTACGTCGCAACTCAAGCGCATGCGCATCGCCTGAAACTTGAAGTTTCTCAGCCTCATCTGGCATTAATGGACGGAGAACGCGACCCTTATAGATCATTCCTGGTTCGCGACCGGTGTTTCGGATCGACTCGGTAATCGAGTCCAGGCGCTCCAGCCCTGCGGTCACCGCTGGGCTTTCGGAGACAAACGAGCCAACGCCGTGCTGGGTGCGGACGAGCGAAATTGTCTCGAGTTCCCGGAGAGCCGCGCGCACGGTGGGCCGCGACACCCCGTATCGGGTAGCGAGCTGCGCCTCAGTGGGGAGCCGCTCCCCCTCGCCAAACTCCCCCGCCCGTATGGCGGCGCGGAGCCCATCGGCAACAAGCGCAACGCGCGATCCGGGCCTTGCCATTCACGGCCTCCTTCGTGTGCGGGCCGCTACGCCCGGGGTCTGTGGCCCCAGTCTATGACACAAAGAATTCTCAAATGCTTGATCTCACTTGACAAGTTGTCAGTCAACCGATTAGCTTTCGAGCGACAGGTCGCATCACGCGAAGAAGACACAGCCGTCGAAAGGATCGACAACACATGGTTCGCGCTATCGAGTGGGTTGACGCCGCCGCAGACTCCCACATCCGCCTGATCGACCAGACCAGGCTCCCGAGCGAAGAGGTGTACCTCGAGATCTCGGCCGTCGAAGACCTCATTGCCGCGATCCAGTGCCTCGCGGTGCGCGGGGCCCCCGCCCTCGGTGCCGCCGGTGGTTACGGCGTCGCGCTTGCCCTCCTCGAAGCGGAGCGCAAGGGCTGGGACACCGACACCCTCACTGCCACAATCGCCAACATCGCGAATGCACGCCCGACCGCGGTCAACCTCGCCTGGGGCGCCAACCGCGTTGCCGCATTCCGCGCCGACGGTTTTGCACGTACCCTGACCGAGGCACACGCGATTGCCACGGAGGACGAGCGCTCCAACCGCGAGCTCTCTCGCCTCGGTGCCGACTGGCTGCTCGCCCGCGTAGGCGACCGCCCACTGCGTGCGGTCACCCACTGCAACACGGGCGCCCTCGCGACCGCGGCCTGGGGCACGGCCTATGGGATCCTGCACGAGCTGCACAATCGCGGCAAGCTCGAGCTCGTCTACGTCGACGAGACCCGACCCCTCCTCCAGGGCACCCGCCTCACCAGCTGGGAGCTGCACCACGACGGCATCCCCCACGTCGTCGAGGTCGATGGCGCCGCCTCCAGCACGATCCTCCGTGGTCTCGTGGACTTCGCCGTGATCGGCGCGGACCGGATCACCGCCAACGGCGACACTGCGAACAAGGTCGGTTCTGTCGCCCTGGCCCTCGCCTGCGAGCGACGCGGGATCCCGTTTGTCGTCGCCGCTCCGTACTCCACGGTCGACGAGGCCACCGCAACCGGTGACGAGATCGAGATCGAGGAGCGCGGCGACGAGGAGGTGCTCGCGTTTGGCGGCGTCAGCGTGGCAACGCCCGGCGTGCGCGCGTTCAACCCCGCGTTCGATGTCACTCCGAACGATCTCATTTCCGCGATTGTGACTGAACGCGGCGTCGTCGAGCCGAAGGCCGACGCACAGCCCCTGTTTGGCTCCTCCTCCGCGCTGTAACCGCAGCGCACTACATCCTCCGAAAGGAACGCAATGATGCGAAAGACAACTACGGCGGCGCTCGGTGCCGCCGCAATCCTCGCGCTCGGCCTCGCCGGGTGCACCCAGGGCGCGCCGGCCGAGTCGTCAGGCTCGGGATCGAGCGAGTCTGGCAAGGTTGCCGAGGCGAGCGCCCCCGCACCCGCACCGTTCGACGAGAACGGCGTGAAGATCGCGATCGTGCAGCAGTCGGGCCAGGGCGACTACTTCCAGCAGTACCTCAACGGTACCCGTCAGCAGGCGGACGCGCTCGGGGTCGAACTGTCGGTGTTCGATGCCCAGGGCGACAACGCGACGCAGGCCACCCAGCTCGACCAGGCGATCGCCTCCGGCGTCTCCGGGATCATTGTGCGTCACGGCCTCCCCGACACGCTCTGTGCCGGCGTGAACAAGGCCATCGAGGCCGGCATCGTCGTCGCGATCTACGACGTTGAGATCCAGCAGTGCGCCCCCGAGGCCGTGCAGACCCAGCAGTCCGACGCCCTCATGGCGTCCCTGGTGCTGGATCAGATGGCCAAGGACATCGGGAAGGACGCCCAGGTCGGCTACGTCAACTACGACGGGATCGCTCCGCTGGATCGCCGCGATGTCGTGTGGCAGCAGTACGTGAAGGATCAGGGCTGGGACCAGAAGTTCAAGACCGGCAACTTCACGAACTCCTCGGCGACGGACTCGGCACCAATGGTGACCGCGGCTGTGCAGGCGAACGCCGACATCAAGGCGATCTACTCCCCCTACGACGAGTTCGCCAAGGGCACGCTGACGGGCCTCGACCAGGTTCCTGGCACCGAAGACATCCTCGTCTACGGTGCTGACATCTCGACCGCGGACATCGAACTGATGACCGCAGAGGGAAGCCGCTGGACCGCGACCGGCGCCACCGACCCGAACGCGATCGGCGCGGCCGTGATGCGCACCCTCGCACTCCAGATGGCTGGAGAGCTCGAGAAGTCCACGGTTGAGTTCCCGCCGATCCTTGTCACGCAGGAGACGCTGCGTGAGAAGAACATCAAGAACATGGACGATCTGCGTGCGGCGCAGCCCGAGCTGAACATCTCCGATGTCTCGGGTGCCGACTGGATCCCGGTCGTTTCCTTCTAACCCCTCCTGTGGGGGCCCGGTCCGGGCCCCCACACCCACCCCGAGGAGATTGCACGCATGCATTCGACGGACACATCGCAGGCCCCCGCGCTGCGACTCGTCGGCCTGACGAAGAACTTCGGTGCCAACCGGGTGTTGAAGGGTGTCGAGCTCGACCTCTTCCCCGGCACGGTGACCGCGTTGCTCGGGGCCAACGGTGCGGGCAAGTCCACGCTCATCAAAATTCTCGCGGGAGTGCATGCGCCCAGCGGCGGCGAGCTGCGTCTCTCCGGTGCTCCCGTCGACTTCGATTCCCCGATGGCGGCCGCACGCGCGGGCGTGCGCACGGTGCACCAGCGCATCGATGACGCGATCGTGCCCGGCCTCAGCGTCGCCGAAAATCTCCTGTTCGAGGAGATCGCGCTGAAAGAGGTGCGCCCGGTCGCCTCCCTCCGCTCGCTTCTTCCACGCGCGCGAGAGATTGCCGCGACACTGGATCTCGGATGGGACGATGCGTTCCTCCGCCAGGACGTGCACGAGCTAGGGATCGCCGACTGCCAGATGCTGCTGCTCGCGCGGGCACTCTCCACGACACCGCAGGTATTGATCCTCGACGAGCCGACGTCCACGCTGTCGCAGAACGAGGCGGAGCGCCTCTTCGCCCTCGTGACGAAGCTCCGGGATCGCGGTGTCGCGATTCTCTACGTATCCCACCGACTGAGCGAGATCAACGCGCTGGCGGATCGCCTCGCGGTGCTTCGCGACGGTCGGATCGTGAACGCTCAGCAGCTCCCGTTTGACCTCACGCAGGCCGTCGCAACGATGCTTGGGGAAGGCGTCCTCGCTGATGCCGCCGAGCTCGAAGAACTCCACGGAGCCGACACCGCACTCACCTTACGCGGTCTCCAGGTGTTGCCGGAAAGCTCCCCCATTGACCTTGACGTGAAGTCTGGCGAGGTCACCGGAATCATCGGCCTGATCGGTGCCGGGAAGACCGAGTTCGCTGAGACCGTGTTTGGAGCGCGCAAGCTCACCGGCGGTCAGATGCAGCTCGACGACGCCCCGTTTGCTCCGAAGAGCCCCAAGCAGGCGATCTCCCGCGGCGTCTATCTTGTCCCCGAAGATCGTGCGGCGCAGGGTATGCTGCCCGGCTGGTCCGTCATTCGGACACTCTCGCTCCCGTTCCTCTCCGACTTTGTACGGGGTGGGATCCTGACCCCGGGCCGCGAACGCGCCGCGGGCAGCCACGCGATCGACAGGTTCTCGGTTGTCACGACGGGGCCCGAGCAGTCGCTCGACGCGCTCTCGGGTGGTAACCAGCAGAAGGTCATGGTGGCCCGCTGGATGCAGCGCTCACCGCGCGTGCTCCTGCTCGACGAGCCGTTCCGGGGCGTCGACATCGGAGCGCGCCGCGTCATTTCCCAGCGCGCCCGAGAACAGGCCGCCGAGGGAACCGCCGTCGTCATGATCTGCAGTGACGTCGACGAAATCCGCGAGATGGCGGATCGCATCATCGTCATGGTCGAGGGCCGTATCACGCTCGACGGCCGGGCCGCAGACATCAGCAATGACCAGATCATCAACAGCATGACGGAGGTGGCCTGAGATGGCCGATACCACAGCAATCCCAGCACCCGTGCGGACCTCCGCCGGGGACCGCGTCCGTGACATCGTGGTCAAGTACGGCTTCCTCGCCGTAACAGTTTTCGCGTTCGCGTTCTTCGCAATCACCGAACCAGCGTTCGCCACGACGAACTCAATGTTCTCGATGTTGAAGTTCGCCTCGGTGACCGCGATCCTCGGCCTCGGCGTGATGTTCAGCATGATCGTCGGCGGCCTCGACCTCTCGATCGGCTCCGTCGCAGGCCTCAGCGTGCAGCTCGCCGCGATGACGATGGTGTTCTACAACCTGACCGCGGGCATGGCGATCACCTTCGTGCTCATCGCGGGCCTCGCCGTCGGCCTCCTCAACGCCTTCCTGATCGTGGTGTGCAAGATCCCCGATCTGCTCGCAACCCTCGGCATGATGTTCGTGATCCAGGGTGCCAAGATGATCCCCGTCTCGGGCCAGTCGGTCTCCTCGGGCATGACCCTGCCCAATGGAACTCAGGCCCCCGGCAAGTTCGATCCCGCATTCCTGCTGATCGATCGCGGCACTGTTGGTCCCGTGCCTATCCCGGTCATCGTCATGCTCGTCCTGGTGACGGCGTGCTGGTTCATCCTCACGAAGACCTCCTGGGGCCGGATCCTCTACGCGATTGGCGCGAACCCCGAGGCAGCCCGCCTCTCCGGTATCCGTGTCGGTTTCCACCGCGGTGCAGCCTACGTCGTGTCCTCGCTCTTTGCCTCCGTCGCCGGAATCATCCTGGTGGCTCGGATCGGGCAGGGCGACGTGAACGCCGGTGCCTCGAGCCTGCTTGAGGCCGTCGCGGTGGCACTTGTCGGCACCTCGGTGCTCGGACTCAACAAACCCAATGCGTGGGGTACGCTGCTGGGCGCAGTCCTCGTGGTCATCGTCCTCACCGGCATGACGATGATGGGCTTCGAGTACTACTACCAGGACACCGCGAAGGGGCTCGTCGTGATCGTCGCACTCCTCTTCTCGTTCACGCTCTCCCGCAAGAAGGCCCGGTACACGCCTGCAACGTGATTGTGCGGCCACCCACAGCATCGTGTGTGGCCGCACGCCCCCGGACCCGCTCTCTCCCTGAAAGGCAATCCCCATGTCTCACGAGTACACCTTCCTCGACGCCGACAACATCGCCGAGTACCTTCGGTCGCGCGCCGAGACGCACGACCACATCAACGCGGATCGCATCGCATCGATCCGCGAAATCGGCGACGGCAACCTCAACCTTGTCTTCCACATCCTCGATGAGGATGATCGGGGCATCATCCTGAAGCAGGCCCTCCCCTACGTCCGAATGACGGGTGACGGCTGGCCCATGACACCGGAGCGTGCGGCCCGCGAAGCGGATTCCCTGCAGACCCACCACGCGCTGACGCCCGAGCTTGTTGTCGACGTGATTCTGTATGACCCGGAACGCTACATCCTCGCGCTCGAAGACCTGTCGGATCACGCTGTGTGGCGGGACGCCCTCAACCGCTCGGAGCGGCACGAAGACGTGGCGCGCCGCCTCGGCGAGTACGTCGCTGCGCTCGCGGTGGGCACCTCGATCCTGGGTCAGGATCGGCAGCTCGTCGCGCAGCGGATTGCCGAGACGCAGAACCCGGAGCTGTGCACAATCACCGAAGACCTTGTCTTCACCGAGCCTGTCTTCGACACGGGCCGCAATGAGGTCCTCCCCGAGAACGCTGCGGACGCCGCGGAGCTTGCCGCTGATCCGACGTTTGCCGCCGCGATGGCTGAGGCAAAGTGGCGGTTCATGACCCAGGCGGAGGCACTGATCCACGGTGACCTGCACACGGGATCCGTCATGGTGCGCGGCGCCGAGGGTGCGGTGGCTGACTCCGTGAAGGTGTTCGATTCCGAGTTCGCGTTCTACGGCCCCATCGCGTTCGATCTGGGCGCACTGTTCGCAAACTATAGCTTTGCCGCCGCGCGTGCTACCGCCCTCGGCGAGCACGAGCGCGCCGCCTGGGCGCTCTCGCTCGTGACCGAGACCTGGGACGCGTTTGAGCGGGAATTCCTCACCCGCGCGGACTCCTGGTACGAGACGCAGCTCTTCGATATGGCCTTTGCCCAGCAGCGAATCGAGCGGATCCGCCGCGAGGCGTTCCTGTTCGCGGCTGCGAAAATGGCGCGGCGAATTGTTGGGGCCGCCAAGGTGCGCGACATCGAGTCGCTGGATCCGGAGCTGCGGGCTCCCGCGGCCCGCTCGGTACTCGCCGCCGCCCGCGCCCTTGCAGCGAGCTGGGACAGCGCACAGAACATCGCGGAGTTCGAGCGCACCGTGGGCGCGGAGCTGCTCGGCGCGTAGCGCGGAATACAAGCCGGGGTGCGGGCAGGCACCCCTCGAAACCACCACACCCTCGGGGTGAAGATCAGACGATGGGGATCGGCTCTTCACTCCGAGGGTGTGGTGTATCCCCCGCGGTGAGCTTGGGGCCGGACGCTATGCCTGAGGATTGCCCGGTGCCGAGTCGAGGACGGGGCCACCGTTCCACCCGGTCATCGCGGCAACGCGGCGGGTGATGTCGATGTGGAGCTCCGTGAATGGGCGGGCCGCGTCGAGCACGAGATAGCGTTCGGGATCCGCCTTGGCAAGGGCGAGGAACCCGTCACGCACGGCACGGTGAAATGCGTCCGCTTCGGCCTCAAGCCGGTCTGCTGTCCCGCCTCGCGCCGCCCGGCGTGCGGCGGCGGCCTCGGGCTCAATGTCGAGCAGCACCGTCAGATCGGGCCACAGCCCACCCACGGCCCATTCACTGAGCTGGCGCACCTCCGCCACGTCGAGTACGCGGCCGGCCCCCTGATAGGCGAGGGACGAATCGATGTAGCGATCCTGCACCACGGCGGCTCCCCGAGCAAGCGCCGGGCGCACGACCTGGGACACGTGCTGGGCGCGATCAGCGGCGTACAGCAGCGCCTCGGCGCGCGGGTCGACCGCCCCGATCTCGTCACCGCCGTGCAGCAGCAGGCGACGCACCTCGACGCCCAGCGGGGTGCCGCCGGGTTCACGGGTACGCACGACCTCACGGCCCTGCGCGGCGCACCAGGCACCGAGCATTTCGGCTTGCGTGGTCTTCCCTGCCCCGTCACCGCCCTCGAACGTGATGAAAATCCCGTCCGAGGGCGGAGTGGCAGCGGCGGCCGCGCCTGGTGTATTGCTCACGCGCGGCTACTCCGTGGTCGCCGCAGCTGCGGCCGCCTCGGCGGCGGCCTTCTTCGCGGCGCGGGTGGCGGCGGCCTTCTTCGCGGCTGCCGAGCGAGCGGGGTCCACGGCCTTGTCGCCCGCAGCCTTCTTCGCGGCGGGTTTCTTGGCCGCAGGCTTTTTCGCTGCGGGCTTTTTCGCCGCGGCCTTTTTCGCCGGAGCCTTCTTCTTCGCTGGGCCCTTCGCGCGCTTGATCGCGAGCAGCTCGGTCGCGCGCTCGAACGTGATGTCCTCGACGCTGTCGCCGCGCGGGATCGTCGCGTTCGTCTCGCCGTCGGTCACGTACGGACCGAAGCGGCCGTCCCGCACCTTGACAGGTTTACCGCTCACCGGGTCCGCGTCGAACTCCTTGAGGGCGCTCGATGCCTTGCGTGCGCCGTACTTGGGTTGCGCGAACAGCTCCTGCGCACCAGCGAGGTCGACCGTGAAGATCGCATCCTCGCTCGTGAGCGATCGCGTGTCCGTGCCCTTCTTCAGGTACGGTCCGTAGCGGCCGTTCTGCGCAGTGATCTCCGCGCCGGATTCCGGGTCGGTGCCGACAACGCGCGGCAGGTCCAGCAGGGCGACCGCCTGATCAAGCTCGATCGTCGCGGGATCCATGCTCTTAAACAGCGACGCCGTGCGCGGCTTCTGCCCCTTCGGGAGTTCCTCGCCCTCATCGAGCAGCTCAGTGACGTACGGGCCGAAACGGCCGTTCTTTGCCACGATCTGCTTGCCTGTGGTCGGGTGCGTCCCGACAACGCGATCCTCTGCCGGCTCCGCGTCAGCGAGTTCGTGGGCTTTCGCGACAGTGAGTTCGTCGGGCGCGAGGCCGTCGGGAATGTTCACCGAGCGCGGTTTCAGCTCACCGTTCTCGTCGACTTCGCTCTTCTCGTCGTACACCTCAAGGTAGGGGCCGTACTTGCCGTTGCGGAGCGAGATTTCGTCGTCGATCCGGATCGTGTTGATCGCGCGCGCATCGATTTCGCCGAGGTTGTCGACCACTCCGCGCAGGCCCGGGTGGGAGTCGCTGCCGAAGTAGAACTCGCCGAGCCACTTGCCGCGATCGGCGTCGCCGGAGGCGATGCGGTCGAGGTCGTTTTCCATCTCGGCCGTGAAATCGTAGTTCACGAGGGCGCTGAAGTGTTCTTCAAGCAGGCGGACGACAGAGAACGCGATCCAGCTCGGGACCAGCGCCTGCCCTTTCTTGGTCACGTAGCCGCGATCCATGATGGTGCTGATGATCGCCGCGTATGTCGAGGGTCGGCCAATGCCGAGCTCCTCGAGGCGCTTGGTCAGGCTTGCCTCGGTGTAGCGGGGCGGCGGGCTCGTCTCGTGGCCCTTCGCCTCGGGATCCACGACGTCGAGACGCTGCTCGGCCGTCAGCTGCGGCAGCGACACGTTCTGCTCCGCGTCACCGCGCTTCTCGTCGCGACCCTCTTCGTAGGCGAGGAGGAAGCCGGGGAACGTGATGACGGTGCCGCTCGCGGTGAACTCGGCCAGTGTCGGCGCGGTGCGATCCGCCTCGGTCACCGAAGCTTCCAGGGTGACGGTGTCCGTCGAACCCTTGGCGTCGGCCATCTGGCTGGCGACTGTCCGCTTCCAAATCAGCTCGTAGAGCGCGTGCTCGCCCTGGGTCAGCTTGCCCTTGAGCGCGGTCGGACGCTGGAACGTGTCACCAGCGGGACGGATCGCCTCGTGGGCCTCCTGTGCCCCCTTCGCCTTGCCCGTGTACACGCGCGGCTTCTCGGGGAGCGTCTGCGCGCCGTACAGCTCGGCGGCCTGCGAGCGGGCCGCCTGGATCGCCTGCTGCGACAGCGTGGGCGAATCCGTACGCATATAGGTGATGTAGCCGTTCTCGTAGAGCGACTGCGCGTAGGACATTGTCTGGCGCGAGCTATAGCGCAGCTTGCGCGAGGCTTCCTGTTGCAGCGTCGACGTGGTGAACGGGGCCGCGGGACGGCGAGTGTGCGGCTTCGTCTCAACCGAACGCACGGTGGCCTGGGAGCTCGGCGTCAGCAGCTCGGCGAGGCGTTCAGCGCGATCCTGCGCAAGCGGCACTGCGCCAGCCTTTTCGGCCTTCGCGGTGAGCTTGCCGTCGTCGCCGAAGTCGCCGCCCGTGGCGAGGCGCTGGCCGTCCAAGCGCACAAGACGTGCCGCGAACGCGGTCGGGTCAGCGGCGTCGGCAGCGGGGCGGAAAGTTGCGGACAGGTCCCAATACTCGGCGGAGTTGAAGGCCTGGCGCTCGCGCTCGCGGTCAACAACCAGGCGCGTGGCCGCGGACTGCACGCGACCAGCGGACAACTTCGGAGCGACCTTGCGCCACAGCACCGGCGAGATGTCGTAGCCGTAGAGACGATCGAGGATTCGTCGCGTCTCCTGGGCATCAACGAGCGCGGTGTCGAGATCGCGAGTGTTCTGCTTCGCCTGCTCGATGGCCTCCTGCGTGATCTCATGGAACACCATTCGACGCACGGGAACCTTGGGCTTGAGGACTTCCAGGAGGTGCCACGCGATGGCTTCACCTTCCCGGTCCTCATCGGTTGCGAGCCAGAGTTCGTCGGCACCCTTGAGCGCCCGCTTCAGCTCGGTGACCGTTTTTTTCTTGTTGTCGTTGACGACGTAGTACGGCGCGAAGTCGTTCTCAACATCGACTGCGAAGCGCCCGAACGGACCCTTCTTCAGCTCGGCGGGCAGTTCCGACGGTTCCGCAAGATCGCGGACGTGCCCGACGGACGCGATGACCTCATAGTCATCACCCAAATACGCGCCAATTGTCTTTGCCTTGGTCGGTGACTCGACGATCACCAGTTTCTTCGTACCCGCCACGGGGTCTCCTTCGTTGCTTCGAGCTGTCGGCGAGCGTAATCGCTCGGCCACTCAGGGTCTGCTCCGAAACGATACACAGTGTCGTGTGGGAATCCACCATGTCACGCGGGAATCCCCCGGTTCTGCGGGATCCCGTCCTCGGTTCGGCTTGCCGTACTCCTCTCTATTATGGGGCCCGCGTGAGCACCACCGTTCATCGGCCGTTTCACTCGCCGGTCCCGTGCACCGGTTTGGCGTTCATCGGAGGCTCGCCGACCTCCGCGACTGCGTGTCCGCTGCAGCTCGCCCCAGTCACCGTGGCGCGCTCGATCCGGGACACGGCAAACCAGCGCATTGCGTCGCGCGTGCGGCACCAGCCGATCAGGTACCACTTGCCGCTCGTGGACGCGAACAGCACGGGTTCAACGTCTCGTGTTGTGGTGGCACCACCGTTGGCGGTGTACCGGATCCGAACGACCCGCTGCTCGGACATCGCCTGTTCAAGCGCCGAGCGGATCGCACGCGGGGGCGTTGGCGGCGCGTCGACCCACACGCGCTGTGCAAGCTCCTGGGTCCGCGTGCGGGTGGCGGGATCGAGCACGTCCAATATCTTCTGCATGCCGGCCGTGGCGAGATCACTGTAGGGGGCATCCGGCGCGGCAGACACTGCCGCCAGCAGCGCCACGGCCTGCGCCGGAGACAGACTCACCGGAGGCAGGGACGAACCCGTAACCAGGCCATAGCCGCCGCCCGGGCCGGGGCGTGACCAGAGCGCAGCACCGCTCTGCGCGAGTGATGCGAGGTCCCGCTTCACTGTGCGCGCTGACACGTCGAACTCCCGCGCGAGCCGCTCGGCTGTGACCCCGCGTGTCCCGCTGCGGCGCAGCATCTCAGAGAGTGCGTGCAGGCGCTCAGCGCGTTTCATCGCGCGCTCGCGATGCCGTGCATATTCATGCCATAAATAGTGACATACCGCTGTCCGAGCCCGCTGCGAGAGTGGGGGCATGACTGCTCCGACACGCACTCCGATCATCATTCTCGTTGGCGGCCACTGGCTCGGTTCCTGGGCCTGGGACGAGGTCCTTGCTGAGCTCTCGGTCGCCCCGGCCGCACCGGCCACCCCTACAGCCCCGGCCGCCCCCACCGCGCTAGCGATCACGCTGCCCGGTTTCGACGCTGACGACGCACTCCGCACCACCCGCACCCTGGATGAGCAGGCGACCGCTCTCGCGGATCTGCTCGCGGAGCACAGCGATCGCTCCGTCGTGCTCGTCGCGCACAGCGGTGCCAATGCCCCGGTGAGCATGGTGCTGGACCGTCACCCCGAGCGTGTCGCGCGCATGGTGTGGGTGGATTCAGGACCTGTCGCCCCCGGCACTGTCTTCGACCCCGATTTCCCCGATAACGCGGCGGAGTCTCCGCTTCCTCCTTTTGCGGTCCTCGGGCAACAGGCGAGCCTGGCTGGGCTGAGCGATACAGCTCTCGAACGGTTTCGGGCGCGCGCCGTTCCGGTCCCCGGGTCAGTGCTGCGGCAGCCCGTGCCTCTCAGCAACGTTGCCCGCCGCGACGTGCCGACCACGCTCATCTGCTGCTCCCTGCCCAGCGCGCAGCTGCGCGAACTGGCCCAGACGGGACACCCCATGTTCGCCGAGACTGCGAAACTCACCGGGGTCGAGTTCCTGGATCTCCCCACGGGGCACTGGCCAATGTGGAGCGAACCCAACCAACTCGCGCTGTTACTTCGGGCAGAGGCGGCGCGGGTCCGCTAAGTACCGGCTCAGAACTGGGGCGGCGGGGCGCGACACAAGTAATATGGCTGCCTCATGGCGTCCCCAGCACATCGAACGGATTCAGGTCTGGAAACGCGTTGCTCGGAGTCGTGGCCAGGGTGAAATGGGAGTGCGGCCCTGACGTGCAGCCGCTCATTCCGGCCGCGGCGAGTGGCTGTCCCGCCGCCACCGCCACGCCCGGAAAGATCCCCAGGCCCGCCGACGATCCCGGAGCGACGTGGTTGTGGGAGCTGAAGACCACGCCGTCGGGCCGGTCGTGTCGCACGATCACGGTGAAGTTGGGGCCGCGCCACCACTCGGGATTTACGCGGCACGCTTCCGGCAGGCCGGCACCGTCAGCCCCGGCAAACACCACAACCCCGCGCGCCGGTGCCAAGAGCTGCGCGCCGGCGGGCACGGCGAGATCGATGGCAAAGCCATCATGCAGGCCCTGCGAGACCGCCCGGACCGCCGCCGGCCAGACCCAACCTTCCGCTCCGGGGCTGACTCCTGCGTTGGGAGGCGGCAGCGGGCCCGCGCGAGCTCCGGCCTCGGCACGCACCGGAGCAGACCCCGCCGTCACACGCACGCGCGCTTCCCCGGTGCCCTGATTCACCTCACACTCCCGCAGATCTGCCTGGGCCGCGGCTGCGACCTCGGCGGCGAGCGCGCAGGGTTCACCGTCCGCCCAGCCGGTGAGGGCATCGGCTGCAGCCAGTGCCGCTGCATCGGCGGTGACCGCCGCTCGATGTTTTCCCTCCAGGTGCGCGGCGGCAGCAACGACGGGGAGCCCGAGCAGTATCGCTGCCGCGGCCACCGCCACCGCACTGGGGGCGCTCATGCTGCGAGGCCTGTGCGCGCGGCGCAGGATTCGGTGCGGATCGTAATCACACGAAGCAGGCCTCCCATCGGCGCCGCACTCAGTTCGACGCAGTGCAGCGCACCGTCAGCCCGGCGTGCCACCTCCGTGGCTTCGCCCACGCGAGCGAGAATTGCCTCAGCCTCGCTCGTATCTCCGCGTGCTTCGAAGCGGGCGAGCTCGGCGGAAAGCGACACCAGCGCAATGCGCTGCGCTGCAAGCGTGATCGCCCCGATCACGAGTCCGAGCACCGCAATTACGACGGGGAGCACGATTGCAAATTCCGCGGTCACCGCCCCGCGCTCCTCACGAAGCCGAGCACTCAGGGAGCCAGTGCGGGGACCGGGACCTGTCCGTTGCCGACGCGTGGGCCTACGATCCGGAGCCGAGGGCATTTTCTACAAGTTGCACGAGCATCGCGCGAATCTCAGCCGACTGCATGATCGCGACAAGAAGACCGGCGAAGGCGACAGCGGCGAGAATCACGATGGCGTACTCCGCGGTGACGGCGCCGCGTTCCTCGGTGCGGAGTCGAGCCGCGGCCGAGCGCACCGAACGCCCAACCTTGCGTGCCCAGCGCCGCGCGGTGCTGGGCCGCTCCGGGACGGTATCTGCGCGATCTGGGACAAGTGAGAGGTGTGAAGACACGGGGTTCCTTTCGCTGAGTGAGGCACCGGCGGGTGCCGGTGCCTCCAATGGTGCTCGGGGGCGGGTGGCCCTGGGATGGAACTGATCGGATTGTGGAAAACTTGTCAACGAGCCACGGGAACGCCTCGTTGGGGAGGACGAGCGAACGAGCGTCACAATCCGCCGAGCATGGCGAGCACCACGGGAGCGACCCCGAGCGCGACAAACGCAGGAAGCACGCAGAGCCCGAGAGGCAGCAGGACCCGCACCGCGAGTCGCTCTGCGGCCTGTTCTTGCGCGGCGTGGGACCGCGCGCGGGCACCCGCAGCCTCCTCCAGGAGCAGGGGTCTCAGCGCGACCCCTGTTGCTGTTGCCGTCGCGACCGTGTGCGCAAGCTGCGCATCACTCCTGAAACGGTCCAGCCGCACCCAACTCACACCGAAGCTATCGACCGCGTCCACCACACGGACGCAGGCACTCCCGGGGGCGGCCCCGCCACCGGTCGCGATCCAAAGCAGCTCGTGTTCGATCCCGTCGACCCGATCTGCACGTTCCACGCGCCGGCGAAGCGCTCCTGCCCAGGCGACGCCCGCCCAGAGGAGCAGCGCGCCGGACACGCCGAGCGCGGCCCCGGGAACGGTCGCCAGGATTGAAAATGGGTCGAAGCCGAGGAGAGCGCCAAGTCCAAACGTCCCCACGGGCAATGCCGCGACAAGACGGACCGTTGCGCGGGGCCCCGACAGCAGCACTGCGCGCCGTTCGCTCAGGCGTTCAAGCGCCTGCAGCGCAGCACAAATCCGGTCCAGCGCGGGGACGAGCGGGGCACCACTCCGCTCGGCGAGATGCCACGCTGCCGCGAGGATCCGCCAGGGCGGTGCATCTTCGGCGGCGAGCGCATCCGGGATCGGTGTGCCCGCCTCGACCCGGGCGGCGAGCCTGGCCGGTGCCGAGGATTCAGGCCTCTGGGAAACAGGCACGGCGTTTCCGAGCACCGAGATCGCGCGAGCCGGGCTGACACCGCCCCGCAACAACGACGCTGTACGCGCGGCGAGTTCAGCCGCTGTAGCCGCTTCCGATCCACCCGGTGCACCTGATGCACCTGATGCGCCCGATGCGCCCGATGCCGGAAGTTCACGATGCGCTCGAGCCGCGTCTTGTGTTCGAGGCGCCCCGGAGGGAATCGGCTCTCCGACCGGCTCGCGTTCAAGATTCCCCACGTATCGACCCGGCTGTGGGCAGCGGGCCTGCCGCCTCAGCACGGCCCCGCCTCGATCGCGAGCCCGTGTCGCGGGTCGTGTCGAAGTCGCCCCACACCGGTAATACGAGGTGCCCCGCCGACACGACTCAGGTGTATCACGAGGTCAAGACCGGCCGCGGCCTGCCGCCCGAGTGCGGCGGAAGTCATGCCAGCGAGCGCCCCGAGCGCTTCAATCCGTGCCGGCACCTCGGCCAGGCTGCTCGCGTGCAGGGTCCCGGCACCGCCGTCGTGTCCCGTGTTGAACGCCGTGAGGAGTGTCGCGATTTCTGCACCGCGGCACTCCCCGAGCACCACTCGATCGGGCCGCATACGCAGGGCCTCCCGGACGAGCTCAGCGAGCCCCACCTGCCCGACCCCCTCGGAGCTCGCTTGGCGGGCTTCGAGGGCAACCACATGGGGATGCCGCAGCCGCAGCTCTGCCAAGTCCTCGATTGTGACAATACGCTCGTGCGGTTCCACGAGGTCCATCAACGCGGCGAGCAGCGTCGTCTTGCCGGTACCTGTGCCACCGGTAATGAGTAGATTTTTCCGCGCGTGAACCACAGCCCGGAGACGATCTGCGGTCTCCACGCGGCAGAGCCCGCCTGCAACGGCGTCGCCAAAGGTCAGCGGCACAAGCCGCGGCACCCGAATTGACACCGACGTGCCCGCCACTGCGACCGGGGGCAGCACCGCATGCACACGGATCCCGTCCCCCAAGCGCACGTCCGCAGCCGGGACCAATTCGTCAAGGTGGCGCCCACCCGCGGCAACAAGCGCCGTCGCGAGCCTGTGCACCGCCTGAGGCGTGGTCCGCCAGCCCGGAACGCGCTGGGTCTGTCCGCCACGGTCGAGCCAGAGGCCGCCCGTCCCATCCCGCACCTGGACGAGCAGATCCCGCAGCTCAGGATCATCGAGGGTGGGGAGCAGCCCTCCGAGCGCGCGCCGTGCTGCAAGAGGGAGCTGCGCTGTCCGTGATGGCGCACGCATCGGAGGTGGGGGCACAGTGCCCCGCATTCCCGATCTCGCCTCGGTCCAGAGCGCCCCAGCGTGACCCGAGCTCGCGGATGATTGCGGTGCCGGCTCACCGGGATCCCGCGCCGACTCACCGGGATCCCGCGCCGGTCCCACTGCACGGACCTCAGTCGCGGCGTGCGGCTCATCAAAAAAGTGCAGCACGCGCTGCAGCTGAGCCGCCTCGGGATCGTGCACCGGCAATGGCCTCAGTCCAGCACGCACCGCGCCCGGAGACGCCCGAGCAGCACGCTGGTTTTTGGGGGTGGTTCGCTGTCGAAAGATCGGTGTACGGGTCATGCGACAATCCCAGCGCGTCGCCACACGCCTCGGGGATCCTGCACTGCGATTGTGGATAACTCCCGTGCCAGGCCCCTCCACCGCAGGATGTGCACGGAGCGTCATCTCGGTGGGAATCCGCCCCGATCGCGGTATACCCTGGTGGTGCACTTGGCGCTCCCGAGCCTCCCTCACTCGGCAGCACCCCACACAAGACCACGGATAAGGGCGTCCATGACTGACCAGCACGGCACCATTGAAAGCCACCCTCTGCAGCACAACGGAGGAACGGAAACCTACCCGCCGAGCCCGCAGTTCCGCGAGCAGGCCAACATCGCAGACCCGTCGGTGTACTGGCGCGCGGCCGAGGACCCCGAACAGTACTGGGCCGAGGAAGCGCAGCACCTCACCTGGACAAAGCCGTTCACCGAGATCCTCGACTGGACCAACCCGCCGTTCGCGAAGTGGTTCGCGGACGGGGAGCTGAACGTCTCCGCGAACTGCCTCGACCGGCACGTTGCGGCAGGTCTCGGCGACCGGGTCGCGATTCACTTCGAGGGCGAGCCCGGGGACACCCGCAGCATCACCTATGCGGAGCTCACCCACGAGGTGAAGCGCGCCGCGAACCTGCTCACGAGCTTGGGCGTCACGCAGGGCGATCGCGTCGCGATCTACATGCCGATGATCCCCGAGACCGCAATCGCGATGCTCGCCGTTGCCCGCCTCGGTGCCGCACACTCGGTCATCTTCGGTGGCTTTAGCGCTGACAGCCTGCGGAGCCGGATCGACGACGCCGCGGCGAAGGTCGTCATCACCGCGGACGGCGGGTACCGCAAGGGCCGCGTCACCGCACTGAAGCCCACCGTTGACGACGCACTCGCGCTCCGCGGCGGCGGGAGCTCCGTCGAAAAGGTACTCGTGGTGCAGCGCACCGAGAACGAGATCGAGATGTCGACGGGCCGTGACCTCTGGTGGCACGAGGAAATCACGGCGTTCGACGGGGAGCACACCCCACAGGGCTTCCCCGCAGAGAACCCGCTGTTCATTCTCTACACTTCCGGGACGACGGGCACCCCGAAGGGGATCCTGCACACCTCCGGCGGCTACCTCACCCAGGTCAGCACCACACACCGCAACGTGTTCGACCTGAAGGCCGACACCGACGTCTACTGGTGCACCGCCGATATCGGCTGGATCACCGGCCACAGCTATGTGGTCTACGGGCCGCTCGCCAACGGCGCGACGCAGGTCATGTACGAGGGCACCCCGGAGACCCCGGACTGGGGTCGCTGGTGGAGCATCATCCAGAAGTACGGTGTGACGATCTTCTACACCGCACCGACCGCGATCCGCGCGTGCATGAAAATGGGGCGCCAGATCCCCGAGCAGTACGATCTGTCGAGCGTCCGCCTGCTCGGTTCGGTCGGCGAGCCGATCAACCCCGAGGCGTGGCGCTGGTACCGCGAGGTCATCGGTGCGGGTACCGCCCCGATCGTCGATACGTGGTGGCAGACCGAGACCGGTGCGCTCATGATCTCGCCGCTGCCCGGCATCACTGAGCTCAAGCCGGGCAGCGCCCAGGTCCCCCTACCCGGCATCTCCGCGGCCGTGGTCGACGAGGACGGCAACCCTGTCGAGCGCGGCCAGGGCGGCTTGCTCGTGATCCAGCGCCCCTGGCCATCGATGGTGCGCGGGATCTGGGGCGATCCTGATCGCTTCGTCGACACCTATTGGTCGAAGTTCGGCGACCAGTACTTCGCCGGTGACGGTGCGCGCCTCGACGAAGACGGCGACGTCTGGCTGCTCGGCCGCGTCGACGACGTCATGAACGTGTCGGGGCACCGACTTTCCACCGCGGAAATCGAGTCCGCACTCGTGGAACACCACGCCGTCGCGGAATCCGCGGTTGTCGGTGCGGACGATGAGACGACAGGCCAGGCCGTGGTCGCGTTTGTGATCCTCAAGTCGCAGCAGACGATCCTCTCGGTCGAGGACGCGGAGGTCGAACTCAAGAAGCACGTCGCCGGGCAGATCGGCGCGATCGCACGCCCGCGCCAAGTGTTCATCGTGAACGAGCTCCCGAAGACCCGATCCGGCAAGATCGTGCGCCGGATCCTGAAGGATCTCGCCGAGGGCCGGGAGATCGGGGACACGACAACGCTCGCGGACACGATGGTCATGTCCACGATCCAGTCGAAGATCACGGGCGGCAAGTAGCGCGCGACTGGCAGTATCGCGGGGAGTTCAGCGCCGGATTGGTGCTGAACTCCCCGCGCCTTTTTGGCCAGATTCGAGCCGCGGAAGTCGCTTTGTCAGTGGGTGTCGGTACCCTTATCCCTATGAAGAACGTCACCCCCATTCGCGCGGCCCGGCCTAAGGTCCTGGAGTTTTTCGCGGGCATTGGGCTGGCACGGATGGGGCTCGAAGCGCAGGGCTTCCACGTGGCCTGGGCCAACGACTACGAGCCGGATAAAAAGGAGCTCTACGACGCGCAATTCGCCGAGACCGCGGACCACGCTTTCGCGCTCGGCGACATCGGCAAGGTCGAAGCCGCCACGCTCCCCACGGACGCGGCGCTCGCGTGGGCCTCGTCGCCGTGCACCGATCTCTCCCTTGCGGGCACCCGCGCGGGGCTTGACGGCGCGCAATCGGGCACATTCTGGCACTTCATCCGCCTGCTCGACGAACTTGGCGACGACCGCCCCGAGGTCGCCGTACTCGAAAACGTCACGGGCCTCGCCACGTCCCACGGCGGCGACGACCTCTCTGCCGCGATCCGGGCGTTCAACGACCTCGGCTACTCCGTCGACGTGCTCGCGCTCGACGCGCGGCGCTTCCTGCCGCAGTCTCGCCCGCGCATCTTCCTGGTCGCGGCGCTGCACCCGCCCGAGGACGTGGCGGATCCGAACTCGGAGCTGCGACCCGACTGGCTGCAGTGGGTGTTCAGCGACGACAGCCTGCGCACCCACCGCGCTGTGCTCCCCGCGCCTCCCGCCCCGCAGCTGCAGGGTCTCGGCACGCTCATGGAGGCGATGCCGCTCGACGATGAACGGTGGTGGGACGAGGCACGGACGGAGGCCTTCGTCGCGTCGCTCTCCCCGCTGCAGCGCGACCGCGTCACCCAGCTGCGCCGCGAGTCCGGGGTCAAGTACCGCACCGCCTACCGGCGCACGCGCAATGGTATTGCCGTGTGGGAGGTTCGCCCCGACGACATTTCCGGCTGCCTCCGAACCGCCCGCGGCGGATCCTCAAAGCAGGCCGTCGTGCGGCTCGGCAACAAGCGCTTGCAGGTCCGCTGGATGACGCCGCGCGAATACGCCCGCCTCATGGGTGCCGGCGACTACAACCTCAGCGCCGCGCGCAACAACCAGGCACTCTTCGGCTTCGGCGACGCCGTCGCCGTGCCCGCGGTCTCCTGGCTTGCCGAGCACTACCTGCTCCCACTGGTCAACGGGCAGCTCGCCCCCGCGACACCCGTGCGCGCCGCGCAGGCGGTGTCGCATGGCTAGTCGCGGCGTCGCGAGCTACAGCGAGGCAGACGGCGAGATTCCCAGCAAGCGATCGATGCCGACCCGCTTTGTGCAGGGCTTCCGAGAGTTGCTCTCCACCGCCCTCAAAGACACCGATGCCGAAAGTGGCAAGAAGGTCGGCCAGTGCATCGGCGTGTACGCGTTCTACGACTACGACGGCGAGCCGATCTACGTCGGCCAGACCTGGGAGAACTTCGGCACACGTGTCGGACGCCACCTCACCGGTCAGCGCTCGGACACGCTCGCCTACCGAATCCTTGACCCGTTCGAGGTCGCCGAATTCGAGTTGTACCCCGTCGAATACCTCCGCAACGATCCCGAGAAGAAAGCGAAGCTCGACGCGATCGAGTACTCGGTCTACCTCGACGCCATCGAGAACTCGAAGCACCACGCGATCCTGAACGAAAAGATCCCGCCGCTCTCCACCCCCGTGCCGCTGCCGCGCGCCTACCGCTTCACGCTGGTGCCGGAGGGAATGCGTGAGGATCGTGAGCACCCCGACGTACGGATCGCGCGGCGGGCAGAAACCCTGGCCAGGCTCTCCGCGGTCGCCCACGAGCGCGGAGAGGTCTCCCCCGGGCTGCGCCGCGTCATCGTGATCCAGGCGCTTCGACTCGCGGACCTCGCCGCCGCCAGGCTCGCCTACGCGGAAGGCCGCCGACGCCCCTCCGCCGACGCGATCGACGTGCAGGCGCTCGTCGGCAGCGTGACCGCCGAGTCGGTCGCCGTATCTGACGAGGAGTAGCGCGCGTTCCGGCCCCTCGCACGTGAGGCCTCATGACCTTCGTGCCCGGCCCCTAACCTCGCGCCCGCACCCCAGCCCGCGCCCTCGCCCGTACCCCGTGGTGGCCTCGCGCTTCCACCGAGGGGACGCACTTTGGGGTCAACCGGCACGAATAACCCCAGAGTGCGTCCCCTCGATGCTCGCCCGGCGCGGCCCGGCGGCCCGGGACCCACACGGGAGCGGCGGCACGGGCATGAGGGAGCACCCCAACACACGACAGCGGGGGCGGACCCGAGTGGATCCGCCCCCGCTGAGGTGTGGAGCTCACAGCGCCGGAGCGCCCTGAGGAAGTAACCCCTAGTTGTAGTTCCTTGGGACGTTGTGAACGTTCGGGATAGGTGAAGACCTCCGGCAGGA
>NZ_FUID01000015.1 GCF_900163635.1 Leucobacter sp. 7(1) | reverse complement strand
GAGGTTCTCGTGATTTCAACCAGGCTCGCCGCTACCAACGTCCTGGCCGGGTACACCTAGCGCTTGTAGTTCGGTGCTTCGACGACCATCTGCACGTCGTGCGGGTGCGACTCTTTGAGCCCCGCCGCGGTGATGCGCACAAAGTTGCCGCGCTCCTTGAGCTCGGTGATTGTGCGCGAGCCTACGTAGAACATCGACTGGCGCAGTCCGCCGATCATCTGGTGCGTGACGGCACCCACGGGACCGCGGTACGGAACCTGCCCCTCGATGCCCTCGGGGATCAGCTTCTCGTCGCTCGGCACGTCGGCCTGGAAGTAGCGATCCTTCGAGTAGGACGTGCGCTCACCCCGGGTCTGGAGCGCGCCGAGCGAGCCCATGCCACGGTAGTTCTTGTACTGCTTGCCGCCCACGAAGACAAGGTCGCCCGGGCTCTCATCGGTTCCCGCAAGCAGCGAGCCCATCATCACGGAGGACGCGCCGGCCACGAGTGCCTTCGCGATGTCGCCGGAGTACTGCAGGCCACCATCAGCGATCACGGGGATCCCAGCCGGGGTCGCAGCCTTTGCCGCTTCGTACACGGCAGTGACCTGGGGCACGCCCACGCCCGCGATCACACGCGTGGTGCAAATCGACCCGGGACCCACGCCGACCTTCACCGCATCGGCACCGGCCTCGACGATCGCCTTCGCGCCAGCGTACGTCGCGACGTTACCGCCGATGACGTCGACCGCGGCGAACGCAGGGTCGGCCTTGATCTTCGCGATGATGTCGAGCACGCCACGGCTGTCGCCGTTCGCGGTGTCCACGACGAGCACGTCCACGCCCGCATCGACAAGCTGCCCGGCACGCTTCCAGGCATCGCCAAAGAAGCCCACCGCGGCACCCACGCGCAGGCGGCCGGCGTCATCTTTGGTGGAGTACGGGTACTGCTCTTCCTTGTCGAAGTCCTTGACGGTGATGAGACCGGTGAGGCGCCCCTCACCGTCGACAAGGGGAAGCTTCTCGATCTTGTGCTTCCGGAAGATGGCCGCGGCCTCCTCGCGAGCAATGCCCACGGGACCCGTGATGAGCGGCATCCGGGTCATCGCCTCGGAAACGCGCACGTTGGCGCGATCCTTCGGATCGATGAAGCGCATATCGCGGTTCGTAATAATGCCGAGGAGCACGTCGTTCGAGTCCACGACGGGCAGGCCCGACACGCGGTACTCGCCGCAGATCGCATCAACCTCAGCCACCGTCGCATCGACGGTGGTAGTGACGGGATTCGTAATCATGCCCGCTTCGCTGCGCTTCACCCGGTCGACCATTTCGGCCTGATCCTGGATCGACAGGTTGCGGTGCAGGATCCCGAGCCCGCCATTGCGGGCCATCGCCACAGCCATACGGGTCTCGGTGACGGTGTCCATCGCCGCAGAAACGAGCGGGATGTGCAGCGAGATACGCCGGGTGAGCTGGGTGGTGGTGTCTGCCTCGCTGGGGATGACGTCGGTATGCCCAGGCAGGAGCAACACATCGTCGTAGGTCAGACCGGTGAAGGCGAAGGGATCACGCTGTTCCATGGAACCTCATCTGTGTTGTGGTTGGAGACTGGTGGGTACGGCGAAGCCCGGGGTGAGGCCACCGCACCACACTCAGTCTAAGGGAATCGGGCCCGTATTGAGCTGCGCTCCGGGCGAACGCCGGAGCTGAATCACCATGTCAATAATCAAGATCACAAGTGCAATCCACACGGCGACAAACCCGATCCAGCGCCCGGCCGACACTTCTTCGTGCATCACGAAGTAGCCGTACAAGAAGCCGAGGATCGGGGTCAGGAACTGCAAGAACCCGAGGTATGAGAGCGGCAGGCGGCGAGCCGCCTCGCCGAACAGAATCAGCGGGATGCCCGTCATTACCCCGCTGAACAGCACAAGCACGAGCACACCCGTGCCATACGTGTAGGCGGCGAGGCCGGCGGTGCTCGCCACCCAAATGATCTGGATCACCGCGATCGGGGCGGTCGTGAGCGTCTCGACGGTCAGCCCGGTCAGGCCGTCGACCGACTCACCTGCGTGCTTATGCACGGCCCCGTAGAGCCCAAAGGACACCGCGAGGCCGAGCGCGATCCACGGGAAGCTCCCGTAGGCTACCGCGGCAACAGCGACGCCGACCGCCGCGATCGTCACCGCGGTCCACTGCATCCGGCTCAGCTTTTCGCCGCGCACCACGACCCCGATCAGGATCGTGAACAGCGGGTTGATGAAATAGCCGAGCGAGGTCTCGATGACGTGCCCGCTCATCACGCCGATGACAAAGATCTGCCAGTTTGCGTACAGCAGCAGCGCGGAGAGCGCGAACCAGCCCAGGAGACGGGGCGTGCGCAGGATCTGCACAATGCTGCGCCAGCGCCGGGTCAGCGTAGCAAGGATCGCGCAGAAGACCAGGGTCGCGCCCACCCGCCACGGGACGACCTCCAGCGGGTTGACCATCGCGATCAGGCCGAAATAGAACGGGAACGCGCCCCAGAGCAGATAGGCAGAGAATCCGTATCCCAATCCGGCGCGCGTTTGTTTCACCGATTCAGTCTACTCCCGCACTGGGCTCGCGCAGACCGGCCCTGCGTATCCGGCACAAAAACGCAACGGGCACCCTGGCCCGAAGGCCAGGGTGCCCGTTCGCACGTGTCGCGAGTTAGCGCGTGACGACTGCGAGGATGTCGCGTGCCGACAGGACGAGGTAGTCGTCGCCGCCAACCTTGACCTCGGTGCCACCGAACTTCGAGTAGATGACGACGTCGCCCACAGCAACGTCGAGCGGGATGCGGGTGCCGCTGTCGGAAACGCGGCCGGGGCCCACGGCCACAACTTCGCCTTCCTGCGGCTTTTCCTTGGCGCTATCCGGGATCACGAGACCGGATGCAGTGGTCTGCTCGGCCTCGACCTGCTTGATAACGATACGATCCTCGAGCGGCTTGATGGCAACCGACACAGTTGACCTCTTTCCAGGTTGACGAGACTTCTCGCGCCCGCCCGATGCGAGCGCGTCTACCTCAGAGTCTAGGACGCCTGTTGGCACTCATGCAAGGGGAGTGCCAGTTCGAAGGATCGCGGAAAGCGAACGCGCCACTGGGAACACACCAGGAACTTCCCGCCGGAATCCTCCCACATTCAGACCCCGCCGGTAGACTGGCCACAACCGAGGACGGGGCTGTATGGGGCCGCTTCCCCTGAATACACCGGTGCCCCAAGGAGAAATCATGTCGATGCCACAGGACCCCCAGGCCGGCGCATCCCCGCAGCCTCCCGCCGAGGGCAGCGCTGCGACCGAGCAGTACCCGACGACCGCGGCAGGAATGACGCAGCCGACGGTGCAGTTGCCCGCGAGCGCTCAGCCCACCCCGGCCGAGACTCCGGCCCAGTCGGTGCCCGCGTATGCGCAGGCACCCGCCCCGTATGGTGCCCCGTACCAGGCAGCACCGGCTGCGGCGCGGACGACCCCCCAGGGAACCACACTGGATAAGACGAACACGTTTGCGTTCCTCTCGATTATCCTCGCCTTCTTCTCCCCCGTCGCCGGCATCGTCTTCGGCCATATGGGCCTGAGCCAGATCAAGCGCACCGGGGACTCGGGACGCGGCATCGCGCTCACCGGGCTCATCATCGGCTACGCATCGTTCGCGTTCCTCGCAATCTTCCTGGTGCTCTACATCGGGTTCATCGTGATGATGGTCGGCCTTGCAGCCGAGTCGATTCCGAGCTACAGCTACTAAGCCGGACCCCGTGACCCAGCAGCCACCTCCCGGCACCACGCCGCCGCAGGACCCTCAGAGCACCGAGGGCCCGCGGTACGCACCGCCGGTCTACGCCGCGCCCGAGTACCCCACTCCGGGGTACCCGGGGACCCCGGCATGGCAGGATCCGCAAACACCGGTGTACCCGGTCGCCGCTCCGGTACAGACCCGCTCCGTGGTCGCGACGAACACGCTGGCGATCCTCGCGCTGATCTCCGCATTTGTTGCGCCGTTCGTGGCACCCGTCGTGCTCGGTCACATCAGTCTGAACCAGATCAAACGCACCGGCGAGGGCGGGCGTGGCCTCGCCATTGCCGCGCTCATCCTCGGGTACATTCAGGTGGCGTTCTGGGCGTTGCTGATCGCGTTCTTCATTTGGGTCGGGGTCGTCGCTGCGGCCGCGCCCGTCATGTAGTCCGGTGAGCACCGATGCACCCCCGGGATGGGATTTCCTGTTTGAGAACGCTGGGCTCGATGCGCTGAGCCGCACCGCTGGCGAACTCGCGGGCGGTGCCGACCCTACGCGCCTCAACACCGAACTCCGCCGCGGCGGTCTCACGCCAGAGCAGACAGCCGCGGTCCTCACGCAGGCAATGCTGCGACTCAAGGGCCGCGCCAAGTTCGGCGATCTTGCCATGTCACTGCTCTTCACTCCGGCCGGCCTCGAACAGGCGACCCGAGCCGGCGTGGCGGCGCGGCACGCCGCCCGCTTCCGCGACGCGGGGTGCACGCGCGTTGCCGATCTCGGGTGCGGCATCGGGGCCGAGTCGATCGCGCTGCTCGGGGCCGGGATTACTCCGCTCGCCGTGGAGCGGGATCCGATGACCGCGCGCATCGCCGCGCACAATCTGGGGGTCGCCGCGGCGCACCATCGTAAGCCGCTTCCGGAGGTACGGGTCGGCGACGCCGAGATGTTGGGATCGGGCGACGCTGACGGGGTGTTCCTCGACCCCGCCCGCCGCACGGCCGGCCACTCCGACACCCGCCGAGTCGCCTCACCCAGTGACTACTCCCCCTCGCTCGACTTTGCGTTCGGATTTGCGGAGCATCTCCCGACCGGAGTGAAGCTCGGACCGGGTCTTGATCGCGAACTCATTCCGGATGCCGCAGAGGCCCAGTGGGTGTCGGTCGACGGCCAGGTTGTCGAGACCGGCCTCTGGTTTGGCGCACTGGCCCGACCCGGAATAAAGCGGTCAGCCCTGGTGCTTCGGGACGGCAGCGCCGCCGAACTGAGTGCGGACGCGGACAGCGCCGACGCGGACGTCCGCGAGCGCGGCGAGTACCTGTATGAGCCCGACGGCGCCGTGATCCGCGCGCGCCTCATCGGCAAGCTCGCGCAGCAGATCGGTGCGGGCATGCTCAGCGATGGGATCGCGTACCTCACCGCGGACCGTCACGTCCCGACCGCATTCGCGCAACCGTTCCGGATCCTGGAGGAACTCCCTGTGCGCGAAAAAGAGCTCCGCAAGGCGCTCGCGACGCGCGGGATCGGGACGCTTGAGATCAAGAAGCGCGGGGCCGATGTCGACCCTGCAGCACTGCGTGCCCGGCTCAAGCTCCGCGGCTCCAAACGAGCAACGCTGTTCCTCACCCGCGCAGCCGGTGCGCACGTGGCGCTGCTCGCGGAACGCGTCACCCAGCGCGGGCTGCCCGGCTAGACCGGCATCACACAAGCTACTCGAACTGTGCTGCCTCGCGTTCGAGCTGTTCTTCGATCTGTTGCTGGACTGCCGGATCGTTCGCGACCTCCTGCACCGTTTGGGCGGCCCACACGAAGATCCAGATCCAAAGGGCCAAGCCGATCACGATCCCGACCGACCCTGTGATGATTCCGGTCAGGCTCAGGCCACGCGGCTGTTTCTTGACAGTCGCAACGATCCCAAAGATCAGGCCGATCAGCGAGACGATCGGGCCCCAGAACGGGACGAAAAACATGACAACTCCCACAATTCCCACGACCATGCCTGTGATCGCGAAGCCCTTGGGGACGAAGGGGACCGTGGCCTGTGGAGGGGGTACTGGAGGGAGGCCGGGTTCCGCGAGTGGCGGGAAGCCTCCCGGCGGAGGACTGCGGTGCGGCGGAAACTCGGTGTTCGGCTGGTTGTCAGACACGACGCTCCTTGCGTGCGAACCGGATATGAACCCCGGGACAGTCCGGGATTCCGTACGCACCGAGCATAAGGAGCAGGTCGGGCCTGGGTGGCCGGATCCGCCACATTAACGTGCGCGGGCCCGCAATCACTCAGCAGCTTGCCGTCGTGCTGAGTGGTTGCGGGCCCGATTCCCCCGAGAACAGAGTCTCGGAGCCTGCCTCTAGTTCGTGGTGGAGGATTCTTCCTCGAGCTGCTGCTGCAGCTGCTCGAGCTCCTGCTGGAACTCGGGGTTGTTTGCGATCTGGCTCGCCGCGACAAGCAGTCCGATCCAGATGATGACGCCCACGATAATCGCGAGTGCACCCGTGATAATGCCGGTGATCGCCATCCCCTTGGACTGCTTCTTCACGATTGCCACGATGCTCAGGATGACGCCGACAACGCCAAGCAGCGGACCGAACACGGGGATAAAGAACAGCACGATCGAGGACAGCAGACCCACAATGCCGAGGATCATGCCGGTGATCGCGAGACCCTTGGGCTGCACGGGCGCAACTCCGTAGCCCGGCTGTGGTGCCGACGGGTAGGGCGCCGCGGGTGCCTGGGGCGGGACCGGTGCCTGCGGGGGCACGGAGTTCTGGGGCGGGACGGGACTCGGGTTCGGGTCGTTGCCCGGCAGGTTCTCAGACATGATTCTCCTTGGTGTCGAACGGTGACACGGCGGCTCTGTGAGCTCCGTATGTATCGAGCCTACGGAACGTTGTGCGCAAGCAGTACCCGAAATTCCGAATTTGCACAGATTCGCCCCTGTTCGCCGCACATTTCACGGGTGTCGAGTGGGGACGGGCCGTCTACTCCGCCTGTACCTGCTGCACCGGCAGGGTCGAGTCAGCCCCGAAGTCCAGGCTCGACGGGGCGCGCCCCGTCGCCACAAGCTGCGCGCCGAGCGAGGCGATCATGGCCCCGTTGTCGGTGCACAGCGACAGCGGCGGTACCCGGAGAGTCACCCCTGCAGCCGCGGCCCGTTTCTCCGCCAGCTCCCGGATCCGCGCGTTCGCGACCACGCCGCCCCCCAGCAGGAGGCGCGGAACGCCAAGATCCGCGCACGCTGCGAGCGCCTTTGTGAGCAGTACGTCCGCGACCGCTTCGCGGAAGCTCGCCGCAACGTCTGCCACGGGAAGCGGTTCGCCCGTTGCCTCGTGCTTTTCCACCCAGCGCGCAACGGAGGTCTTGAGACCCGAGAAGGAGAAGTCGTAGCGATGCCGCTCAAGATCCTTCGGCCGGGACAGGCCGCGCGGGAAGCGGATCGCCTCGGGGTTGCCCGTCGCTGCCACGCGATCGATCTGCGGCCCGCCGGGGTACGGGAGTCCGAGCAGGCGGGCAACCTTGTCGAAGGCTTCCCCGGCCGCGTCGTCAATCGTTTCGCCCAGCAGTTCCACGTCGTTGACGAGATCCCGCACAAGCAGGAGCGAGGTGTGGCCCCCGGATACCAAGAGCGCGACTGTCGGCAGCTCGAACTCACCGACAGGCCCGACCGCGGGCCGCAGTCCTTCACCCTGGAGCAGGTCGGCGCCCACATGGCCCACAAGGTGATTGACCGCGTAGAGGGGCTTCCCGAGCGACACCGCGAGCGCTTTTGCGGCCGCGACGCCGACCATGAGCGCACCAGCAAGGCCGGGTCCGCTCGTGACCGCGATCGCGTCGAGATCCTCGAGCCGCACGTCGGCATCGGCGAGCGCCTGCTGGATCGTCGGCGTCATTGCTTCGAGGTGCGCCCGTGCAGCGACCTCGGGAACCACGCCACCGAATCGGGCATGCTCGTCCATCGACGAAGCGATCGCGTTCGCCAACAGCGTGCGACCCCGGACGATCCCGACGCCGGTCTCGTCACAACTCGTTTCGATCCCCAGGACCAGCGGCTCGGCGGACGGTGCGCTCGCACTCATCGGTTCTCCTTCAATTCAGCTCGCATCACGATCGCGTCCACACCCTCCGGCTGGTAGTAGCGAGGGCGCACGCCGATCTCCGCAAAACCCAGCGACACGTAGAGCGCGTGCGCAACGGGGTTGTCGGCGCGCACCTCAAGGAAAAGCTCCCGCGCACCGCGGGTGGCGGCCGCAGCGATGAGGGCTTCCATCAGGCGTCGACCGTTCCCGGCACCGCGCGCATCGGAAAGCAGGCCGATCGTTTGGACATCGCCCACCGCACCGACGACAAAAACGCCCCCGTAGCCCCACACTGCCGGAGCTGTGCCGTCCTCCGGCACAGTCTCCAACACGAGGTAGCTGCGGTGCTCCGCGGCGAGTTCTTCAGCGAGGGAGACGCGGCTCCAGGCAGAATCCGCGAACACTGTCGATTCGATCTGCCACAGCGCGTCGAGATCGGCACTGGTTGCGGGACGGATCCGCGTGGCCACGGATGCCTGCGGGGTCTCGCTCACGTGCTGACCCGCTTCGGGGCACCCGGCTGCACCACATCGGGAGCGCGCAGGTACTGCGCGCGATCCTCCGCGAAGGGCTGGCCCGCGGCCAAGCGGCGCGCGGCGAGCCTGATGAGCGCGGCGCCGGGGATTGTCTCCGGCCAGACCTCATTGGTGACCGGCATGTAGTCCGCACGAGCCACGAGTACCGGCCCGCTCAACGTCTCGGGGATACCAGCCCAGCTGAGACCCGAGTACTCGGTCACAAAGAGTTCTCGGCGGCGCGCGTCCTGCACCACTCGGACACCCGCGGTGGCCCCCTGTTCCAAGATTTCAAGCGCGACGGCCTCGTGGCCTTCGAGTGGCATCACTGGCACCCCGCGGCCCAGCGCAAACGCGTGCGCTGCCGCGATGCCCACGCGGAGGCCTGTGAACGGACCCGGCCCGATTCCCGCGATGACGCCGGTGACCCGATCCGGCGCGACGCCACTTTCAGCAAACACGGCGGCGAGCAGCCCGCCGATCGCTTCGGCGTGGCCGCGCGCGTCGAGGCTTTCCGCAGTCCAGATCCGCCCATCAGCACCGAGCGCGACCGATGTGCCAATCGCGGTGTCAATCGCGAGGAGTACGTGCTCCCCGAGCTCCGGAATCTCGATCGGTGTCACAGCGTCTCCTCCGCCCAGCGCGGCCCGGTCCCGTGCAGCGTCACAGTGCGCGCCTCGATCGGGGCCTCGGACCAGTCCATGTCTTCCTCGTCATCGCCGCCGGTCGGCCGTTCGATCACAACTTCGAGCCAGGACTCCCGCGTGTCCACGAGTCCTGCACCCCACTCCGCAACGACAACTGACCCCTCAAAGTCGAGGTCCAGATCGTCGAGCTCGTCCGCCCCGGCAAGGCGATACGCATCGACGTGCACGAGCGGCGCACCGCCCACAAGTGATGGATGGGTCCGCGCCAGCACAAACGTGGGGCTCTGCACGGGTCCCCGCACACCGAGCCCCTCCCCGATTCCCCGGGTCAGCGTCGTCTTCCCGGCCCCGAGCGGTCCGGTGAGCAGCACGAGGTCTCCCGCGCGCAGGACGCCACCAAGCCGCAGCCCCAGCGTGTGCATCGCCTCCGGGTCAACGACCTCATGCACGCTGCTGCGCATCGATCTCTCGGTCACGGTAGCGGAGTTTCAGCGGGGACCCGGAGCACCCGCGGGCCGATGCTCGCAACGATCTCGTAGTTGATTGTGCGCATGAGCCCCGACCAGATCTCAACAGGCGGATACCCGCACTCGGGGTCGCCGAAGAGCACGACGGGATCGCCCAGGGAAAGCCGCCCGGCGAGCGGACCCACGTCGATGATGAACTGATCCATGCCGATGCGGCCGACGATGGGCCGCGGCTCGCCGGCCACAGTGACCCATGCGCCAGAACCGTTGAGCGCGCGCGGCATCCCGTCGGCGTAGCCCATCGGCACGAGCGCCAGAGTCGTAGCTGTCTCGCACACGTGGTTGAAGCCGTAAGACACCCCGGTGCCGGCTGGCACGCCCCGGAGGGCCACGATCTCCGAACGCAGCGTCATCGCCGGGATCAGGCCCAGCTGCGCAGATGTCTTGTCTGCAAACGGGCTGAGCCCATACGCAGCGATTCCCACGCGCACAGCGTTGTAGTGCAAGTGCGGAGACGAGAGCGTCGCCGCACTTGCGGCCAGGTGCCGCAGTTCCGGGTCAACGCCCGCCGCGCGCAGTCGCGCGATGGCGTCATCGAAGCAGGCAGCCTGTGCCCGGTCGGCCTCCGCGCCAGCGTTGGCGAGGTGGCTAAAGATCCCGCGGACTCGGACCGTGCCCGCGGACTCGAGAGCGGCAGCGCGGGCGAAGAAGGCGTCCCAGTCGCGCTCAGAGGCACCGTTGCGACTCAAACCGGTGTCCACCTTCAGGTGAATTGTCACGGAGCGGCCACGCTCCTGGGCGGCAGTCGCGGCCCGCTCAAGCTGTGGCAGATCGCTGATCCCGAGCTCAATGTCAGCGCGCACGGCCTCGCCGAAGTCCGCGCGCACCCCGTGCAACCAGCACAGGATCGGCCCGGTGACCCCGGCCTCTCGCAGCGCGAGCGCTTCCTCAAGGTCTGCGGTGGCGATGATCGTAGCGCCACCCTCAAGGGCTGCCTGCGCGGTGATTGCGGCACCGTGGCCGTAGCCACCGGCCTTCACCACCACGATCACGGCGCCCCCGGTGAGCTCACGCACGCGTGCCACATTGTGTCGGATCGCGGGCAGTGAGATCTCCGCGACCCGCATCGAGCCAGTCCTCATGTCGACCTCGTCTCCTCTGTGGGGGCCTGATCCGCCGCCGTCACACTGTCTTGATCGTACGCCGCCGCACCCGTGTGCTCGACGATCACGAACGCCGTGGCGAGCCCCGCGTCATGCGTCATAGAGAGGTGGATGCGATCGCCGCCGCGCGCTGTCAGCGCCGCAGTGAGGCCGGGAGTCGGAGCAAAGGAGGGGGCACGATCTGCCCCCCGGACCACATCCATGTCTTGCCAGCTCACCCCGTCTGATCCGCCCAGCGCCTTGATCAGCGCCTCTTTCGCGGCGAAGCGCGCGGCGAGCGAAGCGGGGCGCAGAGGCTGCTCCCCCGGAGTAAACAGCCGGGCGCGCAGCGCAGGAACGCGCTCAAGCTGCCGTTCAAAGCGTGCGATATCGACAGTGTCGACGCCGATCCCGATGATCATTCGCTCCGCCCTGCTGATTCCATTGTGGGGTGCTCCAAGCGGGGAAGCGGCCGAGGAAACCCCGGCCGCAGCCCGCTACTCGACCGTGACCGACTTCGCGAGGTTGCGGGGCTGGTCCACGTCCAGGCCCTTCGCCGTCGACAGTTCCAGCGCGAACCACTGCAGCGGCACCACCTGGAGGAACGGATCAAACAACCCGTCAGAGAGGGGTAGGCGAATGACCTCGTCCGCGTAGGGCAGCACCGAGGTGTCCCCCTTCTCGACGAGCGCGATCACGCGAGCGCCGCGCGCCCTGATCTCCTGAATGTTCGACACAACCTTCGCGTGCATCAGCGGCGAGGTGCGCGGGCTCGGAACCAGCACAAACACAGGCTGTCCGTGATCGATCAGAGCGATCGGGCCATGCTTCAGCTCGCCGGCGGCAAAGCCCTCGGCGTGAATGTAGGCGATCTCCTTGAGCTTCAGTGCGCCCTCGAGCGCCACCGGGTAGCCAACGTGGCGCCCCAGGAACAGCACCGAGCGGGTATCCGCCATCCAGTGGGCGAGCTGCGCGATTTCCTCGTGGGTATCCACGGCCTCGCGCACCTTCTCCGGAAGCTCAGCGAACTGCTGCACTGCGGCCGCAGAAGCCTCCGCCGACAACGTGCCACGCACGCGCCCCAGGTGCAGACCGATGAGATAGAGCGCCGTCATCTGCGCGATAAACGCCTTCGTCGAGGCAACCGCGACTTCCGGGCCCGCGTGCGTGTAGACCACCGCGTGCGACTCGCGCGGGATCGTGGCACTCTGCGTGTTGCAGACCGAGATCGTCTTCACGCCGCGCTCGATCGCATACTTGACCGCCATGAGCGTGTCCATAGTCTCGCCGGACTGGCTCACCGAGATCACCAGGGTGCGCTCGGAGAGCACCGGGTCGCGGTAGCGGAACTCGTGGCTGAGCTGCACCTCCACCGGGATGCGTGCCCACTGCTCGATTGCATAGGCGCCGACCTGCCCCGCGTACGAGGCCGTGCCACAGGCGATGATGACAATGCGATCTACGTTGCGGAGTACCTCATCACCCAGGGCGTCAAGCTCGGGAATGATGACCTGGTCGCCCTCAACGCGCCCGCGCACCGTGTTCGCCACGGCCTCCGGCTGCTCGTTGATCTCCTTCGCCATGAAGGAAGACCAGCCGCCCTTGTCCGCGGCTTCGGCGTCCCACTCGACCTCGAACTCCGTGTACTCCACCGGAGCACCCGTAAAGTCGGTGATTCGGACCGATTCGGGGGTGATGACCGCGATGTTGTCCTCGTTGACCGCGACGGCGCGTCGCGTTGAGGAGACAAACGCGGCAACATCAGAACCGAGGAAGTTCTCGCCGTCACCCAAACCCACGACGAGCGGCGAGTGATGACGCGCGGCAACGATCTTGCCGGGCTCGTCCTCGTGCGTAGCGAGCAGAGTGAACGTGCCGTGGAGGCGGGTCACAACGTTCCGGAACGCGGTTTCGAGATCCTTCGTCCGCGCGGTCTCCAAGCCGAGCAGCGCTGCCACCACTTCGGTGTCGGTCTCGCCGATCAGCGTAACGCCCGCGGCCTCAACTTCCGCACGCAGCTCGGCAAAGTTCTCGACGATGCCGTTGTGGATCACCGCGAGCTTGCCGTCGTCACCGAGGTGCGGGTGGGCGTTCTCGTCGGTCGGGCCGCCGTGCGTGGCCCACCGCGTGTGACCGATTCCTGCGTGCGCGGCAGCAACCGGGCTATCCGCGAGCAGCTCTTCAAGGCGCGCGAGCTTGCCCGAGCGCTTGCGGACCGCGACACCTCCGGTGTCGTCGATTACCGCAATCCCGGCCGAGTCGTACCCCCGGTACTCCAGCCGTCGCAGTCCATTAATGAGCACGCCGACCGTATCATTCGGGCCAACATATCCGACGATTCCGCACATGCGGACTAGTTTAATGGCAGCATGGATGGACAATGGCCGAGATCCACACACCACAGACTTCCAGCCCGCGCTCCAGCCGTGTCATCGCAGACACTCACGGCGGGTCCGACGGGGTTCGCGAGGTGAGCACCGATACGATCCCACTCGTGCGTCCCGAGTTCACCTCCCCCTTTATTGAGATCGGTCGAGACGAATGGGCGCGGCTCGCAGGCTCCACACCGATGCCCCTCACTGAGGACGAGGTTGAGGCCTTTCGCGGCCTGGGTGAGCCCCTCGATCTCGCGGAGGTATCCGAGGTCTATCGCCCCCTCTCCCGGCTCATCAACCAGTACGCCATAGCCGCTCGGGAAATGCATGCGCGCACGCGCGGCTTCCTCGGTCGCAATGGAGATCGGCCGAGCCCGTTTGTGATCGGGATCGCCGGATCCGTCGCCGTCGGGAAGTCCACCGTGGCCCGTATTCTGCGCGATTTGCTTGCCCGCTGGCCCGAAACGCCGCAGGTGTCGCTCGTCACCACCGACGGCTTCCTCTACCCGAACGCGGAGCTGGAGCGTCGCGGGATCTCCCACCGCAAAGGCTTCCCGGAATCCTACGATCGCCGAGCGTTGCTCCGCTTCGTGTCCCAGGTCAAGGCGGGAATCGATGAGGTGCGCGTGCCGCACTACAGCCACCTGCTCTACGACATCGTGCCGGATGAGTACACGATTGTGCGCCGCCCCGACATTCTGATCGTGGAAGGTCTGAACGTGTTGCAGCCCGCCTCGATGGAACACCCGCTCGCCGTCAGCGACCTGTTCGACTTCTCCGTGTACGTGGATGCGCGCACCTCGGATATCCACCAGTGGTACCGAAACCGTTTCCTGCGGCTCCGCGAGAGTGCCTTTGCGGATCCCAATTCTCACTTCAGCCGCTTCGCGGGCCTCAACGACGACGTCGCCTCCGCGCTCGCCGACGAATTCTGGAACAACATCAACGAACCCAACCTTGTGGAGAACATCCGTCCCACGCGCGCCCGGGCCTCACTTGTGCTCCGCAAAGAAGCGAATCACCGAGTACAGAAGGTGCTGCTGCGGAAGCTGTGACGCCGGGCCGGGGGTGCTACAGCGCGGTGCCCTCGGGGTGCGCTGGGCGGCGCCTCGCACCGATCAGGACCGCAGCGCCCAACACGGCGCAGAGCGGCCGGTAGAAGCGATTGTCGAGCCGCAGGAATTGCTCCTTGGCCGCGGGCATTCCGAGCGCCGCGAGTGCCACGTCACCGCCGACTGCGGCCCGAGTGAGCAACGCGAGTCCCGCGAGCCGGCGCACACGAACAACACCCCGACCGTTCCCGAGCGCGCCAGCGGTCACCAGCGCGCCGGTGGCGGCAACACCCGCAACCGTGGCCGTGGCACGCGGCCCCGGAAACGCCTCGGAGTTGCCGACAACGGCCTCCCCCAGCGCACGTCGATCCCGCGCCGGCCAGGACGATCCGGCAGCCCACACGCCGTGCAGCGCCGCAACCGCGCCCAGGCCAACCCCGCTGACAACTCGCGCAGTGCGCACCCAAAGACTCATGCCCCCACGGTACTCCCCGTTCGGGGGACAGTGGGGGCATGAGATCAGCGCGTATGCGAGTCAGACCGCGAGGCGCTCCTTGACGATCGCTGCGAGGTCGTCAGCGAGCTTCTGCGCCTGACTGACTTCCTGCGCCTCGACCATCACGCGGACCACCGGTTCGGTGCCGGAAGGACGAAGCAGCACGCGTCCCTGGCCACCGAGAGCGACCTCCGCTTGCCGCACAGCCTGCTGCAACACGTCGTCACCGGCGACACCGGACCGGTCAACGCCGCGGACGTTCACGAGCACCTGCGGGTACACCCGCATGCAGCTCGCCAGTTCCGCAAGCGTCTTACCGGTGCGCACGAGTTCCGCAGCGAGGTGGAGGCCCGTGAGGATCCCATCACCGGTCGTTGCGTACTCGCTCATGATCACGTGGCCGGACTGCTCGCCGCCAAGCGAGTAGCCGTGCTTGTTGATGGCCTCGAGCACGTAGCGGTCGCCCACCCCGGTCTCGATCACGTCGATGCCGTTATCCGACATAGCGAGCTTGAGCCCGAGATTCGACATGACCGTCGCCACGAGCGTGTTCTGTTCGAGCTTGCCGCGCGCCGACATCGACAGGGCCAGAATCGCCATGATCTTGTCACCGTCAACGACGTTTCCGTCCGCGTCGACCGCGAGGCAGCGATCAGCATCGCCGTCGTGGGCAATGCCCAGGTCGGCACCGTTCTCACGCACCGCGGCAATTAGCGGCTCGAGGTAGGTCGAGCCCACACCGTCGTTGATGTTGAAGCCGTCGGGATCGTTGCCAATCACGGTGAGCTTCGCGCCGGCGTCAGAGAAGACATCCGGAGAGATCCCGGCGGCCGCTCCGTGCGCGCAGTCGAGCACCACGTGCAGACCGTCCAAACGGATTCCCTCGAGCGTGCCAAGGAGGTGCACGAGATAGCGATCCTCAGCGTCAGCGAAGCGCCGAATCCGGCCCACTTCGCGCCCGGTCACCGCGATCGCGGGACGCTCGAGCGCCGCCTCGATCTGATCCTCGATGTCGTCGGCAAGCTTGCGCCCGCCCTCGGCGAAAAACTTGATGCCGTTGTCGGCGGCCGGATTGTGCGAGGCGGACACCATGACGCCGAAATCAGCGCCGGTGTCGGCCACGAGATACGCAGCTGCGGGGGTCGGGATCACTCCGGCGTCGAGCACATCGACACCCGCTGAGGCGAGTCCAGCCGCGACCGCGGCCGAGATGAACTCACCGGAGACCCGAGGATCGCGGGCAACGACCGCGATAGCGCGACGGCTCTCGCTCCGGGCAGAACGCCCAAGAACGAGAGCCGCAGCGTCGGCGAGGTTCAGGGCCAGCTCGGCGGTCACATCGACCCCGGCTAGACCCCGAACCCCATCGGTGCCAAACAGGCGTCCCATAGGGGAAGGCCTCCTGCTTAGCGCTTCGAGTACTGAGGCGCCTTGCGGGCCTTCTTGAGACCGGCCTTCTTGCGCTCCTTGATACGAGCGTCGCGGCTCAGGAAGCCAGCCTTCTTGAGCGTCGGGCGGTTGTGCTCGGCGTCGATCTCGTTGAGGGCACGAGCAATCGCGAGGCGCAGTGCGCCGGCCTGGCCCGAGGGGCCGCCGCCGCCGATGCGTGCGATGACGTCGTACGAGCCGTTGAGCTCGAGCGCCGTGAAGGGATCCGTGATGAGCTGCTGGTGCAGCTTGTTCGGGAAGTACTCGGCGAGCTCACGACCGTTGACGGTCATGGTGCCCGAACCCGGGATGAGGCGCACGCGGGCGATTGCCTGCTTGCGACGGCCCACTGCTGCACCGGGAACGGTGAGCGCGGGACGGGGCGCGGTTGCGGTTGCCTGCGATGCGGGCGACTCGGTGGTGTAGCTCTCAGGGGCCACGGTCTGCTCTTCAGTCACTGTGAAGTCTCTCTCTTAACGTCTGTTAGGGCGCAGTTACTGCGCGACCTGGCCGAAGGTGTACGGGGTGGGCTGCTGCGCAGCGTGCGGGTGCTCCGCACCCTTGTAGACCTTCAGCTTGCGGAACAGGTCTGCACCGAGGGAGTTCTTCGGCAGCATGCCGCGGATCGCCTTCTCCACAGCGCGCTCGGGGTTCTTCTCGAGCAGCTCGGTGTAGCTCATCGAGCGGAGGCCGCCCGGGTAGCCCGAGTGGCGGTAGGCCAACTTCTTTGCTGCCTTGTTGCCCGTGAGGACAACCTTGTCAGCGTTGATGATGATGACGTAGTCGCCCATGTCCATGTGGGGAGCGAACGTCGTCTTGTGCTTGCCGCGGAGCAGAGCTGCCGCGTGCGATGCCAGGCGGCCGAGGACCACGTCTGCGGCGTCAATGACGATCCAGTCGTGCTTCTGATCAGCTGCCTTCGGCGAATAAGTGCGAGTCACTATCGTGCTGCTTTCTATCGAATTGGAGGTGTTTCGTGAATCCCGCTCCGCTGCTCAGTCCCGTGAGGGTGCTGGGGCGATGGAGGGCTCAACAAATCGGATGCTTGCGCACCAAGGGTCAACTTTAGCACAGTACGCCCGCTCCCCGGTTCCTGGCTTTCCCCGGCCCGCCTCGCACCCGCACCAACTTCGCCCCCGGCTACACCCCCGGGCTCACGCCCCGGACTCACGCACCCGGCTCACGCACCCTCCTACCCCACGCGTTTTATCGAGAGTGAGCCAAATATCACCTAATTGTCATCGGTGAGGATAATTTGACTCAGTTTCGGCGAGGTGGCTGAGCGGGGTTCCGGTGGGGGCGGAGCAGCGGCAACTATGCCCCCGCGATCGGGGCACGTCGAGCGCGTGTCGCCTCGGCGCGATCACGGAGCGCGTGCTCGTCTTCGGGGTAGCGAATCTCTTCAAGCGAGAGCCCGTGCGCGGGCATGACCGTGAACCGGCTCGAGCGCACTCGCGCGTCCCGCAGCACCCGCAGCTCGTCAAGTGTCAGCCGCCCACTCCCGACGGCGACAACTGCCCCCACGAGTGCACGAACCATAGAGTGGCAAAACGCGTCGGCTTCAATCCGCGCAGCGAATGCTCCGTCCTCGGTGGTCCGCCACTCGAAGCTGAGCAGATCACGCACCGCGGTGGCACCCTCCCTGGCTTTGCAGAACGTCGTGAAGTCATTCAGTCCGAGCAATTCGTCGGCAGCCGCCTGCATCGCGTCAAGATCCAGTGGAGCTGGCACATCCACGGTGAACCTCGCAGTCAACGGGTCGCGGCGCACTCCACTCGGGCGTACCCGGTATTCATAGCGACGGCGCAGGGCAGAGAACCGCGCGTCAAAGCTCGCAGGTGCGACCGTGGCCGCGTGCACCGCAATGTCTGGGGCGCTCCGTTTCAACACCCCGGTGAGTCGCCGGGCGCGGGTCGCCGAGGCGCTCGCGTCGGGCTCGGATGCCTCGGGATCGTTCCGCTGCCCAGACCACTTCCGTAATTGCTCGTCGGTCACATCAAGATGAGCTACCTGTCCTCGCGCGTGCACACCCGCGTCGGTGCGACCCCCTACGGTGAGTCGCGCTTCTGAGGCCCGCAGCAGCACCCTGAGCGCCGCTTCAAGCTCGCCCTGGACCGTCCGCAGTCCCGGCTGAGCCGCCCACCCCGAAAAGTCCGTGCCGTCATAGGCAAGGTCAAGGCGCACACGGGTCGAAAGTGCTGCAGGCTCGGAAGTCACCCTTCGATCCTGCCAGATCCACGCTCCCGGGCACACCGTGCCCAGCTTCCGCCGCGTACACTAGATCCGGACGCGCACGCTCAGTGCGTGGTCCGAAAGCTTCTCCATGCCCCCTCTTCTTACTCCAGCCGCCACCCGCCCTGCCCGCTTTGGCGGCCTCGACGGCTTGCGCGCGCTCGCCGTGGGCCTGGTCCTCGCTTACCATCTCTTCCCGCTCGCGCTGCCCGGCGGTTTCCTCGGCGTGGACATCTTCTTTGCGATCAGTGGGTTCCTGATCACGTCCCTGTTACTCCGTGAATCCGCACTGAGCGGCACGATACGTCTGGGAGATTTCTGGCGACGTCGTGCGCGCCGTCTCCTCCCCGCGCTCGGCCTGGTGCTCCTCGTCTGCGCAGCACTCGCGCTACCCCTGGGCGGCGACCTGCTCGTCGGCATTGGAAGCCAGATCGCGGGCGCTTCGTTCTTCGTGAGTAACTGGGTGTTTATCGCTAACGGCGCCGATTATTTCGCCCGCGATACGCCGGAGCTCTTTAGGAACACCTGGTCACTTTCTATCGAGGAGCAGTTCTACATCCTGCTGCCGCTTCTCGTACTCCTGCTCCTCAAACTTCGAGGGCGCAGCAGCCGGGCCATCCCGCTGATCATTCTCGGTGTAGTTTCCGCGGCTCTCATGGCCGAACTGTCCCTGCAGGGTGCCGATCCGACACGCGTGTACTTTGGTTCCGATACTCACACGTTCGGACTCTTCTGGGGGGCCGCGCTTGCGGCGCTCATCCAGCCGCAAGCGACCGCTCCCCCGGACCGGGCCGCGGGGCCCGCGAGGCAGACTGGCTGGGGCATCGTCACCGTGGTCTCGCTTGCGGTTCTCGCGTGGCTGGCCGCGACGCTGCCAGAGGGGAGCCCCCAGAGTTTCCAAGGCGGATTCCAGCTCGCCACTGTCGCAGCGCTCGCGCTTGTGTGGTCGGTGACCCGTCCCGGAGCAGTGGTGGGCCGCGCACTTGATGTTCAGCCACTGCGCTGGATTGGCGAGCGCTCCTATGGGATCTACCTGTGGCACTGGCCCCTGCTGCTCATTGCTACCGCAGCGTTTGGCCCCGCGCAGAGTTGGCTTGTCGCAGTTGTGACACTCGTGACGACGCTGGGCGCCGCGGCGCTCTCGTACCGGTATGTGGAGCAGCCTGTGCGTCGCTTCGGGCTCCGACGATCTATCCGCTTACTCGTGCGACCGCTCAACTACACGCCGCGCCAGCGCACCGTAGCGATCGCGCTCGGCGTTGTCCTTGCTGTGGCCATCCCCGCCGGCGTCACCGCGGTTGTGACGGCTCCCGCCCAGACCTCGGCGGCCGAAGCGATCGCACGTGGGCAGGCCGCGCTGGAACGGTCCGAGCCGACAGCCACCTCTCCAGAAACGCAGCCCCCGGACGCGCCCGACACTCAGGATCGGTCCTCACCGGACCCGAGGAACGAGACCAAGGACGGCAGCACTCCCAGCCCTGGCGCCACTCCCACAGCGACGCCGGATGCCCCGCTTGTACCCGAAGGCGCAGAGATCAGCGCGGTCGGAGACTCTGTCATGCTCGCAAGCCTGCCCGAACTCGAAGACGCGTTCCCCGGAATCGCGATCGACGCAGCGGTCTCACGCGGCATGGGCGTCGGAGTTGAACTCACCGCCGAGTGGGCCTCAGACGGATCCCTCCGGCAAGTACTGCTCGTGGGACTTGGCACCAACGGACCGGTCGAGCCGGAATCGCTGGACGAGCTTCTCACGATTGCGGCGGACCGGCCGCTCATCCTCGTTAACGCCCACGCAGATCGCGACTGGATTCCGCAGGTCAACACGACACTCACGGAATTTGCAGCGGCGCATCGCGGCGTTGTCGTTGCCGATTGGACGGGTGCCGTCACTGGCGTTGAGGACGCGCTCGCCGGTGACGATATCCACCCGAATCCCAGCGGTGGCGTGATCTACGCTCAGTCGGTGCAACGGGCGCTTGAAGCGCTCCAGCAGCCCGGTGAAGCGCGTGGCTTCGCGCTCCCCCGCCGGTAGCCCCGCTACACGCATAATGCCCCGCTGATCCGAAGATCAGCGGGGCATTATGAAGGGTGAAGCGAGACCTACTCGGCCTTTTCCTCCGCGGCAGCCTCAGCGGGGGCGTCAGTCGCCTCTGCCTCGGTGACCTCGGTTGCCTCAACAGCCTCCTCAGCGGGGGCCTCCTCGACCTTCTCGGCCTTCGGCTCGGCCTTAGCGGCCTTCACCTTGGGCTGAACGGGCTCGAGCACGAGCTCGATCACGGCCATCGGCGCACGGTCACCCTTGCGGTAGCCGGTCTTGACGATGCGCGTGTAACCACCCTCGCGGTTCTCGACGAGCGGCGCGATCTCCGTGAAGAGCTCGTGGATGACCGACTTGTCGGTGATCTGACGCATCGCACGACGACGTGCGGCAAGATCGCCGCGCTTCGCGAACGTCACGAGGCGCTCAGCGATGGGCTGCAGGCGCTTCGCCTTCGTCTCGGTGGTCTGGATGCGCTTGTGCTCAAAGAGCTGCGCAGCCATCTGGTTGAGCATCAGGCGCTCGTGTGCGGGGCCGCCTCCGAGGCGGGCGCCCTTCGTGGGCTTCGGCATTCTTTACTCCGTTGAATATACGATCGGGCCGGGGACCGACGGATCGTTAGTTGTTGTTGTCGTCTTCGTAGCTGTAGAACTGTGCGCCGTCGAATCCGGGCACTGCATCCTTCAGCGACAGTCCCATCTCGGTGAGCTTGTCGCGCACCTCGAAGACGGACTTCTGACCGAAGTTGCGGATGTTCATCAGCTGGGCCTCGGAGAGCGCAACGAGCTCGCTCACCGTGTTGATGCCCTCACGCTTCAGGCAGTTGTAGCTGCGCACCGACAGGTCGAGATCCTCGATCGGGATCGAGAGCTCGCCCTCCGTGACAACCTCGACCGGCGCGGGGCCGATCTCGACGCCCTCGGCAGCGGTGTTCAGTTCGCGTGCAAGCCCGAAGAGCTCCACCAGCGTCGAGCCAGCCGATGCGATCGCGTCGCGGGGGCTGATCGCGGGCTTCGACTCGACGTCAACGACGAGGCGGTCGAAGTCGGTCCGCTCACCGGCACGCGTAGCTTCCACGCGGTAGGTGACCTTGAGGACCGGCGAGTAGATCGAATCCACGGGGATCCGGCCTACCTCTGCGTCTTCGTTCCGGTTCTGCGCGGCCGAAACGTAGCCGCGGCCACGCTCGATCGTCAGTTCCAGTTCGAACTGTGCGGAGTCGCTGAGCGTCGCGATAACGAGCTCGGGGTTGTGCACCTCAACACCGGCAGGTGCAGAAATGTCAGCCGCGGTCACTTCGCCGGCACCCGTCTTGCGCAGGTACGCGGTGATCGGCTCGTCGTGCTCGCTCGAGACGACGAGATCCTTGATGTTCAGGATGATCTCGGTGACGTCCTCGGTCACGCCCGCAATGGTCGTGAACTCGTGGGCGACACCCTCGAAGCGGACGCTCGTAACTGCAGCGCCGGGGATCGAGGACAGCAGCGTGCGCCGCAGCGAGTTGCCGAGCGTGTAACCAAAGCCGGGCTCAAGCGGCTCGATCGCGAAGCGCGAACGGTGCTCGGAGATCGATTCTTCGGTGAGTGTGGGTCGCTGTGCAATGAGCAAGGTGTGTGGTCCTTTCGCTGGAGTCCGCTATATGACTCATGCGGTATCGGGAATGAGGGTGTCCTCTGTGCACCCGGGGTTCACTCGGAGCCCCGGCGCGTTCCCGGGGCGAACGACGAATCGTTCGCCCCGAGAATCAGCGAATGCTCCTTAGACGCGACGGCGCTTCGGGGGGCGGCAGCCGTTGTGCGTCTGCGGGGTGACGTCGTTGATCGACCCCACCTCGAGGCCTGCGGCCTGCAGCGAACGGATGGCGGTCTCGCGTCCGGAGCCAGGGCCCTTGACGAAGACGTCAACCTTCTTCATGCCGTGCTCCTGCGCCTTGCGCGCAGCCGACTCGGCAGCGAGCTGAGCGGCGAACGGGGTCGACTTACGCGAACCCTTGAAGCCGACTCCGCCGGAGGAAGCCCAGCTGATCACAGCACCGGTGGTGTCCGTGATCGAAACGATCGTGTTGTTGAACGTCGACTTGATGTGGGCCTGGCCCACGACCACGTTCTTCTTGTCCTTGCGACGCGGCTTACGAGCCGCTGTCTTTGGTGCAGCCATTGAGTATTCTCCTGAAAAGCTCTGTGTGATGGTCGAGTGGACCGGCTATTACTTCTTCTTGCCGGCGACGGTGCGCTTCGGACCCTTACGGGTACGAGCGTTCGTCTTGGTGCGCTGACCATGCACGGGCAGGCCCTTGCGGTGGCGGATACCCTGGTAGCTGCCGATCTCGACCTTGCGGCGGATATCTGCGGCCACCTCACGGCGGAGGTCACCCTCAACCTTGAAGTTGGTTTCGATGTAGTCACGGAGCGAGACGAGCTGATCGTCGGTGAGATCCTTGACGCGGATGTTGCCGTCGATCTCGGTGGCTTCCAGCGTCTTCAGCGCGCTGGTGCGGCCGACCCCGTAGATGTAAGTGAGTGCAATCTCAACGCGCTTTTCGCGTGGGATGTCGACTCCGGCGAGACGTGCCATTCTGGCTTCTCCTAGCGGTAGTAGAGGTGTGATGCGCATCGGGGGTTCGGGCCTCTGTCCCGAGGTGTCCCCCGCCCGAAAATCAGGCGGGTTCTTCGATGCGCTGGATCAGTAATGCAATTGCGGGGTTCTGCGTGACCGGCACGCAGCGGGGGTGTTAGCCCTGGCGCTGCTTGTGACGCGGGTTGCTCTTGCAGATCACCATGACGCGGCCGTGGCGGCGGATCACCTTGCAGTGATCGCAGATCGGCTTAACGCTGGGATTTACCTTCATGATGTTTCCTTTAGGATTTCGCTGTCATCGTACGACCGGGATGCCGGGCGCCGTTACTTTCCAGCGACCTACTTGTAGCGGTAGACGATCCGGCCGCGGGTCAGATCGTAGGGCGTGAGCTCCACAATCACACGGTCGCCGGGCAGAATGCGAATGTAGTGCTGTCGCATTTTGCCCGAGATGTGGGCGAGCACTTTGTGTCCGTTGGTCAGTTCAACTCGGAACATTGCGTTGGGCAATGCCTCGACAACCTGTCCCTCGATCTCGATGACGCCGTCTTTTTTCGCCATAGCCTCACTATCGCTCGCGTAGGTTCTACTGGTCTTGCGAATGCGAAACGCCCGCTTTCGCGAACGCGAAAACAGGCGCAAAGCACCAAAGATCAAGGATAGTCCGAGAACTCCGGTTTGTAAAGCTGCTATCGAATCGGGACCGGCGTAACCCCGAGCGGGGCCAACCCACTCGCGCCGCCGTCTTCCGCAGTCAGCACCCAGATTCCGTCTGCGTGGACTGCGACGCTGTGTTCCCACTGCGCGCTCATGGAGCCGTCCGCGATGGTCACGGTCCAGTCGTCGTCCTCGATGTTCGTGTCGATCGTGCCTGCCGAGATGATCGGTTCGATCGCCACAACAAGCCCGGGCTTCACCTCGGGGCTGCGACCCCGCACGGGGACATTGAACACCGGCGGATCCTCGTGCATGCTCCGACCGATACCGTGACCGATGTAGTCCTCGAGAACATTGAAGTCGCTGTTGGCGCGAACGTACGCAGACACGGCCTCGCCGACCTCGTTCAGGTGTGAGGCCTGAGCGAGACGGGCGATCCCCCGCCACATTGCTTGCTCGGTGACGTCACTCAGCTTCTGGTTGGCCGCACTCAGATCAGGGCGTGACGGATCCGGCAACACTGTAGTGAATGCCGTATCGCTGTGCCAGCCGTCGATGACCGCGCCCACGTCAAGCGAGGCGATGTCGCCGGGCGCCAACGGACGATCGGTGGGGATCGCGTGCACAACCTGCTCATTCACGTTCGCGCAGATCGTGTGCGTGTAGCCGGGCTCGAGCATAAAGTTCGGTGCGCCGCCCCGAGACCTGATTGCCTCTTCTGCGATCGCATCAAGCTCAAGGGTCGTGATACCCGGTCGCACGGCCTCGCGCATTGCCGCGATCGCCGCCGCACCAGCGAGTCCAGGTTCGACCATCAGCCGCAGCTGGGCCGGGGACTTATAGATCGAACGTCGAAAAATACCGCGCCGTGACACGACTCAGCGACTCGCCTTCGCGGACAGCTGCGCGGTCAGGCCAGCGGCGATCCGCTCTGCAACCTCTTCGACAGTGCCGAGACCATCGACAGACACCAGGATGCCGCGCTCGGCGAAGAGCTCAACAAGCGGCGCGGTCTGCTCCGCGTAGACATTCTGACGGTGGCGGATGACCTCTTCGGTGTCGTCCGCGCGACCCTCAAGCTCAGCGCGCTTCAGCAGACGGGACACGACAGCGTCCGTATCGACCTCAAGCAGGACCACAGCATCGAGAGCGTCGCCCTCGATCATGCCGTCGAGAGCGTGCACCTGCTCGACGTTGCGCGGGTACCCATCGAGCAGGAACCCGCGAGCCGCATCAGCCTGCGCGAGGCGATCCGCCACGATCTCGTTCGTGAGGGAGTCCGGGACAAGCTCGCCCCGCTCGATGATTGCCTGCACCTGCTGGCCGAGCGGCGTACCGCCCTTAATGTTGGCGCGGAAGATATCACCCGTCGAGATCGCGGGGATATCGAAACGAGCGGCGATCTGAGCGGCCTGCGTACCCTTACCGGCTCCGGGCGGGCCGATGATCAGCAGTCGAGTTGTGGTTTCGGTCACTTGAGAAGCCCTTCGTAGTGGCGCTGCTGCAGCTGTGCGTCGATCTGCTTGACGGTCTCGAGGCCCACGCCCACGATAATCAGGATCGATGCGCCGCCGAACGGGAAGTTCTGGTTGGCCCCGAAGAAGGCCAGCGCGATCAGCGGGATGAGTGCGATGAGGCCCAGGTACAACGAGCCGGCGCTCGTGATGCGGGTCAGCACGTAGTTCAGGTACTCGGCCGTCGGGCGGCCCGCGCGGATCCCCGGTACGAAGCCGCCGTACTGCTTCATGTTGTCCGAGACCTCCTCCGGGTTGAAGGTGATCTGCACGTAGAAGAAGGTGAAGCCAATTGTGAGGAGGAAGAAGACAAGCATGTACAGCGGCTGGTCACCCGTCACGAGGTTGTTCTGCACCCAGACAACCCACGGCTGCGGATCCTCGCCGATCTTCGGCTGGTTGAACTGGGTCAGCAGCATCGGCAGGTACAGGATTGCGGAGGCGAAGATCACCGGGATCACGCCGGCCATGTTGACCTTGATCGGGATGTAGGTGCTGCTGCCACCGTACGTCCGGCGCCCAACAACGCGCTTCGCGTACTGGACCGGGATTCGGCGCTGCGACTGCTCAACGAAGACTACGGCCGCAATCACGATCAATCCGACACCAAGCACCAGGAAGAAGACCTCCCAGCCCTTGGACTCCTTGATCATCCACATCGCACCGGGGAAGGTGGCGGAGATCGAGGTGAAGATCAGCAGGGACATGCCGTTGCCGATGCCACGCTCGGTGATGAGCTCACCGAACCACATAATGAGACCGGTGCCGGCTGTCATCGTGAGAATCATGATGAGGATTGCCCACCACTCCTGCGACACAAGGTTCTGGCAGGCCTGGTTTGCGGAGGCACCGAACAGCTGGCCCGAACGAGCAACCGTAATGAGGGTCGTGGACTGCAGCACAGCCAGCGCAATCGTCAGGTAACGGGTGTACTGCGTGAGCTTCGCCTGGCCCGCCTGGCCCTCCTTGTGGAGCGACTCGAAGTGCGGGATGACCACGCGCAGCAGCTGCGTGATGATCGACGCGGTGATGTACGGCATGATGCCGAGCGCGAAGATCGAGAGCTGCAGAAGCGCTCCACCGCTAAACAGGTTGATCATGTCGTACAGACCGGACGTGCCCTGGGCTTGATTCGCCACGAGACAGGCCTGGACGTTGTTGAAATCAACGAACGGTGCGGGAATGAATGATCCGAGCCGGAACAGCGACACAATCGCGAGCGTAAACACGATCTTGCGTCTCAGGTCGGGAGTTCGAAAGATCCGTCCGATAGCGCTGAACAAAATCTGCCTCCTGGGGGCGTCGTACGGGGCCGTCGCCTGACGACGAGAACCAATTGCACCAGCCTACACGGCGGGTGGGCTCTGTTTCCAACACTCGCATGATATGCGACGCAAAAACAGAAACAGCGGGAGCGGGATGAGCGACATTTCTGACGCTGCACCCCACCCCCGCTGATCGAGACGAGCTCGAGTGAGTAGAGAACCCGAGGGTTCCTTACTTCACCTCTCCGCCTGCCGCGACGATCTTCTGCTCAGCAGAGCTGGAGACCTTGTCAACGGAAACGCTGAGCTTGACCTGCAGGTCGCCGTCACCAAGCACCTTGACGGGCTGGTTCTTGCGCACTGCACCCTTGGCGACGAGGTCGTCAACGGTTACGTCCCCACCCTGCGGGTAGAGCTCGGCCAGCTTCGCAACGTTCACGACCTGGTACTCGGTACGGAACGGGTTCTTGAACCCACGCAGCTTCGGGGTGCGCATGTGCAGCGGCATCTGCCCACCCTCGAAGCCGGCCCGAACCTGGTACCGAGCCTTGGTGCCCTTGGTGCCGCGACCAGCGGTCTTACCCTTGGAGCCTTCACCGCGACCCACGCGGGTCTTGGCCTTCTTCGAACCCGGTGCGGGACGCAGGTGGTGCGCCTTCAGCACGGACTCGCGCTCCTCGTTCTTGTCGCTCATGCGTCGACCTCCTCAACCTCTACCAGGTGAGCAACAGCACGCACGTAGCCGCGGTTGATCTTGGAATCCTCGCGGACGACCGTCTGGCCGATCCGGCGGAGACCCAGGCTGCGCAGCGTGTCGCGCTGGTTCTGCTTCTCACTGATAACGGACTTCTTCTGCGTAATCTTCAGGCTCTTCGCCATTACGCACCTGCCTTTGCCTTCGCGGCAGCGTCGGCCGCGGCCTTCGCCTCAGCGCGCACAATGCGGGCCGGGGCGACGCGGTCGAAGTCAAGACCACGGCGAGCTGCAACGGAGCGGGGCTCCTCGAGCAGCTGCAGTGCCTCAACGGTCGCATGCACGATGTTCAGGGTGTTCGACGAACCGAGCGACTTGCTCAGGACGTCGTGGATGCCAGCGCACTCAAGCACGGCGCGGACGGGGCCACCGGCGATAACACCGGTACCTGCCGCTGCGGGGCGCAGGAGCACCACGCCGGCTGCTGCCTCACCCTGCACGGGGTGCGGGATGGTGCTGCCCACGCGGGGAACGCGGAAGAAGTTCTTCTTCGCTTCCTCAACGCCCTTGGCAATTGCGAGGGGAACTTCCTTCGCCTTGCCGTAGCCTACGCCAACGGTGCCGTTGCCATCGCCCACCACGACAAGCGCGGTGAAGCTGAAGCGACGGCCGCCCTTGACGACCTTGGAAACACGGTTGATCGTGACAACGCGCTCGAGGAACTGGCTCTCGTTGCGGTCACGGCCACCACGCTCGTTGCGGGTGCCACGGTCACGGCTGCCACGACGCTGTTCGCGGGGCTCGTTGCGGTGATCCTGAGCCGGTGCCTCGGCAGCAGCCGTGGACTCAGCGGCCTGGGTCTCTACGGTCACTTCCTGCTCCTTCGTTTCCTTGCTCACAGGGTCAGCCCCCCTTCGCGAGCGCCATCGGCGATCGCTGCGACGCGGCCGGCGTACTTGCTACCACCACGGTCGAAGACGACCGCGTCGATACCAGCAGCCTTCGCACGGTCAGCGACAATCTCGCCAACCTTGCGTGCCTTGGCCGTCTTGTCGCCCTCGAAAGCGCGCAGGTCGGCTTCCATGGTCGAGGCCGAAGCGAGGGTGATGCCCTTCGAATCGTCGACAACCTGGACGAACACGTGACGCGAGGAACGGTTGACCACGAGACGGGGACGCTGCTCCGTGCCGACGATCTTCTTCCGGAGGCGGGTGTGGCGGCGCACGCGCGCAGCCGAACGGCCCTTACCCCGAGATACTGATGCAGCCATCGGTTACTTACCAGCCTTTCCAGCCTTGCGGCGCACAACCTCGCCCGCGTAGCGAATGCCCTTGCCCTTGTAGGGTTCCGGCTTCTTCAGCTTGCGGATGTTCGCAGCGGCCTCGCCGACCGCCTGCTTCGAGATCCCGGTCACCGTGATCTTCGTGTTGCCCTCAACCGCGAGCGAAATGCCCTCGGGGGCGTCGATGTTCACGGGGTGCGAGAAGCCGAGTGCGAGCTCCAGGCCCGTGCCCTTCTGCTGTACGCGGTAACCCGTGCCAACAACCTCGAGCTGCTTGGAGTAGCCCTCGGTCACACCGATGATGTTGTTGTTGATGAGCGTGCGGGTCAGGCCGTGCAGCGCTCGGGATGCGCGCTCGTCGTCCGGACGAGTGACGAGCACCTGTCCGTCTTCGAGAGCAACGCGGATCGGCTCAGCAACGATGAGCTCAAGCTCACCCTTGGAACCCTTGACCGTGACCTTCTGGCCATCGATCTTGATGTCTACACCACCGGGAACGGTGATGGGAAGCTTACCAATACGTGACATGACGGCTTACCACACGTAAGCGAGGACTTCCCCGCCGACGCCCTTCTGCTCGGCCTCGCGGTCCGTGAGGAGCCCCGAAGAGGTGGACAGGATCGCGATGCCAAGACCGCCGAGCACGCTCGGGATCTCGGTCGAGCCCGAGTACACCCGGAGACCGGGCTTGGACACGCGCTTGATGCCCTCGATGGAGCGCTCGCGGTTGGGGCCGTACTTCAGATCCATGGTGATGGTCGTGCCGACGCGAGCGGGCTCAACCTTCCAGTCCTTGATGTAGCCTTCGCGCTTGAGGATCTCAGCGATCCGCTCCTTCAGCTTCGAGCCGGGGAGCGAAACGTCGTCATGATGCGCAGAGTTTGCATTGCGCAGCCGGGTCAGCATATCTGCGACCGGATCAGTCATCGTCATGAGTGACTCTTCTTTCTCGCCTGGTATCACGCACCGTTACACGGAGCGCGACCTGGGTGATACGCGGTGTGGGTGCCCGGGGGAAATCCCCCGGGCACCCGCGCCGCTTGGACTATTTAGTTGTCAGTCTTGAACGGGAAGCCGAGTGCGCGAAGCAGCGCACGGCCCTCGTCGTCAGACTTTGCGGTGGTCACGATAGTGATATCGAACCCACGCACGCGGTCAATCTTATCCTGATCGATCTCGTGGAACACACTCTGCTCGGTCAGACCGAACGTGTAGTTGCCGTTTCCATCGAACTGCTTGGGCGACAGGCCGCGGAAATCGCGGATACGCGGCAGTGCGAGGTTGATGAGACGGTCGAGGAATTCCCAGGAACGATCGCCACGCAGGGTGACGTGCGCACCAATGGCCTGGCCCTCACGCAGCTTGAACTGCGCGATGGACTTGCGAGCCTTGGTGACCATGGGCTTCTGACCGGTGATCTTGACGAGGTCGGCAATTGCGCCCTCGATCACCTTGCTGTCACGAGCTGCCTCGCCGACACCGGTGTTCACGACAACCTTGACGATTCCCGGAACTTCCATGATGTTGGCGTAGCTGAACTCTTCGCGAAGCTGGGGGACGATCTCGCCCCGGTACTTCTGCTTCAGACGCGGCTGGATTTTGCCAGTCGCTGCGGCAGTCTCAGACATTAAAGGTCCTTCCCAGACGTCTTTGCGTAGCGGACGCGGACGGTCTTCTTCTTGCCGTCCTTCTCGACCTCTTCGACGCGGAAGCCCACGCGAGTCGGCTTCTTCGTCTCCGGGTCGACGATGGCTACGTTCGAGATGTGGATCGGGGCCTCAACGGTCTCGATCCCACCCTCACGCGTGCCACGGTCCGACTGGCCGACGCGGACGTGCTTCGTAACGAAGTTCACGCCCTCAACAATGACACGGTCGGTCTCGGTGATGACCTCGATGACCTTGCCCTGCTTGCCCTTGTAGCCGCCGCGTTCCTGCGACGGGCCCGAGATGACCTCAACGAGGTCACCCTTCTTGATCTTCATGCCCATAGGACTAGATCACCTCCGGTGCGAGCGAGACGATCTTCATGAACTTCTTATCGCGAAGTTCACGACCGACCGGCCCGAAGATACGGGTGCCGCGGGGCTCCCCGTCGGCCTTCAGAATAACGGCAGCGTTCTCGTCGAAGCTGATGTACGAGCCATCAGGACGACGGGTCGACTTACGCGTACGAACGATGACGGCCTTGATGACCTCACCCTTCTTCACGTTGCCGCCGGGGATTGCGTCCTTGACGGTCGCAACGATCGTGTCGCCGATGCCGGCGTAACGACGCTTCGATCCACCGAGGACACGGATGGTGAGCAACTCCTTGGCGCCGCTGTTGTCGGCAACCTTGAGTCGGGATTCCTGCTGAATCACTTGCTACTCCTTCTCAGTAAGCCGAGGCTTACTTCGCCTTCTCGAGGATCTCGACCAGACGCCAGCGCTTGGAAGCGCTCAGCGGACGGGTCTCGTGGATGAGCACGAGATCGCCGATGCCGGCGGTGTTCTGCTCGTCATGTGCCTTCACCTTCGAGGAGCGGCGCAGGACCTTGCCGTACAGCGGGTGCTTCACGCGATCCTCGACCTCGACAACGATGGTCTTGTCCATCTTGTCGCTGACGACATAGCCACGGCGAGCCTTACGGTAGCCGCGCTGTTCCTTCTCGACCTCAGCCATGTTTAGGCCTCCTTCGTCTCAGCGGCGGCGTCCGCCTGCTCGGTCTTCTTGGTGCTCTTCTTCGCCTTAGCGGGAGCAGGGGCGGCAGCCGGGGTCAACCGAATACCGAGCTCGCGCTCGCGCAGCACCGTGTAGATGCGCGCGATGTCGCGCTTCACCTGGCGCACACGACCGTGGCTTTCCAGCTGGCCGGTGGCCGACTGGAAACGCAGGTTGAAGAGCTCAGCCTTCGCCTTCTTGAGCTCTTCGGCCAGACGCTCGTTCTCGAAGGAATCGAGCTCCGTGATGGCCAGTTCTTTGGTACCGATCGCCATTACGCGTCGCCCTCCTCGCGCTTGATAATACGGGCCTTGAGCGGCAGCTTGTGGATGGCGCGGGTCAGCGCCTCACGTGCGAGCTGCTCATCGACGCCGGCGACCTCAAAGAGGACGCGGCCCGGCTTGACGTTGGCCACCCACCACTCGGGCGAGCCCTTACCGGAACCCATGCGGGTTTCCGCAGGCTTCTTGGTGAGGGGACGATCGGGGTAGATGTTGATCCACACCTTGCCACCGCGCTTGATGTGACGGGTCATCGCGATACGAGCGGACTCGATCTGACGGTTGGTCACGTAGGCGGGGCTGAGTGCCTGGATACCGAACTCACCGAAGGCGACGGTGTTGCCGCCCTTGGACTGGCCGCTGCGGCTGGGGTGGTGCTGCTTGCGGTACTTGACTCGACGAGGAATCAGCATGCTTACTTCTCCGCTCCTGCTGCAGCGGGTGCAGCCTCGGCCTGTGCGCCACGGGGCGCGCGGCGGCGGTCGCCACGGTCGCGCGACGGCTTCTGGGCCGCCTGCTCGCGAGCGAGTTCCTTGTTGGTGAGGTCACCCTTGTAGATCCAGACCTTCACGCCGATGCGGCCGAAGGTGGTCTTTGCCTCGTAGAAGCCGTAGTCGATGTTCGCGCGGAGCGTGTGCAGCGGCACGCGACCCTCACGGTAGAACTCCGAACGGCTCATCTCGGCGCCGCCAAGACGGCCGGAGACCTGGATACGGATGCCCTTAGCGCCTGCGCGCTGAGCGCCCTGCAGACCCTTACGCATTGCGCGGCGGAACGCCACACGTGCGGCGAGCTGCTCGGCGATGCCCTGAGCGACGAGCTGAGCGTCAGCCTCGGGGTTCTTCACCTCGAGGATGTTCAGCTGGATCTGCTTGCCCGTGAGCTTCTCGAGGTCAGCGCGGATGCGCTCAGCCTCGGCGCCACGGCGACCGATGACGATGCCGGGACGTGCCGAGTGGATATCCACGCGGACACGGTCACGGGTACGCTCGATCTCCACGCGGGACACACCCGCACGGTCAAGCTGCTTGGTCAGGTGCTGACGGATCTTGATGTCCTCGGCAAGGTAGTCAGCGTAGCGCTGACCCTTCTTGGTCGAGTCCGAGAACCAGCGCGAGACGTGGTCAGTGGTGATCCCGAGGCGGAAGCCATAGGGATGAATCTTCTGGCCCATTTACTTGGCTCCCTTCTTCGCGACCTGGAGCTCATCAGCCGTCTGCAGAACGACGGTGATGTGGCTGGTCCGCTTGTTGATACGGAATGCACGGCCCTGCGCGCGGGGGCGGAAACGCTTGAGCGTTGTGCCCTCGTCGACGAAGGCGCGAGCAATGACCAGCTCGTCCTCGTTGAGACGCAGGTTCTCCGCGTCGGCCTTGACCCGAGCGTTCGCGATTGCCGAGGCAACCAGCTTGAACACGGGCTCGGCTGCAGCCTGGGGGGCGAACTTCAGGATGGCGAGTGCCTCCTGAGCGTTCTTCCCACGAACCAGGTCAACAACGCGACGGGCCTTCTGGGGGGTGATGCGGATCTGACGCACGCGTGCGGTCGATTCCACCATTTCTCTCTCCTCCTTCACGTCACCGCTTAGCGGCGACGGCCCTTCTTGTCGTCCTTCACGTGACCGCGGAAGGTGCGAGTGGGCGCAAACTCGCCCAGCTTGTGACCGACCATGGTTTCCGTGACAAACACGGGGATGTGCTTCCGACCGTCGTGCACCGCGATGGTGTGACCCAGCATTGCGGGGATGATCATCGAGCGGCGCGACCAGGTCTTGATCACGTTCTTGGTGCCAGCTTCGTTCTGGACAACCACCTTGTTCAGCAGGTGGTTATCGACGAAGGGGCCCTTCTTGAGACTACGAGGCATCTTCTATTCTCCTACCTGCCGACTAACGCTTTTTACCAGCATTGCGGCGACGTACGATGAGCTTGTCGCTGGCCTTGTTCGGACGGCGCGTGCGGCCTTCCTTCTGGCCCCAGGGGCTGACCGGGTGACGGCCACCCGAGGTGCGGCCTTCGCCACCACCGTGCGGGTGATCGACCGGGTTCATGACGACACCGCGGACAGTCGGGCGAACGCCCTTCCACCGCATACGGCCGGCCTTACCCCAGTTGATGTTGGACTGCTCGGCGTTACCCACCTCGCCGACGGTTGCGCGGCAGCGCACGTCGACGTTGCGGATCTCGCCCGAGGGCAGACGCAGCTGAGCGTAGGGGCCGTCCTTCGCCACGAGGCGAACCGAGGCACCAGCCGAGCGCGCCATCTTGGCACCCCCACCGGGCTTCAGCTCGATCGCGTGGATCACCGTACCGGTCGGGATGTTCTTCAGCGGCAGGTTGTTGCCGGGCTTGATGTCAGCGCCGGGACCCGACTCGACAATGTCGCCCTGCTTCAGCTTGTTCGGCGCAACGATGTAGCGCTTCGTGCCGTCCTCAAAGTGCAGCAGCGCAATGCGCGCCGTGCGGTTGGGATCGTACTCGATGTGCGCAACCTTGGCGTTGACGCCGTCCTTGTCATTGCGACGGAAGTCGATGACGCGGTACTGACGCTTGTGGCCACCACCGATGTGACGCGTGGTGATGCGGCCCTGGTTGTTGCGGCCACCCGTCTTGGGGAGCGGGCGAAGCAGCGACTTCTCGGGCGTGGAGCGCGTGATCTCAGCGAAATCAGCAACGCTCGAACCGCGACGACCCGGGGTCGTCGGCTTGTACTTGCGAATAGCCATAATGTTCCTTTTCGCCCCTTCTACAGCGCAGCCGTGAAGATGTCGATGGAGCCGGACTTCAGCGTGACGATGGCACGCTTCGTGTCCTTGCGCTTGCCCGCACCGAACTTGGTGCGGCGGGTCTTGCCCTTGCGGTTCAGCGTACGAACCTTCTGGACCTTGACACTGAAGACCTGCTCGATGGCGAGCTTGATCTCGGACTTGTTCGCCGTCGGAGCAACCTCAAAGGTGTACTGACCGTTCGCGTCGATGAGGCCGTAGCTCTTCTCGGACACGATGGGGCGAATGATGACGTCGTGTGCAGACTTGTTCAGGCTCACTTCGAGTCCTCCTGAGCGGCACGGCCGGCAACGAACTGGTCGAAGGCAGCCTTGGTGAAGACGAGATCGTCGCTGACGACTACGTCGTAAGCGTTGAGCTGATCCTGGAACAGCACGTGCACGAACGGCAGGTTGCGCACGCTGAGGGGGGTGAGCTCGTCCGCGCGGTCAACGACCACGAGTACGCGCTTGCCCGGAGCGACCTGAGCGAGGAACTCGCGTGCCGTCTTCGTGCTGGGCTTCTCACCGATGCCGAAGCCATCAACGACGTGCAGACGGTTCGCGCGAGCGCGATCCGAGAGCAGGCCGCGGAGAGCTGCTGCGATCATCTTCTTGGGGGTGCGCTGCGAGTAATCGCGGGGCACGGGCCCATGAACGACGCCGCCGCCGCGGTGCTGAGGCATACGGACCGAACCCTGACGAGCGCGGCCGGTGCCCTTCTGCTTGTGCGGCTTGGCACCCGAACCGGACACCTCGCCACGGTTCTTGACCTTGTGCGTGCCCTGACGCGCAGCAGCGAGCTGAGCGGTGACCACCTGGTGGATCAGCGGGACGTTGGTCTCGGCACCGAAGATCGCCTCGGGCAGGTCAACCGACCCAGCCTTCTTGCCCTTCGCGTCGAGCACCTCGAGCTTGGTAGCGGTAGTCATGAACTACGCCCCCTTCACTGCGTTGCGAACGAATACGAGACGACCGCGCGCACCGGGAACCGCACCCTTAACGAGGATGAGACCCTTGTCGGCGTCAATCGCCTGCACGGTCAGGTTCTGCACGGTGACGCGCTCGCCACCCATGCGTCCGGCCATCTTCTGACCACGGAACACGCGACCGGGGGTCGCAGCGCCGCCGATGGAACCGGGCTTACGGTGGTTGCGGTGTGCGCCGTGCGATGCCGACACACCCTTGAAGTTGTGACGCTTCATCGTGCCCGCGAAGCCCTTGCCCTTCGAGGTGCCCACGACATCGATCTGCTGACCGGCTTCGAAGGTGCCCTCTACGGTGAGCTCCTGACCCAGCGCGTACTCGGCCGCGTCAGCGGTCCGAATCTCGGTCACGTGACGGCGCGGCGTAACGCCGGCCTTCTCGAAGTGACCTGCAGCCGGCTTGTTGACCTTGCGCGGATCAATCGCGCCCGCGGCGATCTGCACGGCGTTGTAGCCGTCGACCTCGGGGGTACGGATCTGCGTGATCACGTTCGGTGCGACCTCGATCACGGTGACAGGGATAACCTTGCCATCCGCGTCCCAGACCTGCGTCATACCGAGCTTGGTGCCCAGAAGACCCTTCACATTGTGCTCTACAGCCATGATTCGATCCCCCCTAGAGCTTGATCTCGATGTTGACATCAGCCGGGAGATCGAGACGCATGAGCGAATCGACGGCCTTGGGCGTGGGATCGACGATGTCGATCAGACGCTTGTGCGTGCGCTTTTCAAAGTGCTCGCGGCTGTCCTTGTACTTGTGGGGCGAACGGATCACTGCGATCACGTTCTTCTCCGTGGGGAGCGGCACGGGGCCGATCACGGTTGCACCCGCGCGGGTCACCGTGTCAACAATCTTCCGTGCGGAGTTGTCGATGACCTCGTGGTCATACGACTTCAGTCGAATGCGGATCTTCTGTCCCGCCATGACATCTCTACTTTCTACTTGCGTCGTACCACTCCCCCAAAACGGGATCGCGGCATTGGACGTCTTACGTACCAGCGCCCTGGCGCCACGCTTCCAAGGAAGCGCACTGTGCTGGGTCTCTGTTCACCTGTCAAAACCACCCGAGAGTGGCCCCACACGTACAAAAATGGCCGGACTCACGTCTGACCATCCATTGCCGTGCAGGTTGCGTTCGCTACCCGCGGCCTAATCCCGGCGAACCGGGTCTTATGCACTGCCTGGCAGTGATCCACACCGAAGCGTGGAGTACTGAACCTGTCTATTCTGACACACGGACCCAAGACCGTGCAACCCGGGCGTGTCGCAAATCCGAGTTGCCGGATTCTTACGCCTGGGTAGTGTGCCGAACACTTCATCCGACTATTCTTTTCCTGCCCAGGGCACATAACCGGGAGGGGATCCCATGCAAGGAAATACACGATCATTGAGACGAGCGAAGGGGATCCGACACCGCATCGTCGGGGTCTTGGCGGCAGCAGCAGTTGTTGCCACCGCAGCTTTCGGAGCGCTCAGTTCACCCACCGCGGCCTCGGCCGTGACGACCGAGGCCGCGGCACCGGGGACCATCGCGGGGCACATCAATTTCCCTGCGGGCGTCGATCCCACGCGGTACCAGCTACAGATCGATTCACAAGACGAGAAGCTGGGGCTCAGCTCGAGCCCGATCACCGCGAACGGCGATTTTTCCCGCGATGACGTCCCGCCGGGAAACTACCGGGTGACCATGAAGGAACGCAACGGGAACACCGACGTGAGCGTGCAGACGCTGCGCCCCACCGCGGGCCCCACGACGTTCGCGGTCGCCGCGGGGCAGACGACGAACGTCACCTTCGCCTACGCACCGCCCACGTCGCGCATCAGCGGAACGATCGACGTTCAGGGCTACGATCGCCTGGTCATCACCGTGTACGAACTCCTCGAGGGCGAGTGGCGGCACAAGAACTCTCAGATCTACGACGGGTCCGGCGAGGCCCCCGTCAGTTACACGACGCCGAAGTACACGCCGGGCACGTACTCGCTCAACATTTACGTTGAAGACGATGTGCTCCCCGATGAGGTGTACAACTACGGGAGCGAAGAGCCCTGGGGTGATCCCGCCCCGATCTCCGTGGGCGCGAGCGATCTCACGGGGATCAACTATCTCATCAAACGCTCCTTCACCGCCCCGAACCCGACGTTCTCCGGCACTCCCCGGGTCGGCACCGCGTTCACCGCAAATATCGGGACCTGGCAGCCTGCTGCGGACACGCTGAGCTACGAGTGGTACCGCATGGAGGGCGAGATGGGTGAGCCTGTTCCGGGTGCCACGGGCCCGAGCTACGTTCCGACGAGCGCGGACGTCGGAAAGCAGCTGCAGCTCATAGTGTCCGGATCAAAAACCGACTACCGCAAGGCATACCGCTACAGCACACCCTCCGCGGCTGTGACGGCAGGTGCGCTCACCGCGCCCACGCCGACCATCACCGGCACGGCAAAGGTCGGGCAGACGCTGACTGCGGTCCCCGGAGCCTGGGGGCCCGCTCCGGTCACCCTCGCCACCCAGTGGCTCCGCGACGGCACCGCCATCACCGGTGCCACCGGCACCACCTACCAGTCCACGACCGCCGACACCGGCAAGAAGCTCTCCGTGAAGGTCACCGGCACCAAAACCGGGTACACGACCGCATCGAAGACCTCCGCCGCCACCGCCGCGGTCGCCGAAGCCGACCCGCTGAACTTCACGGCAACGCCTACGCCCACCATCACCGGCACGGCAAAGGTCGGCGAGACCCTCACCGTGAAGCCCGGCACCTGGACACCCGCACCGGACAAGCTCGCCACCCAATGGCTCCGCGACGGCAGCGCTATCACCGGTGCCACCGGCACCACCTACCAGGCCACCACAGCCGACACCGGCAAGAAGCTCTCCGTAAAGGTCACCGGCACCAAAACCGGGTACACGACCGCATCGCAGACCTCCGCCGCCACCGCCGCGGTCGCCGAAGCCGACCCGCTGAACTTCACGGCAACGCCTACGCCCACCATCACCGGCACGGCAAAGGTCGGCGAGACCCTCACCGTGAAGCCCGGCACCTGGACACCCGCACCGGACAAGCTCGCCACCCAATGGCTCCGCGACGGCAGCGCTATCACCGGTGCCACCGGCACCACCTACCAGGCCACCACAGCCGACACCGGCAAGAAGCTCTCCGTAAAGGTCACCGGCACCAAAACCGGGTACACAACCGCATCGAAGACCTCCGCCGCCACCGCCGCAGTCGCGAAGGCCGACTATGTGCCGCCGAAGACCTCGCCGTTCAGTGACATGAAACCGAATGACAAGTTCTTCAAGGAAATCGCTTGGATGTTCGATACGGGTGTCTCGACGGGAGTGAGCCAGCCCGATGGTACCCGCGCGTACCAACCGAAGGTCAACGTCACACGTGAGGCGATGGCCGCGTTCTTGTTCCGCATCCACGCGGAAGCTGACTACCGGGCCCCCGCGAAGTCACAGTTCACCGACGTGAAGCCCGGGGACAAGTTCTACAAGGAGATCTCCTGGATGTACGACCAGGGCATCTCCACAGGCGTGAAGCAGCCAAACGGCACGCGAACGTATCAGCCTAAGGACGGGGTCACCCGCGAAGCAATGGCCGCGTTCATGTACAGGCTGGACACGGGATCGAAGCCCTCGGCTCCAAGCGCATCCCCCTTCCAGGACATCACCGTGGGCCAGAAGTTCTACAAGGAGATCGCGTGGATGTCCACGAGCGGCCTCTCCACGGGGATCATGCAGCCCAGCGGGAAGCCGATCTACGCACCGAAGAGTAACGTGACACGCGAGGCAATGGCCGCGTTCCTGTTCCGCGCCGACGGCCGCTAACGCCTCAGGCCTCAGGCCACAGGCCACATCGAAGGGTGAGTTGTGGCTGCTTCCCGACCGTGAAGCAGCCACAACTCACCCTTCGGTGTATGCAGGCGAGGTGTGTGTAGGCGCGGTGTATGTAGGCGCGGGGCGATTAGGCGCGGTGAGGGAGGAGCTTGGGGAGCGCGAGATACACCACGAGGACCGCGAGCCCGCCCGCGAGCAGGAACAGCGTGCCCCAGAGGCCGGTGAAGAACGAGGCGAGTCCGAGTAGCGACGCGGCAAGTGTGCAGGCAGCGGTGATCCCGGAGGCCTGCACGTGGGAGTAGCCGAGTTGCTGGATCCGCTGGTACGTGTGCTCCTTGTGCGGCTCGTCCCAACGCTTGCCCGCGCGAACGCGCTTCGCAAGCGTCACCCCGACGTCGCCAAAGTAGATCACCATCGGCCCGATCGTGGCGAGAAGCGGTGCCCCCGCAACGAGCGCGGCAAAGCTGGTGAGGGCGGTTGCCCCGCCAAGGAGGTAGCTCCCCACGTCGCCGAGGAACGCGCCTGGTTTGGTGAGGTTCCACGGGAGGAACCCGGCGAAGCCCGCAGCGAGAATGAGACCGGCTGCAAGGAGCCAGGGCATGTCGACAAATGCCCCGCAGGCCGCGAACGTGAGCCCGGCGATCACGCCGTGGAACCCGCTAATACCGTTCAGGCCATCCATGAAGTTTGCGACGTTGATGTAGCTCGAAATGAACAGCACCGCATACGCCACAAGCAGGGCACTCCCCCAGAGCGGGAGCGAGAGCCCCTCCAGCCCGGTTCCGGCGAGGCCGCTCAGCCCCGGCCCGTGACCGAGCCCGGTCTCACCATCGGCGGCCACGAGTACGCCAATCGCTGAGCCCGCGGCAATCAGGAGCAGAGCTGCGCTGCGCACGGGGACGCTCAGCCCCCGCAGGTCCTCGGTCAACCCGAGAAGGCCAGCAAGCAGGGATCCAACACCGATGACAAGCAGCGCGTCCCAGACCGCGTGCCCACCCCAACCGGGGCGCGCGAACAGGATGAGCGCGATTCCGGTGCCGAGCGCCATCGCAAGGAGCACCGCGAGCCCAAGTCCGCGCAACACGGGACGTTCGTGGGAAGACCGGGCGTTCGGAACATCCATGATGCCCAGCCGGACGAGCAGCGGCTTCACCGCGAGCGGGAGTGTGAGGCTGAGCGCGAGCGTCACTCCCCCGGCAATCAGGGCAACGATAAGCGGGCTCACTGGACTCGCTCCTCGGCAGCTTCCGTCAGGTTCATTCGTGCAACCCACCCCTCGTGGTTCAGCACCTCCGGGGAGATCGTGTCCACGTGCGCGTGCGTGATCTTGGGGTGGAAGGGGCGTTTATTGCCCTCGCCTCGACCCACAAGTTCCTCGTGCAGTTTCTCGCCGTGCCGAAGCCCGGTAAAGACAATGTCGATGTCCTTGCCCGACTGCGCGACCATGCGCTGTGCGACGTCAAGAATCTTGACAGGCTCCCCCATATCGAGGATCAAGACTTCTCCGGGACGCCCGATACCGCCGGCCTGGACCACGAGCTGACATGCCTCGGGGATTGTCATGAAGAACCGAGTCACGTCCGGGTGAGTCACGGTGATCGGACCCCCCGCTTCGATCAGCGCACGGAACGTGGGCAGCATCGACCCGCGGCTGCCGATCACGTTGCCAAAGCGCACCGAGAGGTAGCGCTGGCCGGTCTGCTCCGCCATCCAGGCTGTCAGTTTCTCGGCCACACGCTTCGAGTGGCCGAGCACGCTTGTCGGGTTTGCCGCTTTGTCCGTGGAGATGTTCACGAAGGTGCCCACGCCCGCTTCCCGGGCGGCCTGCAACACGTTGAGCGTGCCCAGCACATTGGTTTTCCACGCCTCGTCCGGGTACTGTTCGAGCATCGGCAGGTGCTTCAGCGCTGCGGCGTGGAATACAACCTCGGGCTGGCGTTCGACGAAGAGCTGGCGGATCGTTTCGGCGTCTCGGATGTCCGCGAGCACGACGTCGTTTGTGTCGAGGAGCCCGTGCCCGCTGATCGCGAGCTGACTCTCCTGGAGCGCGGTCTCATCCCGGTCGAGCATGATCAGCTCGCGCGGGGCGAAGCGGGCAAGCTGACGGCACAGCTCCGATCCTATGGAACCGCCCGCACCCGTAACGAGCACTCGCTTGTCCTGGAGATATTCCGCGATGGACTCGGTCTCGAGACGCACGGGATGGCGGCCGATGAGATCCTCGATGGAAAGGGCACGAACATCGGAAATTGCCGAGGAGTTGCGCAGGATCTGCTCAAGCGGCGGCAGCACCATCGCTGACATTCCGGCGCGATCCGCGGCCTCGTCGACACGACGCATCATCGCGGCATCCGCATCGCCGATGCACACAATCAATCGGGTCGCACGCGTGTCGCGCGCCACCTCGGCGAGATCGTCGAACCCGCCGAGCACGCGCACGCCGCGCACCTCCTGGTTGCGTTTCGTCGGATCGTCATCGATAAAGCCGACCGGAAGGGCCGATCCGGCGGCGTCGGTCAGCAGCCGCTTCGCGGTCTGAACGCCCAGGTAACCGGCACCGTACAGCAGCGTCCGCTCAGCCTCTGCGCCAGGCATCAAACTGCGCTCGTTCGAGAGACGACAGATGTATCGCGCCACACCCATCAGGCTGAACGCGATCGGGGCGGCGATAACCATTGTGCTTCGAGGCACCCCGTTCCCGTAACCGACAAGGTACGCGACCACCCACGCAAGCACCATCACGCCGGCGACGCACACAACAAGTGCACGGACCTCGTCAAAGCTGCCCACCGCATAGCGGTTCCGGTAGAGCCAGGACAGCCAACCGCCGATCAGCTGCAGCAGGGCAGTGGCACCGATCACCACCAGGGTCCAGCCCCAGTGGATCCGGAGCAGGTTGAAATCGAACCGCAGCACCAGTGCCGCCAGGATTGCGACAGCCCAGGCCAGCGCGTCAAGCGCAAAGAGGAGGCCGTACTGCCGTGCAAAGTGCGCGATTCGCTCGCCTACCGTCTGCGGCACTCGTGCTCCATTTCGTTGGTGATGCGGGCACCCGGTACGCGGTGTCCATCATTCGAGGATACCGCTCCCGTTTCTCCCGGGCGCACCGCGGCACTGAGAAACGGGAAAAGCCCCCGGGATTTCTCCCGGGGGCTTTCGGCCGAGGCCGTCTCCGTCGTCAGATGACTTAGGAGAGAACCTTCGTCACCGTGCCGGCGCCGACGGTGCGGCCACCCTCACGGATTGCGAAGCCGAGGCCATCCTCCATAGCGATCGGCTGGATCAGCTCGACCGTCATGTCGGTGGTGTCGCCGGGCATAACCATCGGCTTGTCCTCGGGCAGGGTGATGACACCGGTCACGTCAGTCGTACGGAAGTAGAACTGCGGACGGTAGTTCGTCTCGAACGGGTTGTGACGGCCGCCCTCTTCCTTCTTGAGGATGTAAGCGGTCCCCTCGAAGTTGGTGTGCGGGGTGATCGAGCCCGGAGCAACGATAACCTGGCCGCGCTCAACGTCCTCGCGCTTGGTGCCGCGGAGGAGGAGGCCACAGTTCTCGCCAGCCCAAGCCTCGTCGAGCTGCTTGTGGAACATCTCGATACCGGTGACGGTGGTCTTCTGCGTCGGACGCAGGCCCACGATCTCGATTTCCGAGTTGATCTTCAGCGTGCCACGCTCGGCGCGGCCGGTGACGACGGTTCCACGACCGGTGATCGTGAAGACGTCCTCAACGGGCATCAGGAAGGGCTTGTCCTTGTCGCGGACGGGGTCCGGAACGCTGGAGTCCACTGCTTCCATGAGCTCGAGAATGGAGTTGACCCACTTCTCTTCGCCCTGGAGTGCCTGGTAGCCGGAAACGCGGACGACGGGGACGTCGTCTCCCGGGTAACCCTGCTTGGAGAGCTCCTCGCGGACCTCCATCTCGACGAGCTCGAGGATTTCCTCGTCGTCGACCTGGTCGCACTTGTTCAGCGCAACGAGCAGGTACGGCACGCCGACCTGCTTTGCGAGCAGGATGTGCTCCTTGGTCTGAGCCATCATGCCGTCGGTCGCCGCAACCACGAGGATTGCGCCGTCCATCTGAGCAGCACCGGTGATCATGTTCTTGATGTAGTCGGCGTGGCCGGGTGCATCAACGTGAGCGTAGTGGCGCTTGTCGGTCTCGTACTCAACGTGCGAGATGTTGATGGTGATACCGCGCTGGCGCTCCTCAGGAGCCGAATCGATCGTTGCGAAATCACGCTGCACGTTGACCTCAGACGGGAACTTGTCCGCGAGAGTCTTCGAGATCGCCGCGGTAAGAGTCGTCTTACCGTGGTCGACGTGACCGATCGTTCCGATGTTTACGTGCGGCTTGGTCCGCTCGAACTTGGCCTTCGCCACTATGGTCCTCCTCAGGACTTCGAGTACCGCTTCCCGCCGAGGAATTCGGTGGGCACGAGTACGGGGTGTGTACTTATGTTACAAGCTCAGGACGGTGATCGCGACCTGAGCCGGTCGGTCGGCAGCAACACGGGGTGTCGCTGCCGACCGGCGGGCAGTGTTACTCGCCCTTAGCCTTCTGAACGATCTCATCGGCCACGGCCTTCGGAACCTCAGCATAGGAATCGAAGGTCATCGAGAACACTGCACGACCGCTGGTCTTCGACCGCAGATCGCCAATGTACCCGAACATCTCGGAGAGCGGGACAAGAGCGCGAACGACCTTGACGCCCGATGCGTCTTCCATGGACTGAATCTGTCCACGACGCGAGTTGAGGTCGCCGATAACGTCGCCCATGTACTCCTCGGGCGTACGAACCTCAACAGCCATCAGCGGCTCAAGGATGACCGGCTGCGCGAGGCGAGCGGCTTCCTTGAACGCGATGGAGCCAGCGATCTTGAAGGCCATTTCCGACGAGTCAACGTCGTGGTACTGGCCATCAAGCAGCTGTGCACGGACACCCACGACGGGGAAGCCAGCGAGGATGCCGTACTGCATGGCGTCCTGGATACCAGCGTTGACCGAGGGGATGTACTCGCGCGGGACGCGGCCACCGGTGACCTTGTCCTGGAACTCGTAAATCTTGTCGCCCTCAACCTCGAGCGGAGCAAGCGAGATCTGCACCTTAGCGAACTGACCGGATCCACCGGTCTGCTTCTTGTGGGTGTAGTCGTACTTGGGGACCTCGCGGCGGATGGTCTCACGGTAGGCAACCTGGGGCTTGCCCACGTTTGCCTCGACGTTGAACTCGCGCTTCATGCGGTCGACAAGGATGTCGAGGTGCAGCTCGCCCATGCCGGCGATAACCGTCTGACCGGTCTCCTCGTTCTGGCTCACGCGGAACGTGGGGTCCTCTTCAGCGAGCTTCTGGATGGCAACACCCAGCTTCTCCTGGTCACTCTTGGTCTTGGGCTCAATCGCGACCTCGATGACGGGCTCCGGGAAGGTCATCGACTCGAGTACAACCTGCTTGTCCGGATCGGACAGCGTGTCACCCGTGGTCGTGTCCTTCAGACCGATCACTGCGTAGATGTTGCCCGCAGTGAGCTGCTCAACGGGGATTTCCTTGTTGGCGTGCATCTGGAAGATCTTGCCGATGCGCTCCTTCTTGCCCTTGGTCGTGTTGACGACCTGGGTGCCCGACGGTGCGTGACCGGAGTACACGCGAACGTAGGTGAGACGACCGAAGAACGGGTGCACGGCGATCTTGAACGCGAGTGCCGAGAACGGCTCGTCAGCAGCGGGCTTGCGCTCGATGACGATCTCTTCGTTGCGGGGATCGTGTGCCTCGATAGCGCCCACATCGAGCGGGTTCGGCAGGAAGTCAACAACCGCGTCAAGCATCGGCTGGATGCCACGGTTCTTGAAGGCCGAGCCGCAGTACACGGGGTAGATCTCGTTGTTGACGACGAGCTTGCGGATGCCGCCCTTGATCTCGTCGATCGTGAGCTCTTCACCAGCAAAGAACTTCTCGAGCAGAGCGTCGTCGGTCTCAGCGACAGTCTCGACGAGCTTTGCGCGGTACTCTTCGGCCTTGGCCTGGAGATCCGCGGGGATCTCCTGCGTCTCGTAGTTGGCGCCCAGGGTGACGTCACCCTTGGAGTCGCCCTCCCAGACGAATGCCTTCATCGACAGCAGGTCGACGACGCCGATGAAGTCAGACTCAGCGCCGATCGGGAGCTGCATGACGAGCGGCTTGGCACCCAGGCGGTTGACGATTGTGTCTACGGTGAAGTAGAAGTCAGCGCCCATCTTGTCCATCTTGTTGACGAAGCAGATACGCGGAACTTCGTACTTGTCTGCCTGACGCCAGACTGTCTCCGACTGGGGCTCAACGCCCTCCTTGCCGTCGAACACCGCAACAGCGCCGTCGAGGACGCGGAGCGAACGCTCCACCTCGACGGTGAAGTCGACGTGCCCGGGGGTGTCGATGATGTTGATCTGGTTTTTGTTCCAGTAGCAGGTCACCGCGGCACTGGTGATCGTGATGCCGCGCTCCTTCTCCTGCTCCATCCAGTCAGTGGTCGACGCGCCATCGTGCGTCTCGCCCAGCTTGTGGTTGACACCCGTGTAGAACAGGATGCGCTCGGTCGTGGTGGTCTTGCCAGCATCGATGTGAGCCATGATGCCGATGTTGCGGACCTTACTCAGGTCAGTGAGCACGTCTTGTGCCACGGGGTCTCCTCCGGGTGGGGGGTGAAAGTTTCGGAACGCGGGGCATGGCCCCGCACACAGCGAGTCGGATCACCCAGGGCGATCCGACTCGCCAGTGCAGTACTACCGGGTAGTGACTACCAGCGGTAGTGAGCGAACGCGCGGTTCGACTCGGCCATCTTGTGAGTGTCCTCACGGCGCTTCACAGCGGCACCGAGGCCGTTGGATGCGTCGAGGATCTCGTTGGTGAGACGCTCCGTCATCGAGTTCTCGCGACGTGCCTTTGCGTAGCTGGTGAGCCAACGCAGGGCGAGCGTGTTTGCACGGTGAGGCTTGACCTCAACGGGCACCTGGTAGGTGCTGCCACCGACACGACGCGAACGAACCTCAAGGGTGGGACGCACGTTATCGAGCGCCTTCTTGAGAACCGTCACTGCGTCCTGGCCGGACTTCTCAGCAACAACTTCGAGTGCATTGTAAACAATGCGCTCGGCGAGACCCTTCTTGCCATCAAGAAGAATCTTGTTGACGAGCTGGCTCACAATGGGGGCGCCGTATACCGGATCGGCAACAACGGGGCGCTTCGGAGCAGGACCTTTACGGGGCATTACTTCACCTTCTTTGCACCGTAGCGGCTGCGGGCCTGCTGACGGTCCTTGACCGCCTGCGTGTCAAGCGCGCCGCGCACGATCTTGTAACGAACACCGGGAAGGTCCTTCACACGACCACCGCGCACGAGCACAAGCGAGTGCTCCTGCAGGTTGTGGCCCTCACCCGGAATGTAGGCGGTGACCTCGGTCCCGTTGCGAAGCTTCACACGAGCGACCTTACGCATCGCCGAGTTCGGCTTCTTCGGGGTGGTGGTGTAGACACGGGTGCAGACCCCTGCCTGCTGCGGGTTCGCCTTCAGGGCGGGCGCCTTGGTCTTTGAGACCTTCGGCGAGCGGCCCTTACGAACCAACTGCTGAATAGTTGGCACTAGTTCTCCTATGTACTCCTGCACGGTGACAGGAATGCTTCAAATGGTTGAGCATGTGCGGCTGCTTGCGCTGCCGCGGAGCTGCTGGCCCCGATGCCACGCGAGCGTGGTGCCGGATCCCGAGTGCAGCTATGCCGTGGGGGTGTCGCCCGTGGGGCGATGTTCCCTTGGCGGGCTCCCCCGTCCGTCGCCGTGCGGGCACGACTCAAGGCGATGGAGCACACCAGGGACCAACTTTACGCCCTCTGTCCTGCCGGCGCAAGAATGAGCTCTCAGGCGTTGCTCGGCCTGGACTGGCTGGGTGCTCAGCTTGGCGGTTCAAGACCCTCGCAGAGTTCGCTGAGCAGTGCCTCGATCTGCGGCTCAATAAAGCGGTCGAGCGCGGAGGCGATGCGGTCTCGGTGCCCCACAAGCGCGAAGCACACCTCGCGCCCGCAGGATTCGGCGAAGTCGCCGGCGCGCGCCACGTCGGCGCGCAATTGTTGTTTCTCCTCGGCACTGAGCGGGGGGCGCGGGAGCGGCGGCGCGGGCTGCGTCTCGGCGGCGAGACCGCTGAGCGTGAACAGGAACGGTTGCGAGGAGTCGCCAGGCTCAGGATCAGGGTCTAGGCCGTCATACTCGGGCGCAAGGTTCGCGCCCGGGTCATAGCCGCCGGCCCGCCAGACTTCCTCACTCGCAAGTTCTGCGTGGAGAGCCGGCAGCTCTGCCTCGGTGAACTCGTCCACCCGTCGATCGATGATGCGGTGCATACGCGACAGCAGCGCGTGCACAACCTGATGCGGCACCCCGCCCGGCAATCCCGCGGCGACAATAAGTGGTGAACCTGTACATCTGCGGCACAACCGAGCGCGGCCGCGGTGACTCCCGGGACGCCAACTCGGCACCCACCGGAGCCAGGCGTCCACGGCGACGCTCACCCGGTCCTCGATCGCACCGGCCGCCACTATGCGGCGTCCTCGTCGCGTTCCCAGGGCCACCGCGGCGGCGGCCGGTCGGTGTAGACCCGGCGCATCAGCACGGCCCAGTACAGCAGCCCCACAAGCAGCCAGATCGCGGGAATGGCCGCACCAAAGGGGCTCAGCACGGTCTCTTCTACGCGCATCCCCGCGAGAAAACCGCCGCCGCACCAGAGCAAGAACGAGGCCCCCGCGAGGCCGATCAGATGCCCCCAGGCGGGCGCTCGCTGCCCGCGGAGCAAGACCAAACTTTGCAGCCACAGCGACCCAGCGAAAAGCGCTAGCGCAAGGAACACAAGCGCAGGCCCCACGAGGCGCGAAACACCCGGGCTCATCACCGGGTCCCGATTCAGCGCGAGCGTCAGCATCCCCCAGGCCGCGATGAGCAGAGCAGCCGCAACGATCGTCGCGGCCAGGATCAGGGCCCCCACGTACCCGCGGGTGACCCCGCGGCGGGGGCCCCCACTCATGGCTGCGTGACCTGTGCCTCGGCGAGCGCAGTTTCGTATTCGGCGAGGGCCTCGGCATTGCGGAGCTTCATGCGCCGGCCACGCGCCCCGATCCACGCACCAAACCAGATCGACACCTCACGCGCGATCAGCGCGGCCGCGATAACCGGCGTGGTCATCGCGAAGCGGTTGAGAATCTCCGGCAGCGCATCGAATCCGAAGCGGAAGCCCTGCAGCATCTCCTGGGGGGAAGCGTAGGGAGTCCCGGACAGGCTGAGCGTTATTGTGGCTGCGACCGCGACGAGGAGGGCAACAAAGAACCCACCCAGCACATACGCCCACCAGCCTGCGCGGCCTACGATCAGCACGAGAAGGGAAAGCGCCACGAAGAAGGCCACCGTCGGAACGATGAACAGCCAGGAGGTGAGCCAGGGCATGAGGCCGGAGTCGATGAACTGAGAGGGCGGGAAGTCGGGGGCGATCCAGAGCGCGATCGCGCCCAGGTAGAGCGCCGCAAACACCACAGTTGCGAGCAGCGAGATCAGAATCCCTGCGCCGCGGTTGCCGCGGATCTCGGGAGGCATGGGCGTTTGCATGTAGAGCGCCGCCATGGGGTGATCGGCGCTGATGCGAATCTCACCGTCCCGAACTGGCGGGAGCGTCGCGGCGCCCAGCGCCGCGGTCGGTGCCGCCGCTGCGCCTGCGGGGCTCGCAGCGCTCGGGAGGTCGTCGTAGCTCGGGGCTGACTCACCGGGCAGCGCTGTCGTTGCGGGCACCATGTCGAGCTGTGTGTCGACGGCGGAAATTGCCTCACGCCGCTCCCGCTCAGCCCGCTCCGCGTCGTCGGTATCCGTGTCTGCGCGCTCCGAAGGGCTCACCGCATCTGCTGCGGGGCCCGGCTCGGGTTCCGCAATGCTTGAGTCCTGCTCACGGGCGCGTTCTACCGCGCGCAGCACCTCAGTCTCGCTGGCCAGGGTTTCCTCGACGGGCGCGCCGGGAACGCCGGCCGGTTCTGGCGTCTCGGCAGCCCGTGCCGGGGGCGTTTCGCGCTCTTCGCTCATCGCTGCACCTCTCGTTCGTGTCCGGGCTCAGGATCGCCGAACACACTCTCTGTGCCGCCACAGTACAACCTTGCCCGGGATTTGTCGGGCCTACGCGCCCGGATTCGGCCAAATACCGCCGTTCTTGTCCCGGACAACGCAGAAGCGGGCGCCCGCACCGAAGTGCGAGCGCCCGCGTCAGGCTCCGGGACGGAGCCGGGCCGAGACCCTAGCTGTAGTTCCCGGGGTTGAACTCGTCAGCGGTGAAGCTGTCGAAGTCCACGAACGAGAGATCGTTCTCGTCGAAGGTGCCCTCGGTCGCGAACAGACGGTTCGGGTACCGCTCCGCCTTTGCTTCCTCGGTCGCCTCCACGGTGACGTCGCGGTAGGTGCTCAGACCCGTGCCAGCCGGGATGAGCTTACCGATGATGACGTTCTCCTTGAGGCCGATGAGCGGATCGCGTGATCCCTCCATCGCAGCCTGCGTGAGCACGCGGGTGGTCTCCTGGAAGGAGGCCGCCGACAGCCACGACTCGGTTGCCAGCGAGGCCTTGGTAATACCCATGACCTCGGGGCGGGCCGTTGCCGCACGCTTCGTCTCGAGGATCGCCTCACGGTTGATGCGCTGGTAACGCGCCCGGTCGACGAGCTCACCCGGGAGCAGCTCGGTCTCGCCGTGATCAACGACGGTCACCTTGCGGAGCATCTGACGAACGATGACCTCAATGTGCTTATCGTGGATCGGCACACCCTGCGAGCGGTACACACCCTGCACGCCCTCAACGAGGTACTTCTGCACGGCACGCTCACCGGGGATGTGCTTGCCGTTCTCGGTGGAGCCGACCTGGAGGATGTCCTTCGGGTCGAGCGTTCCCGCGAGGAACGGCTGGCCGAGCTCAACGTGATCTCCGTCTGCGACGAGCAGGGTGGCACGCTTCAGGACCGGGTACGCCTTCTCTTCGGTGCCGTCGTCCGGCATGAGGAGAATACGACGGCTCTTCTCGGTGTCCTCGATCATGACGCGGCCTGCGGCCTCGGCGATCGGGGACGCACCCTTCGGGGTACGTGCTTCGAAGAGCTCCTGCACGCGGGGCAGACCCTGCGTGATGTCGTCAGCCGACGCGGAACCACCGGTGTGGAAGGTACGCATCGTCAGCTGGGTACCGGGCTCACCAATCGACTGTGCCGCGATGATGCCGACGGCCTCGCCGATGTCGACGCGCTGACCGGTCGCGAGCGAGCGGCCGTAGCAGGTGGCGCAGACGCCAACTGCCGACTCGCACGTCAGGACCGAGCGCACCTTGATCTCGATGACGCCACCCGCAACGAGCTTCTCGATGAGCACGTCGCCGACGTCCTCACCGGCCGAAGCCACGACGGTGCCGTCCGGGGCCACCGCGTCAGCGGCGAGCGTCCGGGCGTAGACCGAGTTCTCAACGTTCTCGTCGCCCACAAGCACGCCGTTGGCGTCCGGAGCAGCGATCGGGAGGTCAAGGCCACGGCGGGTGCCACAGTCCTCTTCGCGGATGATGACGTCCTGCGACACATCCACCAGACGACGGGTCAGGTACCCGGAGTCGGCGGTACGCAGTGCCGTATCGGCCAGACCCTTACGCGCACCGTGGGTCGCGATGAAGTACTCCGCCACCGACAGGCCCTCGCGGTACGAGTTGATGATCGGGCGAGGGATAATCTCGCCCTTCGGGTTCGACACCAGGCCACGCATACCGGCGATGTTCCGGATCTGCAGCCAGTTACCACGAGCACCCGAGGACACCATCCGGAAGATGGTGTTGTCGACGGGGAACTGATCGCGCATGGCGGCGGCGACCTCGTCGGTTGCCTCGGTCCAGATCTCGACGAGCGCCTTGTGACGCTCGCTGTTCTGGATCATGCCGCGGTCGTAGTCGCGCTGAACCTTCGCGGCGCGCTTCTCGTGCTCCGCGATGATCTCGCTCTTGTTGGCCGGGGTCACGATATCGGAGAGTGCGACGGTGACGCCCGAGCGCGAGGCCCAGTAGAAACCGGCGTCCTTGATGCGGTCGAGCGTGGCAGCGACCTCCACCTTCGGGTACCGCTCTGCGAGGTCGTTGACCAGGCCGGACAACGAGTTCTTGTCGGCAACCGCCTCGAAGTACACGTAGTCCGCGGGCAGCGCCTCGTTGAAGAGGGCGCGGCCGAGGGAGGTCTCGACGAGCACGGGCTTGTCGTGGGTGACACCCTGCGCATCGGTGTAGCCGGTCAGACGGATCCGAGCCTTCGCACCGAGGTCCAGCGTGCCCTCGTCCATCGCGAGGATCGCTTCAGCAACCGAACCGAATGCACGGCCGGTGCCGACGGAATCCGGCTTGATGGTGGTGAGGTGGTGCAGACCGATGATCATATCCTGCGAGGGCAGGGTGACCGGGCGGCCGTCCGAGGGCTTCAGGATGTTGTTCGAGGCGAGCATCAGCACGCGTGCCTCAGCCTGAGCCTCGACCGACAGCGGCAGGTGAACTGCCATCTGGTCGCCATCGAAGTCGGCGTTGAACGCAGCACACACGAGCGGGTGCAGCTGGATCGCCTTGCCCTCAACAAGCTGCGGCTCGAACGCCTGGATGCCGAGGCGGTGCAGGGTCGGTGCGCGGTTGAGCAGCACCGGACGCTCGCGGATGATCTCCTCGAGCACGTCCCAGACCTCGGAGCGTGCGCGCTCAACCATGCGCTTTGCGGCCTTCACGTTCTGCGCGTGTGACAGATCCATCAGGCGCTTGATCACAAACGGCTTGAACAGCTCGAGCGCCATCTGCTTCGGCAGGCCACACTGGTGCAGCTTCAGCTGCGGGCCAACAACGATGACCGAACGGCCCGAGTAGTCGACGCGCTTGCCGAGCAGGTTCTGACGGAAACGACCCTGCTTGCCCTTGAGCATGTCGCTCAGGGACTTCAGTGCGCGGTTGCCGGTGCCCGTGACGGGGCGGCCACGACGACCGTTGTCGAACAGGGCGTCAACGGCTTCCTGGAGCATGCGCTTCTCGTTGTTCACGATGATCTCGGGAGCACCGAGATCCAGCAGGCGGCGGAGGCGGTTGTTGCGGTTGATCACGCGGCGGTACAGATCGTTGAGATCCGAGGTCGCGAAGCGGCCACCATCGAGCTGCACCATCGGGCGCAGCTCCGGCGGGATCACCGGAACAACGTCGAGCACCATTGCGGCCGGGCTTGCACCGGTCTGCAGGAAGGCGCTGACGACCTTCAGGCGCTTGATCGCACGGATCTTCTTCTGACCCTTGCCCTCGGAGATCTGCAGGTGCAGCGTCTCCGCTTCCGCCTCCAGATCGAAGGCTTCCAGGCGCTTCTTGATCGCCTCGGCGCCCATGTAGGCCTCGAAGTAATCGCCGTAGCGGTCCATGAGGTCCGCAAAGACTGCGTCCTCGGGCTTGAGGTCGCCGACCTTCAGGTTGCGGAAGTCCTCCCACACACGCTGCAGACGAGCGATGTCGTCGTCGAAGCCCTTGCGGATCGCGGTCATTTCCTTCTCGGCCGAAGCCTCGGCGCGGCGGCGCTGATCGGCCTTCGCTCCTTCGGCTTCAAGCGCAGCCAGGTCGGTCTCGGCCTGCTGCTGGCGCTGTGCGATCTGGATGTCACGCTGGTCCTCGAGCGCCTTGAGCTCGAGCCGCAGCTCGGCTTCCAGCTCAGCGAGATCCTCGTGGCGGCCCTCGTCATCGATGTCGATGATCATGTAGGCAGCGAAGTAGATGACCTTTTCGAGGTCCTTCGGTGCCATATCGAGCAGGTAACCCAGGCGCGACGGGACACCCTTGAAGTACCAGATGTGGGTGACCGGCGCGGCAAGCTCAATGTGGCCCATGCGCTCACGGCGCACCGAGGACTTCGTGACCTCGACACCACACCGCTCGCAGACGATGCCCTTGTAACGGACGCGCTTGTACTTGCCACACGCGCACTCCCAGTCGCGGCTCGGACCGAAGATCTGCTCACCGAACAGACCGTCCTTCTCCGGCTTCAGCGTGCGGTAGTTAATTGTCTCCGGCTTCTTGACCTCGCCGAATGACCAGCTACGGATGTCGTCAGCGGTCGCCAGACGGATCTGCAGCTCATTGAAACTCGTACCCTCGAGCAAAATGTTCTCCTTGGTAACTATACGTCTGGGGCGGCTTAGATGTCGTCGATCGACGACGTCTCGAAGCGGCTGGAGAGGTTAATCCCCAGCTCTTCTGCCGTGCGGTGGGCCTCGTCGTCGTTGTCGCGCAGGCTGACGGCATTGCCGTCTGCACCGAGCACCTCGACGTTCAGGCAGAGCGACTGCATCTCCTTGAGGAGAACGCGGAACGACTCGGGCACGCCCGGCTCCGGAATGTTCTCGCCACGGACAATCGCCTCGTAGACCTTGACGCGGCCAAGGATGTCATCCGACTTCACCGTGAGGAGCTCCTGCAGCGCGTATGCCGCACCGTAGGCCTCGAGCGCCCACACTTCCATCTCACCGAAGCGCTGTCCGCCGAACTGTGCCTTACCACCCAGCGGCTGCTGCGTGATCATGGAGTACGGACCGGTCGAACGCGCGTGGATCTTGTCGTCGACAAGGTGGTGCAGCTTCAGGATGTACATGTAGCCGACCGCAACCGGGTACGGGTAGGGCTCACCGGAACGACCGTCGAACAGGCGGGTCTTGCCGCTTGAGTCGATGAGGCGCTCGCCATCGCGAGTCTCCAGGGTGGAGTCCAGCAGACCGGCGATCTCGGCCTCGGATGCGCCGTCGAACACGGGGGTCGCAACCTTGGTGTTCGGGGCAGCCTCGAGTGCCTGCTGCGAGAGCTTCGCAGCCCACTCCGGGGAGCCGTCGACCTTCCAGCCCTGCTTCGCGATCCAGCCGAGGTGCACCTCAAGGACCTGACCGAAGTTCATTCGACCCGGAATACCCAGCGGGTTCAGGATCACGTCAACCGGCGTACCGTCCGCGAGGAACGGCATGTCCTCGACGGGCAGGATCTTCGAGATGACACCCTTGTTGCCGTGACGGCCGGCGAGCTTGTCACCCTCGGTGATCTTACGCTTCTGAGCGATGTAGACCACGACGCGCTGGTTGACGCCCGAGCCCAGCTCGTCATCGTTGTCGTTCTCTGCGTCGAAGACCTTGACGGACGTGACCGTACCCGAGACGCCGTGGGGCACCTTCAGGGACGTGTCGCGCACCTCGCGGCTCTTCTCGTTGAAGATCGCGCGCAGCAGGCGCTCCTCAGCGGAAAGCTCGGTCTCACCCTTCGGCGTGACCTTCCCCACGAGGATGTCGCCGGGCGAAACTTCAGCGCCGATGCGGATGATGCCGCGCTCGTCGAGATCCTTCAGCGCCTCCATGCTGGCGTTGGGGAGGTCACGGGTGATCTCTTCCTTGCCGAGCTTGGTGTCACGAGCATCGATGTCGTATTCCTCGATGTGGATCGAGGAGAGCGTGTCGTCCTTCACCAGGTTCTGGCTCAGGATGATCGCGTCCTCGAAGTTGTGACCCTCCCAAGACATGAACGCCACGAGGAGGTTCTTGCCGAGCGCGAGCTCGCCGTTCTCCGTCGCGGGGCCGTCGGCGATGACCTCGCCGGCCTCGATGCGGTCGCCAGCCTTCACGATGACGCGGTGGTTGTAGTTCGTGCCCTGGTTCGAGCGGTCGAACTTGCGCATGAAGTAGCTCTTCGTGCCGCCCTCATCCTCCTGGATGGTGACGACGTCAGCCGAAACGTCAGCGATCACGCCAGCCTTCGCTGCGGTGACAACGTCGCCCGCGTCGATGGCTGCGTAGCCCTCCATACCGGTGCCCACGACGGGCGACTCGGAGCGGACGAGCGGCACAGCCTGACGCTGCATGTTGGCACCCATGAGGGCGCGGTTGGCATCGTCGTGCTCGAGGAACGGGATCAGCGAGGTCGCGACCGACACCATCTGGCGCGGCGAAACGTCCATGTAGTCAACGCGCTCAGCGTCGACGAGAACAACCTCAGAGCCACGGGGGCGCGCAAGCACCTGCTTCTCGGAGAACTTGCCGTCCTTGGTCAGCGGAGCCCCGGCCTGTGCGATGAGGTACTCGTCCTCTTCGTGCGCGGTCAGGTAGTTGACCTCGTCGGTGACCTTGCCCTGCAGCACCCGGCGGTACGGCGTCTCGATGAAGCCGAACGCATTGATGCGCGCGAAGGTTGCGAGGGCACCGATCAGACCAATGTTCGGGCCTTCCGGGGTCTCAATAGGGCACATGCGGCCGTAGTGCGAGGGGTGAACGTCTCGCACCTCGACGCCTGCGCGGTCACGGGACAGACCGCCCGGGCCGAGCGCAGACAGACGGCGCTTGTTGGTCAGGCCCGCGAGCGGGTTGTTCTGATCCATGAACTGCGACAGCTGCGAGGTTCCGAAGAACTCCTTGATCGCGGCCAGCACGGGACGCGTGTTGATCAGGGTGTTCGGCGTGATCGCCTCGATGTCCTGCGTCGTCATGCGCTCGCGGACCACGCGCTCCATCCGGCTCAGGCCCGTGCGGACCTGGTTCTGAATGAGCTCACCCACGGCGCGGATACGACGGTTGCCGAAGTGATCGATATCGTCGGTGTCCAGGCGGATGTCGATGATCTCGCCGTCGCGGACGCCGGGGAGCTTCTCGGTGCCGGCGTGCAGGCCCACGAGGTACTTGATCGTCGAGACGATGTCCTCGAGCGAGAGCACCGAGTCGGTGATGGGCGCGTCGATGCCGAGCTTGCGGTTGATCTTGTAGCGACCCACCTTTGCGAGGTCGTAGCGCTTATCGTTGAAGTAGCTGTTGTCGAGGAGCGCACGTGCGGCTTCGATGGCCACCTGCTCGCCCGGACGCTGCTTCCGGTAGATGTCCTTGAGCGCTTCTTCCTGGGTGAGGATTGCATCCTTCTCCAGGGTGAGTGCGATCGACTCGTAGCCGGCGAACTCCTCGAGGATTTCCTCGCTGGTCATGCCGAGGGCCTTCAGGAAGACCGTGACCGACTGCTTACGCTTGCGGTCGATACGAACGCCGACCTGGTCGCGCTTGTCGACCTCGAACTCGAGCCATGCACCGCGGCTCGGGATCACGCGTGCGGTGAAGACGTCCTTATCGGAGGTCTTCTCCTGCGTGCGGTCGAAGTAGACGCCCGGGCTACGCACGAGCTGCGACACGATGACACGCTCGGTGCCGTTGATGATGAAGGTGCCCTTGTCGGTCATGATGGGGAAATCGCCCATGTAGACCGTCTGGCTCTTCAGCACCTGCGTCTCGGTGTTGTAGAACGCCGCCTCGACGTACAGCGGAGCCGCGTACGTCTTGCCGCGCTCCTTGCACTCCTCGATGGTGAACTTCTGCTCGTCGAGAATCGGGTTCTCGAAGGACAGCTGCATGGTGCCAGCGTTGTCCTCGATCGGGGAGATCTCGTCGAAGATCTCCTCCAGACCGCTCTTCAGTGCGATGTCGTCGCGTCCCGCGGCCTGAGCCTCGACGACGCGCTCCTTCCAGACATCGTTGCCGACGAGCCAATCGAAGCTCTCAAGCTGCAGTGCCAGCAGATTCGGCACCGACAGTGTGTCGGAAATTTTGGCGAAGGAAAGCCGCTGATGATCGCGACCGTTCTTCGGTTGGGTGGATGACGATGCGTTGCGCGCAGCAGCCAAGGAAACTACCTCCGTGGGCCCCGTCGGGCCGGTTGACCTGGTCTTGCGAGAGTGTGCGTAGCTACCGAAACACGACTTCGAGGCTCATCTGCGTTTTCACGCCAGCTCCCGGGGCCCACCGCTATTTGCGGGCACACAAGTGTCCGTAGTGCAACTGTCGACTCTACCACTGCTATCGCGTGCTGTCCAGCGCAGAAGTCACTCTCTTTTTCTTCCTTCAGGTCTATGATGAAGCCAGAAAAATACATGGGTTTGCGATGAGTCACCCATGAGGCACGCGCACTGGGCGCAGGCGCCACATCACCAGGAAGGATCCCGTGCTCACCGAACTCTTCAACCTCACGAACCTGGCGGGCCTCATTCTCGGGCTCGCCACCGGCCTCACCACCGGATTCTTCTTCGAACGCCGCGCCACGAAGGAGGCACGACGGCAGAACGCAGCGACGCGCGAGAGCAATGCCGCACTGCGCGACTACATTGCCGAGCTAGAGGCGCAACAGCGTGCCGGCCAACACGAGCTGCAGCAAACCGTGCAGCGCGTCCGAGAAAGCGTGTACTCCTCTGCCGCCCCGACCCGAGCCACCTCGGCCACCGGGACAGCTCTCACGCCTGAACACCTCCTCTCCGAGATCCGGCGTCGCCTCGACGTGTCTGGCAAGACATCCCTCCCCAGCCTCTTCAGCGGCTGTGCAGCGGCGGGCCACCCACGCCCCGAAGTCGAATCGGTGCTCAACGCACTGCATGATTCGGGCACCATCGTCATTACCGGGAAGTATGTGGAGTTCGTATGAGTGCAGTGTTCATTTCAATCGACACCGGTGGCACACGCACCAACGTGGCGGTCGCCGCTCCCGGGACCGACTGGGTGAGCCGCAGATTCGAAGTCGCAGCAAGCCTGTCCGGGGTGCTCGCACGCGCAGAGTACGTGCCCACACTGCACCGTATTTTCGCCCCCATCGAGAACTACTGGCAGCAGCATGACGTGCCGGACATGCCGGTCTACGTCTTCATCGGCGCCGCAGGCTTCGCAGCCCCCACTCGACTCCACCTGCAAGAGGCCATTCACGAGGCACTCCCCGGCTACCTCTCGGGGAACCTGCACGCGGTCGGCGCCTGCAATGACACAGCGTCCCTCCTGTGGGGCTACGACGCCGACGGAGCGGTCATCGCGGGGACCGGCTCCAACGTTCTCGTGCGTGACCGCGGCGGCGAACTCTTCCAATCGGGCGGGAACGACTGGGTGGCAGCCGACAACGGGGCCGGATTCTGGGTGGGACTCCATGCGATCCGGCAGGTGGCCCGAGATCTCGAAAGCGGCGAGAATACCGTCCTCCTCAGCCGCTTCTGCGAGGTGTATGGCCTCCTGGAGGGCGACGAGCCCGAGATCATCGCCCGGTTCCGGGCACTCGCGGTCGCCGACCATCGGCTCAAGGCAGACATCGCCCGGTTCGCCGCGGCCACCTGCGCCGCCGCAGAACTTGGGGACCTCGATGCACAGAACATCGTGAAGTCGCAGGCCGAGGAACTCGCCGACGCCGTCGCGCGCACGATCCGGCGCAGATTTTCACGCGACGAAATTGCTGGCGGGCTCAGCCTGGTGCAGTGTGGCAGCCTCCTGTCCAACGATTTCTACCGAGCAGCGTTCGAGGCCCAGGTACGCATGCGGCTCGCCGGTGGCATGCCCGGCGGGGATGCGCTGCACTGGGAACGCACAAAGAACGGGATCGAGGCCGTGATGCACCTCGCCCAGATGCTGCCCGAGTGGCCGGAAGCGCTACTCCAGGCGTCTCCCGCGTTTCGCCCGGTTGTCGTCCGATTCGGCGGTCGCTGAGCACTGACGTGACTCAGCTCCCCGAGGCTTCGGAGGGGACCCCCACTATCGTGGGCGAATGACTCAGATCGTTTCCCCCAGCAAGCGCACCGCGGCGCGCGTTCGCGCGGCGACTCCCTGGGCCGTCGCGGGCGTCCTGCTCGTGGTCGCGGCCGGACTCCTGATGCGGTTTGTCCTGCCTGGTCCGATCGGGGCGCTCGGGCCCGACGAATGGTGGCACGGGGTCGCCGGGCTCACCCGGGGGTCTGCCCCCTTCGCCGTGGCCGTGTTCGGAGCGGAGATCGGCGGCGGCTTCGGGGCGGCCGCCTGCGCCGCCATCGCCATTGCGCTGCTGCTCGCGCTGCGTCGTCCCCGGGACGCGGCTGCCGTCGCCACCGCAATGGTCCTCGGCGTCGGGCTTTCCGAACTCCTCAAGGCCGTTGTGCTGCGCCCCCGGCCCTGGGATCAGCTCTACTCGTCGTCCGGGAGTTCCTTCCCGTCTGGCCACTCGCTCGGTGCCGCCGCTCTGGTCATATCGCTCGCGCTCGTCGTGTCCGCGACCGACGAGCTCCCCCGCGCCGCCGCGCGCTGGGCGTGGGCCATCGCGATTGCCTGGCTGCTCTTCATGATGTGGAGTCGCACCGCCCTCCACGTCCACTGGGCTACCGACGTGACGGCCGGCGCACTCCTCGGCGCGTCCGTCGCGATTCTGTCACGACGATTCTGGTTCCGAGATATCCACAGTTCGCCGAGAGCGGGATCCGGCACCCCGGCCCGCGGCGTATCATGACGGCATGACCGAAACGACAGATCCCACGCCCTCCGAGCCGGCCCAGGCCTCGGCCACCCCAGCTGCAGAGACTGTCATGTTCGGTGCGGACTGGTGCGGTGATTGCCGCCGCGCGAAACTTGTGTTTGATCGCGCCGGCGTGAACTACCGCTACGTCGATCTCGTGCAGGATCCGGCGGCCGCGGACGTCGCTAAAGACATTAGCGGCCGCACCAACATCCCGGTGATCCTCTACCCGGACCAGAGCCACCAGGTCGAACCGTCAAACTCGGACCTGCAGCGCAAGATCGACGAGCTCGGTCTGGCACGCGGCTAAGGCGCGGGCGTGAACCTTCCCGACCCGATTACGCTCAGCTCCGGCCTGACCGCCGAGTTCGAGATCGACCGCTGGGTGCCAGGCGCCATCCAACTCCTCGTGGATGGCACCCCGCAATCGCACGTGCACCTCAGCGATCCGAGCGAGCTCTTTTTCGAGTACATCCGCCGGATCGGGCACGTGATCGACCTCTTCCGCACCCCCGGACAGCCGATCTCCGCGCTGCACCTCGGCGGCGGGGCCTTCACCCTCCCCCGCTACGTCGAGGCCACCCGGCCCGGCAGCCGACAGCAGATCGTGGAACTCGAGGGAGACCTCGTCGACCTCGTGCGAGCCGCAGCACCGCTGCCCAAGCGCGCCAGCATCCGCGTGCGACGTGGCGACGCTCGGGCGGTGCTCGGCAAGCTGCCGGAGGGAATGCGCGGCGCCATGGATCTCGTCGTTGTCGACATCTTCGCCGGGGCACAAACACCGGCTCATGTTTCCAGCGTCGAGTTTTACGAGCTCATCCGACCGCTGCTCGCTCCGGGGGGCCTTGTGGTGGTCAACGCTGCCGACGGCGCCGGCCTGCCGTTTGTGCGCGGCCAGGCCGCAACGCTCGATCACCTCTTTACCTCGGTCGCCGCGATTGCTGAGCCGCAGGTGATCAAGGGGCGGCGCTTCGGGAACGTCGTGTTTGTCGCCTCAGACGACGACCTGGAGTCGCTCGACTGGCTGCCGCGGCTGCTCGCGGGCGGGCCGCACCCCGCGCGCATGCTCGTGGGGCGCGAGTTCGCCGAGCTCACGCGCGGCTCCCGGGCCGTCACCGACGCGACCGCAGTCGACTCCCCCGCACCCGCCAGGGAGCTTTTCGAGCGTGGCTGATCTCGCCAGGGTACGCGTGTGGGCGGACGCCCTGATCCGGCTCCACCTCGATCCCACTGTGTGGAGCTTCGGCTTCGACCGGGCGAAGCGACGTGCCGGGCTGTGTAACTACACGGACCACCGGATCACGGTGTCTCGCTACCTTGCCGAAAAGTTCGATGACGACGAGATCCATCAGGTACTGCTCCACGAGGTCGCGCACGCAGTTGCCGGATCTGCCGCCGGGCACGGCCCCGTGTGGAAACGCGTCGCGACCGAGCTTGGCTACGTGGGCGGCCGCACCCACACCGGCGAGATCGCGCACGAGAGCGCTCCCTGGATCGGGCGCTGCCCTGCCGGACACGAGCACTACCGCTTCCGGGCACCGACACGATCGAGTTCCTGCGGGAAGTGCTCCCGCGGCTACTCAGCCCGCCACGCAATCAGCTGGCAGCGGCGTTAGCTCAGGCCTGTGTGGCGCGGCCTCGGCTGAGCTAGCAACCGACGCCGGCGAGGGCCTGCCGCAGGAGCGTGCCACGCCCACCGATGAACTCGTCGAGGGTGTCAGGAGAGAGCGCTTCCTCGGGCGACATCCACGTCACCTCGAGCGCATCCTGGCGCGGGTTGCAGGTCCCGGTCACCGGGACCACATACACAAGCGACACCGCATGCTGACGTTCGTCCACAAACGCAGAGATTCCGGGCATCGGGAAGTACTCCGCCACCTGCACCGGGCGCAGCTCGATCGGCATCTGGGGGAACGCCATCGGCCCGAGATCGTCCTCCAAATGGCGGAACAGGGCCTCGCGCAGGGGTTCGCCAAAGCGCACCCGACCCGACACGAACGCCCGAGTCATACGCCCCTCTGGCGTGCTGCGCAGGAGCAGGCCGACCTCGGTCACCTGGCCGAGCCCGTCGAGCCGCACCGGCACCGCTTCGACGTACAGGATCGGCAGGCGTCCGCGCACAAAATCGAGCTCGTCCTGGCTGAGCCACCCGGGGTTCCCGGCCGGTGCAGGCCGATCCTCGGGCCCCTCGGGCTCAGGCAGTTCAGCGGTGTCGATGCTCATGGTGCCATTCTGCCCCACTTTCCCGTGGAACCCCCGCTTCGCCGTGGGTATGGTGGGGACATGACCGCCGCCCTGTCTCCCTCCGCTGCCCGCCGGATCGCCCTCGTCCAGGTCGCAAGTCCTGAGCACGAGTCCCGGGAGGCGCGCATCAACCGCGTCGAGTCCTTGATTCGCCAGCACCCCGGCGCAGACCTGTACGTGTTGCCGGAGCTGTGGAGCGCTGGCTACTTCGCGTTCGAGCGCTACGACGAACTCGCGGAGACACTCGACGGCCCCACGGTGACGATGATCCGCCGCCTCGCCCGGGATCTGGGGGCGGCGATCCACCTCGGCAGCATCGTGGAACGCAGCCCCGAGGGCACACTCCACAACACCGCGGTGCTCGTGGGCGCAGACGGTCTGATCGCCCAGACGTACCGGAAGATCCACGTCTTTGGGTATCAGTCGCTCGAGGCGGAACTGTTGACCGCTGGATCGACGCTGAGCGTCGTCCACAGCCCGCTCGGGGCGACGGCAAGCACGACCTGCTATGACTTGCGCTTCCCCGGCCTCTGGCAGGAGATGAGCGCCCGCGGCGCCGAGGCCGTGATCGTCCCCGCCGCGTGGCCCGCCGCGCGACGGGAACACTGGCGGGTGCTCACCCAGGCGCGCGCGATCGAGCACCAGGTGTGGGTTGTCGCCGTCAACGCCTGCGGTGCACAGGGCGGCGTCGAACTCGGCGGGCACAGCCGGATCGTGGACCCCGCGGGCCGCGTACTCGCAGAGTGCGGCGACACAGAGGAGGTCCTCGTGGTTGAGGTAGATCCTGCGCTTGCCACCGCGGTGCGGCGCGAATTCCCAGTGATCGGGGATCGGCTTGCGGCCGACGCCTACGGCACGCTTGCCGCCGACACCGGCGCGGAGGCGTAGCCCGCCCGCGCTATTCCACGGTCACCGTCACATCGGGACCGAGGATCGCCATCGACGCCGCCACCTGATCCATCGCCGTCACCCCGAAGCGGGTGCGCTGCAGCAGCTCGTCCGACGCAGCAAGCGGCGTGATGGACAGGGTGTTGCGCGCCATCAAGTCATTTGCGGCTTCCTGCTCGGCGCTCCAGTCGTAGTGCATATAGGTCAGCAGCGCCGTGGGGTTCGTGACCTGCACGGTTCCCGCGTCGTCGCGGGCAAGCTCAAAGCCGGCGATCACGCCCGTGCGCTGATCCAGCTCAAGCTGTGTGTTCAGCATGTTGCCGATCGAATACCAGACGAGGGTACGGCCGCCGTCCGCGCGATCCACCCAGCTGACCGGCTGCAGCACGTGCGGGCCAGTCCCGATCACCACGTCGGCACCCAGATCCGCCACCTGCTGCGTGAACGCCCGCTGGGCATCGTTCACCTCGTGCGAATCCTCCGTGCCCCAGTGCGCGGACACGATCACCACGTCGGCGTTCGCGCGCGCCTGCGTCATCAGCTCTGTCACGAGAGCGGTGTCGCCCATCATGTTCAGCGAGACCCCGTCGATCGGCGCGTTCGAGTACTCCGCAAACGCGACGAAGGCGATCTTCATGCCATCCTGCTCGAAGATCGGCACCGTGCGCTGCTCCTCCGCGGAGCGGTTCGCGCCCGCGACGGCGGCCGGTTTCAGTCCGTCCCACACATCCCGCGTCGCCGCGATCCCGGCAACACCCTTGTCGGCAGTGTGGTTCGTTGCCGTGTTCACCAGGTCGCAGCCGACACCCTCGTGAAGATCCCGCGCAAACTCGGTATACGTGTTGAACGTCGGATACCCGCTGATCCCGAAATCGACGCCGGCGCTCGGCACCTCCTGGTTGCAGAACGTCACGTCGGCGGCGTCGAGCTGCGACTGGATGCCCGCGAAGAACGGGGCAAAGCTCACGCTGCCGTCCGCGGCCACCGCGTTCGCGTTCACCGAGTCGTGCGGCAGCATGTCCCCCATCGCGATCACGCGCACAGGCTTCGGGGCGCTGTCCGTGGGCGTCGGAGTGGGGGGCTTCGTCGCTTCGGGCGTCGGTGTGGATGCTGGGCTCGCGGTCGCTGCCGGATCCTGCGCGGCATTCTCCGGCAGCCACAACGCCAGCGCCGTCCCCGCCCCAGCGAGCAGCAACGCGGTCGCGCAGATCGTGATCGTCAGGCGCGTGTGGCGGGACAGGCGGCGCCGGGGGCCAGGTGCGTCGGTCATGCGGCCAGCCTAACCGGTCCTGCCCCGCCCGAACCGGGCGTGAGGCCGTAGGCTGACAGCATGTCACGTCCTCGATTCCGCAGCTCATTCGTGTTGGCCTGCGGGCTCGCCGTCACGCTCGTGGGCAGGCTCGCAGCCTGCGCACCAGAGCCCGACGCCCCTGCACCCACCCCTGCTGCGAGCGCCACCCCCGCGCCCACTCCGGAAGCCGCGCCCACCCCGACGCCAGCGGAACCCGAGTTCGATCGTGCGGCACACTCCCTGGATGATCCCGCGTCGATCTGGGTGGTGAGCAACAAGCTACGCCCGCTCTCCCCCGCGGACTGGGCACCGAGCGACCTCGATATGCCAGTGGATGTGGAGAACGAGTTCGCGCAGCCTCTGCGGGAGCCCGCAGCGCGCGCCGCGGAGGCACTTATCGGGGCCGCCGCTGAAGCGGGCCACACTGTGCGCATTATCAGCGCCTACCGGGACTACGCAACGCAGGTCTCGCTCTACGGCCGCTACGTGGAGCGCGACGGGCAGGACGCGGCAGACACCTACTCGGCTCGGCCCGGGCACTCCGAGCATCAGACCGGGCTCGTCATCGATCTCGACGACTTCGGGGACTGCTACCTTTCCGCCTGCTTCGGGGAAACCCCCGCCGGGGCTTGGCTCGGCGAGCACGCCGCCGCGCACGGTTTTGTGGTGCGCTACCCTGCTGGCAAAGAGACGGTGACCGGTTTCACCCCGGAACCCTGGCACTTCCGCTATGTGGGGCCGGAACTCGCGCAGGAGATGCAGCGCACAGGGGTCGCCACACTCGAAGAATTTTTCGGCCTGCCCGCGGCACCCGGATACGCCGCGGCGGAGGGATAGTCCGGTGCCTGGCGACGTTACACTCGACGGGTGAGCACCGATCCAAACATCTCATCCGCACTGTCTGCCGCGCACTCCCCGGAGCCCCGCGTGATTCGGGTGAGCGCTGTGGTGATGCGCAACGCCGAGGGGCTCGTACTGAACGTGCGCAAGCGCGGTACCGCGAGCTTCATGCTGCCGGGCGGCAAGCCGGAGGCGGGCGAGGATGCCCGCGCCACCGCGGTGCGTGAGGTGTCCGAGGAGCTCGGGCTGGCGCTGGATCCGGCGCAGCTCCAGGATCTCGGAGTATTCCGTGCCACGGCCGCGAACGAGCCGGGCTTTGTCGTCGAGGCCGCGGTGTTCGAGCATCCGCTCGTGCCGGGCGCTGAGTCCGCCGAGGCGCAGGCCGAGATCGAACGGATCGAGTGGATCGATCCCGCCGCAGCCCGCACGGATATGGCGCCGCTGAACACTGATTTCGTGTTCCCGGCGCTGCGCGCCCGCGGCTAGTCCGACTCGCCCGGCCCGCCCGTCCGGCCCGCCCGTCCGCCCGGCTCGCCCGTCCGCCCGGCTCGCCAGGCTCGCCCTCCCCGAGGCAAATTATCCGAACTATGCCGCTTTCCGCGGAAAAAGGCTCGGTCTCGCGAAACATCGTCGGTTTGGGCGCGCGCTGGGCATCGCCCACGGGCGCCTATCGCACCCGGCACTCACGTCTTCGGCTTGCGCGCGGGCTTCGGCTTCGGCACGGGGAGCTCCGCCGCGGTGCAGTCGATGAGGCCTACCAGCCAGTCGCGGTCCTCCCAGCGGTCGCCGTCGACCTTGAAGTAGAGCTTGGACCCCGGGTAGGCGGGTGCCTCCTCCGGGGTCTCCAGGTAGGCGCGCCCGGCCTCGGTCGGCTTCACGAACAGAGTGTCATCGCACACGAAGGCAACGACCTTTTCGTCGCAGTACACTCCGTACTCCCCGAACATGCGGCGAGTGCGCAGGCTCGGCAGTGCGCTGAGCTGGTCGGTGAGAAACTCGATGGTCTCGGCTCTGGTCCCCATGCGCCCACATTACGCCTCGGGGGCCGGGCACCGCGCGGGACCCGGCCCGGCGTTCCCCGGCGTGCCCCAGCGTTCCCCGGCGTTCCCCGGTCGGGTCCGGTCGCGCCTTGCCTTGCCTCTGCCCCACCCAAACTGACGGTTTTTATCTAGCTTGAGCCGTTTTCCACGATATTTGCATCGCGCTCGATAAATTGCCTACGTTTGGAGGCGGCACGGCACGACACGGCACGGCACGACACGGCACGGCACGGGTGAGGCAGGCCGGCAGACAGGCAGGCACCAATCCTCCCGCCGGGCCACTCATAGCGGCGGGCGCTCGCCCCGGGGCACATCAAGCCCCAACAGAGCGTTCTCCACGACCTCCATCAGGGACGGGTGCGGCCAATACTGCCCGCGCGCCACGGTGTGGGCATCGATTCCGAAACTCATCGCCATCACCGGGAGCTGGATCAGCATGGACGCCTCATGCCCCACAATGTGCGCGCCAAGCACCTGACCGTTCCGCCGATCAGCGACCACAGTGCAGAGCCCTTCCGTGTCCTCCAGCGCCCAGCCGTAGGCCGTGTCCCCGTACTGCTTGGTGAACGCGGTCACATGCTCCGCCCCGATCCGGGCGGCTGCCTCGGCCTGCGTCTCCCCCACTGTCGCAACTTCGGGGGCACTGAAGATCGCCTCCGGGACGGCCTCGTGCCGCGCCGCCCGCAGATCGTCCGGGTGCTCCAGGTTGTGGGCCACGACCCGCGCTTCGTGATTCGCAACGTGCTTGAGCTTGAACGGCGTGCACACGTCCCCGAGGGCGTACAGCCCGGGGACCGGCGCGCCGCCCGAAAGCACCCGCTGCTCGGCATCGACCGCAATACGACCATCCGGGTGCAGGTCAAGCCCCGCTTCCGCGGCACCCACGAGATCGGAGTTGGGGCGGCGGCCGATCGCGACGAGGACGATATCGACCTGCACACGCTCACTCGCGGTGCCGGATCCGGACGCCGATTTCGCCTCGTCCGTCGCGGCTTTCAGCTCGACAACGACGCCATCTCCGTCGTCCGCAGGATCGATCCGGCGGACCGCGCTACTGAGGCGCAAGCCCCAGCGCCGTCCGGCGGCCTCGGTGAAGCGCTCCGCGATCTCCGGCTCCGCGTGCGACAGCAGGTGTGCGCGCCGGTGCACTTGAATCACCTCGGATCCCAGCCCCGAGAAGATCGAAGCAAACTCGCTCGCGATGGCACCACCACCGATGACGAGGACGCGCGTGGGTAGCTCGGCCAAGCGCATCACCGTTTCCGAAGTGTGCACCTCGGGCAAGCCAATGCCCGGGAACTCGGGCAGCACGGGCCGCGAGCCCGCGGCAATCACGAGCTGGCGCGCGGCCACCCGGGTGCCGTCCTCCGCCACGATCGCGTGGGTGCCGTCCAGGCGTACTCGCTGCGAGATCAGCTCGACATGAGCTTGCTCGTCGCGCCTGTAGCGCTCTCCCGAGGCAGATATCGGGTCAATTCGCCCAAATATCCGGTCCCGGATCGCCGGCCAGTCAACCGCCTCAGTGTGGAGGGTGACGCCGAGCCGCGCCGCTTCCTCTGGGGCGCGCGCAAGTGACGCGGGTCGCACAAACATCTTGGTCGGGATACAGCCGACGTTGAGGCAGGTTCCGCCAAAAACGCCAGACTCAGCGATGACCACACGTCGGTCTTCCCAGAACGGAGTAACGAGGGTGTTTCCCGAGCCGGATCCGATGATTGCGAGGTCAACCGGATTGTCGGAAGATGTGACTGACATGGGTCTCCTTAGATCAGACTCTTCGCGGTGAGCCATTCCTGGGCGATCTGAGAAGCTGGAAGCTCGTCCTGCACACTGCGAGCATTCATCTCCCGGAGGTCGTCCGGTGTCATCGCGGCGCTCACCCGATCAACGATCTTCTCGGCTCCCGCATCCACCCGGTCGCTTGCGAGCGGCACCACGTGGGAGGCCAAAAAAATGCCCTCCGTGTCCTCAAGCGCGACGAGTTCGTTTTCGGCGACGCTCGGATCAGCGGTGTAGATGATTGCGAGTTGGATCGTCCCGTCGGTCAGCGCCTTCACCGTGAGCGGTCCGCCGCCATCCTCGACCGGGGTGAACTTCACCCCTCCAATGCCGTAGGTTTCTTCGAGCCCGCTGGGCCCATAGGGCCGGGTTTCCGCCTCAGAGTTTGCTCCGAGCGTCAGCGGGACGTCGACCTTCGCGAGATCCGCGATGGTGCTCAGATCCCACTCCTGCGCGAAGTCGCGCGTGACTGTGTACGCGTCCTGGTCGGTCGCGGGCGACTGGGCGAGCACGCGCAGCCCGTCCGGGGTGGTCGTCTGCAGTTCCTCATATACAGGCTCCGAGAGCCGGGCCTTGGTCTCGGGCGTCCAATACTGCAGCAGGTTTCCGGTGTATTCCGGGAACAGATCAATGCTGCCCGCTTCGAGCTCCGGCAGGTATGCCTCGCGCTGCCCGATCCGGAACTGACGGTCCACGGTGTAGCCACCCGCTTCGAGAGCCTGCGCGTAGCTTTCCGCAATGATCTCGTTGGAGTAGTAGTCCTGGGAGCCGATCACGATTGTCTCCCCGGCGGCCCCTGATCCGCCGCTGTCCTCGGCGAGGGGATCACTCGTGGCGCATCCGGTGAGGACGAGCGCGCCCGCGAGAAGCGCGGTGGAGAACAGTGAGATACGTCGATGCATGGTTCGTCCTTTCAATCGGTGGTCGTACGGAACGTGGCGGCCCGCTGTGCCGCCGCGAGCACGAGTTCGCAGGCGACGGTGAGCGCCACGACAAGCAAGGCACCCCCGAGCATTTGCGGGTAGTCACGCGACTTCAGCCCGGCAAACAGGTACCGGCCGAGCCCAAGATCAGCGGTGTAGGCAGCCAGTGTCGCCGTCGAGACAACCTGCAGGGTGGCCGCGCGCACACCGCCAATAAGCACGGGCAGGGCAAGGGGAATCTCAGCGCGCATAATGACCTGTGCGGGGCTGAAACCGATGGCGCGGGCCGCCTCCGGCACCGCCGGATCCACCGATTGCACGCCCGCGTAGGCTCCGGCGAGGAGTGAGGGGATGGCCAGCACGATAAGCGCGATCACCGGCGCGGCGAGCCCGATACCGAGCCAGAGTCCGAGCAGGGTGAGGAGCCCGAGCGTGGGCAGCGCCCGCGCCGCACCGGCGAACCCGCCGATGAGGCCAGCCCCGCGTCGGGTATGACCGATCAAGATCCCCGCGGGCACCGCGAGCACCCCCGCGGCCAACACCGCAAGCAGCGTGACGCCCAGATGTTGGAGCAGCCGCACCGGAATCCCCCCGGGCCCCGCCCAGTGCGCGGGGTCCGTGAGCCACGCCCACGCTTCAATAAAGAGATTCATGAGGCCGCCGTCCCGGTGAGCGAGACTGGCTCGACGCCCTCGGTCGCGCGGCGCGTCCACGGGGTGAGCACCCGCCCGAGGAGCAGGATCAACGCATCGAGAAGGAGTGCGAGCACAACCGTCGCGATCACCCCACTCCATATCTCTGCGGCGATCCCCCGCTGGAAGCCGTCGGTGAGGAGGCTTCCGAGGCTCCGCACTCCGATCAGGGCGCCGATAGTGACGAGACTGATCGTGGAGACAGCGACAACTCGGATTCCTGAAATCAGCACGGGAACCGCGAGGGGCAGCTCTACCCGCCAGAACACGCTGCGGGGGGAATGCCCGATGGCGACCGCCGCGTCCCGAAGCTGTGGATCCACCGCCGCGAATGCGTCGCAGGAGGTTCGCACCATGAGGGCAACCCCGTAGACGGTCAACGCCACGACCATTGTCTGCCAGGACCGCAGCGGCGTCCCGATCAGCGCGGGGATGAGGATCAGTAGCGGCAACGCAGGAATTGCATAGGCCAGACTCGAGACCCCGAGAAGCGGGCCGCCCAGCCGCGGGGCGCGGAACGCGAGCCGACCGATGGGTACGGCAATGAGGATGCTCAGGAGAATCGCGGGCAGGCTGAGCAGCAGATGATCCACCGCCGCAGCGAGGATCAGCTGTCCGTTGGCGAGTGGCCAACTCACCGCTCGAGCACCCCCACGGGACAGCCCGCGTCGTCGACGGCGAGCTGCCGGCCGTCAACCTCAACAATTCGGAGATTTCGTTCCGCGCGGTCTGCGCCCACAAAATCGCGCACGAACGCGTTCGCGGGGCGACTCAGGATCTCTTCCGGAGTGCCACGTTGAGCGACGACGCCGCCCTCGGCCAGCACCACGACCTCGTCGCCCAGCAGGAATGCTTCATCGACGTCGTGGGTGACAAACACGATTGTCTTGCCAAGCTCGGCCTGGAGCCGCAGCAATTCACGCTGGAGTTCGCGCCGCACAATCGGGTCAACGGCTCCGAACGGCTCATCCATCAGGAGAATGTTGGGATCGGCGGCGAGCGCCCGTGCGACACCGACGCGCTGTTGTTGGCCTCCGGAGAGCTGGGCGGGGTATCGCTGTCCGAGCGCCGGATCGAGCCCCACCCGTTCGAGCAGCGCAATCGCCGCGTGTCGCGCCTCACGCTTCGGGGTGCCCGTGAGCCGGGGGATCGCGCAGATGTTGTCGACGACTGTGCGATGCGGGAGGAGGCCACCATGCTGCAGCACGTAGCCGATCGAGCGCCGCAGTTCGACGGGGTTCCGCTCCCGAACGTCCTCGCCATCGATGAGGACCCGGCCGGAGGTGGGCTCCACCATACGGTTGATCATGCGCAGCAATGTCGTCTTCCCTGAACCAGAAGAGCCAACAAACGCGACGGTGCGGTGTGAGGGGACCGTGCAGGAGAAGTCTCGGATCGCCTCCGCTCCCCCGGCATAGGTCTTTGTCACGTGTTCAAACTCGATCACGACGCACCCCCTGAGGTCGGGCGAACGGCACCCTGTGTGTTCCCACCACCTTAGTAGGACGGCCCCAGGGCAAGGCAAGGGCCCACCGAGATCGAGTGATTTTCTCGAGATGTAGGGAAATTCCCCGGAATATCCCTCGGGCTAGATAGATTGGCTCGGTTTGGCCGGGCCGGGCCGGCGACAGCAGACCTGCCGGTGCCGCCGGGGTCAGCCGGGGAACAGCGGGGTACCCGCAAGCTGGAGCCGCTCCAATCGGTCGAGGCTCCACTCGTAGCGTTCGAGCCACACCGCGGCGTGGATCCACGTTTCGACGTGAGTGACACTTGGATGCTCTCGAATGCTGCGCACGATCGCGGTGTAGTCCGCGATTGAGCGTGCCGCGATCGTCGCAATGAGGCCGTACCGGCCCAGCGTGCGGGCCGCGAACTCGATCGTTGGGATGCTGAGCAGAAGTTCCTCCGCGGAAGCGAGCCCCTCGGCATCTCCGGAGAGCACGATGCCGACGCCGGAGAGCACCGAGCTTGTGGCGTTGAGTCTGCTGCGGACCGCGCCGATCCGCATCACCCCCGAGTCGAGGAGCCGCAGCACGCGGGTGCGGCAGGCCGAAGCTGAGCGTCCCGTGCGCCGTGCAAGCTCGCCGAAGGTGAGACGGCCATCAAGCTGCAACTGCGCCATGAGGTCGATGTCGAACTCGTCGAAGGAGAGCTGGTTCGGATCAGGGTCCTCCCCCAATCGGAGCCGCTTCAACACCCGGTCATAGAGGGAAAACTGGACGTCGCGCACCCCGGGGATCGCCTGAATGGCGCGCACCGAGCGGCTCACGTCTTCGAGGTCGGCCGCCCACACCTCGACAACACCCTGAGCTTGCCCACTGATCTCAGAGAGGAACACAACGTTCGTGAACCCGAGCAGGTGCTCGAACACGGGAGATGTGGGGCCGGTAATGCGAAATTGCAGGTTCACCTGCACGGGCAAACCCACGGCCCGGGGGTGCACCGCTGCGAGGATCCGGATCTCACCGCTCTCGATGAGCTCGTGGACTCGCTGCGCAACAACCGTCCGGTGTACGCCGAGCTGTGCGGCAAGCGCCGAGAACTGTGCTCGGCCATCCAACTGCAGCGCGCGAATCAGGTCTTCATCAAAAGCTTCCACCGGGTTATCCTGGCAGAAGAGTCTGCCCGGGGGCTGACAAAAGATCTGGACAACTCACGTGATCCACAATAATGCGGGCCTTTTGGCCCTTTTGATCGACAAAAACACGTTGTAAAGCCGCGGACGGCGCTACATGGTCTTCCTTTCGACGGGAACGTGAGTACGCTCGTATCGATTCACAACGAAGGAGTCTCCCCGTGCGCAAGCTCGCGTTTACCCAGGCCCCGGCCATTCAGGCCCCGACGATTGTCACCGCCGCCAAGATTCACACCCTCGACGAGGCGGGTTCCACTCCGGAAGCCTTCCTCGTCATCGATGACCGCATCCGAGCCGTCGGCTCCGTTGCCGAGTGCCGCGCCGCAGCGGCCGAGGTTTCCGCGCTCACCCCCGAGCTCGTCGATCTGGGCGACACCACCGTGGTCCCTGGCTTCATCGATGCGCACGCGCACCCGCTGATGCTCGGACAGATGATGAGCTGGGTGGATTGCGGCCCCGAGAAGGCTGGCTCGATCCCCGAGATCGTCGCGCTGCTCCAGGAAGCCGCGAAGACGCTGCCCGCAGGTCGCCCAATTCGCGGCTACGGCTACGAGCAGCGCAACCTCGCCGAGCAGCGCCACCCCAACCGCTTCGAACTCGACGAGGTCGCCTCGGACCGCGAGGTCTACCTCATGAACGCGTCGGGACACGGCGGTGTCGTGAACTCGTACACCTTCGAGCTGCACGGCGTCACGAAGGACACCCCGAACCCCAAGGGCGGCGAGTTCTTCCGCGACGAAAACGGCGAGCTGACGGGTGAGCTGTCCGACGCGGCCTGCAACGTCCTCACGGGCCTGGAGGGTGTCAAGATCGGCCACCACGGCCCCAACTTCCACCTCGCGGACGAGCCGGCTGAGCACAAACTGCAGCTCGCCGCAGCCCAGGAGAACTTCCTCGCCGGCGGCGTCACCACGATCGGCGACGCCCAGGTGAGCCGCCGCGAGTTCGACATGTACCTGCGCCTCGCCGAGTCTGGCGACCTCAAGGTCCGCGTCAGCATGTACTTGCTCTCGCACCTCCTCGACGAAGCGATCGAGATGGGGCTGCACGGCCAGTTCGGGAACGAGCACCTCAGCTTCGCGGGCATTAAGTTCTACTCGGACGGCACCCTCGGTGGCTGGACCGCTTACTTCCCCGACGGCTACGTCGGCGATCCCTGCCGCACCGGCCAGCTCTACCACGAGCCGGGCGACTACACCGAGCTGATCAAGAAGGCGCACCGCGTCGGCCTGCAGACCGCCACGCACTCGCAGTCCCCGACCGCCCTCGAGATGGTCATTGGCGCGATCGAGGCGGCCCTGGCGGATCGCCCCGATTCCGATGCACGCCACCGCATCGAGCACTGCGGCTTGCCCACGCTCGAACAGATCGACCGCATGGCGAAGGCCGGCATCATGCCGGTCAACCAGCCGCAGCACCACTTCAACTGGGGCGAGGGCGTCGAGCAGGCTATCGGCACCCCGGGCGAGCGGTTCAACCCGCTCGGCGACTTCGAGCGGGCCGGCGTGCCGGTCACGATCTCGTCGGACGCCCCGGTGGCGGATCCGCGGCCGATGGAGGCCATCCAGGCCGCCGTCTCGCGCATCACCCGTCGCGGCACGCAGCTCGGCTCCGATGATCTCGCGGTCTCGCTCGACACCGCGCTGCGCGGCCACACGATCTCCGCGGCCCGCGCCCTCGGTCGCGAGGACGAGCTGGGCAGCCTCGAGGTTGGCAAGCGCGCCGACTTCGCGGTGCTCGCACGCGATCCCTACACCACCCCGGTCCCCGAGCTCGCTGCAGTCGCCGTGGCCTCGACCTGGGTCGGTGGCGAGCGCGTCTACTAAACCCCATCGGTGGGGCGATCACCCAGATCGCCCCACGCAACGCTTGCCTCCTTCGGCACCTACGCGGTCGCGTTCTTTATGCGCCCGCACGGCGGGATTAA
>NZ_FUID01000060.1 GCF_900163635.1 Leucobacter sp. 7(1) | reverse complement strand
ATCGCGACCCCGGTGAGGGCTACTGCTTGATCATCGGCGAGGAACCTGCCGTCGCCGTCCGGGCGACGGGTGACCTTCTCGATCACCTCGACCGGGACGGTGGGTGAGGTCATGCTGCGGGCGCGCTCGAGGAGCCTATCTTCCGCCGCCAGGATTTCAGGCGACGAGTACACCGTCGACGCGACAGGCCGGAACCTGCTGCTGCCGTCGGCCCGACGGAACACGGTTGGGCTGGACGCGAGCTCGGGCGGAGTGAGCTGGATCGATGCGCGCTCGGCACCGTCGACCACCATTCCAACGACAGCTTCACGATCCTGCGTGGTGGCGAACCGGTACGGCATCGTTAGCCGTGCGGCTTCAGCGGTGAGGTTCCAGCGCCGCCAGGTCGACCGCTTCTCACCGACCGCCTCCACCACGCTGCGCCCAAGCGAGGCGATCACGTCCAAAGGCACATCGTCGGCGCGGAGTAACAGCGGTGCGTCGTTCGCGGTGACGGCGCGGGCCCAGCGTGTGGCGTCTTCACCGAGAAGGTGCGACGCACGTTCCCGCCACTCACTCGTGAGGTCTGCGAGGGAACGGACCTGCTTCTCCGGTCTGGTCACCAACGTCGCCTGTGCTCGAAGCCTCACGATGGTGGCGGGCGTAGGCCTGTGCCCGTTCGCGGCAACGTACGCTGCGATCAAGCGATCCGTCTCTGCATCAATATGCCTCGCACGAGTGGAAAACTCTGCAACCAGCCGTTCCGGCACCGCGGTGATCGCCCAGGCGGCGTTGCGGTCACGCCCCATGTCCCGTGCCTCCCACTCGACGCCGAAGGTGCGGGTGAGGTGGTCGGCGAAGACGGCTTCGTGGAGTTCGGAGAGGGCGACGGTGGCGGCGTGGAGGGGGCGTCCGTCGAGGGAGCGCCATTTGCCGTCGTGGACGGTCTGCACCTTGTTGGAGATCACCACGTGCGTGTGCAGATGCGGGTCACCCGCCCGTGAGTCGTAGTGATCGAACGCTGTGGCGATCACCCCGGACACGTCAGCCTGCGCAACCGCCCCGTTGCGTCCTGCTGCGCCGACGCGGGTTGCGGCAACCTCCCGCTCGATGAAGACAACCATCTCCGCAACCGCCGCGTGATGCGCCTCCGCAATCAGCGATTGCGTACCAGCGTCGGACACCGCCCACAGCACCGATGCGGACTTCGGAATCGAGAACGTGAAATCAAACCCCGCAACCGCCTTCCGCACCCCACGAGCACTCTCCTCAGCCGCGATTGCAGCAACCGCTTCCGCACGCTCCGTCACCGGGAGGCCAACGTCGAGCCTGTTGGTACGGTGCTCGATCCGCTCAGCCACGGTTGGATACTTCCGATACGGACTGCCGAGCGCCTGATCGGTCACCGGGTCTCGGCCTTGGCCGATCAGGCGTTGAAGCTGCAGCTCGGAAACCTCGTTACCGACGGTGATTGTTCCGCCACCGAGCGCGGTAACGGCTGACCCGAGCCAGCGCCCCGGCGGGGTTCCTTCTTCCGTGTAGTACCTGGTCAACGGTGTGGAGAGCACGCGGTCGCCGTCTCCTGTGGCGACGGTGCGCAGGAGGTACTTGTAGCCGTCTCCGGCGGACATCACTCGCATCGAAACTGTCACCAGGCACCGCCTCTCCTCACGACGAAGGTGAGCTCCACGACCCGTGACCGCGATGATTTCGGGGGTCGCTTTCGACGGTGGCGCCCCTCGCTTGCAAGAGGCGTGACAACCCGTTCGAGCGAACCGCGAGAGGTCGGCGGCGCTGGGCGTCGATGTCGGCCGACGTGACTCGGGAAGAGCCGGCTGAACGGCAGTGGGTGGGGTGGCTCGTGCACCTGGTGGGTGACCAGCTCGGAGCAAGCAATGCGGCTCTGAGGAGCGCCGTTCCAGGAGGTTCGCCCGTGGCAGCACAGACCCTCACCGATCCGCCCGCGCCGCTGCGTGTCGGGTCGCTGTTCTCCGGCTACGGCGGACTCGACCTTGCCATCGAGGAAGTCTTCGGAGCACGAACGATCTGGTTCTCGGAGATCAACGAACCCGTCGCGCGTGTCTTTTCCCACCATTGGCCTGACGCGCCGAACCTCGGAGACATCACCACCATCGACTGGAGCCTCGTCCCTCGGGTGGACATCCTCTGCGGAGGGTTCCCCTGCCAAGATGTCTCCACCGTCGGGAAGATGGCCGGCCTGAAGCCCGGCACTCGCTCCGGCCTGTGGGCGCACATGGCGGCAGCGATCGATGCGCTGCAACCCGGGTGGGTCGTGATTGAGAACGTCCGTGGGCTGCTCTCCGCACCCGCGATCCGCGCAAACCTCCAAGGAGATGACGATGAGCAACGCAACCCCCGAGATGCAACCCCTCGCGGTGTGGAATCCGACCCGTGGCATCTGGGAGAAACCGCAACTCGACCTCTTCGGGCTGCAGGAGCAGTTCTGGGAGACC
>NZ_FUID01000061.1 GCF_900163635.1 Leucobacter sp. 7(1) | reverse complement strand
TCAAACGCGGTTGACTACGGGGCCTGGTGGACCTACTCGTTCCAGCGCACTGCGGCCAGGAGGGCGTTAGCCCTTGAGACCGGGGAAGTCTTCTTCGCGCCACTCCTCCGGCAGCCGCTCGCCCGCGTCGTACGCCACGACCTCACGGTCGCGGAGTTCGACGCGGCGGATCTTGCCCGAGGTCGTCTTCGGAAGTTCGAAGAACTCAACCCGGCGTACGCGCATGTACGGCGGCAATGCGACGCGGGCGTGTGCCAGCACCTCCCGCGCTGTGTCCTGGCTTGCGGGGACCCCGGCGGCGAGCGCCACATACGCCTTCGTCACGTTCAGCTTGGTCTCGTCGGGTGCGCCCACAACCGCGGCCTCCGCGACCGCCGGGTGTTCGAGCAGCGCGCTCTCCACCTCAAACGGGGAGACCTTGAAGTCACTGGACTTAAAGACGTCGTCGGTGCGGCCCACAAAGGTGAGGACCCCACCCTCACCGCGGCGCGCCACGTCACCCGTGTGGAACAGTCCGTCCGCGGTTGCCCGGGCGGTGGCCTCCGGGTTGCCGAGGTACTCGGTCATCAGGTTCACCGGCGCACTCCGCGGTGCGGCGGCAGCGTCGGCAGCGTCACCGGGAACGATTCGCAGGCAGATTTCGCCCTCTTCGGCTTCTTCACCCGTCACGGGGTCCACGAGGATCGCGTCGACACCGGGCAGCGGGAGACCCATGGCACCAGGAACCACGGGGTCGCCCGGCATGTTCGCAATGAGAGCGGTGGTTTCGGTCTGGCCGTAGCCGTCGCGGATCTCGAGCCCCCACCATTCCTGGATGCGCGCAATCACTTCGGGATTGAGGGGTTCGCCCGCTGACACGACCTCGCGCAGCGCACGCGGCTTCGTGTCGAGGCGGTGCTGGATCAGCATGCGCCACACCGTAGGCGGCGCACAGAACGTTGTGACGCCGGCGCGATCAAGCTCCGACACGAGGAACTCGGCATCGAATCGGCCGTAGTTCGCCACAAAGATCGTCGCCCCCACGTGCCAGGGCCCGAAGAAGCTGGACCACGCGTGCTTTCCCCAACCGGGCGCGCTAATCACGAGGTGTGTGTCTCCGGGACGTACACCGATCCACGACATTGTGGTGAGGTGCCCCAGCGGGTAGCTCGTGTGGGAATGCACCACGATCTTGGGCAGGCTCGTTGTCCCCGACGTGAAGTAGATGAGCGACGGATCCTGACTCAGCGTCCGGTTCGGAATAGTGCCCGCCCCGGACGCCCGGGACTCTTCGTAGTGGGCCCACTCCCACAGCGCGGCGCGCTGATCTTTCGACGCGTCTGCGAGCCCGACACCCACCCCACGGTAGGAGCCCGGAACGTCCGCGAATTTCACTGCATCTTCGGGCGCGGCAAATACCCACTTCACGCGTGCACGGGCGACTCGGTCTTCAAGCTCTGCAGCGCCGAGCACCACTGAGGTGGGGAGGATCACGACGCCGAGTTTCATGGCGGCGAGCATGATCTCCCACAGCTCGACCCGGTTGCCGAGCATCAGCATTGCTACGTCGCCCTTGCGTGCGCCCGTGCTGCGCAGCCAGTTTGCCACCTGGTCGGAGCGGTGCTTCAGCTCCGCGAAGGTGAGTTTTTGTTCGCTGCCGTCTTCCTCCGCGATCCAGAGCGCGACAGTGTCATTACCCTCGGCGATCACGTCGAAGACGTCGTGCGCCCAGTTGAACGAGTCGCCCACATCAGGCCAGCTGAACTCGGCGCGGGCGCGCGCCGGATCTCCCGCGCAGGCCAGCAACTGGTCACGTGCGGTGAAGAAGGCTGCGGAAGCGTCAGTCTGGGTCATACGCCTATTCTCTCTTGGACGTCGAACGGTTCTGGAATTTGGGCCGCAGCCCCGCCACGATGAGGCACTCGGCAAGGATGGCAGCCAGCAGGACGCCACCCAGCACAAACGCACCGACTCCCAGTGCGTCTCCCCCGGGCATCGACCCGATGACCCACCAGAACACCACGCACTGCGCGATCGCGAGGACCGGGAGCGCGACGAAGGCGACGAGTCGCAGGGAAAGCCCCGGGGTCTGGCGCCGGAGCGCCGCTGCGGCTGCGACGCCGAGCGCGGCCGCAATCAGCCCTCCCGTGCCCCACATCATCAGCGCGTAGGGTCGGTGGTAGTCAGCAAAGAATCGCTGCGCGCCGCTCGCGGTGACCCCGGTAAAGGTGTCCGGAGCAAAGGAAAGGCGAGCCCCGAGGTCCGTGTATGAACCGATCTGAAGTTCGTAGTGCCCGAGGGTCGCGTTCACCTCCGGGGAGACTTCGAAGCCCGCGTCCGGATCCTCCGCCTCGGGGTCGGCAGCGCTCTGATCCAGCTCCGCCATCGGGTCGGTGATCCGCGATTCGACCGAGTCCGCGTCGAATCGGAACACCACAGAGCCATCTTTTTCATGACTTTCCGAGCCGATACGCAGCTCAAGTCGCTGCGAGTCTTCGGTGTAGCTCGACATCTCAGTAACCCACGGTGCCACCGCATTTCCGGATACGAACGGGATCTTCGCCCGGTCACTATCCGTGTCGATCCACCCGCCCTCGCGAATCTCGTCCGCGAGTTCCGGGGCGACCGTGAGCTGCACCCGAAGCGGGCGCACCGGCTCGCTCCCGTCGTAGGGGTTATTGGGATTGACGTAGTACTCGTCCTCCCACGAGTCGAGGAGGGCCGCCCACCGAAGCTGCTGCGTGGCTTCGCTCGCCGTGCCCGCGTCAACCACCGGGCGTGCCAGGGTGTAGCGCACCTCGACGCTGTGCTCCCCGCTGAGCGCCTCGGCGAGCTGGGTGGTGACCACGGCACTGCGCGGCTGCGGGATCTCCCGGATCGGTGCCGGAGCTCCGTCCACGAGCAGAGAATCGAGCTCGAAGCCGAGATCTTGACCGAGATACTGGGTGCTCCACTCGCGAGCAAACTGCGGCACTCGCGCAGAGTCCTCCGCGAACACCACCGTAAAGCGCTCTACAACCTCGAGCCGGGCGGCATCTGCGTCGTCCCGGGTGAGTTCGGCGCGAATATCAAAGCCTTGGATCTCCGTGGCAAGGATGCCCGGGAGGTTGCTTGCATCGTCGCTGAACCGCTCCGCTTTGGCGTAGGGTGGCGGCACCGTAGCCGCAACACCGATCGCCCCGGCAAGGACGGCACCCGCGGCGAGCAGCGCCAGGATCGCGGGGAACGTCAGGAAGTTCCCGCCGCGCCAGCCCTGCGCGAGCGAGAGCTCGCCGGTCTCCCGGATTGCATGCTCGGTCACTCGGGATCCCGCACGGCGCGGCGAGACGAACAGCACCGCATAGGGCAGCAGCGGCTCGTCCACGGGCCCGCGATCCAGCAATCGTGTTGCCCGCGCAAACACGTGGATCCCCTTGAGATCCTGCACCGCGCGTGCGCCCTTTGGGGTGAGGGGACGAGGCCGGCGCACAAGCACAAGCGTGGCGATCGCCAACGCGGTCGCGAGCAGCACGAAGACGGCGGGCCACCACACAACCAGCAGAATGACTTGGTGTGAAAGCTGACGCAGCAGCCCCCACTGCAGCAGCGTGACCGCGATTGGAGCGTAGACGAAGAAGTCGCGGACGTAGCTGTCCGGCACCCATCGGAGGCCTTGCGCTACCACCTCATCAGAGCGACGCCAGCGCGCCGAGGTGGTGAGGACCGTGGGGGCGTTGCCCAGGCGTCCGGCCCGACGCCCCGCGCGTGCGAGGCGCGCCAGCCAGGACCTGCGCTCCGCAGGGGTCACCCGCTCTGTGAGCGTCTCAACAAGTTCGGCGTGTGCCGAGCGACCGAGCAGCGCTGTGGCAAGCTCGGGTGAGAGGCCCGCGGGTGGCGTGCTGCGCGGCAAATACCAGGGCTCGCCGGCGCTGTCCGCCCAGACAACCTTGCGGGCTGCGGCCGCGAACAGTGTCAGCACGGCAAGTCCCGCGAGCGGGAGCAACGGACCAAAGCTCTGCCACCAGAACAGCGCTGTGGTCTCCGGCTGCGCAAAGGTACCGGCGTCGAAGCTTGTGCGGATCAGGATGTCCGGGTAGGGCGGAAGCCCCTGATCGTTGGTGAAGCTGTATCGGATGCCCGCAGCAGTCGCACCGTCGGGTTCAAGCCACTGCGTCGCACTCGCGATCAGCCAACCCACATACGCCTGGGGCGGCCGCACAAGCGCCTCGTCGAGTTCCTGTGGCAGGGTCAGCGAGACCTCAATGCCCTTCGTCGCCTGGGGCCACAGCTCACCGAACACGGGCCAGTTCCAGGCGTCGACGATCGCCCCCGTCGCGTCGTCTGGTTTCGGGGTGATCAGGTTGTGCAGTTCGTAGCTGACGGCAATCTCGTGCTCGCCATCGAAGCGTTCCCCGTCCGGACGCACGATGCGGATCGTGGTAGTCGTCGCACGCCGGTCCACTTCGGCGGCGATCGTCTCTCCGTCGACGGTGACCTGGCCGAGCGCGAACTCCGCGTCGTGGCCCTGGAATTCCGTGACGAGCACTCGCTCCACGGCGGTTTCGGGCCCGTTCCGGAAGTCCGCGGTGTACCGCTCCTCCACCGTCGTGGCGAAACCGCCCTCGGGGTCCCGCGTCACGGTGTAGTCGACTGTGGCGTCACGTGCCACCCAATCGACTTCGTCGACGTTCGCGGAGGCGATGACGTCGTCGAATTCGAGTGGCTTGTTGATCACGGGGCCGACAAGCAGGAAGAGGCCCACGGCGGCCAGCAGGGCCCACCCCACACGCAGTGCGTTCCGCACCGAGGTGTCGCCCCGAGCTCGCAGCCGCGCCTCGATCGTCGTGAGGATGCGTGCGAGCCACCGAAAGAACGGGGTGTGCGCGGGGGCCGGATCGGGGATCCGTCCCGAGTTCAGCAGGTCCGGGTCGCTGCCCGCGAGGTCGAAGAAGTCGGGGCCGGGCAACCCGCGCCGAGACGGTTTCGCGTCTTTGCTCATACTTACTGGCTCCCCCGAACCCCGGGTCCGACCCGTCAGTCTCGCGTGCTTAGCTGTGGAAGACCGTGTGGAGCTGCGGGTCGTTCAGCGCGGCGCGACCGCCGAGATCCGCGATCTCAAACAGCACCGAGGTACCCGCGACCTCGTAGCCGAGCTCAGCCATCAGGGCGTGAGCAGCCACCAGGGTGCCGCCCGTGGCGAGCACGTCATCGATCACAAGCACGCGGGAACCGCGCGGGAAGTCGTTGTGCGCTTCAACGACGGCGACCCCGTATTCGAGCGCGTAGTCGACCTTGGCCGCGGGGCGGGGCAGCTTGCCTGCTTTGCGCACCGGCATCAGGCCGGCACCACTTGCATAGGCAGCGGCGCTCGCGAACAGGAATCCCCGGGCCTCCAGTCCTGCCACGACGTCGAACTGGCCTGCGAAGGGAGCGATCAGCGCGTCGACTGTGGCCCGGAATGCGGCTGCGTCGCCGAGGAGCGGGGTGATGTCACGGAACAGGATCCCAGAGCTCGGGTAGTCCGGGATCTCGAGGATCAGCGACTCGGCACGCTCAAGGGCAGTCTGGGAGTTCGCGGGGGCAGTGATGTTCTCTGGCACGGAGACAAGGGTACCTTGCCTGCGCGCCGCGAACATGGAGACCGGGTCGGTGACGTGCGGTGGCCTCACTCACGGAGCTCACGCTGGGCCAAAACCGGGAGCGTACACGCCCGGGATTCGCGCCCGAATTTCCGTTTCATTGGGGGCTCGTGTAATGTTTTCCAAGTTGGGAAACCAACGAGCGCCCCTAGCTCAGCTGGATAGAGCATCTGACTACGGATCAGAAGGTCGGGGGTTCGAATCCCTCGGGGCGCACCAGTCAACACCCGGTCAGATGAAGATCTGACCGGGTGTTTTTGGTTTTTACTGAGCCACTGCCTCACCCACCAGGCAGTTCAACCGATCAGTTGATGTCTCCGACAACGCACCGGACGTAGCGTGAGCCACATGAGCCCGATTTTTGCTTCTCGCAGGCCCGCTCGCGCAGTCCGGGCGAGCACGCCACTCACCGCGCTTGTCGGTTTGTCCCTACTCCTCGTGGGCTGCGCGCCGGAGCCGACACCCTCCCCCGCTCCGTCGCCGAGTTCCACTGCGCCACTCACGGACGCGGCACCTTCGATACAGCCCGCGCCCCCGAGCCCTGCGGCCCCGGAGCTCAGCCAGGCAGAGCTTGATCAGCTCGTGCGCGATTCCGCCTGGGCAAATGACGTTGCTGCGGCAGAGGCCCTGATCGCCCAGGGCGCGGACGTGAACGCCCAGGACTCGACGATGCAGTCCGCGTACCTCATCGCGAGCAGCGAGGGGCACACCGAGTTCCTGCGGCTCGCTCTCACCCACGGTGCGAATGTGGCGGATCTCGACAGCTGGAACGGGACCGGCCTGATTCGAGCGGCCGAGCGCGGACACTGGGCCGTGGCGGGCGAACTGATCCGGGCCGGTGTGCCGCTCGATCACGTCAACCGCGTCGGGTACCAGGCAATTCACGAGGCCGTCTGGTTCGGCCGCGACGATCCGAGCTATCACGCCGCGATTCGCGTGCTCGCGGCCGGAGGCGTAGAGCTCGACCGCCCCTCAGTAACCGAAGGGCTCACTCCGCTGCAGATGGCGGAGTGGAAGGGGTATCCGGGAAGCGCCGCGGTACTTCAGGCGATCCTGCAGGCTCCCGCGCCGACGGATCCCGCGGCTGCACTCCTGGACGCGGCGGCTTCCGGAGACGCCAACGCGGTGGCCGTGGCGCTGCGCGCGCAGGCTGACCCGAGCAGCGTCGACGCCGACGGACGATCCGCACGTCATATCGCGGAGGATGCCGGGCACAGTGCCGCTGCCCAGGTGATTCGGGCGCTCGGCGGGTGAAGGCTCGGGCCGTGCCCCGGCCCGGCCCGAACGCTACCCTCTGCGCGCTACGCCTCGTGTTTGTAGAAGCCCTCGCCTGTTTTGCGCCCCAGCTTGCCCGCCTCGACGTAGCGACGCAGCAGCTCGCGCGGCCCACTCGGCAGGGTCGGTGTCTCCGCCGCATAGTGCTCTTCGATGTCGAGCACCACGTCGAGCCCCACCTGGTCCATGAGCGCGAAGGGCCCTGCTGGCAGTCCCATGTTGGCGCGCATGATGGCGTCGACGTCCTCGGGCGTGCTGACACCTTCCGCTACAACGGCGAGTGCTTCACGCTTAATCGCGGCCCAGATTCGGTTGAAGATGAAGCCTGTGCTTTCGGCGTGTGCGATGAAGGGTGCGAGTCCAAAACGTCGCAGCTCCTCAGCCACCTCTTCGAGCAAGCCTTCCGAGGTCTGGCCGTCGCTCATCAGTTCAACCGCCATGCTTGTCGGCGGCATAGCGAAGTGCATGTTGAAAACACGCTCAGCGTTTGTCACCTCATCGATCACCATCCGGGAGGCGTACGAGGAGGAGTTCGTGGCAAGTAGCGCGTCGTGATCGGCGAGCCGGTCGAGGTCCCCAAAGAGGGGCCGTTTGATCTCGAGCTTCTCCGGCACGGCCTCGACCACGAGCCAGGCGCCGGAGAGTGCGTCGGCGACCTGCTCGACCGCGGTGACCGATCCGGCGACTGGGGCTTTGCCATGCTGCGCCAGGCGCTCAGTGAGTTCGGGCAGCGTTTCCGAGATGTAGGCGAGCGCCGCCTCACGCTGCGCTTCCTGGAGGTCGGCGATACGGACATCCGAACCACCGGCCGCGAACACTGCGGCGATGCGCCGGCCCAGCGTTCCGGCCCCCACCACAACGATGGGACGTTCTGCCGCGTTTGCGGGAAGTGAATACTGCACGATGCCTCTCAATCCGGTGATGCGCTCACCTGGCTACTTCGATACAATTCGTATTGAATTCATTATGCATCGAATTGTGATGAAAGGGAACCGGCCATGACCCAGGGCGACTCCACCGGCACTGCGAGCGACGTCGGCGCACCGGCTGCACCCGCCGCACCCCGGGCGCGCGTGCGCACCCGGGGCGCACTCCTCGACGCGGCCGCCGCGATCTTCGCTGAGCGCGGTGCCCCGTCCGCTTCTATCGACGAGATCTGCTCCCGCGCGGGCTTCACGCGTGGCGCGTTCTACTCGAACTTCCGCACAGTGGACGACGTGTTTTTCGCACTATATGAACGTAAGACCGATGAACTGATCGCGGGCATGGAGGGCTTCGAACAACACCACCCCCAAGCAGGCGAGTCCCGGGAGGTCGTGATTGAGTCGGCGGCCGATGAGATGCTCCGCGTCATTCCTGCAGACACCCAGTGGTACGCGCTCCGGGCAATTTTTGGTCTGCGCGCAGGCAGCGACCCGGAAATGGCCGAGGTCCTGCGCGCGCACGGCGAGGCATTCCAGCATCAGGTCGTTCCCGTGCTGCAGGGTGTTGCGCAGGCCGTCGGAGCCGAGCTGATTCCGGATGCCGACGAAGCAACACGCATCCTGATCGCGTGCCACGTGGGCTCGGTACTCCAAGGGCCGTTCGTCGATACTCCGGACAGGCTGCGCCGCGACGCAATCCTCACCGCGCTGCGCGGCGTCCTGAGCGACGTTCCCACCGGCTAACCCGCAACCGCTGCCACCCAAGCTGCCGCGTTCCACCCACTGACGGTCCCGCCAGTTCCACACTCAGAAAGGTTCAGACACTATGACTACCTCACGCGTTGCCATCATCGGAGCTGGGGTCATCGGCCTCTCCTGGGCCGAGCTCTTCCGCGAGCGCGGCTGGGAGGTCGCGATCTACGATGTCTCCCCCGACGCGATTCCCACGGATCGCGGATTCGAGATTGCGGGCTCAATCGCTGACGCGGTCCGCGGGGCCACACTTGTGCAAGAGAACGGACCCGAGCGCCTGGAAATCAAGCGCTCCCTGCTCGCAGACATCGCTGCAGCGGCCTCCGAGGACACGATCATCGCGTCCTCGACGTCGAGCTTGCTGCCCTCGCTCCTTGCCGAGGGCAACGAGCGCGCGGAGCAGATCCTGGTGGGCCACCCGTACAATCCGCCGCAGATCATGCCGCTTGTCGAGATCGTGCCCGGGCCCGACACCCGCGCCGATCTTGTGCAGGCAGCCGAGCGGATCTACCGCGACATCGGAAAGGTTCCCGTTGCCCTGCAACGCGAGGTGCCCGGCTTCGTGGGAAACCGAGTCCAGAAGGCGGTGCTTGACGAAGCGATGTGGCTGGTCGCGAACGGCGTGGTTGATGCACGCGACTTCGACGTGATCTTCCAAGAGTCCCTGGGGCTGCGCTGGGCGTCGATCGGCGTGTTCGAGGCTTCTCATTTGGGCGGCGGCCCCGCGGGCCTGCGGCACATCATCGAACACGTGGGAGCCGCGCTCGACGCGATCGAACTGCATCGGCCCGAACTCACCCCTGCAGCCCGCGAGGCGCTGGTGCAGCAGGTCGAATCGACCTACGGGATTGCGGACACCTACCCGGAGCGCGCGGGTCGGCGCGATCGCATCACTCGGGCCGTGCGTGCAACTGTCGGCTCGGAGCAGCGCCGCCCGGTGCTGTACGCACTCGACGTGCTCGGTGGGAGCGTGAATCGCATCGACCCTCGTTCGGGCGACACTGTGCCGCTCGTGTCGGGATTGCGCGAGGCCCCCGACGGGATTGCCGTGGACACCTCAGCCGGGGCAGTGACGTTCACGTGCATGGGGCAACCCGATGGTGCTGCTGCCACGGGAGAAGAACCGGAGTTCACCACCCGCAATGGATCTGTACAGCGGATCCCCCTGACAGGCGGCGAGCCTGAAGTGATCGTCGACCGCGGATCGTTTGTTACGGGCAAGCAGCTCGCGGCGGATCCGGCGACCGGGCGGCTGTACTGGAGCGACCGAGAGGGGCGCGGGATCTACCGCGCTGAGGCCGATGGCTCCGGGCTCACTCAGCTCGTCGACACCCGCGGCAGCGGCCCCAGTGAGGTCGAAGAGTGGTGCGTCGGGATCGCTGTTGACGCCGCGGCGGGACACCTGTACTGGACGCAAAAGGGGAACGCTGATGTGGGTCAGGGTCGGATCATGCGTGCAGGGATCGAGATCCCCGAGGGCGAACGCGCCGCGACGCGACGCGATATTGAGACGCTGTGGCACGACCTGCCCGAGCCCATCGATCTGGAACTCGATCTCTCCGCGGGCATGCTCTACTGGACGGACCGGGGCGCTGGACCGGACGGGAACACCCTTAATCGCGCACCGATCCCGGCAGCGGGTGAGCCCGGCACAACTCCCACGGTGCTGTCCCGTGGGTACCGCGAGGCGATCGGGCTTGCGCTCGACACGATCCACCATGTCGCATATGTCTCGGACCTCTCCGGCGTTATCCGTGAGGTGCAGTTGGGAACTGGTGTCGAGCGCGTCGTAACCACCCTGCCGGGGGCCGCAACCGGACTCGCGCTCAGCTGGGAGTAGTCGCCGCAGCGCTCGGCATCACCGCCGTGCGCGCTGTTGCAACCCCGAGCAGACTCAGCCAGAAGATCCCGATCGACGTGGCAATGAACTCGAACAGGCTCCCGACATCGATCCGGAACTGCAGCAGCGACATGATCCCTCCGGCGGCGGCAATCACGGCAACCAGGATTGCCGCCGCGAGGGAGATCCGGCGCAGACGCGGGTAGCCCTCGGCAAACGCGGTCTGCAGCATGGCCCAGGCCGCCGCTCCAAAGGCGAGCACCGCGGAGCTTGTATGGATCAGGTCCTGCCAGGTAAAGGTGTCCCCCACCGGGACCGGGCAGCCGTACGTGCACGGCACCTGCGAGGCGACGAAAAACAGGAGACACGACACCACAAGCGTTGCCGAGGGGGCCCAGGCGTTCAGGTACGGGAGCCGAGAGCGCACCCCGCGCGCGCCCCAGGCGACCATGAGCCCACCGCCGACGATCAGCAACAGCGCGAGCTCGAACCGGGCTGCGGTCGGCTCGCCGTCAGCGCCCAGCCCACTCACGTAGACGACGCGATCCGTCTCGGACCGCGCCACCCAAATGATCACCAGGGCAACCGCAACGAGCGCGGCACCGAGCATGGCACCGGCGGCGCGGAGCTTGTTGAGGGGAATCACCACGGCTCAAGCGTACGCACTGCGCTGGCCCCGCGCACGGTTCAGGACGGTTACGGTCTCCAGCGAACCAGCGTCGTGCACGGAAGCGGCCGAACCTCCGCGGCCTACGCGGAGGTCACCCCGACAAACACTTTCTCGGTGGGCTCCAGCGTGTGCCACACGCCAGAGAAGCCCTGGGGAATCTGGAACGATTCCCCCGCGCCCCATTCGAGGCGCACCCCGGTGCTGTCTTCCACGGCGACGCGGCCCGACAGGATGACGCACAACTCGTTGTAGGGCCACGAGTCGAATGCGACCGAACCGGGCTCACCGACCCAGTACCCACCCTCGACGGCGGGGGCACCCATCTCCACGCGGTGTTCGGACTCCTGCCAGCCCGGACTCACGCGGTCGTAGGACTCGACCGGCGGGGTGGACCCGGCCAGCGTGCTGGAGTGGACGGCGACAATATCTGCAACGGTATACACGGTGGTCACACCCCTTCTGAGAGCACGGAGAAGTCCGTGGCGTACACGTGGGTTTCGAGCGCGTTCGCGAGGGAAAGCACGCGGGTATCCGCGTAGGAACGGCCCACGATCTGCACGCCGGTGGGCACGCCCGAGCTGGAAACGCCGCTCGGCACGCTCAGCACGGGGAGCTGCGCGAGCGAGTTGAACGGGTAGGTCATGAACCAAGCTTCGCCCACCTTCGGCGGGACTACCTCGCCATTGATCTCAATATCAATGTCGAGCGGGGACCGCTCCGCCGGGACGGAGGGCAGGGCTGTCGTAGGGCAGAGGAACGCGTCGTACCGTTCGAGGATGGGGCCAAGCTCCCGGTACATATCGACGTGCACCTCGAGCGCCTCGATGAGGTCTGCCGAGGAGAGGTCCTTGCCCTTCTCGATCATGTCTTCGGCGTAGTCGGAGAGTTGGTGGCGATCTCGATCGAAGTCGTGCACAAACCGGGCCGCGGATCCGCGGCTCGAGTTCGTCGCGACCCATGCGTCGTACACCTCAGTACCCCAGTCGAGGGAGACCTCTTCGACGGCGCATCCGAGCTTGCGGAGCCCCTCGACCAAGGCGAGCAGGTTGGCCCGCACCTCAGCGTCTACGGGGAAGTAGCCGAGGTCGACCGAATACGCGATCCGCCAGTTCGACACGTCAGCAACCTCGGTGTAATCCACCACTTCTGCGACGGTGCCAATGTCGTCGACGTGACGGCCCGCGATGATGCTCTGCATGAGGCGCACGTCGTTGACTGCGCGCGCGAGCGGGCCGTAGTGCATGTAGGGATCGAAGGTGTTCGGCAGGTCGTTCGGGTTTCGGCCGTAGGGGGCCTTGTACCCGTACACCCCGCAGCAGGAGGCGGGGATCCGGATCGATCCCCCGATGTCGGAACCGTCCGAGAGGGTGGTCATGCCCGCGGCGAGCGCAACCGCCGCACCGGAGGAGGATCCACCCGGACCGTACTCCGTGTTCCACGGGTTACGCGTGGTGCCCCAGAGCGGGGTGTAGCAGTTGCCGGCCTCGCCGAACTCGGGCATCGTGGTGCGCCCGATCACGATCGCGCCGGCGTCGAGGAGCCGCGCTACACCGGGGTGGGTGTCCGGGGTGACGTTGTCCTTGTAGAGCTTCGATCCGTAGGTCACGGTGTGACCGGTGATCGGAACGTTGTCCTTTACGGCGAGGGCGATGCCCTCGAGAGGGCGCGCGGTGCCGTCCTGATAGCGCTGGTCCGCGGCGAGCGCCGCGGCCCGAGCCTCGTCCGCGTAGATCGCGGTGAACGCGTTGACCTTGGGGTTCTCGGTGGCGATGCGCCGGAGCAGCACTTCCAGGAGTTCTGAGGGCCGCAGCGTGCCCGCGGCGAACCGGGAGAGCGCCTCCGTTGCGGAGAGGTATGCCAGTGATGCAGTCATGATGTCTTCCTCGGTGTTCGTTCCCGTGGCTAGGAGGTGTGCGTGCGGATCAGTTCGGTGAGTGTGCGCGTGGCCTCGTCGAGCGGTGCCACGAGGAACGCCTCGTGGTCGGGGTGGGTGTGCCTGTGCGTGACCGAGCCCGCCCACTGGGTGCGCCCGCGTTCCACGACATAGCGCCGTGCCCCGTCCACGATCCGGAGCATGTTCTTGATCGTGTGCTCGTTGAAGCGCTGGTACTCGCCCTGCGTGGTGACGTACACGGGTGAGGTGTGGGCAAAGACCACGCGGTCCCACGTGTCGTGGTGACGTGCGTCGTTCGCGCCAAAGCAGCGCACCGCCACCCAGGAGTCTTCGGTTACCTCGAGGTCGTGCGCGAAGGAGGCAGTGCCGCCCTGCGCGGCGACGGGGATCCGGGCCTGCACGACGCCGTTGAGCAGCACTTCCACCTCGGTGACGGGGAAGATTGTCTCGAGCTCGCCCGCGACGGTGATCCGGTTACCACGGCTGCGCGTGAGCGTCTGCCCGGGAGCAGCGCCGTCCACGGTGACCCAGAGCAGCGGGCCGCTCGTGATCATGGTGTCGCCGTTCTTGATGCCCTGGCACCACTCCCAGTAGTCGGGGGTCTTGGACGGCACACCGGCGTAGGTGCGGAGCATGCCGATCGGCACCTCAGCGGTCATCTTGTCGGTGCCCGCGGCGATGGGGATCTGGAATCCCGCATTGAGGTACTTGTAGTACTCGCCCATGTTGTAGTGGTCGAAACCGATGGACTCCACGGCGTCGAGCCGTCCAGTCGCGAGCAGAGCCGCGGTCTCCCCGTAGGGAACCGGGAAGTGGGCCAGCACGACGGTGCCGCCCTGTGCGTGGCACTCGTCGGCCCAGTGGGAGAGCGTCGTTTCGAGGCCACCCCCCAGCTCCGCTTCCTCGGATCCGCCGGTGCACCAGGGCATGATCGGCTCGCTCAGCCCGAGTAGGTTGATGTGCCCGAGCATGTTGGTCCGGTTCTCCTGGCCGGTAAACACTACGGCCTCCCGCTCCAGGGAGTATTCGGGTCGGCCGCTGAACTCCTCGGTGCTGGTGAACAGCTGCCCCCACTGGGTCTGCAGCAAGTTCACGATCTGCACGTCCTCGGCGCGCGCCTCGAGTTCTGCCCCCTTGGTCGACACGAAGTGGACGTGGGTGTCACCGCCAACGTAGCCGCGCTCTAGTGGGTTGAAGCGACGGGTCAGCTGAATATCGAAGCTTGTCTGCTCGGCCGAGACTGTGATGGAGCCCCGGAACGGTTCATAGGTGAAGCCGCGCACCACCTCAACCGTGATCTCACCGTTCGGGAGCCAGCCCTCGAACCGGCCGTCCGCGAACGCGTACGTGCTGGCGCCGAGGCGTACGTCCCCGCCGATGTCGAGATTCCAGGTGCTGCCGTCCGAGTTGATGTGTGCGTGGTGCCCGTACGGCGCGTAGGGGATTCCGTCGGCGGATTCGAAGCGCACGCGAGCCGCAACGGGCTGGCCGGTGTCGGCGTCGCGAATGCTGCCTCGCACCCAGCTGCGGTCCGCGGAGGGGAGCGCCACCGAGACCTGCTCGGTGAGGCGGAGGGTGTCTGCCGCGACAAGGTCACCCCAGATGAACTCGGCGAGCACGGCGTCGGCACGCATGATCATGATTGTGGCCGACGGCGCGGCGGCCACGCGCACATACCCTGATCCGGGCTCCGAGTGGGCGCTCCCCCAACCGAAGACCCCAGTGCGGACCTTGTCCGGGGTGCGGTGGGTACGGTACACGTACTGCGCGGTGCCGCGGTCCACCGCCACCTCGACAGTCTCGTCCATCTCCACGCCGGTCAACTGGATGAGCATTTCGCGCTCCACGGCCCGGTTCAGGGGTTCCTCGGCCAGGGTGCTCCGGGTGATCGCCCCGAGGAGCAGCGTGTGCTTCTCGCCGCCGCTCAGGCGAACTCGAGCGATCGCGAGCTCGGGGTGCGGGTTCTGCCAGGCCCACAGGTAGAACCGGTACGGCAGCAGGTAGGGCACGCGGGACTGCGGATCCTCGATCTCCACGAGGCGCGCGCCGGCTGTGTCGAACCGGCCACACACCCGCTCCATGAGCTCGTGTTCGGCGTCGTTCACCGCCAGAAACGGGGTCTGTCCCCAGTCGAGCGGCGTGACGTGGCCGAGCCACTTGCGCGGGGTGGGGCCGATCTCGAACCGCTGCGACAGCGAGATTTCCACTTCGCTACCGTCCGCGTAGGTGACGAGGTAGGCCCCTACGTGCTCCCCGATCGAACCGCCAGAGTACAAGTCGGTTTCGAGGACAGCGTGCGCGAACACCAGGGAGGTCGCGATGCCCTCCACGTTCATGTCGACGTGTGCGCCCGGGGTGGCGCGCACGACCGCGTGCTGGGCGGTGCCAAAGCTGAACGGCAGGCCGTGCAGTACACGCTGGCCGAGTGTGACGTCCTGGGGATCCTCGAACAAATCGACGGGGGCATTGTATGCGTGAGTGAGGTCAACCGGGAAGTATCCGGCCGGGCTGTGGGTCGTCAAAACGTGTCTTTCCTTTACGTACCTCGGAGTGCGTGCGGCCGCATGTGCGGCGCGCGACGATGGGCGTGGTGCTAGGGCACCACGGATATCTCGGTGGTCGCGGCCATATCTCGGTAGATTTCGGGGCGGCGGCGGCGCAGGTAGAGTCCGCGCCAGAGACCGCCCAGGATCGCGACCACAGCGAGACCCCACACGATGACGTTGACCGTGGTGTCGCCCCCGGTGAATAGGTCAAAGTTAGTGATGACGAGCACCGCGATGAACGTGAGCGCGACCCAGGCCAGACCGGGGGCGATCAGCGTGCGCCAGACCCCCTCTTCCGGGTGGACCCGGCGCAGGTATACGAGGCTGGCGAGGGAGCACAGCGACCACAGCACGATAATGGCAAGGAACCCGAGCGCGCTGCCAACGAGCAGGAGCACCGTGTAGGGGTCGATCCGGCCCACCGCACACACGATGATGACGATCAGCCCGAGCGCGCTCTGCAGGAGCCCCGCTGCCCAGGGCGAGTACGTGCGGGAGTGGGTGCGCCCGAACACGTGGGGCAGGATTCGTTCCCGGCCTAGGGTGTAGACGTAGCGGTTTGAGGCGTTGTGCAGCGCGAGCAGAGCCGCAAAGGCGCTCAGGATCAGCAGGATATTGACGATCTCGAACACCCACGGGTGGGTGAGTCGCGCAAATAGGTTGGTGACGAGGCCCTCGAGGTCGTTCCCGGCAGCACCGGTGATCCCGTCTGCGCCGTACGCGGTCACGACGATCAGCGCCATCAGGCTGTAGAACACACCGATGAACGCGACCACGATGTATGTGGCCCGGCGCACGGTGCGTGCTCCGCCCCGCACCTCTTCGGAGTAGATTGAAGTTGATTCGAAGCCCATGAACGCGCCGAACACCAGCGCGAACATCGCAAGCGTGCTGGGGTGCAGCACCAGGCCAGGGCTGTAGATTTCACCGGGCACCGCACCGATCTCGGGGGCGGCGAGCACCACAATCGCGAGCACGATAAGTGCGAGGATCTCGAGGATCAGCACGACCCCGAGGATCTTGGCGCTCGCTGTGATGCCGCGGTAGCCCAGGATTCCGACGATCACGAGAGTCACGAGCGCGTAAGACCACCAGGGCAGCGAGATGCCGAACCAGCTCGCGAAGCTGCTCGCCGCGTAGGTACCGATAACCCCGTAGGTAGAGATCTGCAGGGCGTTGTAGGCGAGCACGGCGAGCATCGCGGAGACGGTGCCGGTGGTTTTGCCGAGACCGCGGGCGATGATCGTGTAGAACGCCCCCGAGCTGCGGAGGTATTTCAGGACGGTGTTCAGTCCGACGGCAAACAGCGCCATGACGCCCGCGGCAATGAGGTACGCCCCCGGGACAGCGGCACCGCCGACGAGGAAGTGGAGCGGCATGACCGCCGCGACGAGCGTGAGCGGAGCGAGTGTCGCCAGAGCGGTGAACACAAGCTCCGGCAGACTGATCGCCCCCGCGGCGAGTTGGTTCTCACCGCGCTGCGTTTCCTGGATGTTCAATATTGGGCCCCTTTGCCGATAGTGCGTGCAGGTTAATAATTATTTACTATAGGACAAGTTGTCCGCAAGCGAAACCTACATGACAAGGGGAACTTGCCGCCGCGGCGATCCGCAGCAGGCGATCGGGGGCACCAGTGGGACTCATTTACTCTCAAACTGGGACGCCAATTGCCGATGTCCACGCGTTCTGGCCCCACTCCCTGGGAGACCGCATAGCTGAGCCCGGAGGGCTGCATTTCGCTCTTGCGAGCCAGACTCATCGTCGGTGAGCTGAATCCAAGGAAAGGAGCACGGGCGATGAACGTTTTCAGCGCTCACGAACTTGCCGGGCCTTCGACCCCCGGCTCAGATGCCCTTTCGGGTCAGGGGGCGACTGTCCGGGCGAGGCACCAAATCACGGTGGCACCCAAGGACGCCGAGGCTTGCCAGCGATGCAGATCTCGCCCGTCCAGGGTCAGAGAGTCTTGCGCGCGCAGTGTCCAGTCCTCATCGTGCAGAAACACGGTGAGCTCCCCCTCGAGCACGTGCACAAAGTGCAGCGGAGTGTTCACTGAGTAATCGAGCGCGTTTCCGGACGCTCCCGGCGCAAACTGACTATGAATAACCTGCAATCTCGATTCGGATCGCGGCGTCAATAGGCGTTCCTGCACCCCTGGTTCGGCTTCAATGAGCTTGGGGGCATCTTCCCAGCTCACGCGCGCGACCTCTGTGTGCGAGAGCAACTCACCCACGTCGAGGTGCAGCACTTGACACACAGTCATCAAGGTTGCGACGCTGGGCGAGGTGAGATCCCGCTCGAGCCGACTCAGGAAGCCCTCGGTCACTCCGCTCGATTCCGCAACCTGCTTCATCGTCAGGTGCTGAGAAATTCGTGCTCGCCGCAGTTTCGAACCAATACGCGCTCGCTCTGGATGGGAACCTGCGGCTAAGACGACCACGCGCTCTCCTAGATTCTGCAGGCACGATCGCACCACAGCCGTTGACGGCCGAACGCTCCCGTGCGGGAAGGACTGGGTACTGGAACTCTATCGCCACGGCACGCGCTGGCTCGGTGCCACACACGCTCCCCGCTGCCCGAGCTCCGGTGCTCGCCGCAGCGAACCGTTCCCGCCCGCCTCGAACGCGGCGGCGTAGCCGAGTAGCGCCGGATCGTCATAGGCAGCCCCAACGAACGTGAGTCCCACGGGCATCCCGATGTCGGCCATCACCCCCATCGCCACAGTCACCGTGGGGAGTCCGATGTGACGCAGCGCATAGTTGCCGTGCGAGAACCGTACCCCGTTGGCCCACGCGATGTCTGCTGCGGCCTCGTCCGTGTCCGCATTCGCGGGCCCCACGTCAGCGTGCGAGGGGAATACGACCGCGTCGAAGCCCTGCTCCTCGAGCCACGTTTCGAAGAGTTCCTCGCGCAGCTCGATGATGGCGTGCACTCCCCGCGCGAAGTCCGGGTGCTCGCGCGGATCGGGGATCCCGCGCCGCGCAGCCTCGACGACGCTGCGGAACCGGTCGCTGTGATCGCCCACCCGTTCGTAGCGATCCGGCAGCGCTCCCGGCGGCGTGGGGTAGATCTGCGCCGAGTCCACCCCACCGAGTGCGGGGATCTGCGGGTCGCCGTTTGCCCGAAGGAAGTCGTCCCAGCCAAATGCGAGCAGGTGGGTGAACTCAAAATCCGACCAGCCCGACGGGAGATTTCCCAGCGTCCCCAAGAACTTCTGCCCAGGCCGGTCGCCCTCATACCGAGTCATCAGCGAGAAGTCGCTCACCACAACCTCAGCCCCGAGCTGCTCGAGCCGCGCTCGCGCGGCGCCCCAGAGCTGCAGGATCGAGGGCCGGACGTCGAGTGGGTAGTGTGGATCCTCACCCAAATACATCGCGGGTACCGCGATGCGTTTCCCCGCGAGCGCACCGGGATCCTGCAGCGCCAGGTAGCTCTCCGGCCGATGTTCGCTGGGGCGCGGGATCGGGACCACGCGTTGGTGCCGCCAGAAATCACCCCGTGTTTCGGGATCATCTTGCACAAGCACGTCAAGAAGTTGCAGCATGTCGGGCATGGATCGCGTGTGCGGCACCACAACATCGCGGGCGGGGAATAGCGGCCAGTTTCCCCGGATCGACAAGATGCCCCAGGACGGGGTGTAGGCACACAGCGCGTTGTTCGCGGCGGGGCTCCGGCCGGACGACACGGTTTCCTCCCCCATCCCGAACATGGCGAGGTTTGCGGCGGTCGAGACCCCTGAACCGTTCGAAGATCCAGAGCCGTAGGCGGCGGCAAGAAAGTCCCGGTTGTACGGGCTTTCCGCGCGACCGTAGAGCCCGCGTTGCATCCCACCATCCGCCATCGGCGGCATATTGGTCTTGCCGATCAGGATCGCGCCGGCCGCAGTGAGCTGCGCAACTGTGAACGCATCCCACTGCGCAACAAGGCTGGCAAAGGCCGGAGATCCCGCCGCGACGGTCAGCCCTGCAGCCATGTAGGAATCTTTGACGGTGAACGGAATACCCTCCAGCGCGCGCGGCGTTCTCGCGCGCCAGCGCCGATCCGATTCCGCGGCTGCATCTCGGACACGCGGATCCATCACCACGATTGAGCGCAGTCCATTCGGGCCTCGGTCGTAAGCCTCGATCCGGGCAAGGTACTGGTCAACGATCTGAGTCACGGTGACCTGCCCCGTCTCGTAGGCCGCACGCAGTTCATCGATGCTTGCCTCTACAAGCTCGAACGCGCAACCCTGAGTGCCTGTGCTCTGCTCAGCCGATTCCATCCTGTACCCCTCGTTCACGCTGTCGTGTGCCGCCCTGATGCCCGGCTGTACTTCAGCGTGGCAGGCAATATGCCTCGTTTCGAGACGCAATCACTCCCCGTTTCCCGCGTTTCGCGGGGCATCTGCACCTACGATGAGGTCATGGTGGCATATCCAACGACGGACACACGAGTCCCGCTCGCTGCAGACGAGCAGCGCTGGCGGGAGCTCCTCGCCAGGCTCGATCCCGCAACACTCACGGAGGCGCTCCTGCCTCGGGTCGATCGGGTCGACGGCTACCAGTCGCCCCCGATCCCGCGTTCTGAAATTCGACGCACTGCTGAGCTCTCAATGGAGGTGTTGCTGCGTGCCCTGCGGACCGGATCACTCGACAACTCGGTGACAGTTCCCAGTGAAATTGGGGTGTCACGCGCCCGGGCAGGCATCGAACTCAGCTCGCTCATGGCAGCCCTGCAACTCGACTTTGCCGTGCTCTGGGATGGCCTTCTCGCCGTGGCTGACGACGCAGACGCACAGCTCATCGTGCACCGCACTCGGGCGGTGATGCGCACCGTCGACGCATGGGTGAGCCAAGCGCAGCGCGCGTATCTTGCCGAAACACAACGCATGCGAGAGGAGTCTGCGTCGCTGCGCCGCGACATCATCGATGCCGTGTTTCACAGCACCCCCGGAAGCCGGGAGGAGCGCGAGGCGGTCGCGGCCGTCGCGAGCGAATGTGGCTACGGAGTCGACGAACCTCTGCTCGTCGTCGCAGCGGTGCGCGGCGACATCCCCGCTCTCCGTGTCGGCGTCGCCGAACTTGAACGGTTCGGCGTCATGTGCCAGCTCTCCCACCTGGATGGGGCTCTCATTGTGTTTCTTGCCGCGCACCCAGGCGGTACCGGAACGCACGCGGATCCAGCAGCACATTTGGGCGACATGCGCGTCGGAATGGCACCGGCTCCGGACGGAATCACGGGGCTGCGCGCCGCCGCGGCTCGCGCCCGCGAACTCGCACTCCTCCTTACCCCCGACGAATCCGGGGCCATGACCCGGGAACGTGGGTGGGCCCGCCAGGCTGCGCGCGCGCTCGATGACGCCGGATCGCCCGTGATCGCGGACGTTGAGGCAGCACTCGCCCAGGGCTCAGCGGCGAAACGTGAGCGGCTCCTCGAAACAGTGCGATGCTATCTCGCTTTGGGCAGCATCAGCGACACCGCTGCTGCGCTGTTCTGCCACCGAAATACGGTCTCCAAACAGCTCCAACAGTTCCGGGACGTCACCGGTGTCGACCCGACGATTCCGCAGCAGGCGGCGCGCCTCGTCGTGGGCTGGGCGTAGCACCACTCACGCACTCCCTCGACGCCCTGCTTTTCCAGTTTTGGCAAGACCGCTGGCGCCGGAACCTGAGTTCGCCATAGTCTGGTGGCGTGTACCGCCTGTCGTTTGGTTAACGGGCCTGCGTCTCATCCGCGCAGGGTTCCCCACGGAGGGTGTCTTCGCTGACCCCTCCTGACCCCCGTCAGACCACCCCCTCGCGCACTTGCCGCTCGGGGCACGCAGTACAGGAGGCCTCGTGGCCACCCCCGTCTTGTCGCACGCTCGGCGTTCCCGCTCGATGCAGGATCACCCGGTCGCACGCGCACGCGACCCAACGCGTGCAGCGCCGCCACCGGCGCGCACCCGGATCCCGTAGACCCCTCATCCCCACCGTTCTCGGGGAAGAAAGCAGTACCCGCATGTCCCATCTCGAACTCACAGGCATCAGCTACACGCTGCCCGATGGCAGACCGCTCCTGAGTGATGTCAGCTTCCGCGTCGGCAACGGCGCAAAGGTCGGCCTGATCGGTGCCAATGGTGCCGGAAAAACCACGCTCCTGCGCATTGTCACCGGCGATGTGACCCCCGACGAGGGCGTCGTGTCCCGCGGCGGCACCGTCGGCGTGATGCGCCAGTTCTTCGCTTCAGGCACCGTGCACGAGCTCCTACTCTCGTTCGCCCCCGCGGCTGTCCGCGCCGCCGCAGCGCGGGTGCAACGCGCAGAAGACGCGCTCCTCGAAAACACGGACCCTGACCGGGAGGAGGCAATCCAGATGAGCTACGCGCGCGTACTCTCCGAGTGGGGCGATGCGGGCGGCTACGACGCGGAAGTGCTGTGGGATGTGTGCACGATCGCGGCCCTCGGCGTTCCCTATGATCGCTGCCGCGAGCGCGCACTCACCTCGCTCTCGGGGGGCGAGCAGAAGCGACTCGCGCTCGAGGCGCTGCTGCGCGGCAGTGACGACGTCCTCATCCTCGATGAGCCGGACAACTACCTCGACGTTCCCGGAAAGCGCTGGCTGGAGGATCGCCTGCGCTCGTCGGACAAGAGCGTGCTCTTCATTAGTCACGATCGCGAACTGCTCGCGCGCAGTGCAACCGCGATCGTGACGCTGGAGCTGGGGGCCGCCGGCAATACGGCCTGGACGCACCCCGGATCGTTCGCGAGCTACCACGCAGCCAGGGCGGCCCGCTTTGAGCGGCTCGAAGAGCTCCGCAAACGCTGGGACGAGGAACGTCAGAAGCTCAAGACCCTCGTGCAGATGTACAAGGACAAGGCCACCTACAACGCCGGCATGGCGAGCCGGTACCACGCCGCCCAGACGCGTCTCGCCCGCTTCGAAGCGGCTGGGCCGCCCGAGGAACAGCCGCGGGAGCAGGATCTTGCGATGCGCCTCACAGGCGGACGCACCGGGAAGAAGGCGATCGTGTGTCGCGAGCTGGAGCTGACCGGCTTGATGTTCCCGTTCGACCTCGAGGTTTGGTACGGGGACCGTGTCGCGATCCTCGGATCAAACGGCTCCGGCAAGTCTCACCTGTTGCGGCTGTTCGCCGCGGGCGGCACGGACCCCGAAGCGGAGAACCGGCCGGGCACCGATGTGGTGATCGAACCGGTCCTCCACGATGGCACGGCACGACTGGGCGCCCGCGTGCGGCCCGGATGGTTTGCGCAGACCCAGGGCAGGCCGGATCTGGCGGGACGCACACTGCTCGACATTTTGCACCGCGGCGATGAGCACCGGCAGGGGCTCCCCCGCGAGCAGGCCGCCCGCGCGCTCGCCCGGTACGAGCTCGCGGGCGCCTCGGAGCAAACCTTCGACGCGCTCTCGGGCGGACAGCAGGCGCGGCTCCAGATCCTGCTGCTCGAACTGGGCGGTGCCACGCTCCTCCTCCTCGACGAGCCAACCGACAACCTTGATCTTGTCTCGGCGGAAGCGCTCCAGCAGGCGCTGCGTGTCTTCGACGGCACGGTGCTCGCGGTGACCCACGATCGCTGGTTTGCCCGCGACTTCGATCGGTTCCTCGTGTTCGGTCAGGACGGGGAAGTCACCGAATCCGATACCCCTGTGTGGGACGAGGGGCGGGTGCAGCGCGCCCGTTAGGGGTGGGACTCGGGAAGCGACGGGGTGAGTCCGGGTGAGGACTCCCCCGTCGGCTCGGGGCTACCGCGTGCGGCGCAGCAGCGTCAGTGTGAGGTAGGCCCCACCCAGGCTCACGGTGACGGCCCCCACCGGAATCTGGACGGGCGCGAACGCGTGTGCCGCGATCCAATCCGCGACGCTCAGCAGCACGGCCCCCGTCAGTGCGGCCGCGAGGACCGGCGCCGTGCGCGGGAGGAGTGAGCGCGCGAGATGCGGGGCCGCAAGCGCCACAAACATGATCGGACCCGCGACGGCCGTGGTCACTGCGGTGAGCGCCACCGCACACACGATGAACAGGTTCCGGGTGAGCGTCACCCGAAGCCCCAGGGCCCGCGCGAGATCGTCCCCCAGCGACAAGATACGCAGCTTGGGGGCGATCCCCGCGATCACGACCCCGGTCGCTGTGAGCGCCACGAGCGCGGGCAGGATCTGTGACCACCGCATGTTGTCGAGCGTGCCCGCCGCCCACATTGATCCCGCCGTCGCTGTTGCGGTGTCGGTCTTATACACAAGCCAGGTATTGACGGCGGAGAGAATCGCGCTCACCGCGATCCCCGTAAGGATAAACGTCCTGCCGCCCACCCCGGCCCGCGCAGCGAGCGCGAGGACCAGGAGCGCTGCTCCCAGACCGCCCGCCAGCGATGCGCCCGCCAGCGTGACAAAGCCTGGGGCCGGAATGAACATGAGCACACACAGCACCCCGGTATAGGCCCCCGTGTTGAAACCGATCACGTCCGGGCTCCCCAGCGGGTTGCGAGTGAGGGTTTGGAAGATCGAACCCGCAGCACCCAGCGCCGCCCCGAACGCGAGTGCCGCGAGCGCCCGCGGCAGCCGCCACGACAACACCACGGTCGAGGTGAAATCATCCGCGGTGCCGATGAGCGCGCCCCACACTTTCGCAGGGCTCAGAAGCAGGTCCCCGGCGGCCAGCGCGCCGAGGAGGATGGCGACCAGCGCCGCGACCGCCGCTGCCCAGCGCCACCCGCCGGCCCGCGCGGGCGCGGGAACTCCCAGGGACGTGGGGACCGCAGGCTGCGCAATCGCCCCCGGCGAGCGGGGGATCGGGTTCATCGAGACCTCCGGATAAGAATGAGGAGCACGGGGGCACCAACCGCTGCGGAAACAATACCGACGGGGATTTCTCCCGGCCAGAGCACCACTCGTGCCAGCACATCCGCGGCGAGGACAAGCGCGGGCCCTGCCATCACGCTGGCGATCAGCACCCGCCGCGCATCGGGACCCGTGAACGGCCGCACCAGGTGCGGCACCATGAGCCCGACAAACCCGATGGGTCCTGCCACCGCTGTGGCGGCACCCACGAGGCAGGCGGTGGCGAGCCCCGTGCCTGCCCGCGTCAGCAGCGGATGACTCCCGAGCCCCCGCGCCAGATCGTCCCCCAACGCGAGGGCGTTGAGGGGGCGGGCGAGCGTGAGTGCGAGCACTCCCCCCACCGCAAACACCGGGAGCGTCTGCATGAGAACGTCAAGGTTGGGGCTCGCGAGGGATCCCGCCGACCAGGAACGCATCGCGTCGAGCATGCGCGGGTTCAGGAGCGTCATCGCGGCTTGGATGCCTGACACCGTCATACTGAACGCGACTCCGGCAAGGATCAGCTGCGAGCCATCCGCCACCCCGCGCAGGCCGAGGACAAGCACGAGCGCCGTTACTACGGCGGCCCCGCACACGGCGACGGCGGCGATTCCCGTGGCCGAACGCAGCCCAAACCAGCTCATGCCGAGCACCACGGCAAACGCCGACCCGGCGCTCACACCAAGCAACCCGGGGTCCGCGAGCGGATTACGTGTCATCCCCTGCATGAGCGCGCCGGCAGCCCCCAGAGCGGCGCCCACAAGGAGCGCGGCGAGCGTGCGGGGCAGCCGGACCTCCCACACGAGCGTGTCGAGGTCGATCCCACCATTCCCGGCGAGGAGCGCACCGAATTCCGTGAGCGAGACGGGGCGCGAACCGACGCCGACGCTCAGCATCGTGAGCGCACCGACAACCACCAGGAGCGCGGCCCCAGCCCCGAATCGGCGGAGTTGCGCGCGGGCGGGCGGCTGCGCGGCCGCCGCTCCGGCGCGCGCCGATCGGGGCGGGGCGAGGGTCACTTCGCCGGAATGAGTTCGAGCCCGGGACGCAGCTCGTCGAGCAGCCACGGGACGGACACGACGTTCGGATCCTGCAGCGCGGTTGCTGCTTCGAGCCCCACAGGGACGTAGCGCTGGGACATGATCGGCTGCTTGGACACGATCGGATCTTGCTCAAACTTCTCCTGCAGCGCGTCCGACTGGTACGTCATGAAGAGCACGCCGGCGTCGTTGAAGAGTGGTGCCTGCTCGAAGCTGACGTCGATCGCCCCGGGCACCGATCCCTGCCCACCCAATTCGGTGACCGCCGGCAGCGAGACGAGTCCGAGCTTCTGCATGAATCCGGCGGTGACGTTCGATTCTTCGACAAGCATGACAACAACTCCGTCACGTGCCTGACCGTAGAGGAAGGTGCCGCCATCAAGGTTCGGAAGGTCCTGCTGGAGCTGTGCCACGGCGGCATCTGCCTGCTGGATCAGCTCCTCGGCGGCAGCAGACTCGCCTAGGGCGGTACCGATCCGCTGAGCAGACTCCTCACTCGAGGCCGCGTAAAGCGCGTCGCTGTAGGTGACGACGGGGGCGATATCGCTGAGCTGCTGGTAGAGCGCCTCGTCTAGCGTGAACGCCGCGGTGGCAAGGATCACGTCAGGCCGCGCGCCCGCAAGCTGTTCGACGTTGACGCTCATCGGGTTGACCCAGGTCGTGTCGGCCGGCAACTTGTCAATGTAGGGCAGGTTCTTTTCGTCTCCCGCCCCGGCGATACTTGTGAAAGATTCGGGTGCGGCCACGACCTCCGCGCCGAGTGCGGAGGCGAGCGCCACGTCCGCATAGCCGAGAGCGGCGACGCGCTCGGGCTTCTCAGGGATGGTGACCTCGCCGTACGCGTTGTCGAGCGTCACGGGGAATACCGAGCCTGCATCGCTCACGGGAGCCTCCTCAGCGGGAGTGGGCTGACCGGTGGCGCAACCGCCCAGGAGGAGCGCGCTGGCGAGCAGTGCGGTGAGCGCTGGCAGGGGGCCGCGGCGGAGAGGAGAACGTGACATCGGAGCTGCTTTCTGTTCGGGTGTAGGGGATGAGGAACTAGTGCGCGCTGCGGGGCGTCGCGTCGGGTGCGGTGAGCGTCGCGGCGATCGCCTGAAACACGGCGCGCGGCGACGCTGCCGCGGCGAGCTCTGGCCAACGCGGAGCGAGGGCCGACACGGCGGGAACCGGAGGTCCGGCCGTGAGATCTGGGATCCGGATCTCAGATGTGCCGGCCTGGGCATGGCTCATGGTGGCCTGCCCGAGGATCGTGGCGAATATCGTGCGGTAGAACACAAACCCCTGCTCATCGGTGAGACCTGCCTGAGCGGCACAGCCCAGGAACCCCTCGGGGAACTGCATTCCCGCCGGGCTTGCGAGCCGACACGTCGAGATCAGGCGGATGAGCCACGGGTGGGCACTCAAGAAGTCGTGCAGGCACAGCGCAAGCTCGACCGCGGTGGCGACGGGATCGGCGCTCGGCGCGGGCAATGTGATGTCTTGTGAGACACGATCCACGAGGGCGACGAGCAGCGCGTCGCGGTCTGCGAAGTAGCGATAGAGCGCCATCGGCGTCACGCCGAGGCGCGCTGCGAGCGGCCGCATGGCGAGCGCCGATTCTCCGTCGACGGCAATGATCGACATGGCTTCGTCGAGGATTCGGCCGGGTTCGAGCTTGCTCAATCATTCCTCCGATGTTGATTAGGACAGCCTTACTATACGCGTATACTCCTGGATGTGACACCACCTCGCTCTCTGATCGACCCATCCGTCCTGCCGGCACTGCGTCCGTCGCTGCCCGCGCTCCTCATCGCAACGTCGGGAGCGACCCTCTCCGGGGTATCCGCTCTCGGCGCGATTTGGGGGGTGGTGCGCATGATCGGCGATCCGACACCCGCGCGCGCTGTCGGAGTCTGCGTCGCGCTCCTTCTCTCGGCACTTCTCGCCTCTGGCGCATCGTGGCTGGCCCACGCCGCAGAAGCCCGCTTCGAGGCCCGTCTGCGGCGCACCGTTGCCGCCCACGTGCTCCGGCTGCCAGCGACTCGGCTCAGTGACTTCACCACTGATCGGCTACGTCGTCTCGTGTCCGAGGACGTCGCCGCACTGCACCATATGGTGGCCCATCTCCCCGCAGAGCTTGCCGTCCTCATCGTGATCCCGGCCTGTGCGGTCGCGCTTCTCCTCACGCTTGCCGGCCCGAGCGCACTCGTTGCTTTGATCCCCGGCGTGCTTGCGGCGGTCATCTCCCTGCTGGTGTTGCCTCGGCTCTCCGCTGCGCACGGAGCCGAGCGTGGCCGGGTGATGAGTGAGATCACGACCGCCGTAGACGACTACGCGCGCGGGATCCGCGTCTTTCGTAGCTTCGGCGGCGGGGCTGGGGCGCTAGCGCAGTACTCCGATGCGACTCAGCGCTTCACCACTGGCATGGTGGCCTGGGTCCGGCGCGTCGCCACACCGGCCGCGATCGCGATCGCACTGCTCCAGGCCGTCGCTAGTATGGCGATCGCGTATGCGGTGGGGGCGGGACGCAGCCCCGAAGTGCTCGCCGCGACGCTCCTGCTCAGCCTCGCGATCGTCACCCCCGCACTTCGGCTCGGGCATGGCCTCGATTACGTTGCCGCTGGCCGCGCCGCAGCGACACGCATCGGCGAGCTCCTGGCCGAACCGACACTCGACGACGGTGCCGCCGAAGCTCCCACCGGCACAGTCACCGTGGAAGTCGATGCGCTCAGCCACTCCGCTGACGGACGGATGCTGCTGGCACCTCTCACCACGCGATTCCCCGCCGCCTCACTGACGGCAGTCACCGGCCCCAGCGGGGCCGGAAAGTCCACCCTGCTGCGCATTCTCGCCGGCCTAGACATTCCCACTCAGGGGCAAGTTCGAATCGGCGGAACCCCGGTCACGAAACTGTCCGAACGAGGTCGCGCGGACGCCGTTCTGCTGATCCCTCAGGCCGTCGCACCACTCCCCGGCAGCGTCCGCGATAACCTCAGCATTCTCGCCCCGCACGCCACCGACGCGAGCGCCCGGGACGCTCTTGCACGTGCTGGGCTCGAAATCCCCCTCGACACCAGTGCGGACATCCTGTCCGGCGGCGAGCGCCAGCGGCTCGCCCTGGCCCGCGCGTTCCTCACGACGGCGCGCGTGATCCTCGCGGATGAGCCCACCGGAGCCCTCGATGCGCGCAACGCTGATCGAGTGTGGCAGGAGCTCAGTAGTCTCGCCCGTGCCGGGCACACCGTTGTGGTCGTGACCCACGACGCAGCACTCGCGGCGCGCGCCGATCAGCGGGTCACGATAGCCCCCGTCGATATCCCCCACGCCTCGCCCACTCACGCAGGAGGTACCCGGTGACCCGCAGCGCCGCACCCAATACCCAGCTCACCGCAGGCTCCGCTCACCGGGATCGCGCTGACCGCACGGGACTCCCTGCTGCCGCCCGGAGGCGGCTGGTCTCGGTCGGCGCGGGATGGGCACTCGTTGCACTCGGCGAGGCGAGCGCATTCACCATCCTCGCGCTGGCCATCCGAGATGGCCAGGGCGTCGCCACGGTGCTGATGGCCGCGGCGGCCGCGATGCTGCTCACCGTGCTCGTGTCGCGTGCCGGCTATCTCGCCGGGGCACGCCTGGCGGGCGACCTGTACGCGTCACTCGGCTCGGCGCTCGCAAGCGCTCAGCTCTCCTGGTTCACCGCCGAGCATCGCGCGCTCGTTGCGGCCGCCGCGGGGCGGGCGATCCCCTCACTCATGGGGGTGCCCGCGCATCAACTTCAGACCCTCATCCTTGCCCCGCTCGTCCCAGCCCTCCTGTGTGTATCGCTTGGCGTTGTTGCGGGGGCGGCCACAGCCGGGATTCTCGCCGCGTTACTCGTGATCGCCCTCACCGCGCAGGTGTGCGCGCAGCGCAGCCTTGCCCGCACGGATGACGCCCGGCACCGCCATGAACGCGCCGCAACCGCGGGCACTGTGGAACTCGTGGAGCACCTCGAACTGCTCCGCACCGCGGCGGGGCCGACCCGCGCACTCGCCCGTGCAGAACAGGCATGGTCCGGTCACGAAGCAGCGATGGCTCGCACCAATCGCGCGGCGGCTCCGGCAACCCTCGTTTCGGCGCTCGCAAGCGCGACCCCATTGGCCGGAATGCTCATCTTCCTCGTGGGGACAGGAGGGTTTGGCGATCCCGCGCTTGCGCTCGCGATCCTGGTGCTCACCACCCGCGCCGGTGCACCGATCGATGATCTTGCGCTGAGCGGGATCGCGGTGGGCGAGATCCGTGCGCACACCGCTGCATACCGGGCAGCCGCCGCGGCACCCTCACTTCGGCAGCCGCACCCCGCACGCCTCGACTCGCAGGTCCTGGGCCGAAACTCCGGACACGTGCTGACGCTGACCGACGTGGGTCGGGCACCGGCGTTCTCCGGGGTGACCGCGCAGATCCCCGCGGACACACGCGCTCACGTGGCTGGGCCTAGTGGCTCGGGCAAGAGCACCCTGCTCGGGCTCCTGCTCAGATTCGATGACCCTGACACCGGCACGATCACGCTCGGCGGGACGGATCTGACCCAGCTCAACGAGGCTGAGTTGACCAGCCAGGTCGCGTATGTGCCGCAGGATCCCATTGTGTTCACCGGCACGCTCGCGGAGAATCTGCGTATTGGGCGCCCCGGGGCAGACACCGAAGAGCTCCTCGCCGCCGCCCACGCGGCTCAGCTCGGGGCGGTCTTGGGTCGGGATCCCCGCGGACTGGATCAGGATGTGGGCACACACGGCCAGGGTCTCTCCGGCGGTGAACGTCAGCGGGTCGCTATCGCGCGTGCACTCGTGAAACGCGCTCCCATCCTGATCCTGGACGAGGCGACCTCCGCGCTCGATGCATCGACCGAACGCCGTATCGCTGAGGTGTTGGTCGGCCTCGACTGCTCGCTCATCTTCGTCACCCATCGGGATCCGGCGATCTGGCGGCCCCACCAGACCATCGCTCTGACGGGGACGGTGACAGTGTGAACGCGGCCACCGCCCGCAACCTGCGCGCGGGCATTCGTGAACTCACGCGAGCTGCCCCAGCCCCGGTGATCGTTTCCGCGACGCTCACCGGTCTTGAGCAGATCGCCCCGTCCTACACCCGGATCACCTTGACCGCGGCGGGACTCCAGGCGTACTCCCCCACGCTGCCCGCTGACGCGGTCAAGATCGCGGTTCCGTCCCCCGCGGGCGGGACGGCCCTGCGCGCTATGACTGTCGCGCTCCGCCCGAACCCGACCTCACTCTGCATCGACGTGCTGCGGCACTCGGACGGCATCATCGACCCGTGGCTCGCGTCGGCTCGCGTCGGCGACACAGTCGAGGTCTACGCGGTGCGTCGCGAGTTTGTGCTGGGTGCCGGAATAGACGCACACCTGATCATCGCGGACGCCACCGCCCTCCCCGCCGCGGCGTCGATCCTGCGCAGCATTCCGCCGGACCACGCGGTGCGCCTGATACTCCAGGTGCCCGACCCACACGACGCGCCGGCGCTCCTCACCGAGCCCCCAGGCGCGCGCCTCACCTTGCACACGGGCGCGCGCTGGAACGAGCCCAGACTCCGCGCTCAGCTCGACGCGTGGGCGGATCATGCCTCCTGGACGTCAACTCAGGCCTGGGTTGCAGCAGAGGCGGGGGTCGTCTCGATTGTGCGGAAGTCGCTGGTGGAACGCGGGCAGCCCCGCGACCAGCTCTTCGCCGCCGCCTACTGGAAAGCGGGGCGCGACAGCGGCACTCGGGACGCTCGGATCCGTGCAGCGTTTGCCGCGACCGGACTCGGCCCGGAAGACCTCGCCGACCCAACTGTGCGCACCGAGATCGAACAGCGCGCGGATCGGGCGTAGCCCTGGTCGGGCGTTCCGGTTTCGCCCCGGACACTACGCTCGCACCCCCGCGAGGGATCACCTCAGGGTTCGTGTGAGCACCTGTCCCGGCCAGGGGCCGGACGGCTGAGCGACAGAAAACGTGTCTGCCCGAACATATCCGCACCGTTCGTAGTAGCGCACGAGATCACCCGATGCGCCCGCATAGCAGTCGACTCGCAGCTGGCTCACCCCTTCGGATTGGGCGCGCACCTCAGCAAACGCAAGCAATTCCCGACCTACCCCGGCAGCGCGGGGATCACGGGACCCAATCAGCACCCGCACGTAGAGCTCCGGCACCACCGCAGGCGGGACGTACTCCATCGCCTCTCCCAGCACGATCGCGCCGCAGACCCCCACGCCGGGCAACTCTGCCACCCAGGTATCCGGCGAGGCACACCACACCGCGGCCCGAGCGATCCATTTTTGCTGATCTGATGCGGGTTGTGTGCCCCACTGCGCGGTGTTTCCGATCCGCACAAACCAGGCAATGGCCGAATCAAAAAGCCCAAGCACGGCCCCGACATCACGCTCCGTCGCTCGACGAATTTGGATCCCCGGAAGGGATCTTTTCCCTGCATTCGATGCCCGAGCGATGAGTTCATCTGGGTGTTCCATCCTCCCAGTGTGCCGGATCACACAACTGCGCATCAGCGATCTGAGCCCCGCTACTCGCTCCGCGGTGCTTGCCACAGCGCACCAGGCGGGTCAAGGCTCTCGCTCCCACTCAGTTGGGCGACCACGTGCCGAATCTGCGGGTCCAGGGCCCCGCCGTTCGCCCAGGCGGCCCGCAGCGGGATCCGTAACGGACGCCCCTCCCAGGCCAGCGGGGTGCTCCGCAACCCAAAGAGTGCGGGTTCCCCGCTCATGAGGCATAGTCCGCCGTGCCGCGCCGCGTACGCTTGCGCGACCTCTGGCAACGCGAGCACGCGTGCGGGTCCAGGGACCACGCCGGCCGCGGCACACGCGTCCGCCACCGCGCGACGCACCCCTCGGTAGTGTTCGACGGTCACAAGCGGGGCCGCCGTGAGCACGCCAATATCCGCCATTGCAGCGGACTCAGGATCATCAATCGGAGCCCAGGACCCCCGCGCATGCTGCACGGTGATAGGAATCGCACCGATCACCTCGTGTGCGAGATCTTGCGGCGGCACTCCCGTCCCCACTGCGATGTCGCATTCCCCGGCAGCCAGCAGCCGCAGCACGTCATCTGCGGGGGCAGAAATGATGCGAGCTGTTGCCACACGGCCCTGAGCAATCATCGGGGCAATAATGTGCCGGGCCGTCTCAGACGGGCACGCAATCACCAGTTGAGACTCCGGACTGGCACCCTGCGTCCGGACGATCTCATCCAACTGCGCGGCGGCAAGCAAGACCTTGCGTGTGTGCGGGAGAAAATCGCGCCCAGCTCGAGTCAGCGTGAGGCGGTACCCACCGCGGTCAAACAGATCAAACCCGGTGCTCCGCTCCAGGTCTTTCAGTTGTCGTGACAGGGCGGGCTGCGTGACGTGCAACTCAGCTGAGGCCGCCGCGAGCGACCCCAACCGAGCTACGGCCTCGAAGCAACGGAGCAACCTGATCTGCACCGCATTCTCCGCCCTGTTCGACAACCCTCGTGAGCGTGAGCCTACTCGACCGGCTCTCCCCTCACGGCAATCCCCGCGGTCTCCGCGCCCGTGCGCAAATTCCGTGAGCGTGAGGCGATCCACACGCTCAAGACAGTGAGGGCGGTCAGTAACATGAAGAACCCAACGAGCGGCCAGTATGACCCGTTGCTCGCATTCCAGAGCGCGAAGCCGATGGTCGGCACAAATCCGGCGACCACGCTCGTCAGGTTCGTCGAGAGTGCAAGCCCGCTGTACTGCAGCCTGGCCGGGAATAGATCACTCAGCAGCGCTCCGGCGGGGGCGTACAGCGTGGCAACAAACACGGGAGCCAACGCAAGCGCGACAAGGATCAACGCGGGCACGCCCGTATTCACGAGGGTAAACAAGACCGGGGCATACGCGAGTGTCGCGAATCCGCCAACGATCATCACGCGCGCGGACCCGAAGCGATCAGCAAGCCGCCCATACACCGGAGTCACCACGAGTTGCAGCAGCGCACCCACGATCGAACTGCCAATCACGGGAGCCGGATCCTGCCCCTTCGATGAGACCCAAGCGATCATGAATGTGGTGAGGAAGAAGTAGCCGGCCATACCGATCAAGTACACGCCAGCTCCCAAGAGCACTCGGCCGGGAACCTCGCGGAAAATCTGCAGCGCTGGGTAGCTTTCTACCTCAGCCTCAGCAACCAGTTCCCGGAACTCCGGGGTCTCCTCGATACGCAGCCGAATCCAGATGCCTATCGCGACAAGCACAAACGCGGCGAGGAACGGCAGCCGCCACCCCCAGCTGAGGAACTCATCGCGCGGGAGCATCATCACGAGCATGAACGCTCCGGAAGAGGCGATCGTGCCTGCGGGCGAGCCGAGCTGCACGATTGAGGCGTAAAAGCTGCGGCGATGCGGAGGAGCGTACTCGATCGCAAGTAGCGTCGCTCCGGTCCACTCGCCTGAGGCGGAAAGTCCCTGTCCGACACGGAACAGCAGCAGCAAGATCGGTGCCGTAATGCCAATCGCGGCGTAGCCGGGAAGGAGCCCGATTCCCCCGGTGCACACGCCCATCAGGATGAGCGTGATCAGCAGTGCGGTGCGACGCCCGTATCGATCACCCACGTGCGAGAACACAATTGCTCCCAGCGGTCGCGACAGGAATCCTGCGGCAAAGGTGAGCAGTGACAGCACTGTGGCCTGCGCCATGTCATCGGACGCAAAAAACACCTGTTGAAATACCGCCGCAGCCGCGGTGCCATAGAGGAAGAAGTCATACCATTCGAGGGCGTTGCCCACGAAGGCAGCCCAAGCAATACGCCGTACGCTGGCCTCCGCGACAGGCGCGGTTGTGGAAGGAGATGCAGACATCGTTGTCCCTTTCATAACGATGAATCGGTGCGCGGCGCGCACCGAACAGAAAGCTTTTTGGAGCGCTACGCGGGCTGCGTGAACGTGATCTCGCCACCCACGACGGTGGCTCGTACGCGAATCTCGGCGAGCTCCTCAACGGGACTCGCCAGGGGATCCCGATCAAGCACAGTGAAATCCGCGACGTGGCCGGGGATAAGACGCCCCTTCCACGATTCGGTACCCTCAGCCCACGCGCTCCCGCGCGTGTACGCGAGGAGCGCCTGTTCCACACTGACGCGCTCAGCTGGGGCGATCACGCGCCCGTCCGGGGCGATTCGGCGCACCATGTCGGCAATGCCCTGGACCGGGTCGCCATCGCTGATTGGCGCATCGGAGCTACCTGCGGGGTACATTCCCGCAGCAATCAATGACTGAATCGGAAAGACCTGGTCCACGCGGTGGTCACCCAAGCAGCGGCGGTAGCCGTGTCCGAACTGCCCAATGAACCTGCTCTGCGGCACCGGGACGAGCCCCAGTGCTGCGGCGCGTGCAACCAGTTTCGGATCGACAAGTGAGAAGTGCTCAATGCGGGGCCGGAAGTCGGCCAATGTGGTTATCGTAGCGAGCTCCTCCAGTATCTCAACGACAAGCTCGGACGTGGCATCGCCCATCGCGTGGATCGCGAGCTGCCACCCCGCGCGATCCGCCTCGTACATCATCGCCCGGAGCGTGTCAGGCCGGTGCTGCAACAGCCCCCTGTTGCCCGGCTCATGCTCGTAGTCCTCGCGGACGAATGCTGAACGCCCGGACAGGGATCCATCCGCAATGATCTTGACCGGTCCGAGCCGCAGCCACTCATCTCCGAACCCGGTGGCGGCCCCCAGCCCGCCAGCGCGAGTCCACACACCCGGCGATTCCTCAATGCGCTGCAACCCGTCGATCAACGGCATCACCGTGGCGCGAACGTTGAGGGTACCCGCGACACGTGCAAGCTGGAACGCGCGCAGGTCATCGTGCCGGGATCCGGGGAGCACCCCGGGTGCACAAATTCCCGGCTCTGAGACACTTGTCAAGCCCATCGCGGCCGCGGCCGAACTTGCCGCTCCGATCGCCGTCACTTGCTGTGCGAGCGTGATCTCGGGGAGTGCCCGGGCGACAAGCTCTCGTGCCGTCTCCACGAGGAGTCCAGTCGCGGAACCGGCATTATCGAACGCAACTTCGCCTCCCACCGGTGCCTCCTCCGGCCGGTCAGGGTCCACACCCGCCGCCCAAAACGCCGCGCTATTCGCGACGGCGAGATGCCCACACTGATGCGCAAGAAATACGGGCCGTCCGCCCGAACGGCGGTCAAGCTCATGCCGGTCAGGATGGGCCCCCAGATCAAGCGAGTAGTACCCGTGCCCCAAGACCCAGTCCCCCGGGGGCAAGAGCTGTGCTCGTGCTTCAACTGCAGCATAGAGATCGTCAAGCGATGCAATACGTCCAGGGCCCAGGTATAGCGACTCCAGTTGCCGACCAAAGTAGCTGAGGTGAAAGTGCGCATCGTTCAGTCCGGGTACTGCTGTGGCTCCGCCGAGATCGACTGTCTCTCGTGCAGGAAGGTCGGCTGCGGCCTCTCCGATTGCCACGATACGGCCCCCCGACACCGCGATCTGATCGGTCACAGGGTCACCGCCCAGCCCCAAGAATCGCGCGTTCTCCCATCGAATATCGCAGTGCATTTGGGCCTCAGTTTCTTCTCTGGAACGGGTCGATCTCACGCTATGGGTCCTCGCAAGAAATTGACATTGCCAAGCTCGAGAGGACTCCTTGCCCAAACGGACAGGGGTGTGTTGGGAGCGGGACACTCTGCCGCACCGATTTTGTGTCGCTTCACACTGGCGCAACACCCACTTCGCTGAAATGGGACATGCAGCTGCACCACGGCAGCACATATCGAAAGCAGGACTCCCATGTCAGTACGACCCCGCCCCACCCTCGCACCGCGTGCCGCGCTGAAGCTCGCGGCGTGCTCCGCGGCGCTCCTGCTGGGCCTCGTCGGCTGCGCGTCCGGCGGGGACAGCACCGCCGTCGGCGAAACCGACACCGGAAAAGCTGCGGGCGAAACGAGCATGACCGATGAGGAGTACACGGCAAAGCTGCTGGCATGGGAGCGCGACCTGGCGCAGTGCTTCCGGGACAAGGGACTCGATGTCACGGACCCAACTCCCGAGGGCGGGTGGGCGGATATCACCCCCGAGATGCAGGAGCTGTCGCCTGAGTGCCAGAAGGAGATTGGGGAAGCCCCAGTCCGCGCGTTGAGCGCCGAGGAAAAGGCCGAAGGCGCACGCCAGCAACTCGAGTACGACACGAAGTTTGCGGGCTGCATGCGTGATCTGGGCTACGACATGGCGGATCCGAAGCCGGGAGAGCCTGCTGCGGCACCGCCGGCAAACGCCAGCATCACCGATCAGGAGAAGTGCAGCACGGAAGCGGTTGCTGGCTGATGGAAAGCGGACTGAGCGACCCGCTTTCTCCCGCTGCGGTCACCCCCACACCGCCCCCAAGGAAGCGAACCGCGCTGACGGTCACGCTGATCGTTACGGCCCTGGTGCTGGCCGCAGGCGGCGGGGTATTCGCGAGCAACATGATGCGACCCACACCCGTGGCCGCGCCGCCGGTGAGCCCGCAGACGGCACAGGCCAAGGTCACTGCGGGCAGCCTGAACGCAGAGACCACGGTGCGCGGCAAATTGCGCTTCACCAAGCAGATTGACCTTGCCGCGGCGCGGAGTGGGGTGATCACGGAGCTGCCAGCACCCGACACGATCCTCGCCCCGGGCGCTGTGGCATATCGGATCGACACCCTCCCCGCTGTTGTCATGGCCGGGACCACACCTGCGTGGCGCGATTTCGCCTCCGGCATGACGGCGGGACCCGACGTGAAACAGCTGGAGGAGAATCTGCGCAGCTTCGGCTACCTTGACGCGGAACCGAGCGAGGATTTCACCTGGCACACACGCTGGGCGCTCCGCACCTGGCAGCGCGATCTCGGCCTCCCCGCGAGTGACACGCTGAGTAAGGATCTCGTCCTGTTTGCTGATCAGCCGCTTCGTGTGTCGAAGCTGGAACGCCAGCTCGGCGACCGTGTCGAAGCGGGTGCAAAGCTCTACCGGGCCAGCAGCACCACAACGGAGGTCACCGCAAGCCTGAAACCGAACGACGCGGAGCTCGCACCGGTAGGGGCGACCGTCACAGTGGAACTCCCGGGAGGGGGAAGTACCGAAGGGATCGTGTCGAACGTGGGTTCTGCGGAGGAGGCAGCCGCAGAGAGCGGAACGGCACCCGCGCCTGGAGGCGACGCAACCGCGGAGGGCCGCCCCGGGGAGCTCCGCATTCCCATCACAGTGAGCTTGGCGGATCAGACTGCAACGCAAGGACTGTCACTCGTCTCCGTCACTGTGCGCCTCGGATCGGTGGTGCGCGAGGACGTCTTAACCGTCCCCGTTGACGCGCTGATTCCCGTGGACGCTGAGCGGTTCGCGGTGGAGGTAGCGGGTGCGGGATCCACGCAGCAGAAACTTCTCCCCGTGACCGTGGGCGCGTTTGCTTCGGGACTCGTCGAGATTTCTGGTGAGGGGATTCGAGAGGGCCTGGAAGTGACGGTGCCCAAGCGATGACCGCCATTGTTCAGCTCACCGAGGTCACGCGTAGCTACGGGTCACCTCCCGTGACCGCGCTCGCCGGGGTGACCCTCACCATTGATACCGGTGAGTTTGTGGCCATTGAGGGTGCCAGCGGCTCGGGGAAGTCGACACTGCTCAACATTATGGGGACCCTCGACCGACCGAGTTCCGGCAGCGTCGCAATCGCGGGGGTACCTACGACGGAGCTGACCGATCGCGCGCTGTCCGGGCTTCGCTCACGGGTCATCGGCTTTGTGTTCCAACAGTTCCACCTACGTGAGGGGGCCACGGCTCGCGACAATGTCGCGGACGGGCTGCTCTACACCGGGGCGCCTCGTGCCGAACGCCGGGAGCGAGCGGACGCGGCGCTGCGCCGTGTCGGCCTCGCACACCGGATCGACCATCGCCCGCACCAGCTCTCCGGCGGGGAGCGGCAACGCGTCGCAATTGCCCGCGCCGTCATTGACGATCCGCCGCTCTTACTCGCGGATGAGCCGACGGGAAACCTCGATTCGCGATCGAGCGAGAGCATCGTCGATCTCCTGCACGAACTGCACGCCGGGGGCACCAGCGTGGTGGTCATCACACACGACGCACAGCTCGCCGCGCAACTGCCCCGGCAGATCCGCATCAGTGATGGCACCCTGGTTTCAGATTCACACAATCGAGTCGCCGCATGAGCCGGGACACTGCACGCGGCCTCGGTAGCGGATCCGCTGCGGCACGGGCACACGCTCGGTCCAAACTACGCACCAGCGACCTGTTCACCCTCGGAACGGTGGGGTTGCGCGCCAAACCGCTCCGCGCCGCGCTCTCTGCGCTGGGCATCGCCATCGGCGTTGCGGCGATGGTTGCGGTGCTCGGGATCTCCGCATCCAGTCAGGCCAAACTCGAGGCGAAGCTCGCAGAACTCGGCACAAACCTATTCACCGCTGCCGCAGCTGAGGGTACTGCCGGCAGTGAGCCGGTTCCGCTCCCCACCAACGCGGCCGCTCGCGTCGAGCGACTCCCGGGCATCCTGTCCGCGACCGCGCTCGGCACGCTCCCCCACGCCTCGGTGTTCCGTAATGAGTTTGTCGACCCGCAGCGCACTGGCGGTATTACTGTGAGCGCCGCCGACACGAAACTCCTTGACGTGGTGGGAGGCTCACTTGCGTCGGGGACGTGGCTCGATCGGACTACTGAGGCCTTTCCCACGGTCGTATTGGGCTTCACGGCTGCATCGCTGCTCGGCGTTTCCGAAGCGGACACCAACGTGTGGCTGGGCGGCCGAGAAGCGCGCGTGATCGGGATCTTAGAACCTGTGCCACTCGCTCCCGCGCTCGACACCTCCGCAATCATTGGGGCCCGAGTGGCGCAGGAGCAGTTCGGGTGGGACGGGCACCCCTCCCAGGTGTTGCAGAGAGTCGATGAGGAGCGGGTGCGTGAGGTCCGGGATCTCGCTCCGGCGGCGATCAGCCCCAATGCACCGCACACGATCGCGATGTCTCGGCCATCCGATGCGCTGGCGGCGCAGGCTGCCGTGGACGAAGTATTCACGGGGATGCTTGTGGGGCTCGGGTCGATTTCTCTTCTGGTGGGCGCGATCGGCGTCGCGAACACGATGGTGATCTCCGTGATCGAGCGCCGTCGTGAGATCGGTCTGCGGCGAGCCCTCGGTGCCACTCGCGGCCACGTGCAGCTGCAATTTCTGACCGAGGCGCTGGTGTTGTCCGCACTCGGTGGGCTCGCGGGGGCAGGGCTGGGGGCAGGCGTCACGCTCGTCGTGGCGCTCAGCAACGATTGGACCCCCGTGGTGCCCCCACAGATCATTGGGGTGGCCGCCGCGGCGACGCTCGCCGTGGGCGCGGTTGCGGGCCTCTACCCCGCGGTCCGGGCCTCGCGTACGCCCCCGACCGCGGCGCTCAGCGGTTAACCGAGCGGCACTAGGCCAGAGTCCGGGGCCGGATCAGCGACCCCCCACTCCCGCAACGTGACGCTGTCTTTTCCTCCGCGTTTGGCCGCGTACATGGCAGCATCCGCAGCACTGAGCACATCCGCAACGCTCGGAGCAGAGTACCCCGCCGCGGGGTCCCACCACAGGACCCCCACGCTGCAGGAGAGCTGTGCGCCACTCGCAATTCCCGCGAGTGGCGCACGCACGGCAGCACGCACCCGTTCCGCGAGGATCCGAGCCCCGGCCCGATCAAGCCCTGTTGCCGCAATCACAAATTCATCGCCGCCGAGACGACTGACGGTGTCCTCAGCTCGGCAACTCTCGCGCAGGCGGCGCGCAACGGTTTGCAACACTGCGTCGCCGGCACCGTGTCCGGATCCGTCGTTGATCGCTTTAAACCCGTCAAGGTCGAGAAACAGCACCGCACAGGGCGCCTGGGTGCGCGTTGCGTGGGCAATGCTCTGCTCAAGCCGTTCGGCAAACATCGCCCGGTTCGGCAGATTGGTGAGCGTGTCATGCATGGCCCGGTGCCGGAGCTGTTCTTGGAGGTGAAGGTGCTCAAGCACGCGTTCAGCCTGGGCACACAGCGCATGCAGCGTTTCAAGTTCGTGGGGATCCAGCGTACGGGGCCGCCGAAACCCGCAGATGACGTCGCCGAGGACCGTCGCGCCTCGTTCAGGATCGCAGACGATCGGGCTCATCACGAGGGCCTCGGTTTCGGGTCCAGCAAGCCGCACCGGACCAGCGGCGGAGGCAACTGCCAGGTCCTCGGGGCTGCGGAACACGCTCGGAATGCGCTCGGAGGTCAGTTCCTCGGCCAGAGCAAATCCAGGTGGGAGTTCACCCCAGGTGCGCACGGACTCCGGACCACCCGCGGATCCCGGCACGCGAATCCGGACCGCGGTCCAAGCCGCGTTCAAGGCACGTGACGCGGCAGTGACAAGGGTGCTTCCCAGATCGTCAATGCCGCGCGCCACGGCGAGCGCGCTCGTCGCCTCCTGCAACAGAGTCAGGCGCTCAGCGGCCTGGTCCGCGCGACGCTTCGCCTCGACAAGTTCCCGTTCAAACGCGATGCGTCCGCTCGCGTCAAACGCTGCGATATGAATCACCGGGCCCGCATCGGTTGTGTGGAGCACCGCGTTGCAGCGCACGGGTCGGGGCTGGCCTTGCGCGTCGCGCACGTTAAGCACGGCATCCCACATGTGGCCCGTTGCAAACAGCTTGGGCATGATGTGGGTCTCGTAGAGGAGGCGGGCGCTCGCCGTCAGGAGGCTCACAAAGTTCTGGCCCCGCAGGTCAGGGCGCGGCCCTGGTGTCTGCAACCATGTGGTGAGTGCCGGATTGTGGGCCAGGATTGTGCCGTTTGCGTCCACGGCGAGGAGCGCTGCCGGGCTGCACTCGGCCAGTTCCGCGTTCCCTAACGCAGGCACCAATGACGACTCGTTCCAAGGAGCTATGTTCTGCTCGGTCACTACGCGGCTCGAATCTCCTGGACGATCAAATCTGGTTCGGTGAGATGCACAAAGTGCCCCGCCGATTTCAGCTCCACAAGCTCAGCGCGGGGCAGCCGCTCCTGCAGATAGGCGCCGATGTGTGGCGGGCAGATGATGTCGCCGCTCGACTGCAGAATCACGCACGGAGTCGGGACCTCCGAGAGGCGCTTGCGCACGTCGCTCAGAAACACCACGCGCGCGAAGTGCGTTGCAACCCGCTGGGGTGTCGCGGCGAAGAGATCTCGCACGCGATCAGTGACCTCGGGCAGATCGGCGCGAGCGGTTACGGCGGGGGCGAGCGCGGCCGCCCAGCTGGGCTGGTTCGCTTCGATGGAATCGAGCAGCCCGAGCACGTCTTCTCTGCTGAACCCGCCCACGTAGTCGGTATCGTCCACATAGCGCGGCGAGGGGCAGACCATCACGATGCGCGAGAACAGCTCGGGTCGGCGGATCGACGCCAGCGCCCCGATCATTCCGCTTGCAGAGTGGGCGACAAGCACGACGTTGGTCACGCCCGCCGCATCGAGTACCTCGATCAGATCGGTCGCGTAGCCCTCGTATGAGTCGTAGCGCTGTTCGTCATACGCCGAGAGATCAGACGCCCCTGATCCCACATAGTCAAACAGGACCACGCGGTGATCCTTGACGAACCGCTCCGCGACGGCCCGCCACGTCGTTTGGTTGGTCCCGTACCCGTGCGCGAACACGATCGCGGGTGCCCCCTCGGGGCCCAGCATGGTGACTGCGTTACGCTGAAGAACCGCTCCGGGAGTGAGCGGCGACCCGCCACTGCGCTGCGTGTACTCGGCCATAGGATCCCCTCACCCGAATGGTCTATTCCCGCGAGTATGCCACGGCCACCGGGGTCCCGGAAACTCGGTCGGGATCCGTGGTGGGCTGAGCCTCCTCCTGAACTGGCGTTCGGGCACCACCGCGCATTCGTTCCCAGCGTGCCCGCACCCACGCGGTTGCCCGGTCCCAGGTCCGGTCCCGGATGAAGATCATGTCGCCAAGAATCATCATCAGGGAGAACCACGGCAGGGCGAGCAGGATCCCGATCGATGCGTGCATACCGGTCACGAGCACCAGGCCCACCACACGAGTCCACTTGGTGAGCAGGAAGAGCGGGAACAACAATTGCCCGTACACACTCAGCCAGGACGCAATATATACCGCGGGCGTGAACTGCCACGCGAGGTCGTTGAGGGCAGGGAACAGCGTGAGTTCTTCAAGCTGCAGCGGATAGTAAGCTGCGACACCGGTCACCCAGGTCGTGCCCTGGAGCTTCCACAGGGCGCTCGTCACGTAAATGACGCACAGTTGGTAACCGATAAGCACAACTGCCACATTGTTCGCGAGGATGGGAACCCACCGCGGTACCACCCATGTGCCCCATCCCAGCGCCGGGTCCTCGGTGCCCTGACGAGCGCGGCGACGTGCGTCGAGCGACCATCGTCGGGAGGTGTCCGCCAAGAGCAAGAAGAGAAGGAAAATCCGGAACGTTTGGTAGTGACCTGTGTTGAGGATCACCGGGTTTGTGGCGGCAAAGCCGAGCCACAGCACCACAAACAAGGGCGAGACGATCCGCATGCGCCACCCGAGCGCGTAAACGACGGCAACGACCATGAGTACCAGGATCTTGATGAGCAGCAGACCATCTGGGTCGTCTCGGGAAAACAGCGCCGGAAGCGGCCACAGGTAGTCGTTCGCTGCAGAGTTGCGGAACAGGGCCTCACCCCAACGAGATCCTTCACCGAACGAGTAGGAGAAGTTCGGCAGATACATCGCCAAGATGATCACCGTCATCGCACCAAAACCGATCCGCATGAGCGCAAGCCCGGAGCTCGCACGGCGAGCATCGAGAAGCCAGTGCAGCAGCCGATCCCAGAGGCGCGCCGGGAGATTCACATTTGTGCTCATCAGTTCTCCTCCGCCGTCGCTTCGGTCGCGCTGAGTTGCTCAGCTTGCACTCCTGCGCGGTCCGCCCAGGCTGTGAAGGTGCGTGAGAATGCCTCACGGTCTTGCGCGGGCCACTCCATCGCTGGCACCCAGCCCAGATCGGTGTAGCGGGATGGTGGCCGCTCCGCGTTCGGGTCTTTCCGGTCGACCCATCGGACTACAGGATCGTACACAGCACGCACTTGAACCCCAACAACGGTGCCTTGGTCGCCCCACATCGCATGCGCCACTTGCGTGCCGTAGGAGGTTGCATAGTTGCTTGCCCGGATGAACTCGCTCACCTTCGAGGGTTCGGAGTCGTCCGCCTCAACCATCGCGTCCTGGAGGGCGTACAGCGCGTCACCGTCAAGATGATTCTGGCCCGCCACGTGTTTGTGGGTGTCGTTGAGGGCCGAGTAGGCAGCCATCAGACGCTCCGCGCCGACGATGGACAATTGTTTGCGGAGCGTTTTTCGGTAGGTCTCAGCGAGCTCAATGTGGGTTGCGTTCACCCATTCGGTGCGGGATTTTTCGCCGTCGCTGTTTTCGACCCATGCGCGCACCCACAGCTGCCGGTCGGTATCTGCCGGATCGGGCGCGAATATCTTGTAGTCCTGCACCAGGTAGGGCCGCACATATCTGTCGGCTGCCGCACCCGGCAGCACGTTGTACTTGAGATCGGAATCGGGTGTATTCACGACGGCCGTGAAGAACATGTGCACAGCGAGAAGGATAAGTACAACCCCGGTTGCGATCTGAGCCCCGAGCGGGAACCCCCGGCGTATCTCACGTCTGGGTCGTAGCGTCAGCTCCGGTTCAGCCTGGTGATCCGCCATTGATCGTCCCCCTACCAGTAACGGTTGTTGATGCTCAGCATAGAGATCGGTGGTCTCCGCTGCTACTCCCAGCAGAGGCCACCGACCTCAATTACCGCGCTGCCCGATCAATCAAGATCGTGCGTGACCTCTCGCCGCCGGCGCGATGCGAGCAGGAGCCCACTTCCCGCGATCAGTGTGAGGACCGTGAGGACCGTGAGGACCGGCATAAGGCCAGGATCGAAGCCAGTGACCGCGAGGCCGCCCTTCGCTCCTGTAGCACCCGGCGTGGTCCGAACCGGCACCGTTGTCGATGTACCGGTTACCGTGACACTGGCCTCGGCTGTGCGCCCACTCTCCAGCCCCTTGGCTGAGAAGTGTGCTGTTCCGAGGGCCTGGTCCGCGGGTACCTTCCATGTTGCAACGAAGGCGCCGTTTGCATCCGCGGAGGCGGTCATCGTTGCACCAGTGGGGAGCGAGATGACCACGTCCTCACCGGGGAGGAACCCGGACCCATTCAGGGTGACCGTACCGCCCTGTGAGACCGTGCTCGGGCTCGCAGTCAGCGCGGCCTTCTTGCCTCCGCCGGGGTTGCCCCCGGGATCGGTGCTGGGGTCCGTACCTGGGTCCGTACTCGGATCAGCGCCCGGGTCCGTACCAGGATCCGTGCCCGGATCCGTGTCGGGGTCTACACCCGGATCAGTACCCGGGTCCGTTCCCGGATCAGCACCAGGATCGGTACCGGGGTCCGTACCCGGGTCTACGCCCGGGTCGGTACCGGGGTCCGTACCCGGATCAGTCCCGGGGTCCGTATCCGGATCAGTACCCGGGTCCGTTCCCGGATCAGCACCCGGATCGGTACCAGGATCGGTACCCGGGTCTACGCCCGGGTCGGTACCGGGATCAGCACCCGGATCCGTACCAGGATCAGCACCCGGATCCGTACCAGGATCAGCACCCGGATCCGTACCAGGATCAGCACCCGGATCCGTACCAGGATCAGTGCCCGGGTCGGTACCGGGGTCCGTACCCGGATCGGTACCGGGGTCAGCACCCGGATCAGCGCCCGGGTCTACGCCTGGGTCGGTACCGGGATCAGCACCCGGATCAGCACCCGGGTCTACACCCGGATCAGTACCCGGGTCCGTTCCCGGATCAGCACCGGGATCAGCACCCGGATCCGTACCCGGATCAGTGCCCGGGTCGGTACCGGGATCAGCACCCGGATCAGCGCCCGGGTCTACACCTGGGTCGGTACCGGGATCAGCACCCGGATCAGTGCCCGGATCAGCGCCCGGGTCTACACCTGGGTCGGTACCGGGATCAGCACCCGGATCAGTGCCAGGATCAGCGCCCGGGTCTACACCTGGGTCGGTACCGGGATCAGCACCCGGATCAGTGCCCGGATCAGCGCCCGGGTCTACACCTGGGTCGGTACCGGGATCAGCACCCGGATCAGTGCCAGGATCAGTGCCCGGATCAGTGCCAGGGTCCGTACCCGGGTCGGTACCGGGATCAGTACCCGGGTCAGTGCCCGGATCCGTACCCGGGTCAGTGCCCGGATCCGTGCCCGGGTCGGTACCCGGATCAGTGCCCGGGTCTACACCTGGGTCGGTACCGGGGTCAGCACCCGGATCAGTTCCGGGGTCCGTATCCGGATCAGTGCCCGGGTCCGTTCCCGGATCAGCACCGGGATCAGCACCCGGATCAGTGCCCGGGTCGGTACCGGGATCAGTACCCGGATCAGCGCCCGGGTCTACACCTGGGTCCGTACCAGGATCAGCACCCGGATCCGTACCCGGGTCCGTACCCGGATCAGCACCCGGATCGGTACCGGGATCGGTACCGGGATCAGCACCCGGGTCTACACCCGGATCGGTACCGGGATCAGCACCCGGGTCTACACCCGGATCGGTACCGGGATCAGCACCCGGATCGGTACCCGGATCAGTGCCCGGGTCGGTACCGGGGTCCGTACCCGGATCGGTACCGGGATCAGTACCCGGGTCTACACCCGGGTCGGTACCGGGATCAGCACCCGGATCGGTACCCGGATCAGCACCCGGATCCGTACCAGGATCCGTACCCGGGTCTACACCCGGATCGGTACCCGGATCAGCACCCGGATCAGCACCCGGATCGGTACCGGGATCAGCACCCGGATCCGTACCGGGATCAGCACCCGGATCAGCACCCGGGTCGGTGCCCGGATCAGTGCCCGGATCAGCACCCGGGTCGGCACCGGGATCAGCACCCGGGTCGGTGCCCGGATCAGTGCCCGGATCAGCACCAGGGTCGGTACCAGGATCAGCACCCGGATCAGCACCCGGATCGGTACCGGGATCAGCACCCGGATCAGTGCCGGGATCGGCACCTGGATCGGTACCCGGATCCGCGCCCGGGTCTACACCTGGGTCAGTACCGGGATCAGCACCCGGATCCGTACCAGGATCAGCACCCGGATCCGTACCTGGGTCTACCGCCGGGTCAGTTCCCGGATCGGTACCCGGATCGTCCTCCGCCGATTTCACGGTCGATGATCCCAGTTGCACGGCCACCGCGCCATTGGTGCCTACGTTCGGAAGCAAGCTGACATTGAGCGCACGCACGGTGAAGCTGTCTGGCCCAAGATCGCCTTGTGCGGGCTGTTCGTTGATCGTGATGTTCGCGATCCCGCGCAGCACCGGGCCGACACCGTCGGTGAGCAGTTCCGATACTAGGGGGGAGATCCAATTCATCAGGGTGGGTTGCAGGTTGCCGAGCAGGGCTACCACTGTCGAATTGAGCGCGTTGCCAATCGGCTGCACCACGCCTGTGAGGAGGTTCGTGATTGGCTGCAGCACGAGGCCAAGGGGGATACCGGCGACGTTGATCTTGCTCGTGTCGATTACGGGCGCTGCGGCACCGTCGATGCCAATGAACCCGCCGATAGTTCCGGTGATCGTCACAGGGGCTTTGACAAGTGTCTCCAGATCGAAGGGCGGGAATATGGACCGAGCACTAATGTCCGCTTCGATGCTGATATCAACCGCGACGTTGTAAATCCCCTCGGTGATCACGCCGACAACCTTTGAGAGGAGCGAGTTCGGCCCCGCACCGGTCAAGGCATCGGTCACGCCATCCAGGATCGCGTTCACGGTGTCACCGTGCAGCGCTTCGGTGTTTTCGGGTAGCGAGCTCAGCCCGGTGGCACCGGTGCGATCTACGACGAGCGAGCCCAGATCAACACTGATCGTTCCTGTGTTGAGATTCACGAGCACGCTTCCGTCGGTGTTTGACAACGGTTCCGCGAGCAGCGTGGTACGCACCTCGTCAAGCAGAGGTTGCGTCGAGATCGACGCTGAGTTGAGTTCAGCGTTGACGAGCGGCAGCGCCCCAATCCCATTCACCAGATTCGTGAGCAGGCTTTCGATCGTTCCCCCAGGGCCCAGCAGGCTCTGCAGCGGTGCGAGAATACCCTGCAGCTCCGTATCCACGCCAGTGACCAGGTTCCCGACAAGCGGGCTGTGCAGGTCGACCGTGAGATCACTCAGCATGTACGAGCTGGTGGTCGCCCCCTCGGTCCCCACGGCTTGGGAGCCGAGCGCACCGATTTCAATCGCGGCCTCGTCCAGCAGCGTGTTCACCAGTGTGGGATCAATGATCTGGGTGAGGAGTGAGTTTGCGTCGAGTCGCGCTGTTCCGTACTGGCCGCTGTTTGCCGCATCGACATTCAGTGACCCGTCGGAGTTGATCAAGCCCGTTGAGGCGGTACTCGACGTCGCGCTGGGTGAAGCGCTATAGCTTGAGATCGCGCCCAGATTTCCGAGCCGCAATAGCCCCGGGTCCGTATCACTGGGCTTGATCAGCGGGAGACTCACCGTGCCCAGTTGCAGGTTCCCGAGGCCGTTCAGTACCGACACGTTGAGGGGATCGGCCGGCGGTGCGGCATTCCCTGGGAACTCAGATTGAGTGGTGGCGGCACCAACGACATCAAGTCCGAGGCCCTCCGCCCAGAGCCAGTGCCCGTGTGCCGCGGAATCCGCGGTCACGGTTGATGAATCAGCGAACGCCGCCTGTGCCGTGACGAGCCCAGGAAGGGCGATCACGGCGGCAGCGGTTCCGAGCGCGATCCCCCTCAGGCGGTCGCGGCGACGGGGTGTCGCCCGGTTGTTGTGTCTCAAGGTCCCCTCACCTTCACTTCGTACGAGCTACGGGTTGGCGCGCCATGCGAGCAGAAATAGTGAATCGACAGCACTGCCTGTGCGCGAGCCTAAAGTTGGGGCTTCTCCAGCGCCTACGCACCTCGGGGAGGCTGAGGTTCAATTCGCAACTACTGAGATGTGTCTTCGCGAGCCCTGAGAACGCAGGGTCCAATTCCGCTCTCCCTCTACACCGAACACCTAGCAGCACGTATGATCCGAGAAGGGGGCTGGCCCGGTGAAGGGCTCAGGCCGTTCAGCTCGTCGAAAGGAACGGCGATGGGGAGAGCTGGCGGGAACGTTCGCACTGCGACGTGCACAGACGTGGTCTCCCTGTGCGCGAGCGGACAAAGTGTCGTGGTCGCTGGCGGCAACGGGTCGGGCAAATCCACGCTGCTTCGCGAGGTGGCGGCTGCCCTTCACGCGAGCGGGATCTCAGTACACCCGTTCCGCGGCGCCGAGGCCGAAGGGCACCGCCGCATCGCGGATGCCGCTACAGACGCGGTCGTCATCGTTGATGATTTTGAACAGGCGAGCGCGGAGATAGTGCGGGCCTGTCTTACACGGGCTGCCCGGGGCGGGCGCACCGTATTCGCTGTTCTGGATGGTCCGCAACGGTCCCGCCCGCTCCATGAACTGACTCACGACCATACTGCAGCAGACTCACTGCACACTGTGTGGAATGCCTGCGCCACCGTCCGTCTTGACGCGCTCCCCCCGAACACCCTCGAGCGGCTGTTACACGCACGCAGTTCGGAGCCGATCGATGCCGATACCAGCCACAGTGTGATCCGGCTCGCCGAAGGACGCCCGGGGTGGGCCTTCGACCTGCTTCGGCTCGCGCGCCGCGGCCTCATCTCGAGCACACCGCGCCCCACAATTCGGGACGCTCCGCTCCCCGCGGACGAGCTCCCTGCCCTGCGTTCCCTCGCGGCGGCCCTCGGAGATCTGGCACCTGAATCCGCGGGAGCAGCCATCGCCCTGTCCGGGCTTGAACCTTTTGACCTCTCGGGCGCACGAGACCTGATCGGGTCAGCGCGCACCGCGGAGCTGACTGACCACGGCGTCCTCTTTCGCGTGCCCGGTACCGAATCATTCACGGTACCGACGTTTGTCGCCACAGCCCTCCGTACCGCCACCACCCCCGAGCAGAGCGCACGCTGGCAGCGCACGATCGCCGAGCACTGGGTGCAGCAGGAGGCGCTGAGCCTCCCCCTTTCCGAGGCCGAAGCTATGCTCAGTGCACGCTCTCTCAGCACCGATCCTGCAGATCAGGAAGACGAACGCTTGCGCGCAGCTCGCGTCCGAATCCTGCACCGGGCGGCGACCGAGTCCGTGGAGTTTCACGACCCGGCCCACGTCCGAACTCTGGTCGTTCGAGCAGGCAGGCTTGCCACGCCGCTGACGGGCTGCGATCACGTGCGGGCGGTCTATGTACTCGCCGGGGCCGAGCTTGCACACACGGAACTCGAGGCGTTGCGGAACACCGGGGGCGCGGTGGATCCACTCGTCACCGAGTGGAACGCTGCACTTTTCGCGGCCGAGGCGGGGCAAACGGCTACGACCACTGCCGTACCCGCAGAGGGTGCGGCGTCGACGCCCTCTGACCTTGCCGGAGCACGGCTTGTATTCCACATGTGGAATCAGACCGAGAGGCCCGACATAGACAGCATCGAGTTCCGCAATGTTGTCGACAATCATTCCGTGGCGGAGGTCCGGCACCTCGGACGAGCACTCATCGATCTGCAAGCGGTGTGGGAGGGGCGCCTCCCCCAAGGGTCCTGGCTTGCCAGTGGCCTGTCTATCCCGAGCGTCCATGATCACTCAAGTGAGTTCGGACGCAGTGTCTCGGGCACGCTGCTCCTCGCACACGCGCTGATTGCATTTCTCGCGGGTGAGCAATCGCTGCGTGCCGAGGAGTTTCGAGCGGCAGTCCGCCGGGTGCCCCGGGGTGAGGCGCATGCACGGTGGATGCGCCACCTACTCGCCATGGGAGAGGCGGTCATCTGCGGAAACATGGCCCGCGGCGCAATGGAATGGGAGCATTTACTCCAGACAATCCCTCGCACCGTGCCGCTCAGGCTTCGTGCGCTTGTTCAGCACATGGGCCTCGCGGCAGGCGCGGCATACAACCCCGACACAGAAGATCCGCCGTCGAATCTGCCCAGCGGCGTGCATCTCTACTTTTCCGGGAAGCATGACAAGCTGGGCCTGGGCGGCCGTCCCGGCGTCGCGCCCCAGAACACGTTGCCCATGGTCCGGCTTGTGAGCGCACATTTGCGCGCTGCAGCCGAGCAAAACCCGAGCGACTTGCTCCGTGTCGCGGCCCGGCTGCGGAAACTCCAGTTGTGGGCACCAGCTGCGTTCGCAATCTCATCGGCACGCACGATATTCCTGAACCGCCGCGCGGTCAGGAACGTCCGAGACTGTGACGAGCTGCTTGCAGATATCGACGAGCAGCTCGGCACACGGGTGCCCTGGTACCAGACCGGAGATCTCCCTACCGTGACCTTGGTTCGACTCACCCCGCGGGAGCACACCTCGGCGCTCCTGGCTGCGGAGGGGCTCACGAACGCGCAGATCGCCGAGCGCCTCAGTTGCAGCGTCCGCACGGTCGAATCCCACGTGTCACAGGCGAAAGCCAAGCTCGGTGCGGTCACCCGTGCGGATCTTCGCAAGTATCGAGAGATGTTGCGGAGCTCCCCAAGTGGGGCGCTCCCCTCAGCGGATGATCCCGGCCGCTTGGGTCACACGCCTGAGACATCTAGCAGTCGATGGGAAAACCGCGCACGCACTCCAGCGCCCCCGAGTTCCTCGGCGCTCTCCCACGGCACCACATCCGTGGCACACGGCCAATATTCACCCTCCCAGATCTAAGATGGGAAGGGATGAACACTCCCGCGAATGCAGCCGTTGTCGGAGCAGGACCGAACGGGCTAGCCGCCGCTGTCACCCTTGCGCGGGCGGGAGTCCCCGTCACTGTGTTCGAGGCTGCGGAGACCGTGGGGGGTGGCACCCGCACCCAGGAGATCGTTCAGCCCGGTGTGCTCCACGACATGTGTTCCGCCATCCACCCGATGGCGCTCGGGACCGAGTTCTTTCGCCAATTTGAGATCGCCCGCCGCGTCGATTTCGCTGTCCCGGAGGCCTCATACGCCAACCCCCTCGACGGCGCGCACGGCATCCGAGCCGCGATCGCGTACCGTGACCTCGACCGCACCCGGGAGGAGCTCGGCGGGGACGGTACCGCATACGCCCGCTTATATCGCCCCGTGCTCAATCACCTCGAAGGGGTCATCGATTTCGCGCTCGGGGGAAGCCTGCTGCGATGGCCGCAGAGCATTCCGGCCGCGATCACCATGGCGATGCGCACGGCTGAGCAGGGAACGCCACTGTGGGGGGCGCGGTTTCGTGAGGAAGCTGCGCCCTCACTCGTTTCCGGAGTCGCAGCCCACAGCATCGGGCGGATGCCGAACCTCGCCACAGCCGGCGTAGGGATTGTGTTGGGTGCGCTCGGCCATGCAGGTGGTTGGCCCGTCCCCATCGGCGGATCACGCATGATCACAGACGCGCTCGTGGCAGATCTCGTGGCGCACGGCGGGCGGGTGGAACTCGGCCGAGAGATCCGACACCTCGACGAGCTCGAAGGTTTCGACGTGAAGATGTTTGACACGTCTACACGAGGGCTGTTGAGTATCGCGGGCAGCGCACTGCCCGCCGCGTACCGCCGGGCGCTCGCACGGTTCCGCTTCGGCGACGCGGCCACGAAGGTCGATTTCGTGCTGGACGGCCCGATCCCCTGGAGCGATCCACGAGTACACGCTGCGCCCACCGTTCATTTGGGCGGTACCCGCGGAGAGGCGGCCCACGCGGAGCGAGAGGTTGCACGCGGCCGACACCCGGAGCAGCCCTTCGTGCTGCTTGCACAACCGACCGAGTTCGACCCCGACCGAAACCCAGCCGGAACACATGCGGTGTGGAGCTACACGCACGTCCCGCACGGGTCGAACATTGACATGGTGTCCGCTGTTACCACGCAGATCGAGCGCTTCGCACCGGGCTTCCGGGACCGGATCATCGCGGTGCACCAAACCAGTGCAGCTGATCTGGCGCAGTACAACAACAACTATGTGGGCGGCGACTTCAGCGCCGGTGCCATCACGCTCCGGCAGCTGCTCGCACGTCCCGTGATTTCACCCGAGCCCTGGCGCACGCCGCTCCCCGGCGTCTACCTGTGTTCCTCGGCCACACCCCCCGGTCCCGGGGTACACGGGTTATCCGGCTGGTATGCCGCGCGCACTGCGCTCCGCCGCGAGTACGGCCTTCCCGCACCCGAGTTGGGGGTAGCTGGGCCCTAACGCGTACCTGACCGGGGCAGATGCACGCGCGACGAAGCCCTCGGAGCACCATATGTGGTGCTCCGAGGGCTTCGTCCGGTGACGCGGGCACCGCGCCTCCCTGCTCGCTAGGTTTCAGGTTGCATGACCGTCTCTGGAGCAGGGATCACGATGTCGACCGGGCCGTTCAACCGTTCAAACGTGAACACCGAGTTCGCACCACCTTCCTCGCTGACAAGTCGGAAGCGCGCCGTGTCCCCCTCTGGAAGGTCCACGCCGAGGGTGCCACTGTCCGAGCGCACGGAGTATCGGACGGCGATGCCGTCCTCCCATTCCATAGCGCCGGACACTTCAACAGAGGTCTGGGGCACCCGACTCAGCACCTCGAGTAACGGAGTGATGTCATATGTGCTCGCGATTTGCTCGCCCGTAGCGGGCTCGAAGGCAACAAACTTTCCGCGCGCCCGCTCGATCGTCGCCGCGTCGAAGCCCTGTGCAGCCCAGTACTCGTCACTCGACCTGAGCCAGGTGAGCTTCTGAGCGCGAATAATTTCCACGGCGAGTGCGCCCCCGTTGAGTTCAAGGCCCAGGACCCCAGTGAATTCGCGGGAGGACCGGTCCACCTCCAGGTCGAACGTTTGCTGGACGGCCTCAGTATCGATCACGCCTGACACTGAAAAGCTCTCGAGTTCTGGGAGCGAACTCTGCAACGCTTCAAAATTTTGCTCTGCCTGGATTGCAGCATTCCCGGTGAGGGGATCAAGTGCGACGTCGACAAGCTCTCGAGTTGCTTGGCGCGCTCCACTGTCCCGTTCGATGGAGCAGCCTGTGAGCACGAGCCCACCCAGAATCAACGGAACCGTCCAGGGCCAGACACCTTTTCTCATGAGACCCTCCTATTCACGGGGTCCGACAAGAAACGGGGCAAGGTCAACGCCGCACTCGGTGAGCACGGCGTCCATTTGCGCCTCATACGCCAGCGAACTGCTGTAGTACGCTTTCGCGATCAGGGCGATGAAATCGTCATTCACGATCTGCTGCCCAGTGCTCTCGAAGAAGTTCGCGGCGGCACCGCTGTCCTCGGCCATTGTGTCCCACTGCGCCTGCGCGGCCTCATCAGCCGCAAAGCCCGACAGCGCGAGCGCCGTCCGTTCGAGGATCCGCAACCGCTCGCCGACCTGCAGGAGCGATGCTTCCTCAGGCTGCGCAGCAGCCTCCTCACTGAATATCTCAAGTGCGTCGAACACGTCGCAGGTCGATTTCCCTTCTGACGGGTCGGTGTAAGCGATCGGCTCGGAGGGGACGGCATTACCATTCTCGTCCGCGGGATCTTCAGCGGGCTTCGCGCTGACGTCGATCTCCGTACCGTCTTGAGAAGACTGTTGAGCTGGGTCATCAGGAGCGCACGCGCTGAGCCCCCACCCGATCATCGTCACGGCGAGGAGCGCCACGAGGGCCTTACGAAATCTCATGCGAAACTCTTTTCATGTGCTCGGCTTTCACGGGTTCAGGAGGCGTCCGCACGGGGACCGAGCTGGCTTCTCGAGCACGCGCAAGATACTCGCGCCCGTGTGAAACCCAGGCGCGAAGGCGCGCGTATGTGGCGTCACTGACGAAGATGGCGTCGACCGCAATCATGGTGAGTGAAAACCAGGGCAGGCCCATGAGGAGCCCGATGCCGAGGTGGAATGACAGGATCCCGAGGAGCCCGATGATCCGAAGTTTTCGGTTGAAGAGCATGAATGGAAACGCGCACTGGAACAGCACTGAGCCCCAGGAGATCGCGACAACGAGCGGACCCCACGTTGTCAGAAGATCGGAGAGCACCGGCCAAGTACCGAACTGCTGTGTTTGCAGCGGGTTGTAGACCGCGAAGCCGTGCTGCCAGGGCATACCCGCCGCCTTGTAAAGCCCGCCCGACATGTAGATTGCGCAGACCTGAAACGCGAGCACAAGCAACGAGAGGTTGTGGGCCAGGATAAGTAGCCACCGGAACCTTCCGCCGTCTGCGTCTGGGAACGACGGACGAGTGTTCCGTCTCCGCGCGTCCAAGGACCAGCGCCGCGTGGTATCGGCGAAGAGCATCGCGATCAGGAACATCCTGTAGGCGTTGTCACCCTGATCACTTGCACTGTCATTCGTCTCGATGAAACTCACCCACGCGACGAGGTAGACGGGGAGCACGATCCGGGTACGCCAGCCCAGCGTTACCAGCACGGCGAGACCACAGAGCCCGATCATCGAGATCGTGAGCAGCAGTGGGGAGCTGGCGACACTGTGAAAGAACGAAAACACCCAGATATTAGGGAAATCGCTGATCGGCGCTTCAAGTTCCCCGTTCCAGGCGGCCCCTGCACCAAATGTGTAGTGCCTGCTCGCAAAGTTCGTCAGCAGCAGCCCGATTCCGGTAACCCCCAAGAGAATCCGGGTGACCGAGATCCCGTAGCTTGCGAGGTAGCGCCCGGTAAGCAAGCTCTCGACCCTGTCAAGGCTGTGCGTCAGCGTCACGAGCACGCGTGCGATCAGTGGCAGCCGCGGGGTGGCTTCGGGGCTTTCGGTCACCAGGATCTTCGGGGTTGCAGCAGTGTTATCGGTCATCAGCGCACACCTCCAAGGGTGCGGAGCAGAAATAGTCAGCGAACAGCACGTCGGACTGCCGGTCCCGCACTTCGAGGGCGCGCCAGCCGGTGTGCACTGGCTGAATCGGAGGTCGCTCTGCATTGGGATTGTTTCGGTCGGCGTAGGGTATGACGTTCTTTCGCGACGCCTGGTATTGGACGCGCACCACGTCGTCACCCCACACCGCACGAGCGATCTGCGTGGCGTAGCCTGTGGCGACGCGCTCTGCAGTGAGATATTCCTCGACATTCGAATCCTCGGAGGGAATCTCGGCGAGGTCCGCACTCATTTGCCGGATCGGATCTTTCCCTTCGAAGTAGTCATCCCCCACCAGGATGCTCTGTTCCTGGGAGAGCGCGTCCCACTCCGCTTTGAGGGTAGATGCGACGTCAATTCCGAGGCCAGCGGATCGGGGCGGGAACAGATGGTAGGTGGCGCGAGACAGCTCGACATCGGTGGCCCGCATCCAGTCCGTTGTCGCCTCGTCACCGTCCTCATCGGCGACAACGGCGCGGACGTCGAAGTAGTAGTCGCCATTTATGGGTTCCGGCGCGAATACGCTCCAGGACTGGCCCCACATCGGGATCATGTACTGGGTCAGCGTATCCCCGGGAAAGAGGAGCCTCAGATTTGAGGCAGGTGCAACCCATAGGAAGGTGGCAAACAGGTGAAATAGCGTGACGAGGGTGGCCACGGAAATCAAACTTCTCCGCACGATCGTGTTTCGGGGTGCGGGGCGTTGCAGGTGTTCAGTCATCGTTGCTCGGTTCTCCGGTCTTGTGATGCAGTGTTCGGGCAGAAGCCAAAGCCTCTGCCCGAACACGTGGGTGACGGAGTGGTGCACGACACCCGCGGGTCTCGTGCACCAGTCCGCGCTACTGCTTGCGCATACGGCGCTGCACGAAGAGCACAACTCCGCCGGTCAGTGCGAGCAACAGCGCAGCGATCCCGCCCATGAGGGGCGAGGTCTCGGCCCCGGTCGCCGCGAGGCTTCCCTTCGCGCCACCCTTCACGTCGCCCGTGCCAGCGGCAGCGGTGGTTCCGGAAGCGGTCGCCTGGGCACCCGTCGCCTTCGTCCCATCCGTCTGCGCGTCGGTCGAGCTTGCTGCCTGGGCATCTACTGCACCCTCCACCTGGGTGGTCCCGGACGAGCTCGAAGTGCCGGAGGCGTCAGTCGCCGCATCCGCGAGCGCCGCAGCCTGAGCCGCAGCACCCGAGTTTGCGTCCGCAGCCGCCGACGCCGCAGCGTTGGCAGCCGAGGAGGCATCAGCGTTTGCTGCCGCCTGTGCCGCTGCCTGAGCCGAGGCGTTCGCCGCGGTGGTGGCCGTTGCCGAAGCATCCTTCGACGCATCAGCGTTCGCAGCGGACTGCGCAGCAGCCGCAGCGGTCACGTCCGCAGCAGCCGAAGCCGCCGAGGTCGCATCCGCGTTCGCGGCCTTCTCCGCAGCAGCCTGAGCCGCCGCGTTGCGATCACTGTCGCCCTGAGCCGACGCAGCAGCCGAAGCCGACGCGTTCGCGTTCATGTTCGAACCTGCGGCACTCGTGGCCGACGCGTCGGCGTGCGCGGCGGACTGAGCCGCAGCACCCGCGTTTGCATCTGCAGCGGCGGACGCCGCAGCGTTCGCTGCCGAGGAGGCATCAGCGTTTGCAGCAGCCTGAGCCGCACCGGCAGCCGTCGCATTCGCGCTTGTCGTCGCCGACGCCGAGGCGTCCTTCGACGCATCGGCATTCGCTGCAGCTTGAGCTGCCGCTGCCGCGGTCACGTCCGCAGCAGCCGAAGCCGCCGAGGTCGCGTCCGCGTTCGCGGCCTTCTCTGCCGCAGCCTGAGCCGCCGCGTTGCTGTTGTTGTCGCCCTGAGCCGATGCAGCAGCCGAGGCCGACGCGTTCGCGTTCATGTTCGAACCTGATCCAGCGGTCCCCGATGCATCAGCGTTTGCGGCGGACTGAGCCGCAGCCGCAGCCGTCGCATCTGCTGCTGCCGAAGCCGCAGCGTTCGCAGCCGAAGAGGCGTCAGCGTTTGCCGCGGCCTGCGCCGCACCGGCAGCCGTCGCATTCGCGTCAGACGTCGACGATGCCGAAGCATCCTTCGACGCATCAGCGTTC
>NZ_FUID01000058.1 GCF_900163635.1 Leucobacter sp. 7(1) | reverse complement strand
TGCATGAACAGCTCACCGGCGCGGTGGAGTCGTTGGTGTCGGGTGAGGACTGGAAACGAGCGTTGGAGTTCGCGGCCCGGTTCCGTGCCCGCTCGTTCAACAACACCCTGCTGATCTTTGCGCAGCATCAGAGCGCGTTCGAGGCGGGCAGGGTGCCTGAGCCGGTGCCGACGTATGTGGCGGGGTTCAAGCAGTGGCAGGCGCTCGGTCGGCAAGTCTCGAAGGGCCAGTCGGGGCATATGATCCTCGCCCCGGTCACGGGCAGGTTTGCGTCGTTCACGCCGAAGGTGGCGGAGTCGTGGCGCAGGCTCGGCCGGTTCGAGAAGCCGAAACCGGGTGAGGCGGTGCGATCCCGCATGATCGGGGTGCGCCCCGCCTACGTCTGGGATGTCTCCCAAACCGCCGGCGATCCGATCCCCACACCACCATCGCCGCGGCTGCTGGAAGGCGAAGCACCGGACGGACTGTGGGAGGGCGTCGCACGGTTGGTGGAAGCGGAGGGTTTCGCGGTGTTGCGGGTGCCGCATGAGGGCATGATCCACGGCGCGAACGGTCTCACCGATTTCGGTGCGAAGACCGTCGCGGTGAGGGAGAACATGCCGGAAGCGGCTCAGGTGAAGACCCTCGTGCACGAGCTCGCGCACGTCCTCCTACACGGACCCGACAACCCGGATGCTTCCGGTCATCGCGGGATCGGTGAAGTTGAGGCGGACTCTGTCGCGTTGATGGTCGCTGCCGCTCACGGCATGGACACGAGTGATTACACGGTGCCGTATGTGTCGGGGTGGGCGGCGACGGTGCCGGAGAAGTCGCCGGTGGCGGTCGTCCAAGCCACCGGCGAACGCGTCCGCAAGACCGCCGCGATGATCCTCGAGCAACTCCCGACCGAGCAGGTCAGCAACGGCGATCCTCCCGGTCTGAACCGCGATGCGCCGCCCAAGAAGCCTGCTGCACCAGAGCGGGCACCCGACGCTGATCCTCTGGTTGAGGAGCCGCGCCGGATAGTGGCCGGGTCGGTGAGGAGTCTGTGATGGGCGCGATCGACGTGTTCGGTGAGGTGAACGGGATGCCTCTCGCTGATGCCGCCGCGCGGTTCGCGGCTGCCGGGGTGCCGGTGTTCCCGTGCGTGCCGGGCGAGAAGCGCCCACTGGTGGGTCGAGGGTTCCATGACGCGAGCACCGATGCGGGGCAGGTTGAGGAGTGGTGGTCGAGGTGGCCGGCCGCGAACATCGGTATCCCTACGGGTGCTGCGTCCGGGGTCGAGGTCGTCGATGTCGACGTGCACCAGGCCGGCACCGGATTCCCCGCCTTCCGAGACGCACACCGTGAAGGGCATGCGACGGGGTGGGCAGCGCTCGTGCGCACCCCGTCCGGTGGTCTGCACGCGTACTACCCATCTGACCCGGGCCGTGTGCAGTCGTCGTGGCAGGCGGTGCGGGCGCATGTCGATTTCCGTGGCGACGGCGGCTACATCATCGCCCCGCCCTCCGGGGTGCTGCGCCCCAGCGGAGTCCGGGCACCGTATCGACTGATCGTCACCTCCGGCGATGCGCCGGCTCCGGTGGATGCGGTGCGGCTGCGTGAGTTCCTGGACCCACGCACCCCGATCCCCATTGACCGTGCTCGTGCGGTTCGGGTCGGCCGGCGGGGGTCGGATGCGAAGGTGCTCGCCGGGTGGGTGGCGGGTCGTGGTGAGGGTGAGCGGAACCGTGGTCTGTTCTGGGCCGCGTGCCGTCTCGCCGAAGCCGGCACGCCGCCCGACGCAACCCTTGAAGCGTTGGGCCCGGCGGCGGAGCATGTGGGGCTCGGGTCGCGGGAGATCATGGCGACGATCCGCTCCGCCTACCGCACCACGAGCCCCGCGCTCCGCTCCACAGCGGAGCCGGTGATGGATGAGCCTCGCGCGATGCGCGGATCACCGGGGCGGGTGCTGTCATGAGCGCCATCGAAGCTGTTGCGCCGCGGGGTCGCCGCCTGGCGGTGGTCACGGCGATCACGGGGACGGTGTTGATCGCGGCCGGTGCGTTCTGGCTGTCGTTCACCGCGCTCGCCGATCTCGCACGACGGTCTGGGATTGATACAGGGCAGGCGTGGGCGTGGCCGCTGATCGTGGACGGCATCATCGTGGTCGCGACGGTGGCCGTCGTCGCCCTTGCCAGTCAGCGTCGTCCGACCTGGTATCCGTGGACGCTCCTGGCGGCGGGTGCGGTGGTGTCGGTGACGGCGAACGCGATCCACGCGATCATTGCCGCCGACACTGACGTGCCTAGCGTGCTGGCCGCGTCGGTCGCGGCGATCCCGCCGCTGGTGCTGCTGTCGATCACGCACCTCACCGTCATCCTCACCCGCCCCACCACCACGGCGCACGCAGACGTGATCGAGGACGCTCCCGCCGAGACGGCCGCCCAAACGAAGACGGTCACCGTACGGGAGATGGAGCAGACGCAGCCCGTGAAGCTGCCGGTGGTGTCGGTGAGTGATCGGCGTGCGGAGGCGGTGCAGTTGCGGGAGGTGGAGGGGTGGTCGAACAAGCAGATCGCCCGGTACCTGGGCGTGCACCCCTCGACCGTCGGCCGCTGGTTCACCCCAGCCACCGGGACACCGAAGGAGGAAGCATCGTGAACGACCAGGTAGAGCTCAACCACACGGAATCGCCGGAGGTACGGCCCGAGGCTGTCGATGGTGCGGAGGCGGAGCGGTCGGCGTTCGCCGTGCACCGCGACCCCTCGCTCACCGCCACGGCCGTTGATCCTGGATCGCGGGTCGGTCGTGGGGTTGTGTGGGTGCGACCCACTGATCTGATCGCATCGAGTACCGCACGGGTCGCGGGACGCGGGATCAACTTTCAGGCGGAGCTCGCGAACCGTGCACGCCGCGCGCCAGGCCACGCCTACCGGGCGACCCGTGACCGGGCACGCGACATTCGGGAGCGCAGAGCGGAACGCGCGACACCTTCGGGGTCGTCGGTGTTCGAGTCGTTCGACGTGTTCGAGCCGCAGGATCGGACCCGGTCGTCGTCGTGGGTGCGACCGTCGGGGATCGGGCTGGGGTGAGCCGCCGTGGACAGAAGACAGTGGCGCGACGAGGTCAGTGGGGAGCGGGTGCGCACCTGCTTGTCAGGAGGTGCCACCATGCCACAACGAAACAGCCAACGCCGCGACGGTCACTGTCGTGGGTTCGAGAACTCAGAACGACTCCGCGAACTCCTCACCCGCCTCGATGCTGAGGGGCCTGACGCCTGGCGGAATGACCCGGTTGCCGCTGAACTCATGCGGTACGCGGCCGACAAGTACGCCGCCCTCGCCCGCAAACACGGCCTGGACCCGTGGGAGGCCGCGACGGCGGCATTCGAGGCGATGCGAACGCCCTCAGTCCGGCGGGCGGATGACCCGTGGGCGGTGATCACGCGGGCTGTTCAGATCACCTGCATTGCCGAGAACCGCGCCAACGGCTTGCTGTGCTCGGTGCATCAGGCGCGCCGGCCCCGGTACTCGAGTTTCCATGACGCCGAACGGTTCTCCGACCGGGAAAACCCGCTCACTGACTACCACCCCGCGTTCCGTGCCGATCCTTTCGCAGACGATGACGATGACGAAGACGACGCCGGCGAGGTGGAAGTGTCAGGGGCGACAGGGGTGGAGTCCGCGGTCGAGGATACGATCGCGCTGCTGTGCCTGCTCGGGTGGGAACCAGAACTTGCCCGCGCCGCAGTTGAGTGCATCTGTGCGCGGCTCGCGGAGTCGGTGTCGCGGGCGGGCGCGTATGAGTCGTTGCGGCGGGATCGGCACGCGCGAGCGCTCCTGGATATCCCTGCCCCGTCCTGGTACCGGCTGCTGCGTATCGTCCTCGGTTCCCCGGACGCGCACCTCACCGGTACGAATGCGAGCCGTGGGGTGCTGTTGCGGCTCCTGATTGGTGAATCGCTCCGGCATCTGCTCACCGATGTTGATCTCGCGGTTGCCGTCACGGTTGCCGCGCCCGGGGTGATGCGAGGCCGGCCATGAGCAAGCCGGGACATATCGAGTTGGAGCGGGCTGTCGATTCGATCTGGGCGGGCCGTCGCCACCGTGAGGACCTGGGCGACATCGACACGCTCGTGGACTCCATCGCGCGCGACGGGCTGTTGCAGCCGATCACGATCACCCCGGACGGGATGCTGATCTGCGGCGCCCGCCGCTTGACCGCGATCCGGCAGCTCGGGTGGAAGACGGTGAACGTGTGGGTGCGCTCCGGCATCTCCACCACCCTCGGGCAGCTCCTCGCGGAGCAAGACGACAATCTCCTCCATAAGCCCCTCACTCCCGTCGAGGAAGCCTCCCTGTACCGGGAGCTCAAAGCCGTTATGGCTGAGGACGCTGCCGGTCGGCAGGAAGCATCACGGTTCACCTCAAAGCAGGAAAACCCCAGGTCACACGGTGGGGCCGAATCGGCCCCACCGTGGACGGGCGCAACTGGTCGCACTCGTGAACAGGCGGCAATGATGGTGACCGGGAAGGCCGCGTACTCGCGGATGGAGGAGATCAACCGACTGCAAGCCATCGCCGAGGACCCCACGCAACCGGAAAGCGTCCGGCAAGCGGTGACAGACGAACTCATGCGGATCACGGCCGGCGGGCCGGTGCGCCCCGCTACCCAGCGGGTCGTCGCTCAACAAGCACTCGCAGATCTGGATGCTCTCGCCGCCGACACCACCCAACCCGCCGGGATCAGAGACGCGGCCGCATCGGGCGCAGCACGCGTACGGGAGCTCGCGGACACTGCGCGGGCATCGGACCTCGAACGACTTGCGCAAGCGGCACTGGAACGCGCAAGAACCGCGACCAAGAGACGTCCCGCGCAACTCGCGAAAGCGCGACTTCACTCGGTGGAGGAACCCGCGCGTGAGTTCCTGCCAGTGAGGTCGTTCGTCTACCTCTGGGATGAGCTCTCCACCTGGACCGAACGCTACGACCCAGACATGATCGGCCCGGCGCTCTCGGGTGAGCAGTGGTCCGTGTTCGAGAACGCCGTCGCCGCGACGGTCGCATTCCTTGACGCCGCTCGTGCGGCGCGGAACTCGCGTCGCGACACCGCCTGAACCCTCCGGTGTGCTCAGTGTTGCTGAGTGGTTTGGTGCACCTTCCTGGTGATCCGCATTCGCCCGGAAGGACACCCAGGATGGACCCCACCGCTCGCCGCCGCCGCACCATGCTCATCGCCACCATCTGCGGCGGCTTGATCCTCATTCTCCTCGTCGGTGTCGGTGTGTACGGCCTCATCCGAGGACCCCAACCCGCCGACCCGTTGCCCTCGACACCCACGCGCGAGCCGAGCGCCACCGCTCCCATGCGTGTGCCGACCGAGCCGGTGCCGGTGGTTACGCTCGGCGGGCCGGAAGAGTTCGCGGCGGCGGTCGCGGAGGCGCTGTTCACCTGGGACACGACCAGCGGATACGGCCCAGCCGACTACGCGCAGATGCTCGCCGATGTCACCGCCGACGCTGAGGCTGACGCGGCAGCTTCCGACGTTCGCGCGTATCTGCCGACCCCGGAGGCGTGGACGCAGCTCCGCACCCACCAGACCCGGCAGTGGCTCACCATCGACACCATCGAGATCCCCGACGCGTGGGAGACAGCGGTGGCGCAGGCGGCGCCGGGGCAGATTCCTGACGGTGCGGTCGCGTACACGATCACCGGGACCCGTCACCGCACCGGCTACTGGGGCACTGACCCCGTCACGATGACCCATGATGTCGCGTTCACGGTGTTCCTCACCTGCACCCCCGAACGAAACCAGGCTCCGGCGCCAGCCGATCCGATCATCGAGACCTGTGTGCTGTTGCGGCTGTCGCAGCTCGACAACCCGCTGCGGTGACCGGTCATGCTCAAGAAGCTCCTCGCCGCCCTCGCCATCGCCGCTGTCTGCTTCGGCCCCGCGACCGTGCTCCTGTCCGTCGCTGTCCTCGCCAACCCCGCTGTCGCCGCGTGTGCGCCGGGGTCGTTGATTGTGGGGCCGATCCCGGACTCGTTGACCGCGACCACTCGCAACGGGGAGACAGTGACACTGAATCGTCAGCAACTCACCCACGCCGCGACAATCATCACCGTCGGAGGACAAACCGATGGCATCGGACGTCCCGGTGTGGTGATCGCGTTGATGGCGGCGCTCACGGAGTCGCATCTGCGGATGCTCGCCAACACCGGCACCTACCCCGAATCCGCGAACTACCCGAACGACGGGGATGCCTCCGATCACGATTCCCTCGGCCTGTTCCAGATGCGCCCGCAAGCGGGGTGGGGCACGGTCGCGCAGCTCATGGACTCGAACTATCAGGCTCGCGCGTTCTATGGCGGACCCACCGCACCCAACTATCCCTCACCGCGTGGTCTGCTCGACATCCCCGGCTGGCAGCAACTCGACCCCGGTGAAGCCGTGCAAGCCGTCGAGGTGTCGGCGTTCCCGGACAGGTATCAGAACTATCAGCCGGTCGCCGAAGCGATCCTCACCGCCCTCACCACACCCGCACCGTCGGGAGGCGGCGGTGGTGGTGAGGTGGTGGTGCCGGAGACCACACGGGTGGTGTTCCCGTTGCCGGAGGGCACCTGGGTGCGCACCAGCCCGTTCGGGTGGCGCACCGACCCGATCACCTTCGAGACCGCGTTCCACTCCGGCAGCGACTACGGCGCCGCCGACGGCACCCCGATCTTCGCCGTCGCCGACGGAATCGTTACCCACGCCGGATACACCGGCTCCTGGGGTGGGCTGATCATTATCGAGCACACCGTCGGCGGGGAACGCGTCGCGTCCTATTACGCGCATATGTGGGAGCAGGGCATCCATGTCACCGAAGGCATGACCATCACCGCAGGCCAGCACATCGGCGATGTCGGGTCATCTGGGAAGTCCACCGGCCCCCACCTCCACCTTGAAATCCGGCCCGGCGGCCAGGGGCAGCCCGCGATCGACGCCGACCAATGGCTCACCGACCACGACGCCGAAGGTATCACCGGCGGCACCTCGCGAGCGACCTGCACCCTGAACGGGGGTGGGCGCTGATGGGCGTGTTCCCCGACTTCGGCGGCGTCGGCGCCGCCGACGACCTCCGCACCGTGATCGGTGCCCTGCTGATGTTCGTGCTCATCATCGCGGTGCTCATGCTGATCGTCTCCGCGATCATCTGGGCCATCGCATCCTCAACCGGAAACCCACACACCGCCACCAAAGCACGTCTCGGAGCCTGGGTCGCCCTAGGCGCAGCAGCCCTCTCCGGCGCCGGCGTCGCCTGGATCAACTTTCTCCTCGGCGTCGGCGAAAGGTTGTAGGTGCTGCTCTTCCTCATCGACTGATTCCGACGTTCATGATCGAGGAGAAAGCAGGGATCGTGAAGGCTGAGCAGCAACGTGGCTGATCACTTCCGGACTTCTTTCAAGTAGAGCGGCCATTGTTCGATATCTCGCAACGAATCCATCGGCATCGACAGTCGGGTTCGCGCTCTTCCAGCTGGCCATCGCTTCGTTGAAGTCTCGCCGAATGGACTTCGATACTCCCGGCAGGTAGCTCTCGGCCAACCGCTACTTCGAGTTGGTTCCACAACTCGAAGTAGCGGTGTTCAAGGTCGCCGGCTTTCTTCGCAAGTCCGTCCGGGTCGTCGTAGACCCCGAAGTACATCATCCGACGGCGACTGTGAGGGATTGACTCGATCTTGGCTTGCGCTTGTTCCATCTCGTCTTTCGCCTGCGCCAAAGTCTCGATGTCTCGGTCGAGAACTTGAGGGACTGGGGGCAGTGCAATCTCGTGAAGAGGAAGAGCAGTGCGCTGAACGGCAGCGATGACGTTTGGTCGCACGGCGAGCGAAAGGACGCCTGTTCCTTCGTGGACATTGAGGTATCGGACAGCATCGAGGTCATCTCGGTCGAGCTCAGCAGTTGTGAGCTGGGCTGCGTCATCGTGGTTCTCGTCTCGATAGCCCGAGTTGATTCGTCCGGGAAGGAGTCGGATCGCGACGCGGTAGAGGTAGAACTGCTCCCCGCCATCGTGCTCATCGTGCATACGCCGGAGCATGTTTTCGATTGCTGTCTCGTAGGTGCCAAGATGTAGCGCCTTCGTTGTGTGAAACGAGACATAGTGATCCCGGTTCATCGGGTGATGGTCTGCCTGTTCCATGTCTTCAACGAAGCGGCGGGCATAGTCCGTCGACGGCCAGTCTGCCTCGGTGCTGGTGTGGTACCAGGCGAAGCGGGCAACAGCGTCGTCATCGAGCGCAGGATCGTTCGGATCCCGGAGAGCGGCGACGGCGATTCCAAAGTGGATGTTGGCTCCGCAGTGTGAGCACTTCATGTGTGCGCCATCTGCTTCGGCGAAATAGTCCTCCGCGGATAGAACCGAGACTTCTCCGCAGGCACAGTTCATCGCATAGCCGTAGTTGAAGCCGTCGCTCCGCTCGGTGAGTGGTGTCCTGTCGGGATTCTCCATCCAACACAGCGTATCGAGGGGCCTGTGGTGCACCTGGCTGGCAAGTCCGCCTCCTTGGGGGCGGTGTGAGCTGAAGGAGCACCCTGTGATTGATATTGATCCGAACGGTACTGGTCTTCCCGGTATCGAGCAGTTGCGCATCATCGTCGGCGCGGTCATGACCGTCGGTCTGATCCTCTCCGTCCTCGCCTTGATCGTCTCCGCGATCGTGTGGGGCTTTGGCGCGAACAGCAGCAACCCGCACCTCGCGTCGCGCGGGAAGGTCGGGGTACTCGTGTCCTGTGGGGCGGCGATCATCTGCGGGGCGTCGGTGACGCTCATCAACTTTTTCTGGGGCGTCGGCCAAGCCGTCTAACCCCCGCCAGGCCCTGGAAGGAGGAGTGAGCGATGAGTGTGTGTGATGTGCCGGTGATCTCGGCCGTGTGCGACACCGTCGGACAAGGAGCTGCGACTCTGATCGCGGCCCCGTTCGACTGGCTCGCCCAGGCAATGGGCGGCGCCGCGGCTTGGCTGTTCGAGGCGGTGTGGGCGGTGTTCGACACCACCACCCTCGTCGACGTGTCAGGCCCCGGCTATGTCGGGGTGTACAACATCCTGTTCGGGGTGGCCGTGTTCGTGGTGCTGATCTTCTTCTGCCTCCAACTGATCACCGGCCTCATCCACCGCGACCCCACCGCTCTCACCCGCGCCGCCCTGGGAGCGGCGAAAAGCATCCTCGGCTCCTTCGTCGCGATCGGCCTCACCGGCCTCCTCTTGGAGATCACTGACCAGCTCGCTGTCGGGATCGTGCAGGCGACAGGGAACACGATGGAATCCATCGGCGACCGCATCACCGTCCTTGCAGCCGGCTTCGCGGGGATCAACATCGCAGCTCCCGGGGTGGGGGCGATCGTGACGATCTTCCTTGCCGGGCTCGCAATCAGTGCGGCGGCGATCGTGTGGTTCTCGCTCCTGATCCGCAAAGCGCTCCTGCTGGTCGCGATCGTGTTCGCACCGATCGCTCTCGCGGGGTTCTCGTGGGATGCGACCAAGGGGTGGTTCGGGAAGTGGGCGACGTTCGTGATCGCGCTGATCCTCTCCAAACTCGTCCTCGTGGTGATCTTCCTCGTCGCCATCACCCAAGTCTCCGCCCCGATTGAGCTTGATCTTGCGTCGATCAGTGACCCCATCGCCGGTGTCGTGCTCATGTTCATCGCCGCGTTCGCCCCGTACATGACCTATAAGTTCGTGACGTTCATCGGGTTCGATATGTATCACTCGATGAGCGCGGAGCAAGAAGCGAAGTCCGCCCTCAACCGGCCCGTCCCCGTCCCGTCCGCACCAAAGAGCGACGGGGCGAAGAAGGTACTCGACGGCGCTCGCGACACCCCCGCAGGTAGTGGCAAGGGTAGTGGTGCTGCACCGGCAGGTGGCGCAGTACCAGTATCGGCCGCTGCGCCTGCCGCAGGAAGCGGCGGCGCGGCTGCGGGTGGAAGCGCCGGTACGGCTGCTGGTGGCGCGAGTGGTGGAGCCGGTGCGGTGGGTGCCGGGGCCGGTGCGGGGGCCGCGGCGGGGCCTGCCGCTGCGGTCGTGGTGGGTGCGCAGGTGGCGAAGGCCGCCGCGACCGCGGGACCGAAACTCGGCGGCGCCGTGGGCGGCGCGGCAGAAGGCCACGCGGCCGGTGCGGGCGAGACCGTGCAACCGGCACCGCAGCCCAGCCCGTCACCGGCTGTACCTACGAGGCCGGCGCCCTCGGTGCCCCCGGCGAAATCGTCTTCTCCGCCTGCTCCGAAGCCGTCCGTCGGGAAGGAATAGTCGATGTCGTCTCAACAGTCCACGAGCACGGAGTTTGGGTTGCGGGCGGTGCAGTTCTCCCGCCTTACCCGCCGCGGCATCCTCCTCGGGCTCTCCCTCCCGCAACTGATCGTCCTCGCCACCGGTGTCCTCTCCATCGTCGGAGCCCTCTACGCCGGCGGCGGCATCCTCCTAGCCTGGACCGCACCCATCTGGCTGCTCTGCGCCACGCTCGCCTGGACCCCGGCCGGCGGGAGGAAACTGATCGAGTGGGTACCCGTCACCTTCCGCTGGGTCGCCCGCACCCAAAAGAAGCAGACCGTGTTTCGGCGGCGCGTGGTCAAGCCCCGCCCCGCCGGCACGCTCGCGTTACCGGGTGATGCGGCGGCGCTTCGGGAGTGGGAGGACCCGGAGGCGGGGGCGGCGATGATCCACGACCCCCACCAGCAGACCCTCACCGCGATCGTCGGCGTCTCACACCCCGCATTCGTCCTCCTCGACCCGGGCGAGCAGGAACGCCGCGTCGCGACCTGGGGGCGCGTGCTTGCCACCACCTGCCGGTCCGGGCGGATCGCGCGCCTCCAAGTGTGCGAACGCACCCTCCCCGACGGCGGCTCCGGCCTCGTGGAGTGGTGGCACCGCCACGGACGCAACGACGGCTCGTGGACGTCGACCGTGTACCGGGAACTCATCGACCGTGCCGGGCCCGCCGGGGAACGCCACGCCACCACCATCAGCCTCGCCCTCGACCTCAAAGCCGCAGCCCGACAGGTTCGCACCAACGGCGGCGGGATGAAGGGCGCAGCTGCCGTCCTCCGGCAAGAGATGACGACCCTCGTTACTGCATTGCGAGCGGCGGAGCTCACGGTCACGGGGTGGCTCACTCCCGCCCAGGTCGCGGTGATCCTCCGTTCCGCCTACGACCCCGCAAGCGCCGCGATCCTCGAACGCCACACCGACATCGGCCGCACGCTCGCCACCGCCGGCCCCGTCGCGGTGACCGAGACCTGGGATCGGCTCCGGTCGGACTCCGCGTTCCATGCGGTGTTGTGGGTCAGTGAGTGGCCGAGGTCGCAGGTGTATCCGGGGTTCCTCGCCCCGGTACTGCTGTCGTCTGGGATTCAACGCGCGTTCTCGCTGGTGTGTACGCCGATCCGGTCGGATCAAGCGGCACGGGACATTCGGAAGAAGAAGACCGAGATGATCTCCGACGCGGCGCAACGGCAGAAGATGGGGCAGATCGAAGACGCCTCACAAACCGCCGAATACGGTGACGTGCTGCAACAAGAAGCCGACCTCACCGCCGGCCACGGCGTCCTCCGCTACACCGGCCTCATCAGCGTCAGCGCCCCGACACCGGAAGAGCTCGACACCGCGGTCGCCGCGATCGAACAGGCCGCGATCCAAGCCTCCTGCGAGACCCGCCGCCTTGTCGGGCAGCAAGCGCAAGCCTTCACCGTCGCAGCGCTGCCGCTGTGCCGCACCGTCTGACAGGAGTGAATGATGCCGACCTTCCAGAACCCCACCGCTGATGCGGCGGAAGCATCCGAAGCGCTCCGCGGCCTCGCGCACGCCACCCGCGTGTTCGAGGACCCCGCCGAAACCTACACGGTGCTCGGTGACCTCCTCGCGGGTGTGCGCTCCCTCCGGCAAGTTCTCGACCAACTCGCCACCGCCCATGTCACGAACCGCGTGCGCGCGTATGACGATGCCGGCGACCAGAACAGTGGTGCGACCTCCGCTCTCGCCGCGACCGCGGAGTTGCAGCAGGCTGCGGCGCTGCTGGATGGGGTGCATGACCGCGTGGACGCGGCTATGGCTGCCTCTGGGCGCATCGCCTGGCGCCCCGAACCGGAACGAGCATCTCAGTCGTCGCGGTGGGTGGGCGTTGTGTTCCTGCAGGGCCAGGACGCCGACGAGGTGCTGGCGATCATCGACCGGGACGGCACGAACGCGGCGATCGAGCACCTGGCCGCGTTCGACATGGGCGAGGAAACCACGCAAGCAGCGCTGGTCAACGGATACGTCTACGACGAACCCCCGACCGGCCCACTCGACCGAGTGATCGAGCAGGGCGGCTACGCGCTGACGTACAACCACGACCACGGACACGTCTCCCTGCTCCGCACACACCCCGAAGCGCGAGACCTCGAAACACCACCTGCGATCACGAGGCCGGTGCCGCCGGCGAGAGCGCGCCGCACCGTGCCCACCGTCGAAGAGGAGGACTACTTCGCAGCATCGCAGTCGTCGGCGCCGTCTCGGGGGCGAGCACTGTGAGCGAGCGGCAGAAGCTCCACACGGCGGCACTGGTCGAACCCGCCGGGGAACGCCGCAAGCACCGGAAGGCGCGCAAGCACGCGGCCGCGAGCATCGAAGCGGCCGCCCGCAAGACTGAGCAAGCGCAGGAACGCGCACGGCTAACGGCAGAGCGTGCCGAGCGGCGCAACACCACCTACCTGCCCGCCGCGGGCGAGCCGGGGGCCGCGGCGCTGCGGACGCCGGGGAGGTTTCGGTTGCCTCGACATCAGGACACGTCCGCGACACTCGCGGGCGCGTACCCGTTCCTCGCCGAAGGTGGCCTCGGCGCAGACGGGGTGTTTGTCGGGCAGGACCTCTACTCCGGTGGCTCGTTCGTCTACGACCCCTGGACCCTCTACGCCCGCGGCATCATCACCGCCCCAAACATCGTCCTCGCCGGGATCGTCGGCTCCGGCAAATCCTCCCTCGCCAAGTCCCTCTACACCCGGTCGATCCCGTTCGGACGCCGCGTGTACGTCCCCGGAGACCCGAAAGGCGAACACACCGCTGTCGCCGAGGCCGTCGGCGGGCGGGCGATCGTCCTCGGGCACGGGCTCCGGAACCGTCTCAACCCGCTCGATGAAGGCCACCGCCCCTCCGGGACCAGCGACGCGGAATGGGCGGCTCAGGTCGCCTCCCGGCGTCGGGAGTTGATCGGGGCGTTGGCGGAGACGGTGCTGGATCGGGTGCTGTCGCCGTTGGAGCACACCGCGATCGACCTCGCCCTCCGAGACACCGTCCGCGCCAGTGAGGTGCCGATCCTGCCGATGGTCGTCGACCGCATCCTCAACCCCGAACCTGCGACCGATACCGATGGGCGGCTCGCGGAAGACGGCCGGCTCGTTGGGCATGCCCTCCGACGGCTCGTCGCGGGTGACCTTGCGGGGTTGTTCGATGGGCCGTCGACGGTGCGGTTCGACCCGTCACTGCCGATGGTCAGTCTTGATCTGTCGCGGGTCGCGGAGAACAGCACGCTGATCTCGGTGCTGATGACCTGCTCAAGTGCGTGGATGGAATCAGCGCTGATGGACCCGAACGGTGGGCACCGGTGGGTGATCTACGACGAAGCCTGGCGACTCATGGCCTACCCCGCCCTGCTGCGGCGGATGGATGCGCAATGGCGACTCGCGAGGCATTACGGGATCGCGAACATGCTGATCTTCCACAAACTCACCGACCTCGACAACGTCGGCGACTCCGGCTCCGCCATGCGCGCCCTCGCCAACTCGCTCCTGGCGAACGCGGAGACGCGGATCATCTACCGACAAGAACCCGACCAACTCGGAGCCACCGCCGCCGCCCTCGGCCTCACCGGCACCGAACAGAAACTCCTCCCAGGACTCGGCACCGGACAAGGACTCTGGCGGATCAAGGAACGCTCCTTCGTCGTCCAGCACCAACTCCACCCGGCCGAGCTGGCTGCGTTCGATACCACCCAGCGAATGACATCTGTTCCCCGCAAGTTCAGGAATTCTGATGCTTGATTACCGGGAAGGCGCGGATGCAGGGCGTGTTTCTGGGGGTATGCGTCCGCATGTTCAGCAAAGATGCGGACGCACCCGGAGCCGTCGAGGGGGTCCTGCGTGGTCTCATTGCTCGGTGAGGTGGCGGACGGCTGTGAGGAGGGGGCCGGGGGCGGGCGCGTAGTAGGCCCAGCGTCCGCGTTGTTCTCGGGTGACGAGCCCGGCGTCGACGAGGAGTTTCATGTGGTGCGAGACAGTCGGCTGGGAGAGCCCGACGGGTTCGGTGAGGTCGCACACGCACATCTCGCCGTTCGCGGAGGCCACGATCAGGGAGAACAGCTTCACCCGTGCTGGATCTCCGAGGGCTTTGAAGACGCGCGCGAGCTGGATCGCCTCGGCGTCGTCGAGGGGCTGACCGCCGGGCAAGCAGCAGGCACTGGACGTCGCGGGTGCGGTGGTGGTCATGGCACCCATTCTCCACCACGTATTGACATTTGTCGATACGTGGTGGAGCCTTATCGCATTGAAGTTTATCGATGAGTGGGGGTTGTGATGGATCTGCCTGTGGTTGTGATCGGTGCGGGCCCGCAGGGGCTGGCTACGGCGGCGCATCTGCTGGAGCGTGGGATCGAGCCGGTGGTGGTTGAGGCGGGGCCGGTGGCGGCGGCCTCGGTCGCGCAGTGGCGGCACGTGCGCCTGTTCTCGCCGTGGCCGGAGCTGGTCGATGCTGCCGCGTCTCGGCTGCTCGCCGCGGACGGATGGAAGGTGCCGAGCGGCGGGTATCCCACGGGCGGGGAATGGATCGGCGGGTACCTCGCCCCGCTTGCCGCTGCGCTCGGCGGGCGTGTGCGATACGGCGCGCGCGTGGTCGGGGTGGCGCGGAAGGGCCGTGATCTGTCGGTGGATGCGGGCCGGGCCGAGCAGCCGTTCGTCGTGCAGCTGCGGGACGCGGATGGCACCGAGGTGCGGGTCGAGGCGCGGGCGGTGATCGACGCGTCGGGAACGTGGACGCATCCGGCACCGGCCGGCGCGAACGGGCTGCCGGCGCTCGGTGAGCAGGCCGCGGCCGCGGCGGGCCTGGTGACGCATCGCATCCCGGATCCGGCCGACGCCGCAGCACTGGCGGGTAAGCATGTCGTGGTGGTCGGGAGCGGGCATTCGGCGGCGACGGCGATCATCGAGCTCGCTGCGGTCGTGCGGGAGCATCCTGCGACGCGGGTGTCGTGGGTGCTGCGGCGCGGTACGGTCGGCAACACCTTTGGTGGCGGTGCGGCCGATGAGCTGGCCGAACGCGGCGTGCTGGGCCAGCGCGCGAAACAGGCCGTCGACGCGGGCTTGGTCACTTTCGTCACCGGGTTCCGCACCGAGGTAATCACCGTCGCGGGTGGGCGAGCCGTCGTTGCGGCCGAGGATGGGCGGGTGCTCGATCCGGCTAATCGGGTGGTCGTGCTGACGGGGTACCGACCGGATCTGTCGTTCCTCACCGAAGTGCGGCTCGAGCTCGACTACCGGCTCCAGGCTCCGGTGCGGGTCGCGTCCGAGGTCGACCCGAACATTCACTCCTGCGGTTCGGTGCGGGCGACCGGGGCGGCGGAGCTGTCGCATCCGGAGCTGGGGTTCTTCATCGTCGGGGCGAAGTCGTATGGGCGGGCGCCGACGTTTCTCGCGATGACCGGGTACGAGCAGGTCCGCTCGGTCGTCGCATCGCTTGCCGGTGATCTGGAGGCGGCAGCCCGGGTCGATCTCGTGCTGCCGGATACCGGGGTCTGCGGTGGCAGCGGCGTGTTCGATGCGCCCGAGGAGGAGGCGGGAGGCTGCTGTGGTGGGCCGCAGCTGGTGCAACTCGGGTCGCGCGGGTGAGCCGGCGGCTGCTGATCGTCGGCGGCGGGCAGTCCGGGCTCGCCGCCGCCCGCGCCGGGGCCGAGCGCGGCTGGGAGCCGGTGGTGCTCGAAGCCGGCCACGAGCCGGTGGGGTCGTGGCCGTCGTACTACGACAGTCTGCGACTGTTCTCGCCCCGCCGGTTCTCCGGCTTCCCCGGATACCCGTTCTCCGGGCCGCCGGATGAATACCCGCATCGTGACGAGGTGGTGCAGTTCTTGCGCGGCTACGCGGCCTGGCTGGGCGCCGAGATCCGCACCCGAGCGCGGGTCGAAACGGTCACCCGGGACGACGATCGGTTCGTCGCGGTGCTCGCGGACGGCTCGACAGTGGCCGGGGACGCGCTGATCGCTGCGACCGGTTCTTTCGCGAACCCGTTCACGCCACGGCTCCCGGGCCTGGAGGGCTATGCGGGCGAGGTGCTGCATGTGGCGGACTATCGCTCGCCCGCCCGGTTCGCGGGGCGGCGGGTCGTCGTGGTCGGGGCCGGGAACTCCGCGATCCAGATCGCCGTCGAACTGGGACAGGTCGCGGACACCTCGCTCGCGGTGCGGGGCCGGGTGCGGTTCGCTCAGCAGCGGGTCGCCGGCCGCGACCTGCACTTCTGGCTGACCCACACCGGCATCGACCGGATCCCGTGGGTGATCCTCTCCCGCCTGGTGACGGGCACGCCCGTGCTCGACACCGGTGTCTACCGGGAAGCGCTCGCGTCCGGACGCCCCGATCAGCGGCCGATGTTCACCGCGTTCACCCGAGATGGCGTGGTCTGGGCCGACGGGCGTCGGGAGCAGGTCGATGCGGTGGTGTTCGCGACCGGCTACCGCCCGCACCTGCCCTACCTGCACGCGCTCGGCGCCGTGGATGCGCACGGGATGCCGCGGCATCGCCAGGGGGTCTCGACCGCGCTCACCGGGCTGGGGTTTCTCGGGGTGGAGTTCCAACGCTCGTTCTCCTCGAACACGCTGCGCGGCGTCCACCGCGACGCCGCGCACGTCCTCGCCCACCTCGACCGTGGTGCGGAACGACTGATGCATGGGTAAGGGCGGGGCGGACGATGGGATCCGGCCGCGGCTGGGGGTCGTGCTGACGGTGCTGTGCGTGACCGAGGTGGTCTCGTGGGGACTGCTCTACTACGCCTTCACCGTCCTCGCCCCGGCAATCGGCGCGGACACCGGGTGGGCGCCGATGGGGATCACCGCGGCGTTCTCCGGCGCGCTGGCGGTCTCCGCCGTGACCGGGATTCCGGTCGGGAAGGTGATCGACCGGCACGGACCCCGCGGCGTGATGACCGGTGGCTCACTGCTCGCCGTCGCGGGCCTCATCGTCGTGGCGCTTGCTCCGAACGTGTGGGTATTCGCGGGAGGGTGGCTGCTGACCGGGGCGGCGATGGCGGGAACCTTGTATCCGCCGGCATTCGCGGCGATCACCGGATGGTTTACCCGGCGCAGGCTCGGCGCGCTGGCGACGCTGACGCTGGCCGCGGGACTGGCGAGCACGATCTTCGCCCCGATCACCGCCGCTGCGGTGGAGGTGCTCGGGTGGCGGGGCACTTACCTCGCCGCCGCCGGTGTGCTCCTGGCAGTGACCGTGCCGCTGCACGCGTGGGCGCTGCACCGCCCCTGGCCCGCCCTTCACGAGACGCGGTCGGAGCATGCGGAGCCGGTGCAAGCGTATGCGGCCCGGGTGGTGCGCAGTTCCCGGTTCGTGCTGCTGACGGCCGGACTCGCGGTGGTGTCGCTGGCGATGTACGCGGCGCTGATCGCGATCGTCCCGCTCATGCTCGAACGGGGCCTCGGCATGCAGAGCGCGGCCTGGGTGCTCGGCCTCGGCGGTCTCGGGCAGGTCGCCGGCCGCCTCCTCTACACCGCTGTGGCCGCTCGCGCTTCGCTCCTGACGCGCACCGCGGTCGTGTTCGCGCTCGTCACCGTCTCCACCGCGGCCCTCGCCGTCGTTCCCGGCCCGTCGACGGTGCTCGTAGGGCTGTCGATCCTCGCCGGCGTCGGGCGGGGCATCGCGACACTGCTGCAGGCAACGGCGATCACCGACCGGTGGGGGCCGCGCGCCTACGGGCACCTGTCCGCGGTGATGGGCGTCGCGGTGCTGCTGGCCACCGCGATCGCCCCCTGGGCAGGCACCTTTCTTGCCTGGGCGGCGGGCAGCTACGCGACCGGATTCGCCGTGCTCGCGGGCATCGCCGCAGTCGGCACCATCCTGCTCCTGCTGAGCGCCGACCAGCAGGGGTAGACCCCACGCAATCCATCATCAGCTCCCGCCCCGCTGCGGCCCCGGACCCCAGGCGACCGGCTGATGATGTCAGTGGCCGCTTCCGAGTCCGCCCGTGAGACGGGCGTGGAATGCGGTGGTGTAGTCGTTCATACCGATGAACTCGACCGTCTTGCCGTGCTGTTCGTACTTCGTCTCGATGGCGTCGAGCGCGGCAACGGTGGAGGCATCCCAGATGTGTGACCGAGTGAGGTCGATGACGACGCGGTCGGGATCGTCCACGTACTCGAACATCGTCGTCAGGTCGTTGCTGGAGGCGAACAGGAGCTGCCCTTCGACGGTGTAGTGCGCGACCGGGGTGCCGTCGTGATCGGTGATCTCGCGGCGCACGTCGATGAGGTGGGCGACGCGGCGGACGAACATGACCGAGGCGACGAACACGCCGACGACGACGCCGATCGCGAGGTTGTGGGTCGCGACGACCACGGCAACGGTGATCACCATGACCGTGGTCTCGCTCTTCGGCATCCGCTTCAGCGTCGAGGGCTTGATGGAGTGCCAGTCGAAGGTTCCGACCGAGACCATGATCATCACCGCGACCAGTGCGGCCATCGGGATGATCGCCACGATATCGCCGAGGACGACGATGAGGATCAGCAGGAACACGCCGGCGAGGAAGGTCGAGATGCGGGTGCGGGCGCCAGAGGCCTTCACGTTGATCATGGTCTGCCCGATCATTGCGCAGCCACCCATGCCGCCGAAGATGCCGGAGACGAGGTTCGCCACCCCCTGCCCCCAGGATTCACGGGTCTTGTTCGAGTGGGTGTCGGTGACGTCGTCGACGAGCTTCGCCGTCATCAGCGACTCCATCAGCCCGACGAGCGCCATCGCCAGCGCGTAGGGGGCGATGATCGTGAGAGTCTCCCATGTGAGCGGCACGTTCGGGATGAACAGTTCGGGCAGGCTGCGGGGCAGCTCGCCCTTGTCGCCGACGGCGGGCACGTTGATCGCGAAGACCACCACCGCGGCGGTGACCAGCACGATCGACACCAGCGGGGCGGGGACGATCTTGGTGAGCTTGGGCATGCCGATCATGATCAGCAGCCCGACGGCGACGAGCGGATAGACCATCCAGGGCACGCCGATGAGCTCGGGCAGCTGGGCCATGAAAATCAGGATCGCCAGGGCGTTGACGAAGCCGACCATGACGCTGCGCGGGATGAACCGCATCAGCTTCGCGACCCCGAATACCGCCAGCACGATCTGCAGCACGCCCGCCAGGAGTACGGTCGCGATGAAGTAGTCCATCCCGTACTCGCGCGCCACGGGAGCAATGACCAGTGCGATCGCGCCGGTCGCGGCGGTAATCATCGCCGGGCGGCCGCCGACGAACGCGATCGTGATTGCCATGATGAACGAGGAGAACAGGCCGACCTTCGGGTCGACGCCGGCGATGATGGAGAAGCTGATCGCCTCGGGGATCAGGGCGAGGGCGACGACGAGACCGGCAAGGACTTCGCGGGTGAGGATGCGGGGAGTCTTCAGAGCGGTCAGCACTGAGGGTTCGGGCCGATACCGTGCCCGGTCGTCGGCAGTCGTCGTTGTCGTCATGAGGTAGGCCTCCAAGGTCAGTGCGGGTCAGGTGTGACACCATCGAAGAGTGAGAGCGCGCGTCGGCGCGCGCCCGACACCGCCCCGCTCGGGGGTCTGGTCGTCGGGTGGATGCCCGCGAGAACATGCGAGCACAAGAACCAACTCTAACGTAACGTGAGTGTTGGAGCTAATCTGAGGAGGGAGCAGCGCTATGCCCGAAGCGGGGATGATGCATATCGGCGAACTGGCTGAGCGGACGGAGTTGTCGCTGCGGACCATCCGCCACTACGACCAGATTGGCTTGCTTGCTCCCTCGGGCCGCTCCGAGGGCGGGTTCCGCCTCTACACGGAGGACGACTACGAGCGACTCATGCTCATCCGCCGGATGAAGCCGCTCGGGTACTCACTGGACCAGATGGGCGATCTGCTGCGGGCACTGGAGGCGAGTGCGGGTGGCGGCGCCGTCGGCGCGGACGCCGCCGAGCTCCTCTCCCAGTTCCTGGCCGACGCTGAGGAGCGGCGCGCGAAGCTCGCGAAGCAGCTCGCGGCGGCGGACGAGTTCATCGGGCTGCTCGGGGACAGGATCGCGCCGTGATCAGCTCCAGGCGAGACCGAGGCCGAGGAGACTCGCCAGAACGCCTGCCGCGGCACCAGCTAGAACGGCGAGCCACGCCGGCAGTTTCCAGACGATGAGGAGGGCGAAGCATCCGAGCGCGATCAGCAGCGGCGCGACGCCGGTGACTCCGGAGGTGATCACGGGTGTCCAGAGCGCGGCGGCGAGGATCCCGACGACTGCGGCGTTCGCGCCCGCCATGGCCGATCGCACGGTCGGGTTCTCGCGGAGCCGTCCCCAGAACGGCAGCACACCGATGAGGAGCAGCATCCCCGGCAGGAACACCGCGACGAGCGCCAGGAGCGCGGCGAGCGGAGCAGCGCACCCGTTCCGCATCTCGAAGCCGAGATAAGCCGCGAAGGTGAACAGCGGGCCGGGCACGGCCTGCGCCGCGCTGTAGCCGGCGAGGAACTGCTCGTGCGTCACCGAGCCTGCGATCGCGGGCTCGGCTTGCAGCAGCGGGAGCACCACGTGACCCCCGCCGAAGACGAGCGCGCCAGCCCGGGTGAAGGCGTCCGCGATGCCCACCCAGGGGTCACGCGTCAGCCGCGCCAGCAGCGGAAGTGCGGCCAGCAGCAGGCCGACCAGGGCGAGGGCAGCGATCCCGGTGCGCCGCGGGATCCGCACGGCCAGCGGCTCCGCGGCTTCCGGGACCGCCTGTCGGCACCACAGGATGCCCGCGGCGAGCCCGACGAGGATCGCGGCGAGCTGCCCGAGATTCCCGGGGAGCAGCAGGGCGAGCCCCGCGGCGGCGAGTCCGATGAGGATGCGGTGCAGATCAGGCGTGAGCGTCCGGGCCATACCGAGGACGGCGTGCGCGACAACCGCGACCGCGACGGCCTTGAGGCCCATGAGCAGCCCGACCCCGACCGGGCCGTCAAGCGAGACGGCGCCGATGCCGAACAGTACGAGCAGCAGCGCGGAGGGCAGGCTGAAGGCCGTCCAGGCGGCCAGTGCGCCGAGCGGGCCGCTGCGGATGAAGCCGAGTGCGAAGCCGACCTGGCTCGATGCCGGCCCGGGCAGAAACTGGCAGAGCGCGACGAGCTCGGCGTACTGGGCCTCGCTCACCCACTTACGGCGCGCGACGAGCTCTTCGCGGAAGTAGCCCAGGTGCGCGACCGGACCGCCGAAGGACGTCACCCCGAGCTTCGCGAACGCGCGGAAGACCTCGCCGGCGCTTCCGCGCTCTGAGAAGGGTGTCGGGGGTGTTTCTGGGGTCACTGCTCGATCAGTTCGGTGATCAGTGTCTGCACGCGCGCCTTGATGTCGTCGCGGATCGGTCGGACCGCGTCGATGCCCTGCCCGGCGGGGTCGTTAAGCTTCCAGTCCTCGTACCGCTTGCCGGGGAAGAACGGGCAGGCGTCGCCGCAGCCCATGGTGATCACCACGTCGGAGTCCTGCACGGCATCGGTGGTGAGGATCTTGGGTTGCTCGGCGGTGATGTCGATGCCTTCTTCGCGCATGGCGTCGACGGCGACGGGGTTGATCTGCTCGGCGGGCATCGACCCGGCCGAACGCACTTCGATACGGTCACCGGCGAGGTGGCGGAGGTAGCCTGCGGCCATCTGGGAGCGGCCGGCGTTGTGTACGCAGACGAACAGGACGGAGGGCTTGTGGTCGGTCATGAGACGGTTCGCTTTCAGTCAGTCAGTCGGTCAGGGAATCGAGGAGCGCTCGGACGCGGCCCTCGATGTCGCCGCGGATCGCAGCGACACCGGCGGGTGAGGCCAGGGCCGGGTCGGCGACGGCCCAGTCCTCGTAGCGGACTCCGGGGATGATCGGGCAGACATCGCCACAGCCCATGGTGACCACGACGTCGGCTGCGCGGATGGCGTCGTCGGTCAACGGCTTCGGGAACGCATCCACGGCATCGGGACCGTTGATGTCCATGATGAGCTGCTGCACATGCGGGTGGATACCCGCCGCCGGAGTCGATCCCGCCGACCGTGCTACCACGTTCCCGCCCGAGAGATGTCGGGTGAGGGCGGCAGCGAGCTGGGAGCGCCCGGCGTTCGCGACGCACACGAACAGCACCTGCGGCAGGGCGGTAGTCCGGTCCCGGGTGAGGTCGGCGAGCCGTTGCTTGGCGAAGCGTTCGGTCAGCGGGACAAGGTAGCGGGTGATCTTCGCCGACCGTGCCAGCGCCGTGTACGAGTCGCGGACGATCGCCATCACGGTCTCCCGAGGCAGTGCGCGCGTCTTCGCGGCGAGATCCACGGCGAGGTGGGTGATGTGCTCATCCATGTCCGCGAGATCTCCTGTACCGGCGGTCACGGGCATGCGGGCAGGAGTCGCGACGGCCGGGGCGAAGGCCTCCAGCAGCGCGGTCACCGCCCCGCGCCGGTCCGCAGGAATCGAGTACCAGACCCAGGTGCCGCGCCGCTCAGACTCCAGCAGCCCCACGGTCTTGAGAACCTTCAGGTGATGGGAAACGGTGGGTTGAGAGACATCGGCGAGTTCGGCGAGATCGCACACGCAAGACTCGCCACGCGGATCGGTCGCGATCGCCAAGAGCATCCGCAGCCGCAGCGGCTCGGCGAGAGCCTTGAGCGTTCCCGCCAGAGCCCGCGCGATTTCGGCGTCGATCGCGTGCGCCGATCCGGGCGCACACTCCTCTGCGGAGTCTGCCGAGGTCATGAGCGTGTCGGTCACGAGCGGGCCTCCGGACGGTAGGGGTCGGTGCGGAACCAGGCGCGGGCCGCCCACAGCGACACGTAGACGAGACCGACGAGTACGGGCACTTCGATGAGCGGACCCACGACACCGGCGAGGGCCTGCCCGCTCGCTGCCCCGAACGTGCCGATCGCGACGGCGATGGCGAGTTCGAAGTTGTTGCCCGCCGCGGTGAACGCGAGCGTCGTCGAGCGGGCATAGCCGAGGCCGATGCCCTTGCCGAGCAGGAGTCCGGCGAACCACATGAGGGCGAAGTAGACCAGCAGCGGCAGCGCGATCCGGGCGACGTCGAGCGGGTTCTCGATGATCGCATCACCCTGGAGCGCGAAGAGGAGGACGATCGTGAACAGCAGCCCGCAGAGCGCCCAGGGGCCGATCACGGGGAGGAACTTCTCCTCGTACCAGACTCGCCCCTTGCGCTTTTCGCCGATGTACCGGGAGGCGAAGCCCGCGACGAGCGGCACGCCGAGGAACACGAGCACGTTCAGGGCGATCTGCCACACCGACACCTCGAGCCCCTGCGTGTCGAGGCCGAGCCAGCCGGGCAGGACGGCGAGGTAGAACCAGCCGAGCACCGAGAACATCACGACCTGGAACACGGAGTTGATCGCCACGAGCACGGCCGTCGCCTCCCTGTCGCCGCAGGCGAGGTCGTTCCAGATCACAACCATCGCGATGCAGCGCGCGAGCCCCACGATGATCAGGCCGGTGCGGTACTCGGGCAGGTCGGGCAGGAAGATCCAGGCTAGGGCGAACATCACCGCGGGCCCGGCGATCCAGTTCAGCAGCAGCGAGGAGACGAGGAGCCGCTTGTCGCCGGTGACCGCGGCGACTCTGTCGTAACGCACCTTCGCGAGCACCGGGTACATCATCACCAGCAGGCCCAGCCCGATCGGCACCGAGATGCCACCGACCTCCAGCCGCCCCAGCACCTCCGAGACCGCGGGGACGAACCGGCCGAGGAGCAGGCCGGCGACCATCGCCAGGCCGATCCACGCCGGCAGCCACTTGTCGAGGGTGGACAGGCGCGCGGGCACGGTTCTCGTCATCGTCTCAGCGGTCATGCCAGCAGCTCCTCGATCTTGCCGGCGATCACCGAACGCGGATGCGCGCCGGTGAGCACGTTCACGCGCTCACCGCCCCGATAGAAGCCCAAGGTCGGGATCGACGTGACCCCAGCCGCGGTCACCGTTTCGGGGTTCGCGTCGGCATCGAGCTTGACGATCTTCACCCGGCCGTCGTACTCGCCGGCGAGGTCGTCGAGGATCGGGGCGATCTGCTTGCACGGCCCGCACCAGGCCGCCCAGATATCGACCACCACGGGAAGATCGGACTGGATCACCTCGGCCTCGAACGTGGCATCGGTCACCGTGATCGTCGCGCTCATGCGGACACCTCCAGAAGTTCAGAATCACGTGCCTCGTCAGGGAGCCCGGCGAGGAAGTGCTGCGCGTCGAGGGCGGCAGCGCACCCGGTCCCGGCGGCGGTGATTGCCTGACGGTAGCGGCGATCCACAAGATCCCCCGCAGCGAACACGCCGGTCAGATTCGTCGCCGTCGACGGATGCGCGACCTGCACATATCCGTCCTCGTCGAGGTCGACCTGGCCGGTCAGCAGCTCCGAGCGCGGATCGTGCCCGATCGCAACGAACACCCCCGTCACGGGCAGCATCCGCTCCGCCCCCGTGAGAGTGTCGCGCAGCCGGAGACCCTCGACGTTGGTCTCGCCGAGGATGCCTGCGACCTCACTGTGCCAGACGACCTCGATCTTCGGATCCGCGAGCACGCGCTCGGCCATGATCTTCGACGCCCGGAACACGTCGCGACGGTGCACGATCGTGACCTTCGACGCGAACCGGGTCAGGAACAAGGCTTCTTCCATCGCCGAGTCACCGCCGCCGATCACGGCGATCTCCTGGTCGCGGAAGAAGAACCCGTCACAGGTCGCGCACCACGACAGGCCATGTCCCGAAAGCCGCTCCTCTTCAGGCAGCCCGAGCTTGCGGTAGGCGGAGCCGGTGGTGAGGATCACGCTGCGCGCCTGGAACACCTCGCCCGCACCGGTCTCGATCGTTTTGACGGGGCGGGTGAGGTCGAGGCGGGTCGCGTCATCGAGGAGGACGCGGGCACCGAAGCGCTCCGCCTGCGCACGCATCGCCTCCATCAGCTCCGGCCCCTGCACCCCGTCTGTGAAGCCGGGGAAGTTCTCCACCTCGGTCGTCGTCATCAACGAACCACCCGCCGTCACCGATCCCGCGATCACCACCGGGGAAAGCCCCGCCCGTGCCGCGTACACCGCGGCCGTATACCCCGCCGGACCAGACCCGACGATCACTACCTGTTGCATCGACATGCTTCTATATTCACATCCATCGAACCAGGCTGCAAGTGTAACCGTCATTCACCGCGGAGTGTTTGCCTGGAGTTCACCTTGCCGCAGCAGGGAGCAACTGGTCGATCGGACCGGCCTTGATAGCGGTTTGACCGGTGGCGGTGTAGCGCAGGGCTCCCTCGACGCTGATGCCGAAGAGGTCGCAGATACGTCTGATGTCGCCGCCGGTCTGCTCGACTTCGTAGAGAATCCGGTCGGTGCGGAGTGCTTGGGCGGTGACGCCGGCTTTCTTCCAGGGGAAGTTCCGGCTGGGCGGTGAGAGCCTGGGCGCGGTCTGGACGGTGACGAGCAGGTAGGGGTTCTTCGTTTCCGGCCAGCGTTTGGCTCGGTGGTCGAGCCACGCGCTCAGGCGGACGCGGACAGGTTTCGCGAGTGGGATGTCACGGCCGTCGGGCATCCGCAGTCGCCCGTCGATGATGTCGGTGAGGTGGATGTGCTGGACCTGCTGCGTGGTCAGGGCGTGGAACGCGACGAGCGATACGGCCATGGCGACCGCGGGATCGGGGTTGACCAGGGCGTCGCGGATCGCGGTGGGTTCCATCGGCAACGGCATGTTGCGCCTGGGGCTGCGCAGCGGGATCGCTTTGGTGGGGTCGATGAAGATCTGCTTGCGGCCACGCAGGATCGTGAACAGAGTGCGAAAGCCGAGCAACATGGTGTGGCGGCGCGACGGGTCGTCAGGAAGCGCGGCGAGGATGTCGTCGGTGCTGATTCCGACCAGGCTCGTGCGCCCGTCTTCGACCCAGCGGGTGATCGCGGGAAGGATGCCATACATCTGACCCTTGACCGTCATCGTGTCGCGAGGCTGTCGGCGCGGCGGGGTCTTGGAGCCGTCGACCATGATGTCGCGCCAGAGCTCGAGCTGGGATCGCATCGGCTCGGGCAGGGCATGGGTCTTGCGTTCGAAGAGCTTGGTGAATGAGGGAACCCGGTCATCGATGAGCAGGCCGGAATCTTCGAGGACCTCGATGGTCGAGCGGATGTTGCTGCCGTCGTCGTAGCTGCGCATCGTGAGGATATCGGAGGCGCGAAAGCGCAGGTTCGCGCCGGGGAACACGAGCTGCAGGACCTTCAGAGTGCGCCGGACCTGGTTGGTCTGCCGCTTGCTCCACGCGTACTCGCGGGCTCGGGCGTAGAGGAAGTGATCGGTGCGCGAGGTGATGTCACGTAGTTGGATCTCGTTGGAGCGCTGCCGCAGCCGCACGGGATCGGGGTCGAGATAGAACAGCACCGGCTGGTAACTGGTCGGAATCGGCGGCGGCGTGTTGATGACCCGGATCGCTTCGCTGATGCTCATCGCCATCGGCAGGTGGAGTTCCGCGGGCTGACGAACGTCGTTCATTGAGGCGAAGAAGAGCTGCTGCCCGTAGTTGCGAGCCGCGTCGAGGTCGAGCGGTTCACCGGGCCTTTGGTGATAGCGGGCGGTTTCCAGGCAGAGCCGACAGTACCCTTGCTCGCCGACAGTGACCTCACAGTGGCAGGAGACGCATTCGCCCTGCGGGTAGTGCGTGAACCACCAACGACACTTCCAGCAGCGCCAGTTGAGCCCGCGGTAGACGCCCCAGGCGAGGCAGTCGCGGCAGGAGTCGACGTAGCCGGGGCTGCCGGGATGACACGGAGCGCAGAGCCCTTGGCTGTAATACTTGGTCGATCCGCACTTGGTGCAGGACGGCGGCGTGAACGGCCCGCCGGGGACGCAGTCGTAGCAGAAGTCGATGCGGGGTGTGAGCCACGCGGCCGGCTTCACCCCGCAGCTCGTGCAGGGTAGCGGCGGACTCAGAGGTCCGTGCGGGCCGCGTGCCGGGCTCATAGCGGCGGGGCTGGCCGGTCGTTCTTCGGGCCGAACCGGGGCGCGACGACGTTCGAGCTCCCGTTGGCTTCTTCCCGTCGGCGGGCGCTGGGCTTGCGAGCCCGGACCTTCTCGGGTTCAGGTACGAGGAGATCGGTCGGCTCGCAGCCGAGGACGTGGCAGATGACGTCGAGGTCGTCCAACCGGATCGTGGTCGGGGTGCCCGTCCACAGCCCCGACATCTTGCCCTGACTGATCTCCAGCCCAGCGTCGGCGAGCATCCGCCGCAGCTCCGCTGACTTCCAGATGCCGCGCTCGGCAGCCTGGACTCGCAGATTCCATTTCATTGCGCGGTCATCCCTTCGAATCGGTGTTCCAGTCGCCGGTTCGCCTGCATCCACGACTGCTCGACGTGCTCGCCCGGGACGTGGATGTACTGCGTCGTGGTCGAGAGCCACTGGTAGCCCAGCAGCTCTTGCAGAGCCTTCAAATCCATGCCCGCCAGATATAGCGATGATGCGCAGTAGTGCCGGAGCACGTGCGGCGTCATCCGTCCGTCGGCCCAGGCGGGAAGGAATCGCTCAGTGGCTCGGGCGAGGCCTCGTCGGAGCACGTCGTCGCTGGCCCGCCAGGAACGGCCGAGCTCATGGTCGAACCGTTCGGAGGGGATCATCGGGGCATCCGGGTTGTCCCAATCGGGGCCGAAGCGGTGTCGTACATCGCCGAGCCACCAGTCGATGAGCTTGTCTGTGCCGTTGATCGCAGGCACGAGACGTTGCTTCGACCCGCGTCCGCGTGAACCCTTCCCGAACCGGACATGCAGCTTGCCCAGCGCCCCGAGATCGGGTCGCCAATCACGGATGTCGAGCTTCGTGCTCTCGGTGATGCGCACCCCGACCCGCCGCCAGAGCGACGCAGCGAAGTAGTTCCTCGCGGCGGGCAGATAGCGTCGTTCGTCCTGGAGGGAGGCCGCCCAGCCGCCGAAGAGCCGATCGATCTCCGTATCGGACGGCGGCACCCTGACCTTGCCCAGCGACGCCCCGGACTGCCGGTTGTACTCGGCGACGGGCTGCTCGATCACCCACTCGGTCAGCGCGTTGATGTCGCTCTGGTAGCGGGCAATGACGAAGTCGTAGAACTGCGCGATCGCTCCGGCCTTGTTCGCTCGGGTCGTGACCGCCAGCCCTGCCCGTCGCAGCCCGGCCAGGAACATATCCGCATCGGAAGGCCTCGCCTGCCACAGCGGAGCATCAAGGTGATGCAGGAACTCGAACACGACCGCTCTGGACTGCGCGATATAGCCATCGCTGAGCCCGGCAGCGGCCATCGCGAGAGCGTACTGGTCGATGATCTCCTGCTCGAAGTCCGCAACATCCTCCATGGACCGCCACCCGCGGGCCGTCCCGATGCTCCGCACCGCCGCGAGCTTCATCGCCCCGCAGCTTCAGGAATCGTGACCATGCTTCAAGAATACTGCAAAACTGTCAGGAATCATGATGGGTCGTCAGGATTCTTGAACAGGGGTGAGGGCCTTGCTGGTCCGGGCGAGGCACACCTAGTAAGCGTTAAGCATCGTCAGGAAGATGCGGGTCTAGAGACAGATTCCCAGCGCACGAAGCATCAGGTCTGAGGGTTCTGCTTGCCTCGCGCGTTGCGCTGGAACCCCGTTTACGAACAGACAGCATCCTCACATGCGCTGTGAGAGGACCCCTGTCTACCGCTGCTGGTACACGTCCGGGATCCCGTCGCCGTCTTCGTCGATGGCGTCTTCCTGCGCGATGCGGCGGTAGCGACGGTTGCGGGTGCTCAGCAGGATCGATGCGATGAGAGCCGCGAGTACGGAGGCGAGAAGGATCGCGACTTTCGCGTGGTCGTGGTGCGGGTCGGTGGCGGAGAAGCTGAGCTCGGTAACGAGCAGCGAGACGGTGAACCCGATTCCGGCGAGGAGTCCGACCCCGATGAGGTCTACCCATTTCAGGGCGGGGTCGAGGTTGATGCCCCGGATTCGGGTGGTGAGCCAGGTGACGGCGACAATGCCCACAGGTTTTCCGGCCACGAGTGCGACCACGATCCCGATCGTGACGGGATCGGCGAGCGCGGAGAGGAAACCATCGACACCACCGAGGGCGACGCCTGCGGAGAAGAACGCGAAGACGGGGACCGCGACCCCCGCCGAGAGGGGACGGAACCGATGCTCGAAGACCTCTGCGAGGCCAGGTTCGGTGTCTGGTGTGTGGTCGCGGCGACGGTGAAGGACGGGAATGGTGAATCCGAGGAGGACACCCGCGATCGTTGCGTGAATGCCGGAGGCGTGCACGAATGCCCAAGCGATTACGCCGATGGGCAGGAGGACGAGCCAGGCTGCGGCGGGCTTGAGGTGGAAGAACTGCCGGTACCGCTGGGCGAGGACCGCATAGACGGCAATGACGAGCAGGCCCAGCAGCAGCGGGACGATCTGGATGCTGTCGGTGTAGAACACCGCGATGATCGTGATCGCGATGAGGTCGTCGACCACGGCGAGGGTGAGGAGGAAGATGCGCAGCGGACTGGGCAGGTGTGAGCCGATGAGGGCGAGAACGGCGACAGCGAACGCGATATCTGTTGCGGTCGGGATCGCCCAACCGCGCAGCAACTCCGGGCTCTGTGCCACGATCGCGACATAGACGAGTGCGGGCACGACGACGCCACCGGCGGCAGCAGCGACCGGGACGATCGCGGTGGAGAATCGGCGGAGGTCTCCGGCGACGAACTCTCGTTTGAGTTCGAGGCCGACGAGGAAGAAGAAGATTGCGAGCAGTCCGTCGGCCGCCCATGCGCCAAGGCTGAGCTTCAGATGCCAAGGCTCGTACCCGATCTCGAAGTCCCGCAACGCGAAGTAGCCCTCTGCCCAGGGCGAGTTCGCCCACACGATGCCGACGACAGCGAAGACCACGAGCAGCACACCGCCCACGGTTTCCTTGCGGAGCAAGGCTCCGATGCGCACGGCTTCGGCATAGGAGCCTCGGTTCGGGAACAGCGAACGCCGAGGCGTGGGGTGGGCAGGACGAGAAGTCATAGGCAGATCCGATCAGGAGTCGACAAACAGTGAAATGTCGACCAGACTTCCCGACGCGCCAATCCCTATTCTACTGTGCGGCGTTATAGATATGCCCGGTTCGCGGCTCGACGAATGCTCTCGTTCCTGATGTCGCCCCAGTCAAGAACAGCAGCTCCAGCGAGGCCCTCGAGCTGCGAAGACCATTCAACTGCTCTGTCGGACAGCAGCTTCTGATCGTCGAGGTTGGAGATGTTCACGAACACGACATCGATATCTCGTCCACTCCGGAGCTCAAGCTGCGCGTGCAGCCGTGTCGCTAGCGTCCACGCCACATGGTCGATGCTCGCCGAGCAGGATGACTGGACTGTGTACGCCACCAGTAAATGGCGTACCGTCCGGCGAACCCGGCACACATCGAACATCGCTGCGGTTGCTTGCTTCAGTCGCTTGCGGGCTGACCGCTTGTCGCCGGTAGTGCGCAGATCGCACACCCACACGAGGGTGCGGGGATTTTCCACTTCTCGCGTCGCGCATGGCGCCGAAATATGAAGCGGGTCGCCCAAGAAAACGACAGTCCCAGTCACCTCCGCGTGCCGCCTACCGCAACTCGCACGATTTCGGCGACCGCAACGCCAAGCCCGTCCTCTGTCCACATCCGCTCCGCGACACTATGCACGGCGGTCTGACGGCCAACGGCGTCCGCGATCGCCGCACGAACGTTCTGCGAAGAGAGACGATCTCGGTGTAAGGGCTTGCCGGTAAGACCGGACCGTTGCAGCGTCCTCGCCCAAAAGGGTTGGTCGCCGAGAAAGGGAACGAGAACCGACGGCGTCCCTGCCCGTGATGCTGCGTGGACAGTTCCCGCGCCGCCGTGATGAATCGCGACCGACGCTTCCGGCAGCACCAGGTGGTGTGGAACCGACGACACGGTCAAGAGATCTCGCCCAACACATCGCCGAGGCGGCTCAAGACCACCCCACCCAGTTGCAAGCAGTACCCGTAATCCTGCTTTCCGCGCCCCCTCGATGATCGCTTCCGCCCGCGATGCGGGGTCGCCACCCCGCATCGACCCGAACCCGGCGTATGCGAACGGCGCAGGAGCGGACAGGAACTCCGAAACCTCGGCGTCCAAGACTTCACCCGGATGAGGTTGGCGTGGCCAGTCGCCAGTCATATTGGCTTTTGCGGGCCAGTCCAGGGGACGAGCCAGTAGAGATGGGCTCACCGCGATAAGCGATCCCGCAGACGGTGATACCCGCTGAGAGCGGGCAAACCCGAGGCGTTGCCGAGCGGCACGGATATCAGTGGCGAACATGCGTTCACCTAAGGCAGGGATACGGTAGCTCAGCCGGTTGAGGACCGGTCCGTACGAGCGGCGAAGGACGCCAGCAGCAGGAAACTCGGCTGTGGCTGTCAGCACCGGTGCCAACTCGACCGTGAGGTACGGAATGCGAAGACGCTCTGCCACGATCGGCACAGTGAGCAACTTGGGGTGAGAAACGATCACATCGGGCTGCCATGCGGTCGCCTCGTCCACCACGCGACTCAGGATCTTGCTCATCGCCGGAACAATGTGCTCGCGATAGGCACGCATCGCTCCGACCTCAGAAACAGCGAGGGCGAGGGCAGAAAAGCTCACCCCAAGGCTGACATGATCAGGGCCGTACTCAGCGTCCGGGTCGTCTGGCACGCATATTCGGACAGCATGCCCGGCCCCTCGCAGAGCAGACGCGAGCGACACGAACGGTTCAACGTCACCACGGCTACCAGCCGTTAGCAACAGCACCCGCAACTGCGAGTCCAGGACTCGCCGCCCGATCACTGTCGCGGCTCGCCGCTTGAAGAACCTGCACAACAAGGCAGCGAGAACTGGCCAAGTAATCGGATACTCGCGCCCTGCACGATCAAAATGTGAAGCATGGTGTCCTCCGGTCGCAACTGCCAACCGGATACGGTCGGCGTCAATGTCGACCAGACTTCCCGACGCACCAGGGATCACTTTACCCGAAGGATGCGCATCTCCTGCGATCGGGCGACAACGGCGACTAGAGACTTTGAGCAGCCGCTGTCTGTTCTCCCCACGCGCCCCGCGTGACCCAGCGTTCGCTTCTTGCGGCGCAGCCTCGCGACGAGCACACAGGCTCACCTGTCGCTCAACAGGCACAACGAGCAAGGGAGCAGGAGCAATGGACACGATCAACGAGCTGGCAGCGGATGAGCGCATCGCGAGGATCATCCTCGCCATCGCCTCCGAACCCGGAGACACCGTCACAGGTCGGATGATCCGCACCGTCGGCGCTACCGAAACCGTCGCGCGAGCGATCGGAGCGGGAGTTCCGGTGGGGCCGGATGGTGATACCTGGCAGCGGCGTCTCGCACCACGTATCGACGCCGCACACACCGGGCGAGTCATCGCGGCTGCGGAGCGTCATGGGATGCGGGTGCTGATCCCTGGCGATGCGCATTGGCCGTCCGGGATCGACGCCCTCGGTGATCGTGCACCGTTCGCACTGTGGGCGAGAGGTGACACCGAGCTGCTGACGGAACCCGTCTGGGAACGGCTCACCGTCACTGGGGCGCGAGCCTCGACCGGGTATGGGGAGCACGTCACGGCTGAGTTGGTGCGGTCCGCGGTGGACGAGGGGCATCGGGTGTTCTCCGGTGGTGCGTACGGGATCGATGGTGCCGCGCACCGTGCCGCACTCGCAGCCGGAGGCCCCTCGGTTGCGGTGCTGGCTGGCGGGCTTGACCGGCTCTACCCGGCCGGGCACACCGATCTCCTCACCCGCATCAGCAAGCAAGGTCTCTTGTTGTCGGAGGTGCCGCCGGGGTCGGCGCCGACGAAGTGGCGGTTCCTGCAACGCGGCCGCCTCCTCGCCGCCCTCTCCGGAACCGTCGTAATCGCGGAGGCGGGCTACCGGTCGGGCACCCTCCATACCGCCGCCCGCGCGGTCGAGCTCGGCCGGCCTGTAGGTGCGGTGCCGGGGCCGGTGACGAGTGCGACTTCGGCGGGGTGTCACCGGCTCCTGCGCGATGGCCTTGCCACGGTGATCACCGGGTACGACGACGTGCGCGAACTGCTGCACATGGTTCGTGACGGGGTGCATCGTCGGCTGCGTGAGCGGGCGGGGCTCGAGAACGATCCCCTTGAAGCTAACCCGCCTGGTGCCCGGCGGGAGGGGCCGAGTCGGGGGTTGTGATGGTGGTGGTGCACCTGGTGTGAAGGCGACCGGATTCCCGGGTCGCTGTTGGCAAACGTCAGGAGGCCTCTCGTGTCAGGATCACTCACCCCATCCCCGGTCACCGGGTCACCGCCACCGGCCAGGCTCAGGAGGTGGTTGTCCGCGCTCATCGCGCTGCTGGTGATCGCCGGTTCCTTCGCGCTGGGCACGCAGCCCGCGCACGCCGGCAGCGAAGGCGTCGGCTATTGGTCCGGTGGCGCGTTCCTGGGCGCGTACAACACCGATGTGGACGGCCGTCAGGCGTACTGCGCGGACCTCGACGCCGCCGCCCCCTACGGCAACACCTCGGGTCCGGAGCGGATCACGTCGCTGGATTCCCTGTCGCGGCAGCAGCTCGCGGAACTGAACTACGTCCTGGACCGGTGGGGGCAGTCTAGTGATCCGAACATCACCGCCGCCGTCGCGCTGCATGTCTGGTCGGTCACGAGCGCGGGCACCTACAACTCGCACGGCATGTCCGGTGACGACTACTACGTTGCCCGCGCGCCTGCGTCGGAGCGGGGCACGATTCTCGCGAACCTCGCCACGATGCGGCAGGAAGCCGCCGTGAACGCGGTCACCGACCCCACGATGTCTCTGTCGCTGGCGATGGCGGATCAGTACGCCGGGACCCTCACCGTCGCCACCCACCCCGCAGGCCTCGCCGGCACCGCGACCCTGACGGATGCGGTGTTCGCGGACGGTTCTTCGTCGCGGGCGATCGGTGCGGGTGCGCATCCGATCACGGGCACCCCCGCCGACGGGGTTCCGTCGTACCAGGTGGGTGCGTCGATGAGCATCGACGCTGCCGGGTACGGGGCCGCCCTGGGCCTGTATGTCACGCCGGGTGGTGGGAAGCAGCGTCTGATCGCCGCCGTCGCGGGTTCCTCGACCGGGCTGTCGGCGTCGGCGGAGTCGCCGGTGATCGAGCTGGATTTCCAGCCGGAGATCACCACCGAGGTCGCTTCCCGTTTCGTTGCTGAGGGTGATGCGTTCGTGGACGGGCTTACGGTGTCGGTGTCGAAGGGCACCTGGATTCACCTGGATGGTGCACCTGTTGAGGTGACCGCGACCGGCACCCTGTACGGGCCGTTCGATGAGCAACCCGCCGAAGCCGACAGCCCGCCCGTCGGAGCACCTATCGCGGGCACGGAGACCGTGACGCTCACCGGTGCCGGTTCCTACACCTCGCCTGGCACGATCATCGCTCCGGAGTCGGGGTTCTACACCTGGGTGTGGGCGATCGATAAGGATGCCCACGGAGATCACGCGAAGTACCTCACCGATTCCTTCACCGACCGCTTCGGACAGGTCACAGAGACGTCGGTGGTGCCGTTCCAGCCCGTCGCACTGTCGGAGGCGGATCAGCGTCTCGCTGTCCCCGGCGACGCGCTCACGGACACCATCACCGTGTCCAGCTCGAACGGCGCCTGGTTGAAGAAGGACGGCGCACCGATTCCGGTGATGTTAGAAGGCACCGCCTACCAAGTCCCCGGCACCCTACCCCCGACCCAGGACGCGGAGATCGATGCGGCTGCTGTGCCGCTGGGCACGGTCACCGTCACCGCTGACGGGCCTGGCGTCTACACGTCGCCGTCGGTGGTCGCACCGACAGGCGGGTTTGTGACCTGGGTGTGGGAGGTGCGGAAGTCGTCGCAGCCGGAGTGGGTGCGCGACTACCTCGCCGCCGACTGGCAGGACGACTATGGCATCAACGTGGAGACGACCTCGGTCAGGTGGCCTGTCACGGTGACCTCGTTGATGCGGGAGTACAACGTGCACCCCGGCGGGCGTGCCTTCGATGTGGTGACGGTGTCGGGGTTCCCGGCGAACCATGGTGATTTCGCTGGTGACGGGTACTGGGGTGCGGATGTCGATGAGCTCCGTCACACCGTCTACGGCCCCTTCACCACCGATGCGGAACTCACTGACGATCTCGATCTCACCACCGCCCCGGTACTGACCGAGCTGTCGACGCCGGCGCGGAACGGGGTCTACAAGCTCGGGTACACGGATGTAGACCAGATCGTGCCGACGGAGCCCGGCTTCTACGTCCTCGTGACGATGTTCGCGGGTGATGATCGGGTGCAGCCGTACCAGTCGTCGCCGGCGGATGTGCTGGAACGCTTCTACGTCCCACCCACCGGCACCGAGGTGCCGGTGTCGGTGATCACGCAGGCGACCCCGGAAGCATTCGTCGGTGAGCCGTTCTCGGATACGGCGCTCGTGCAGGGCACGAAGATTCCCGACGGCGCGTATCTGGTGTTCCGCGCGTACGGGCCGCACCCGGCCGAGACCGGCCCGGTGTGTGAGGTGCCGTTCTTCGAGAGCGACGAGATTCCTGTCACTCAGGCCGGTGTCTACCGCTCCGGCACTACGAGCGTCGATACGGCGGGGAGCGTGTACTGGATCGAAACGTTCTACGACATCGACGGCAACGTGCTCGCTGAGGGCGAGTGCGGGGCACCCGGTGAGACGACGGTCGTCAAGGAGCAGCCGGAAGAGCTGATCGTGAAGACGAACGCGGTCCCGACCGTCACGCTCGGTGATCCGGCGCATGATGCCGCGACTGTCACCGGCACCGTCCCCGACGGCGCGCAGCTCCGGTTCGAGGCGTACCGGCAGGATGGCGACACCGCCGCCTGCACCGCGGAAGAACTCGTCTTCACCTCGGTGGTGATCGAGTTGGACGGGCCGGGTGAGTATCGCTCCGACGAGGTGATCTTCGACCGGACGGGCGTCTACTACTGGGTGGAGACAGTCACCGACGCTGAGGGCATGATCCTGCACCGTGGCGTCTGCGGCGCACCGGACGAAACCACCACCGTCACCGAGTCGCCGGAGAAGCCCGGGAAGCCGGGTACGCCGGGTGAGCTCGCGCACACCGGTGGTGGTGACTGGTGGCCGCTCGGCCTCGCCGGGGGGCTGATCGCTGCGGCGACGGGTGGGGGGCTGCTGTTCGGGCGTCGCCTCGCGATCGCCCGCGAACGCAACGGCCATGTCCGTGAAGAGGACCTGACGTTCGAGGAGTTCAAGACCCAGTTCGAGGAAGCAAAGGAGGACTAACGAAGCTGCTGATCTGCTGGCACCCCCAACACGGCAGGTCAGCACGGGAGGGCACGAACCACCCCCAGGTTCGTGCCCTCCCACTTTTCCGCGCCCGGGACTCTTCAGGCGCACCTGCATGGCGACACCACTGCACCCGTTTGGAAGGACTCTCTGTGACGCCGAAGCCGCGCTACCGCCGCACCCACCCTGACCACCAGCCGCCGAAATCGCAGAAGACGCCGACACCTGAACCGGGCGGCCCGGTGACGGTGCCGGTCGTGGAGTTCACCATCGACGGCGACGGGGCGATGACAGTCACGGTGAATGGGGTTCCTTATCTGCCGGAGCCGTTCGCGCCTGCATGGCGGCGCGAGTCGTTCCCGGCGATCCTCGACACCCTCACCGCCCGTGACCGGACGCCGCTGCGGGTCCAGGTGCGGGAGGCAGACGGGTCGACGTTCACCGACATCATCACCCCACCCCGCGAACGACCCGCACCGACACCGTGGGAAACTCCAACCAGGGCAACCGTCGCTCCGCCGGCATTCAGCGCGGCCCCGCCGGTGCTGCATCAGGTGGTGGGGTCGGGATTCGTGCCGGGTGAGGATGTCGCCGTTGCGATCATCCACGCTCATACAGATGCCAGCGGTGACGGCACCGCCCGCGCACTGCTCACTGCGGAGCAGGCGGCTGTAGCGGTGGTGGGTGAAGTGATCCTCCTTGGCCGCGTCTCCGGCACCCTCACCATCGGCAGAATCCAATGAGCACCCCCAGGCAAGGTGGGGCACTCGGGGACGAGCTGGCGAACCTCGGCATCATCGCCCTCATCACCGCCGCAGCCCTCGCGGTCATCCTCCGTGTTGCGGGGACTATCGCCGCCTGGGTTACCAGGGTCGATCAGCCGACGGGTGGGATCGAAGCTGGCCTCGGCGTGCTCCTGCATCCGGATGATCCGGGAGCCGCGCTCGGCGCCGAAGAGCTCAACGCCGTCGTCTACTGGATCGTCGCAGGCGCCTTGATCATCGCGGTCGGGGCGGCGGGCTGGTGGGTCTGGCGGACGCTCCGGGAACAGGCCCGGCGCACGAAGGTCGACCCGTACCGGATCGCTGGAATCGCCACCCGCACCGACGTGACCACAGCTACATCAGAGAGGTCACTGCTGCGTCGCGCCGGACAGCTCCGCCCGTCAATCCAGAACCCGACGGTCGGAGACGTGGGCTATCTCCTTGGTGCGTCTCGGGGTGTGAATGTGTGGGCGAGCGTGGAGGACTCGATCCTGCTGATCGGGCCACCCCGCTCGGGAAAGGGCCTGCACGTGGTGATCAACGCGATCCTCGATGCCCCCGGCTCGGTCGTTACCACTTCCACCCGCCCCGACAACCTCACCGCCACCCTCACAGCCCGCGGCACCGACGACCGCCCCGTGGCCGTGTTCGACCCGCAGCACCTCGCCGAAGGCGTCCCCGCAGGACTCCGCTGGTCGCCGATCCGAGGGTGCGAGGACCCGTTGACCGCGATGATCCGCGCCACCGGCCTCGCCGCCGGCACCGGCCTATCCGCCGGAGGTGTCGAAGGCGGGGACTTCTGGGAAGGGAAAACCCGCACCGCACTCCAAGCTCTCCTACATGCTGCGGCGTTGGATCACCGTTCTCCGGCCGAGTTGTTCCGGTGGACACTCGACCCGGTGGCAGCATCGGATGCGGTCGCGATCCTCACCGCGAACACGAACGCCGCAACCGGGTGGGCGGACTCCTTGCAGGCCATGATCGACGCAGACCCGAGAACCCGCGACTCCATCTGGCAAGGCGTCTCGCTGTCGTTGGCGGCACTCGCTGACCCGCGTGTGCTCGACGCGGTCAGTCCCGGCCCGGATGAGCGCTTCGATCCCGAAGAGTTCCTCCGCAAGCGCGGCACCGTGTACCTCCTCGCGACGGGTGCGGGGGCGAACAACAGCGCCGCACTGGTGTCCGCGTTCGTAGAAGACCTCGTCGAAGCCGCCCGACGCCTCGCCGCCAGATCACCCGCCGCACGCCTCGACCCACCCCTCTTGCTCGCTTTGGATGAGATCGGGAACCTTGCCCCGTTGCCGTCCTTGCCGACGCTGATGGCGGAAGGCGGCGGCACGGGAATCACGACGATGCCGGTGTTACAGTCCCTCGCCCAGGCACGAGAGAAGTGGTCGGACAACGCAGCCGGCGCGATCTGGGACGCGTCGATTGTGAAGATCATCCTCGGCGGCGCCTCCAACTCCCGCGATCTTCAAGACCTCACCACACTCATCGGGGAGCGTGACGAGATCACCGACTCCACCACGGTCGGAGACCACGGTTCCCGCACCGCGCAACGCTCCATCCGAAGAGTGCCGATCATGCCGCCCGACGTGATCCGCACCCTCCCATTCGGCACCAGCCTCATCTTGCTGCGCGCCGCACCACCGATCATCGCGCGCTTGCATGCGTGGACTTCCCGACGAGACGCTGCCGACCTTCAGTCGCATCGTTCGGAGATTGAGCAGTTGCTGCAACAGCGCCCATGACCCGGTCAACAGCGGTAAATGGATGTGCACCTGTCAGGTGAGCGGCGACGACGTGTCGTTGCACGATCTGACAGGAGTAATCGGATGGCCATTCAGACGCAGCAGTCCATCTCGGGGTTCATCGCCACGCAGCCGCAGCTGACCGTGAGCGAACACGGGATCTCACGGTTGCACGCCCGCATTGGGGTTGAGCATTCTCGAAAGGAGCCAAATGGGTCGTTCACCCAACTCGACCCGACATTCCATGACCTCGCGATCTTCCGCAAGACGGCAGAGGAAGCCGCGGCACGGTTCAGGAAAGGTGACCGGTTCGTCGCTTCCGGTCGCGTCCACGAGTACAGCTACGACAAGGACGGAGAAACAGTAACCGCAGAGGAGTTCATCGCCTCGCGCATCGGCCACGACCTCGCCCGCACTCGCTACGAGGTCGATCGGTCACCCCGTCGTGAAGCCATCTCGCACGAACCTGACGCGCTCGCTGACACGGCGGTCGCGTCTGCCGCCTCACCGCAGCCCAAGGCAGCATCGCGAGCGAGTCTCTGAGACGGGGCGCGCGATGGATGAGAACACGGTTGGGCCGGAGGAGCTCGACGAAGACGACTTCGAGGCAGAGTTCGAGGGGCCGCTGTTGGTCGAGCCTCCGCACCCCATCAACTGGAACCTGCTGGGCCCGGAAGACCTTGAAGCGGAATGGCTAGAGCTCAACCGCTGGGTGCACTGGCTGCGGCGAACCTATGGACTCCCCGCTTCCGTCATTCCTCCGTTCTGGCATCACCACCCCGAACTGCTGTGGGAGCTCTCCGCACTCCACCTGCACTGGCTCTGCTCATACGACTCAGAAAAGAGCGGGTCAGCACCGTTCGCATGGCATCGAGACTTCGCCGACGCACGCCTCCGGCTTCGTGACTGGGTCGCGGGAATCGGCACACGCCTCGACCGCGACCGCCCCACCAGGCAGACTGCTTGGCCGGGCGAACCGCCGGCTCCATCCGTCGATGACACCGTGATCGAGGACCGGGAGACCGAGTTCGTCGAGTTCGTCTACGCCGAAGTCGCGAAGCGACGGGAAGAGGAAGACGCCTTCTACCGGTCGCTCGATCCCCGGACGGGGGAAGTTTCATGACCGACACCTCCCTGGCAGGCCTCACCTCGCCGCTGCTCCACAGTCGAGATGTCGCAACCTATCTGAAGGTGTCAGAGTCCACCCTGTCCCGGTGGCGGTCGGCGGGAACGGGGCCACCGTTCATCCGAATGAGTGGCATCGCCAGGTACCGGCTCGAAGCCGTCGATGCTTGGCTGGCAGAGCTGGAACACGACCATGCCACGCAAGGGTGAGCCGTTCCCCAAGGCTGCACCGAAGCCAGTGCCACCGGTCGGGGTGAAGATCTCTACCGACATGGAGCGCCGCTCCTACGGCATCCGCGCCCGAGCCCGCTGGACCGACCCGATCACCAAACGACGAGTCATCCGCACCGAGATCGTCCCCGACGAAGCCGCAGCCCACAGCTTCTTCGACCAACTGCGGAACTCGTCAGTCAAAGGCATGGATACGGCAATGACGCTGACGGAGTTCGTCACCTCCATCGGAGAGCGGTGGGCGCGCGGGCTCGACCCGACATCGACGGGCGAAACCTACGGATTCGGATTGAAGCTACGGGTGCTACCCGCACTCGGTCATCTGCCCGTCACACAGATCACCGCTGGCATCATCGACCGCACCATCGACGGGTGGGAGCAACGCTACGGTGCCTCCACGATCAAGAACTCCATCGCCCCACTCGTGCGAGTGCTCGACGAGGCGGTGCGTGACGGGCTGATCACGATCAACCCTGCGAAGAATCGTGCCAAGCGCAGCCTCAACCGGAACGCGTTCAGGAACCAGTCTGCCGAGCAAGCGTCACCGCGGGCGCACGCGATCCCGGATATGAAGACGCTCAACAAGCTCGCGAAAGCCTGCGGGAAGGTCGGCCAGCCCTACAGCGACTTCGTCATGCTCGCAGCACTCCTCGCCGCACGCTCCTCCGAAGTGTCGGGGCTTCAGGTCGGGGATGTCCGATTCGACAAGAACCTCGTCGTGATCTCCCGACAGGTATTCCCCGGCAAAGGCGGTCTCATCACCAAACCAACCAAGAGCCGGAAGGAACGGCGCGTGCCGATCCTCGAACCCCTCCGCCCCGTACTCGAACGACTCACCACCGGCAAGGAGCCCGAAGACCCGCTCCTCGTCGGCCCGAAGGGTGGCTATCTCACCACCGCGACGGTGCGCGACGCCACGGACTGGGACGCGATCGTTGCGAAGCTCGGACTGCCCGACCTCACTCGTCATGGGCTCCGGCACACCGGAGCGACCTGGATGGCCGACGCGGGCGTTCCGCTCCATGTGCTTCAAGAGATCCTCGGGCACGCCTCGATGGAAACCACCCGGGGGTACTTGCACCCCGATGATCGACATCTTGCCTCGGCTGCCGAGCAGGCCAACGCGTTCCTCTCACCCTCCGGGCAGAAGCGTCACAGCTCACGCACCAATCCGTCCACGCGAGGGCTCTGATGACCGGAGAACGGAGCGCGAAAACGGCCTCGAAGCGCTTCTGGTCCCCTTTTGGTCCCCTTATCCACAGGCGAGCATCTTCGAAGGGCTCAGACTCGTCTAGGAAGCCAGGGCGTGAAGAGCGGAGGGGACCAGAAGGGGACCAACAAAAACCCGACGCAAGACATGACAAAGCCCTGATGAAAACTGCTTCTCATCAGGGCTTTTCTGTCGGGCTGACAGGATTTGAACCTGCGACCCCCTGACCCCCAGTCAGGTGCGCTACCAAGCTGCGCCACAGCCCGTGGCATCATTTTTCAGTTGTTTTGGGCCGTCCGGGAGGGGTAAACCCCTTAACCCCCAGTCAGGTGCGCTACCAAGCTGCGCCACAGCCCGTTGTCATCGCGATCGTGAGGCCTCCGTGAGGAAGTTCACCATCATGGCAACCCCTCTATCTTACCCATACTCCGCGGCACGCGAAGACCACGGGGCGAACTTCGCGTTTCCCGGGCGCGTCACTCGGCAACGCGGAACGCACCGACGGTCAGCCGTGCTGCACGTCTTCGCGGCGCAGCTCCTCGCCGAAGCGGAATGCGCGGCCGGTCACCGACGCCACGCTGATCCGCACGAAGGTGGGTTTCAGGGTCGGGATCAGCGGCTGCAGCGGGAGCTGTGCTGCAGCGTCGATCTCGGATTCAGACTCGAGCGCACGCGCGTCGCCGTGGAACACGAGACTCCAGCCGCCCCGCGCGTCGAAGCGGTCGATCTGGAACACCACTGCGCTGTTCACCGTCAGCCCGGAGAGTTTGCTCCCGGCGGCGGTGCGAAACACCAGGGTGCCGCCGTCCACGACGTAGTTCACGGGGGCGATGTCGATGATGTCGCCGACCCGGGTGACGAGTCGCCCGACCGACGCGGTCGCGGCGAGCTCCCAGCACTCGCTCGGGTCGAGCACGTCCACTCCGTTTGCGTGTGTCTCCATGCACCCCATCCTCCCCGAGCCACACTCCGAGGGGAAGCCCGCCCGGGAAAAAACTCACGCCGCGCCCAGCCGCCGCAGCTTCTGCGACTGAGCCGTCATGAACGGGAACTTCCAGGCGCAAGCCCCGGACCCCGGGATACCCTGGAGGCATGAGCGACCTTCGAGACAACGGCGATGCGTGGGTCACTGCCGAGGACGGGGGCCGCTACTGGGGCCGCTACGGCGCGGCTGGGCTGCTCGCCTACGACCGCGATCTTGACGCGATCCTCATGCAGCATCGCGTCACCTGGAGCGACCACGGCGACACCTGGGGCATTCCCGGCGGCGCGCGTCACGAGGGCGAGTCCGCGATCGACGCCGGCATCCGTGAATCACAGGAAGAAGCCGGGGTCCCCGACGACGCCGTGACGCCCCGCTTCACGCACGTGCTGGATCGGGGCGGCTGGACGTATACGACCCTGATCGCGGACGTCGCGACGCCGTTTACGCCCGAGATCACGGACCCGGAGAGCCACGCGCTCGCCTGGGTGCCGGTGGCCGAGGTCGAGGATCTGGCGCTGCACCCGGCCTTTGCGAACAGCTGGCAGATTCTGCGCCCGCTGCTGCGCGGCACCCCGACCGTGGTGGTGGACGCGGCCAACGTCGTGGGATCGGTGCCGGACGGCTGGTGGAAGGATCGCCACGCGGCCGCGGTGCGACTGCGGGATCGGATCGACGCCCACGCGGGCAGCGGTGAGGGGATCCGTTCCGGGTTTTTCGATCTCCCCGAAACGCAGGTTCCCGGACTCGTGGACGCCTTCCCGGACTGGGTGATTGTTGTCGAGGGTGCGGCGCGCGGTGTCGACGACGGCGCGCACGTGCGTGTGGTGGAAGCCCCGCGGCTCGGTGACGACACGATCGTCGAGGCTGTCGAGCAATTGGTGGCGGCGAGCGCCGTTGTGACCGTGGTGACGAGCGACGTCGAACTGCAGGCCCGCGTACTCGCGGCCGGTGCGGCTACAACGCGGGGCGCGCAGAAGCTGTTGCAGGCGATTCCGCCACTGCCCGGCGACGCAGCGCAGCGATAATTCCCGCTGCAATCAGGCCCTGACCCAGCGTGTAGGTGAGCATCACCATGCCGCTTGTCCACGCGGGCATCGCTTCGGGCAGGAAGATGCGGAACGACAGGATCGCGTCGGACACGAGGAACCAGGCCCCGCCCCACGCGATCACCGGCCCGCAGCGCGAGGCCATCGCCGCGGTGCCCGCGAGCAGCAGGCCGTAGAGGATCACGGGCACGGTGAGCGCCCCGGTGTGCGGGATCAGGACCGTGATCAGCGCGGCGTAGGCGAGCGCGTAGACAAGCGCCCAGCGCGGGATCCGCTGCACGGCGACGCCGCGCGCCCGCCACATGAGCAGCAGGTAACCGACGTGAGCGAGCCCGAAGCAGAGCAGCATCATCGGCAGCTCGTCGTCAAACATCGGGAAGAAGGTGCTGGCCCCGTCTCCCAGCCAGGAGAACAGCACCGAACCGACAAGTAGGGGGACGATGCTGCGCGGCCAGGGCCGGATTGTGGCGGAGGCCCAGATCACGCCGAGCGCCAGCGCCGGCATGAGCCAGAGCTTACTGGGGGCGTCGAGCGGGTGCTCCGCAAACCGCGCGGTGACGTGCACGATCGACACGATCGCGTAGGGCAGGAAGGGCAGCAGCGCCCACATGCGAGTCTTCACACTGCCGATCCTAGCGGCGGCGGGACCACCGGGACCGCCGCCGTAGGAGCGCGTGTGCGTGGCGGCTACGCCTCGACGAGAATGCCGTCCTCATCGCACCACACGGTTGCGCCGGGGCGGAAGACGACTCCCCCGAATTCGACGTCGACGTCAACCTCGCCCGCGCCGGTCTTGGTGGACTTCGCGGGGTTGGAGCCGAGCGCTTTCACGCCGAAGGGCAGCGTGCCGATCGCGACGCGGTCGCGGATCGCACCGTGCACGATGAGGCCGGCCCAGCCGTTGTCGACAGCGAGGCCCGCGATGATGTCGCCCACGAGCGCGGTGGCGAGGGATCCGGCACCGTCAATGACGAGCACAGCGCCGTCGCCGGGCGTGCTGAGGAGTTCTTTGAGCAGCGCGTTGTCCTGGAAGCAGCGGACCGTGCGCACCGTACCGGTGAAGCCGCTCATGCCCCCGATGTCCTGGAACTGGAGCGCGACGGACTGCAGCTGGTCCCCACGTTCGTCGTACAGGTCGGCCGTGCTGATCTGAGCCATGTCAGGTTTCCTCCTCGGGCTGTGCCGCGGCGCGGCTGCCGGACACGAACCACGCTACCGGCAACGTCTGACAAACGGGACGATTTCTCTGCACAGTCGACACCTTGCGTCACACAGCAAGTTAATGTACAAAAGTACATGTACAAAAGTACACTTACGGTGACACGGGAGAGGAGCAGCGCATGGCCGAGTCACGCGATGCCACGACCCCGCGCCGCCGGGACCCCGAGGGCCGCCGCCGCGAGATCCTCGCCGCCGCCGCCGAGCTCGCAGCCGAGCACGGTCCCGCAGCCCTCACCCACCGCGCCATCGCCGCCCGCGCCGGGGTGCCGCTGGGCTCCACCACGCAGCACTTCGCGTCGATCGACGAGCTCCGCGACGCCGCCCTGCAGCAGCTCGCCGACGAGATCGACGAGTCGCTCGCCGCGATCGAGCCCTTCGCCGCGGACTTCGCCCGCGATCCGTCCCGGGCCGCCGCCGAGGTCCTCACCTTTCTGCAGGATCGCCGCGCCGTACTCTCCGACATCGCGCTCATGACAAGCGGCACCACCGATCCGCGGCTCCGCGCCCTCGCGCTCCGCTGGAACGACCGCCTGATCGAGATGCTCACTGGACCCATCGGTGCCGACGCCGCGCTCGCGCTGTCCGTCTATCTCGACGGTGCCACGATCCACGCTGGCCTGCACGACGAGCCGCTCGACCACGCGCACCTGACCCGAGTGTTCTGTGCCCTCGTGGGCGCCACCGGCGATGCGGATCGGGCCGCCCGAGACCGACGGCCGGAGGACCGGCCGGATCTCACCGCAGACTCTGGATCGCGGCACGCACCGGATCCCAGAGCGTAGCCGCACCACCGCCTTTCGCACCACCGCCCCTCCGCGCCACCGCCCTCCTCCGTTCCAGGATCAGCGCCTGCCGCACACCCCAGCAGCCTCCGCTCAGCGACCGCTCCCTGGCTCCCACCCACCCCGGGTTCAGCGCATCACCACCCCGGAGAACGGCACGCTCGACTCACCTGCAGCTCAGGCTCCGATCCCACACCCTCCGACCGGCCTCGCAGCCTTCTCCCTCATACACACCTCACCCACCACGATCCGTCACCACCCGAACACCGAAAGGTAGGACCCATGTCCACCCCTCCCGTACCCCAGGCCCCCGCGCAGCTCCTCAGCCGCGGCCGCCGATGGGCGGCCGTCGCCGTGCTCACCGCGAGCTTGCTCGTGATCACGATGGACATGACAATTCTCAACATCGCGCTGCCCGAGATGGCCGCCGAGCTACACCCAACCTCGGATCAGCAGCTCTGGATCATCGACGTGTATTCGCTTGTGCTCGCGGGACTGCTCGTCTCCTTCGCGGCGATCGCGGATCGCTGGGGCCGCAAACGCATGCTGATGCTCGGCTACACGATCTTCGGCGGGGCCTCGCTCCTGATCCTGTTTGCGAACAGCGCCGAATCCGTGATTGGCGTCCGCGCCCTCCTCGGCGTCGGCGGCGCAATGATCATGCCGATCACGCTGTCCCTGATCCGCGTCATCTTCACCGACGCGAAGGAACGCGCCACCGCGCTCAGCATCTGGGCCGCCGTGTCCGGGCTCGGCGCTGCGGTCGGGCCGCTCATCGGCGGTTTCCTGCTCGAGCACTTCTCCTGGCACGCCGCGTTCCTGGTGAACGTGCCGCTGATGTTTGTCGCCGTGATCGCGGGCATCATCATCCTGCCCGAATCGCGCGTTTCGAACCCCGGCCGCTGGGACGCCTTCGCCGCGCTCCTGTCACTCGTGGGCATGACCCTGCTTGTGTGGGCCATCAAGACCTTCGGCAAGGAGGCGACGTTCTTCGTCCCCGAGGCGCTCATCGCGTTCGCCGCCGGCGCGGCACTGCTCGCGTGGTTCGTGCTCCGCTGTATCCGCAGCGACTCTCCGCTGCTCGATCTCAAACTGTTCCGCAACCGGGCATTCTCCGCGGGCGTGATCGCCGCACTTGGCTCCACCTTCGCGATGATCGCGGCCCTGCTCCTCATTGCGCAGTGGCTGCAGCTTGTCGACGGTGCCTCACCCATGGAGGCCGGTGCGCGCCTCATTCCGATCGCGATCTCGGGTGCCATCGCGTCGCTCCTCGCACCCCCGCTCGCCCGCGTGATCGGTGCACGCGCCGTGCTCGCCGGCGGCATCGGTTTCGCAGGCATCGGCATGATCGTCGTCGGGATCCAGCCCGGCACGCTCACGCAGTTGACCGTCACCGTCGCACTGATCCTCGTGGGCATGGGCAGCGGGTCGCTCGCGATCGGCTCCGCCATGATCATGCACGGCTCTCCCGAAGAGAAGGCCGGCAGCGCGGGCGCGATCGAGGAAACCTCCTACGAGCTCGGGGCCGTCCTCGGTGTCGCGATCCTCGGCAGCATCGCCGCGCTGCTCTACCGCGCCGAGTTCGTCGCCTCCGGCATCACCGGCGGGCTCGACCCCGTGCTCGCGGGCCAAGCGGGTGAGTCTCTTGGCGCGGCGGTGTCCATCGCTGAGGAGCTGCGCCTTCCCGAACTCGCCAGCGAGGCGGGTGTCGCGTTCACGCACGCGCTACAGACAACCGGAATCACGGGAGGCATCATCATGCTCGTCGTGGCCGGCGCGGTATTCCTCATCACTCCGAAGGGCACCGACGTCTCGGCAGCGTCGCACTAAACCGCGCGCGGTGGCCTTCGCCGTCACGGAGGCCACCGCACGCCGACCACCCGACCGCCCGTCCACCTGCCAGACTGCCTCCCTGCCTGCTCCCCCGCGTCCCCAACCACACGGAGATTCCCGAAAAACACGGAGATGTGGTGGCGGATCCGGCACCCAGGCCAAGAAGCTCCGGGGGTTTGAGCGCACGCGCCGTTGGACTCTGCATGCCAGCAGCGCGAACGGCTCACTTCCCAATCAGACCCGGGTACCGCACGAGTCAGGGAAACCCCCGACCGCGGACAGTACCCGGGTATGACGGGGACGATACCGGGGCAGGACGCGCCGCACCGGGGTACCGGCATACCTTTGAAGCATCAGGACAGGGACCCACCCGGACACCCGCCTCATGCTCGAAAGGAGCGCCCCATGAACACCACCGCGATCCTCCCCGACGCCGTTCCCACCCCGAACGGCCAGGACGGCCAGCCCACAACTGCAATCCCCGGCGAGGCCACATTCCCCGCCACGGGAACTTCCTCCCAGGGCACCGCAGACCCCGCACAGCAGTGGGCACAGCCCGCACCGCAGGCTCCCCAGGGCGCGCCCCAGGCGGCCCCGAACCCGGAAACGACTCGCATCTTCTCGATCGTGAGCTTCGTGCTCGGCATCGCGTCCGTCGTGAGTAGCTGGACGTTCATTGCCCCGATCACCGGCCTCGTGTTCGGTATCCTCGCGCTGCGGCGCGGCACCTCAGAGCGCACGCTCACGCTCTGGGGCATCTGGCTCAACGCCATCATGCTCGCACTGACCGCGATCGGCATCCTGATCGGCGTTGTGTTCCTCGGAGTTGGGCTCCTCGCGGCACCGTTCGCCTGGATCTAAGCACTGGGTGCCGGGTCCGGCACAGCACCGGATCCGCTCACATCTTCCGTACCCGCCTCGTCCACCGGACGGGGCGGGTACACCCATGTCACCATCACGACCGAGATGATCATGAGCAGGAACCAGGCGATGAGCTTCTGCGGGGACACGAGCTCCCAGCCGCCCTCCTGGTGCGGGTAGAGCCACGCGCCGCCCCAGGTGGCGATGTTCTCCGCGATCCAGATGAACACCGCGACGCCCGCGAACACGAGCAGCAGCGGCACCCGGAGCGTCACCCGCCACACGCGGAAGTGCATCACCGTGCGCCACCACAGCACCACCACGAGGGCGAGCAGCACCCAGCGCAGATCCACGATGAAGTGGTGGGAGAAGAAATTCACGTAGATCGCGGCGGTCACAATCGTTGTCAGCCACACGCGGGGGTAATGTGTGAAACGCAGACGGTGCAGTCGATACACGCGCACCATGTACGAGCCGACAGCCGCGTACATGAACCCGCTGAACAGGGGCACCGCGCCGATGTGGAGCACGCCCTCGGCCTCGTAGGCCCACGATCCGACGTCAGTCTTGAAGATCTCCATCGTGGTGCCCGCGATGTGGAACAGCACGATCACCCACAGTTCCCGCCCGCTCTCGAGCTTGAACGCGAGCATGCCGATCTGGATCAGGACCGCGGCGATCGTGAGCGCGTCGTTGCGGGCCAGGATCGCGTCGTCCGGGTACCAGAGCCGCGCCGCCACAATCACAACGAGGAGCAGCGCGCCGAACACACACGCCCACGCCTGCTTCAGGAGGAACACGGCGCACTCGACAAGCACGGCGCGGACACCGCGCTGCGGGGCGTTCGCTAGAATCCGGTGGGCGGCCCGGTCGATCGTCCGCTCCAGCGGCGTCATGCGCTGCTCCCCCGGCACGGATTCGTTCTGCATCCGAATACCCTATTCCAGCTGGGCTGAGTGCCCGGGTGGGGATGCCTGCCTGCGTGCGCCCTTGGAGCGCGCACCCTCCCCGAGGCAATTTATCCAGACGGAGCCGTTCTCGCCGGAGTTAGCCTCCCTTTCGATAAATTGCCTCAGTTTGGGCGCGGGTACGCCATTGCCCGGGACGTCCGGCGGGTACGCACAAACCCGCGCTTCCCGCGGCACCCCCAAGCCCCACACACACGAACGCCCCCGTGAACCCCCAACGGGGTCCACGGGGGCGTTCAGCATCCGATGCGGGCGCGCCCGGCAGACTACGCGCGGACGCGCTTTTCGCGGATGCGCATGTTGATCACGATGGGCGAGCCCTCGAAGCTGTACGTCTCGCGCAGGCGGCGCTGGATGAAGCGGCGGTACCCGGGGTCCAGGAAGCCCGAGGTGAACAGCACAAACGTGGGCGGCCGGTTCTGCACCTGCGTGCCGAACAGGATCTTCGGCTGCTTGCCGCCGCGCAGCGGGTGCGGGTGCTCCTGCACGAGCTCTGCCACGAAGGCGTTGAACTTGCCGGTCGGGATGCGGGTGTCCCAGGAGTCGAGCGCGGCCTCCAGCGCGGGGACCAGCTTCTCGAGGTGGCGGCCGGTGCGCGCCGAGATGTTGACTCGGGGTGCCCAGCTGACGTGTGCGAGATCCTGTTCGATCTCACGCTCGAGGTAGCGGCGGCGATCGTCATCGAGCAGATCCCACTTGTTGAACGCCAGCACAAGCGCACGGCCGGACTCAAGCACGAGGTCGATGATGCGCAGATCCTGGTCGCTGATCTCCTGGGTCACGTCGATCAGGACGACGGCAACCTCGGCCTTTTCCAGGGCGGCCGCGGTGCGCAGCGAAGCGTAGAAGTCGGCACCCTTCTGGAGGTGCACGCGACGGCGAATACCGGCGGTGTCCACAAAGGTCCACACGCGGCCCGCGATCTCGACCTGCTCGTCTACGGGGTCACGCGTGGTGCCCGCGACGTCGGAGACGACGGCGCGCTCTTCACCTGCGGCCTTGTTGAGCAGGCTGGACTTGCCCACGTTCGGGCGGCCCAGCAGGGCGACGCGGCGGGGGCCCTGCAGCTTCGGCTGCGCAACTGCGGACTCGTCAGGCAGTGCCGCGATGACGACGTCGAGCAGGTCGGCAACGCCGCGGCCGTGCAGTGCGGAGACGGGGTGCGGCTCGCCGAGTCCTAGTGACCACAGCTGGGCGGCCTCCGGCTCGAGCACGGCGTCGTCAACCTTGTTCGCGACGAGGAAGACGGGCTTGTTCGTGCTGCGCAGCAGCTGCACTACGCGCTCGTCCGTCGCGGTCGGGCCCACGCGGGAGTCGACCACGAACATGACCGCATCACAGAGCTCGATGGCCACCTCGGCCTGCAGGGCGACGGACGCGTCGAGCCCCTTGGCGTCGGGCTCCCAGCCGCCGGTGTCGACAAGCGTGAAGCGCTTGCCGGTCCACTCGGCGGGGTAGCTCACCCGGTCTCGGGTCACGCCGGGCAGGTCCTCGACGACGGCCTCGCGGCGGCCCAGGATACGGTTCACGAGCGCGGACTTGCCGACGTTCGGTCGGCCCACGATCGCGACAACCGGGAGCGCCTCAGCGGGTGCCTCGGTGAAGCCGAGGAACTCGCCGTCCTCGTTCACGATGACAAGGTCATCTTCTTCGAGATCGAAGCCGTCAAGGTTGGAGCGCATGGCGCGCATCCGCTCCTCGTCGGTCACGGTGTAGTCGTCACCCTCGGGGCTGAAGCCCTCGCCGGCAATCACCTCGGACGCATCGATCGCTGCGGGATCGAACACCTCCGCCTCGTTCGCGTCGGCGTTCACTGCGCCGTTCTGCTCCGTGCTCATACTGTGCTCTCTTCCGCAGCGTTCTGCGCCGCTCGTACGATATCGATAACAGCCTGCACCGACTGCTCGAAGTTCAGGTCGCTCGTGTCTACGAGCGTGACCCCCGGGGCGGGGGTGATGAAGTCGACCACGAGGGCGTCCTTCGCGTCGCGCGCTTGCAGATCCGCGAGGACCTGCTCGGGGGTGAGTCCGGGGAGTTCCCCGGCTCGACGGGTGGCTCGCACCTCGGGTGAGGCGGTGAGCAGGATCCGCACGGGGGCGTCGGGGGCGACAACCGTGGTGATGTCGCGGCCCTCGATCACGACGCCCGGCAGGCCGGATTCCGCGACCGTGCGACGGAACATTGCGTTCAGGCGCTCCCGCACCATCGGGTGCTTCGAGACGCGGCTGACCTGCCCGCTGACCTCGTGCTCGCGGATCGCGGCGGTGACATCCACCGGGGATTCAAGCTCGGGGTCTGCGGCAGCCAATCCCCCGGCCACGGCGACGGTGACCTGCTGGGTGCCGCGCAGGGTGATCCGGTACTGCCATGCGTCGAGCAGGTTTTCCATTGCCGCCGCGTTGTCGAGGTCGAGCCCCAGGCGGCGCCCCGTCCACGCGAGTGAGCGGTACGCGGCACCGGTGTCGAGGATCCCGAACCCGAGCTGCTCGGCAGCCGTGCGGGACACGCTCGATTTACCACTGCCCGCGGGGCCATCGATGGCGACGAGGAGCGGTGCAGCGGTGCCGGATCCGGGGGTTGCCCCGAGTGCAGCGTGTGTCACAGTGTCCTCCATCCCCGTTCGGTGAGATCGGAGATCGCCCGTTCAGCGACCTCCGGCAGCACCGCGATCTCCGCAAAGCCTATTTGTGCGCCCGGCGAGTGCTCAAGGCGCAAGTCTTCCATGTTAATGCCCAGTTCTCCGAGTTCGGTGAGCAGGAGCCCCAATTGGCCGGGCGTATCGTCGATGAGGACCGTAATCGTTGTGAATCGCTCGGATGAGCCGTGCTTGCCGGGGATCCGGCTGACGCCACTGTTTCCTGCGGCGAGCAGGTCGGCGATGCGGCGCTTCGCGCCCGGTTGCGCGGGATCGCGGAGCGCGTCAGCGAAGGCGGCAATGTCGGCCCCGATCGCGTCGAGCAGCTCGACCACTGGTTCACGGTTTGCCCCGAGAATCTGAATCCAGAGTTCGGGATCGCTTGCGGCGACGCGCGTCGTATCGCGCAGGCCACCTCCGGCGAGCCCAATGGCTTGCTCGGTGGCGGGCACGAGCCGGGCCGCGAGCAGGCTCGACACGACCTGCGGGAGGTGGGACACGAGGCCAACGGCCCGGTCGTGTTCTTCCGGTGTCATCTCGATGAGCACGCCGCCCAGGTCCAAGGCCACGTCCTCGACAAGCGCGAGCGCCGCCGCGGGAGTTGCCTCGTCGCGGCAGATCACCCAGGGCCTCGCAACAAAGAGGTCGGCGCGCGCCATGATGGCACCGCCGCGCTCTCGCCCGGCCATCGGGTGCGAGCCAACATAGTTCGTGAGGTCCACGCCACGGCGGGTGAGCTCCAAGAACGGCGCGAGCTTGACGCTTGTCACGTCGGTCACGACAGCGTCCGGGAAGGCGCGGAGCGCGCGTTCGACCGCGTCCGCGGCCACGTCTGGCGGGGTTGCCACGACAACAAGCGCGGGCGCGGGATCCTCCGCTGAGCGGACCCGCCCGGCACCGTAGTCAGCGGCGAGCGCCACCGTTGTCGGCGAGAGGTCTTCGAGGGTCACGTCGACGCCGCGCTCGCGCAGGCCGAGACCCACGCTGGCGCCCAGCAGCCCGGCACCAATGATGTGCACGGGACCCTGCGTGCGCGCCGCGTGGGTGCGGGGCGAGTAGGCCGTGTCGGTCACCATTCGTCTCGCCTCTGCTGTCCGTCGCGGGGGCCGCGGGATCCGCCATCGCGGCCGCCGCCGCGCGGTCCGCGGTCGCCACGCGAGCCACTGTCACGGGAGCCCTCGCCGCGTGAACCACTGTCACGGGAGCCACTGTCGCGGGAGCCACTGTCGCGGGATCCACGGGCACCGCCGAAGTCACGGCCGCCACGAGCATCGCCTCGCTCACCGCGGGAGCGGTCGGCCCCGCCATCGCGGTTGCCGCGGAAGCCGCCGCGTGCGTCGCCACGCTCGTCGCGCGAGCGGCCAAAGCCGCCGTCGCGGCCGCTGTCACGCCCACCGCGGGAATCGCTGGGTCGGCCACGGTCGTAGCCACCGTCGCGGGATCCCCGAGAGTTGTCGTCACGGCCGCCGCGGAATCCACCGTCGCGAGACCCACCGTCGCGGGATCCGCCAGAACGGTTGTCGCGCGAACGATCGAAACCGCCGTCACGGGTGCCGCGGAATCCTGAATCGCGTGCGCCACCACTCCGGGCACCGCCGCTCCGGGCATCACTATCGCGCCCGCCACGGTATCCGCCGTCGCGGCCGCCATCGCGGCCACCCTCACGGAATCCGCGGGCCCCCGTGTCACGCCCGCCGTAGGACGAGCCGCCGTCGCGACCACCACGCGAACGATCGTAGCCACCCTCGCGGCCACCGTCACGCGATCCGCCCGACCGGTCGAAACCACCGTCGCGCCCGCCGCGCGAACGATCGAAGCCGCCCTCGCGGCCCGCATCGCGCCCGCCGCGCGAACGATCGAAACCACCGTCACGCGACCCGCGCGAACGATCGAAACCACCATCACGCCCACCGTCACGCGATCCGCCCGACCGGTCGAAACCACCGTCACGCGACCCGCGCGAACGGTCGAAGCCGCCCTCGCGGCCTGCATCGCGCCCACCGCGCGAACGATCGAAGCCACCCTCGCGGCCCGCATCGCGCCCGCCGCGCGAACGGAGATCATTCGAGCGAGCGTAGCGGCCACCGGCCGTCGCGTCGCCACGGCCGCCGCGGCCCTCATCGGAACGGCGCTCATCAGAGCGACGCTCGCGGGTCGGACGCTCATCGCGGCCGTAGCCCCCACGACTCTCATCGCGGCCGTAGCCCCCACGACGATCATCGCGGTCGACACCCCCACGACGTTCGTCGCGTCCGCCGGAACGCGGCGCTCCCGAGCGTGATCCCGCGCTGCGGGGCCCGTCGAAGCGGTCGTCGCCCTGGTATTCGGCACTGCGGCGGCCATGCGGGTTGCCCTTTGCGGCAATCCCGCGCATGCCCTGCGCGCCCTTGCCGTCGCCCGGACGGCCCGAGGTGATGGGGCGCCGTGCACCGCGCTCACCACCATTCTCCTCACCACCCTCCTCGAAGGATGTAGCGGAGAGCAGCGCGCCACGCTCCGCGGCACCGAGCTCGCGCAGTTCACCCATCGGGAGCGTGCCGAGCCGGAGCGGGCCGAACTTGCGACGGACAAGCTCCACAACGGGGTGGCCCACCTCAGCCAGCATCCGGCGGACAATGCGGTTGCGGCCGGAGTGAATCGTGAGCTCAACGAGGGAGTGTGTCTTTCCCGATCCGCCCGGGAGAATCTTGGCCCAGTCAGCGCGAATGGGACCGTCGGACAGCTCGATGCCATCCTTGAGCTGCTGGATCACCGACGCGGTGACCCGGCCGCGCACCTTGGCAATGTATGTTTTCTGCACGCCGAAGCTCGGGTGCGCGAGCTTGTGGGCGAGATCCCCATCGTTGGTGAGGATGAGCAGGCCACTCGTATCGGTGTCGAGGCGCCCGACGTTGTAGAGCCGGTCCTCGATCTTCTTGGTGAACTCGCGCAGGTCGGGGCGCCCGTTCTCGTCGCTCATCGTGGAGACCACGCCAAGCGGCTTGTTCAGCACAAAGTAGCGCTTGGTGGCGTCGAGCTGCACAACAACCCCGTCCACCCGCACCTCGTCGGAGCTCGGATCGATGCGGGATCCCAGCTCGCGTTCCGGCTCACCATTGACGGTCACCCGACCGCTCGTGATGAGGGCTTCGCAGGCGCGGCGCGAGGCGATCCCTGCGTGGGCAAGCGCCTTTTGCAGGCGGATCCTGCCGTCGTCGTCGTGCGTGGTCTCGACGTCGGATTCGACGTCGTCAGTATCGGTGGCGGCAGGACGGTCGCCCGGCCAACCGAATTCGGCGAGGTCTACCTCGACGTTGGAACCGTCGACGGAAAACGATCCGCCGAACTCTGATTCAGAGCGACTCATTGTCGAACCCTTCTGCTGGATCATCAAGTAGTGGTGCGATCGGGGGGAGCTCGGAAATATCTCCGATACCCAGGTGCCCGAGCAGCGTGTCTGAGGTGCCATATAGCGTGGCGGTGGTTTCTGGATCGTGGCCCACCTCGGTGATGAGGCCACGTGCGAGCAGGGTGCGGACCACCGAGTCGACGTTTACGGCACGAATCGAGGCAATCGCCCCGCGTGCAATCGGTTGCCGGTAGGCAATAACTGCGAGCGTTTCGAGTGCGGCCTGTGACAGCCGTGCCGGGGATTGCTGCTGAACGAAGTCCGCGATCAGCGGGTCCAAGCTCGCCCGGACGTAGAAGCGATACCCACCGGCGACTTCACGCAGTTCAAAACCGCGTGGGGTTGTGCTCGCGAGGTCGGACCCCGGAGAGTCGCCGGTACTGCTCCCCTGACCATCGTAGTCGGCGGCGAGCGCCTCCAGCGCCACACGGACGTCTTTCACAGGTCGATCCGTGGCTGTGGCGAGGCCCACGGCACTGAGTGGCTCGTCCGCCACGAGCAGCAATGCTTCAAGTTGCTGGGTCAGTGTGTGGTTCGCCCGCACCGCGGCGAGGGCCTCAGCGGTGGCGTCCACGGTGTCGGTGGTCCCTGTGGCGTCCACAGCGGCCGTGTTCTCAGCATTAGTCATAGTCGTTCCCCAGTGTCGCAAGCTCGTCATCCGACCAGTTCTCCCCGGTCCACTGCACAAGCAGCTCCCCCAGGGGTTCGGTCTGCTCGAAGGTGACCGCGGCGCGGCGGTAGAGTTCCAGGATCGCGAGGAACCGGGCCACGATCACGCCCCGCTCCGACACCCCCACGATCAGCTCTCGGAAGCTTCGCAGGCCATCGCTGCGTAATTGTGCCACCACGATCGCGGCCTGCTCGCGGATCGACACGAGCGGGGCGTGCAGGTGGTCGAGCCCCACGGTGGGCAATTCCCGAGGCGCGAACGCGAGCGCGGCGATCGCGCCAAAATCCGCGGCGGAAAGGGTCCAGACAAGTTCGGGGCCGCGGTCGCGGTACTTCGCATCGAGCGGCACGAGGCGAGGGTGTCTGGCTTCTTCGGACGCGAGCCGTTCCCGAAACCACGCGGTGGCCTGCTTGAACGCCCGGTATTGCAGCAGCCGCGCAAACAGCAGATCCCGCGCCTCAAGCAACGCAATATCCTCGGCGTCGACCGCCTCCCCCTGGGGCAGCAGGCTCGCGATCTTCAAATCGAGCAGCGTTGCGGCGACAACGAGGAACTCGGAGGCGCGATCCAGCTCGATCAGCCCCTGGCCCTCAATCGAGGCGAGGTAGGAAATGAACTCGTCGGTGACCAGGCTCAGGGAGACCTCGGTGATATCGAGTTCGTGCTTCCCGATCAGGCTGAGCAGCAGGTCGAACGGCCCATCGAACACTTCAAGGGTGACGTGAAACCCGGCTTCTGGCGCGCTCGGATCGCCCGACGACGCGTCGCGCACGCCCGGCTCCTGGTTCGTGTCGAGCGCTGCCATGATCGAAACTTACGCGACCACGCCCCGCTGCACGAGTTCCCGTGCGAGCTTCAGATACGCCTCGGAGGCGGCGTTTGTGGGCGCGTAATCGAGCACCGGCTGCGCCGCGATCTGGGCATCCGGCAACTTGACCGTCCTGCCGATGACAGTGTCGAAGACCTTGTCGCCGAACGTGTCCACCACGCGCTCCAGCACCTCACGGGCGTGCAGCGTGCGCGAGTCGTACATTGTCGCCAGGATCCCGTCGAGCTCCAGCGCAGGGTTGAGGCGATCCCGCACTTTGTCGACGGTCTCAACGAGCAGCGCGACACCGCGCAGCGCGAAGTACTCGCAGGCCAGCGGGATCAGGACCCCGTGACTTGCGGTGAGCGCGTTCACTGTCAGGAGGCCGAGCGAGGGCTGGCAGTCGACGAGGATCACGTCGTAGTCGGCGGCGACCTTGCGCAGTACGCCGCCCAGGATCTGCTCGCGGGCCACCTCGGAGACAAGGTGCACCTCGGCGGCGGACAGGTCGATGTTGGCAGGGATCACGTCGAGCCCCGGCGTGTTCGTGCGCTGGATCGCCTCGTGCGGATCCTTCACCTTGCCGAGCATCAGGTCATAAATCGTGACGACGTCATGGGCGGGAATCCCGAGCCCGGCGGACAGGGCACCCTGGGGGTCGAAGTCCACGGCGAGCACGCGCCGACCGTAGCGCGCGAGCGCGGCCGCGAGGTTGATCGTGCTTGTCGTCTTACCAACGCCACCCTTTTGGTTGCACATCGCGATGATGCGCGCTGGGCCGTGCCGCTCCAATTTCGGGGGCGCGGGAATGATGCGCTCGGGTCGGCCGGTGGGACCGATCTCGACCTGTGTCTTCGCCATTCCCGATTCTCCTCCTGCAGGTACTCGCTAACGCTCCATCCTATCGCGGCTTCGCGGGTCCCTCTGGGCGTGCTGCGGCGCGGGGGCGGATCGCCTGGCGCGCCGCCGCGGGTGCAGCGCTACGGCGGCCGCGCAGCGTGCTACTCCACCACCGGTGTTGACGCTTCAACAAGGATGAGCGTGTCGGCGATCAGCACGGGACGCGTACCTCCCGCAGCCTCCACCGTGTAGCTCACGGGAACCTCGAGCAGCTCACCGCGGGCGCGGGGCTCGCCGATGCGCGCGCGAGCGCGGACCCGCGCCCCCACCGGCAGCGGTGCCGGGAAGCGCACCCGGTCAAGGCCATAGTTCACCACGGTTCGCGTGTTTGCAATCGTGTAGAGCTCCCGCGCGAATCGGGAAAGCAGCGCAACGGTGAGGTAGCCGTGCGCGATAGTGCCGCCAAACATCGACTGCGCCGCAGCGTCAGGATCGCAGTGGATCGGCTGCCAATCTTCGGTGACCCGCGCGAAGTCGTCAACGCGCTGTTGCGTGATCGGAAACCACGCGCTCGGGCCGAGTTCGGCGCCCGCGGCGGCCCGGAGTTCCGCGAGCCCGGAAAACACACGCGGCGCGGGATCCGGCGCTGTTGTGTCCGGCGTCGCAGGATCCGGCATCACCGCGTCGAGCTGTGCGGGTTCCGGCGCCGCCGTGTCCAGCGGTGCCGGATCCGGCACCGTGTTAGGCACTCGGACCGCCCGCCACGTACAGCACCTGGCCAGACACGAAGCTGCTCTCCTCGGCGACGAAAAACGCGATGGCGTGCGCCACGTCTGCGGGATCCCCCATCCGGCGTACCGCCGTCATCCCGGAGACCCGCTCCGCGAGCTCCTCAAAGGTGAGGCCCTGGCGTTCCGCCGTGGCGCGTGTCATATCTGTTGCGATAAACCCCGGGGCTACCGCATTTGCCGTGATCCCGAACTTCCCCAGTTCGAGCGCGAGCGTCTTCGTGAGGCCCTGGATCCCGGCCTTCGCCGCTGAGTAGTTGCTCTGCCCCGCGTTCCCCAGCGCTGAGGTGCTCGACAGGTTCACGATCCGGCCCCAGCGTTCCGCGACCATGAAGCTCTGCACCGCACGGCTCATCAGGAACGCGCCGCGCAGGTGCACGTTCATGATCAGGTCCCAGTCATCGAGGGTGGCTTTGAAGAGGAAATCGTCACGCAGCACCCCGGCGTTGTTGACGAGCACGAGCGGCGCCCCGAGCGCAGCGTTCGCCGCGGCGGCACCCTGGGCCACGCTCTCCTCGTCGGACACGTCGACCGCGAAGCCCTGGGCAGTGCCGCCGGCAGCCCTGATCGAGGCGGCAGCCGCGTCAAGCGCGCCCTCGTCGAGATCGAAGAGCGCGATCGGCCAGCCGCGGCGCGCGAGCTTGTGCGCGGTCGCCAGGCCGATCCCACGGGCGGCACCCGTCACGATCGCGCAGCGGCCAGAAGTGGGCGTGGTGGAGTCGATCATGTGTCCGTCCCTTCGTCAGTGCGGCCGGAGTACTCGTCCGCGGAAATTCCCCACACTCGCGTGACGAGCGCGCCCGCCAGGTGGTCCTCCCCGGTGGGCACCTCGGCCGAGCTCGGCTCGTGCCGCAGCATCGCGAACGCAATGTCGATGAAGCGTTCCGCAACCTCGGCCGCAGAAAGCTCCCCGCGGGGTGAAAACCAGTGCGAGACGCTGGTGCACGTCTCGAGGAGCGCCAGGCGCACGATGCGTTCGTCGCGCACCGTGAAGCTGCCTGCGTCGACGCCCTGCCGGATCGCCTGCTGCCAGATCCGCTCATAGTGATCGCGCTGCGCAACCACCCGTTCGCGGTCTTCGGGGCCGAGATTGTCGATCTCGGTGTCTCCGACAATCGCGGACTCGCGCTGGAGCGCGTGCGTGACCACGTGTAGCCACACGAGATGCGCAAGGAGTTCGGCGGGGTCGTCGCAGTGTTCACGCAGGAAGTCGGAAGCGAGGGTGTATCGCTCGTGCGAGTCGGTGAGGATCTGGTACAGCAGCTTGTCCTTCGTCCCCGCGTAGTGGTACAGCGTGGAGGATGTCAGCCCACTCTGGGTGGCGATCTCCCGGATTCCCGTCGCGTTGTACCCTTTGCGAGCAAACAGGTGCAGGGCGGCCTCGCGCACGCGGAGGTGCGTGCCGGTGGGGAGATCGGGAACCGCAAGGGTGGCGAGCTCCTCCAGTACTGGGGTCGTCATCTCAGGTCACCTCTCGCTTCGCAGATCCCAGAAGCTCGATCGATCGAGCGGGTCCGGGAGCCGGTGTTTGGCCACGCGTTCGGAAACCGTCCGCGGGAACTTCGTTACCGACCTCCAGTATCGGGGAATCTTGAAGCTTGCGAGCTCCGCAGCGCAGAACTCGGCGAGATCGCTGAACAGAGTCGCATCGTCGCGCGGGTCCCCCGGCTCGCGGAGCACAAAACAGGCGACTTCCTCACCCCGCAGCTCATCCGGGACCGCGATCACTGCCGACACCTGCACAGCAGGGTGCGCGGTGACAACACTCTCCACCTCCGCGGCGGAGACGTTCTCACCCGCCCGGCGAATCATGTCCTTGGTGCGGCCCACGTACGCGATCCGTCCCGCCCCGTCGTGCTGCACAATGTCTCCCGTCCGGAACCAGGCATCGGGCTCGGCGGCGCGATCCTCCTGCCCGAGGTAGCCCAGAAACAGCCCGTCGCCCCGGATCCACAACTCACCCGGTTCCCCGGGTGCCGCGACGGAACCCGTGCGGGTCACGACCGCGGCCTCGCGATGCGCGCGCGGTACTCCGATCCAGGAGCTTCCCACGAACCGGGCCGCTTCTGTCTCCTGCATGAACAGGTCCGATCCGGTCTCCGTCATACCAAATGCCTCAAGCCACGGCACGCCCCAGCGCTCCTCCAGCGTGCGGTGCAGCGCGGCCGGAATCGCCGAAGCCTGGATCAGACGCACCCGATGCTCACGATCGCGCGGGCTCGGCGGCATCCGATGGAGCAGCGCGGGCATGAGCCCCAAGCAGTAGAAGTAGGTCACACCGTAGCGACGTACCCGGTCCCAGAACGTGCTGGGGTGAAAGCCGTCCGCCACGACAAGTTCCGCCCCGGCGGCGAGCGCAACAATCACGTTCCACTGTGGGTCAATGTATGACATGGGCTGGGCAGTAAACAGCACGTCGTCGGCGGCAATCTGCGGGGCCTCCTGGGTCAGGGTCCACGCGAACGCGAGCCAATACCGGTGGCTCAGCACACAGCCTTTCGGGGCACCGGTCGTCCCCGAGGTGAATTGGATGTTCGCGATCGTGTCGGGTCCGGGGCGCGGCGCGGTGTCGCGAGCTGCGGCGCGGGACCCTGCGCGGGACTCGGCCGCCGCGAGATAGGTATCGACGTCGACGATCCGGACCGCGCTCCCCGCGAGCTTGGCCGCAGCCCGCGCCGTCTCGAGCGCCTCCGGGGCGGCGAGGAGCAGGGCCGGATCGGCCTCCCGCAGCACATGCGCGAGATCGCGGCGGCGATAGCGCACGTTCACGGGCACCGTGGCGGCCCCCAGGCGCGAGAGCGCCAGCCAGCTCAGCGGGAACGCCGGGGAATTCGGGGCCATCAGGGCGACCCGGTCCCCCGCAGCCACGCCGTCCGCGCCAAGCGCCGCCGCGATCCGAGCGGTGCGACGCTCAATTTCGGCGAAGGTCAGCGCCTGACCGCAGGGATCGAACCGCCAAGCGACTCGATCGGGCCACCGCTCTGCCGCACGTTCAATGAGGGCGGCGATGCTGTCGACCCCTTCAAGGGGTACCCGAGCGAAGCGGGGCGGTTGCGCGAGGTCGGTGACCACGCGCACCCCCGGCGCGGGGAGCCCCGTCACGGCCGCTCGCTGAACCGGGCCCGGGCGCGCTCGGCGTCCGCGGCACCCCCGGTGTCGAGGCCGTTCTCGATCTCGAGCGCCATCGCGCGGGCTGCGTCCTCGGCGAACACCCGCTCGATTGTGCCCTTTGCCAGCGCCATCGCGGCGTGCGGGAGTTCCAGGACACGGGCGGCGATCCGATCCGCCACCACAGCACGCTCGTCTCCGTCCGCGACCCGCGTGATCATGCCAAGCCCCAGTGCGGTCCCCGCGTCGAATGGTTCTCCCAGCATGATGAGCTCCTTTGCCCGCGGCATCCCGATCGCCTGCGGAAGATAGAACGATATCCCGCCGGTCACCGACAGCCCCACCGACACCTCGGGGAATCGGAACAGGGTACCGCGCTCCGCCACGACAAAATCGCAACTCAGTGCGAGCTCGATCCCGGCACCGTAGGCGAAGCCGTGCACGTTCGCGACGGAGATCAGCTCCGGATCGCGCAGTGCGTGACTCACGAACTGCAAACGGTCGAGGTGCCGCCGGGCGGCCGCCGAGTGGCGCGCCAGGGGTGGCGCCTTGAGGTCGTGCCCGGCGCAGAACGCTCGCCCCGCGCCGCTAAGGACAACAACCCGGCAGTGCGCTGCACGGACGCGATGCAGTGCCTCCGCGAGACCCCAGATGAGCGCGGCCGATGCGGCGTTCAAGCGCTCGGGGCGGTGAAGCTCGATCCGGGCGGTCTCCCCCGTAATGTCCAGGAGCACGCAGTCGCCGGCCTCGGGATACTCGGCGGCGTCCGCAAACAGCACCGTGGGGTCGAAGCCGCGCTGATCCGCCGCCGCGCGGGTCAATCTTCCTCCGTGATCTGACGCAGGAAGGCCCGGCCACGGTCGGACTGCGGGTCATCAAGCACCTGATCCGGCGGGCCCTGCTCCTGGATCTTGCCATCGGCCACAAGCGCAATCGTGTCCGCGACCTGGCGCGCAAAGCGCATCTCGTGGGTGACGGCAACCATTGTCATTCCGTCCTGCGCGAGCTCGCGCATCACCGCGAGCACCTCACCGACAAGCTCAGGATCGAGCGCGGAGGTGGGCTCGTCAAACAGCATGAGTTTCGGGCTCATCGCGAGCGCGCGGGCGATCGCCACCCGCTGCTGTTGCCCGCCCGATAGCGAACTCGGGTACGCGTCCTTCTTGGCGGCCAGGCCCACGCGGTCCAGCAGCCGCTCCGCGGTGGCTTCGGCGGCATCACGCGGGTGCTGTGCGACGCACTGCTGGGCGAGGGTCACGTTCTGCAACACGGTGAGATGCGGGAACAGGTTGAAGGACTGGAACACCATGCCCACGCGCTGCCGCATCGTGTTGAGCGTGCGCTCGCGGTAGTCCAGATGTTCGCCGTCGATCTCCACCGAGCCATCGCTCAGGCGTTCGAGGCCGTTGATGCAGCGCAGCAGCGTGCTCTTGCCCGCGCCGGAGGGCCCGATCAGCACGGTGACCTCACCGCAGGCGACATCGAGGTTGACACCCTCGAGCACGGTGTGACTGCCATAGCGCTTCACCGCGTCGCGGATGCGTACACGCGGGGTGGTGTCGGTCGGGGTGGGGGCCGAGAGTGTGGTGCTCATGCGGGGTTATCCTCGCTTCCTGAAGTAGGCTTCGACGCGGTTCACACCGAGGGTCATGAGGCCCACGATCGCGAGATAGTACAGGCTGACAATGCTGTAATACGTCAGCGGTTCAAACGACGCGGCAGAGAGCCGCTGCGCGGTCATGAACAGTTCGCCGACGGTGATAAATGCAGCCACCGAACTGTCCTTCAACGAGATGATCGCCTGATTCGCGAGGGCCGGGACAACCACGCGGATCGCCTGCGGACCGACGACTTTCTGCAGCGTGCGGATCCGGCTCATGCCGAGCGAACGCGCCGCCTCCACCTGCCCCTTCGGCACCGAGGCAAGGCCCGAGCGCAGGATCTCCGAGACATATGCCGATGTGTGAATACTCAGGCCAACCACCGCCGCGGTGAACGCCTCTACCTTCACGACCGCGACGATCCCGAAGTAGATGACAAATAGGAGCGCAATGAGCGGCACCCCGCGGATGATGGCCAGGTACGCGGTCGCGAACCAAACGAGCGGCTTCTTCCCGCTGAGCCGCATCGCGGTAATGAGCACCGCGAGGAGCAGGGAGAAGATCAGGGTCAGCACGGTCAGTGCGAGCGTGACCCCAAGGCCCTGCACAAACACCGGCCAGCTCGACAGGAGCGACTGGAGAAATTCCATCGTGTGTTCTCGTTCTTTCGTGTGGTGGGTGGGGCGGACGCTCCGGCGCGTTCCGACTTAGCCCAGGCTCTCCCCGAACCATTCCTGGCTCAGGGCGTCGTAGGTGCCGTCCTCATGGAGCGTCACGAGGGCCGCATCGATCGCGTCGCGCAGCTTCGTGTTGTCCTTGCCGACCGCGATCGCCGCGACATCGGGAATGAGCACGTCGCCGACCTCCTGCACCTTGAAGCCGGCGTTCTTCGCGAGGTAGTTGCCGATGAAGCCCTGCGTGATCACGCCGTCGATGCGGCCCGACTCAAGATCCTTCAGCGCATCGGGGTCGGCCTGGTACGTGCGGACCTCGGAGATGTTGTCGCGGCCCTGCGCGTATTCCTCGAAGGTGGTGCCGAGGGTGACGCCCACCTTCGCGCCGTCGAGCTCGTCGATCGAGGTGATCTTCGATCCGGCGGGCACGAACAGCGAGGCCCCGGTCTCGTAGTACGGCTCTGTGAAGAGCACCTGCTGCTTGCGCTCCTCCGTCGCCGCGAGGGAGCCAATGATCGCGTCCGCGCGGTTCGCCTGCAGGCCGCCGATCAGGGAGTTGAACGGGGCGGTGACCGGCTTCGCCTCGAGTCCGATCTCCTCCGCGATCGCGGTGCAGATATCGACGTCAAAGCCGACAAGCTCACCCGCCTCATCGAAGTAGTTGAACGGCCGGTACTCGCCACTCATGGAGCAGGTAAAGGCTCCCGCCTCGATCGTGGGAAGCGTGCTGCCGGATCCTTCGGCCGCGGGTCTTGAGCCTGTCTCGGCATCTGCGGGGGCGCTGCAGCCCGTCAGGCCGAGGACTCCGGCACCGAGGACGAGGGCAATCGCCCCGATTCGCGTGCGTACGTGCTTGGTCATCTCACTCACTCCTTTGTCAGTGGGGGTGCTCCCCCGCGCAGTGCCGCTCTCGGCACCGCGCGTGTGTTGCTCCGGTGGCTGCGTTCTCCCGCCGGCTTCTCGATCGATCGATCGATCGAATGTGAAGAATGTAGCATGCCGCGGACCGAGATCGGAAACTCTCGCCGCCCACGGGACGATGAGCGGGGCCTCGCGACCCCCTGGATAGGCCCGCGCGGGTCTCCCGAATCGCCCACCCCACGCCGGTATCATCCAAAGTGCGGTGCCGGTCAGATCCGGCACCCAGCACGGTTTGCCGCGCACGTTCACACGCCCGATCCCGTGCTTCGCAGCAATGAAAGGACGATCTTGAGCACCGACCCCTACGCGGCCCTGCCCGTGGTTCCCGAGTTCACGCTGACGTCAGCCACCCTCGCCGACGGTGGGCGAATGCCGCTTCCCCAGATCTCCGCCACGCTCGGAACCGGCGGCGGCGACCGCACCCCGCAGCTCAGCTGGAGCGGCGCCCCCGAGGGCACACGCAGCTTCGCTCTGACCTGCTTTGACCCCGATGCCCCCACCGCGAGCGGCTTCTGGCACCTCGCAGCATTCAACTTGTCCCCCGAACTCACCTCGCTGCCCGAGGGTGCCATCACGCTCGACGCGGTCGCCCCCGAGTACGCGTCCGCGTTCTCGCTGCTCCGCAACGACGGCGGGGTGCGCGGGTACCTGGGTTCCGCGCCGCCGGAGGGCCACGGCGATCACCGCTACATGTTCGTGGTGCACGCCCTCGACGTGGACGCGCTGGAACTCGACGAACTCGCGTCGCCCGCGTACCTCGGCTTCAACATGTTCGGCCACACGCTCGGCCGCGCCCGCCTCACCGGCGTCTTCGGGCGCTAGCCCGGGCCCGGCTGCTCGGCCCCTGCCCGCCCGCCGCCCGCCTGACGCCGCCCGCCCAACCCGAGTCGTATTATCTGCCGGTAGGCGTTTACCGTGGAGAATCGCTCGGGCAGGATAATTTGCCTCGGTTCGGTCGGGCGGGAGCGTGCCCGGGGCGGGCGGGAGCGTGGCAGCCCGGCATCCCGACGCCCCGGACGCCCGACCGACGCTGCCGACGTCGTAGCCGGCGAGCAATCGCCCAAACCGAGGGAAGTTATCGCACCTGAGCGATTTTCTGCAATAAACGGCTCAGACAGGATAATTTGCCTCGGTTTGGGCGCGGGCACGACCGGTCGCGGGCGCGGGTGCGGACTGGTCAGGGCGCGGGCGCTACCGGGCGCGCGGGTGGGCGAGCAGGTAGTGCTCGCGCAGCGTGTCCGCGGTGACCTGCGTGTAGATCTGGGTCGTTGTGACCGAGGCATGTCCCAGCAGTTCCTGCACCGTGCGCACGTCCGCACCCCCGGAGAGCAGATGCGTGGCGAACGAGTGCCGCAGCGTGTGCGGCGAGACCTCCGCCGTGATCCCGGCACGCTCAGCGGCGGAGCGGATCACGAGCCACGCACTCTGGCGAGAGAGCCGCGCACCACGGGGACCGACAAACAGCGCCGGGGTACCCTTCCCAGCCGCAACCATCACCGGCCGAGCCCGCACCAAATACGCCGCGAGCGCACGCCCCGCATAGCTCCCGTAGGGCACGATCCGCTGCCGCGAGCCCTTGCCCGTGACCTGCAGAAATCCGCCCTCGCCAAGCGCCTGCTCGGGTGCACGCCAGGCCTCGCCGTGACCGGTGCCCGCGAGCAGGTCGTCGAGATCCAGCGCGGTCACTTCGCTGATGCGCGCCCCGCTCGCATAGAGCAGCTCGAGCAGGGCACGATCCCGCAGCGCGACCGGCTCGTCTAACCCAGCAGAGGCGGATCCAGCGGCGGACCCTAGGGCAGATCCAGCAGCGACAGATCCAGCAGCCTCGACGGGCCCCCCGGCCGCGGTGAGGAGCGCTTCCACGTCTTCGACGGAGAGCGCCTTCGGGAGCCGCTGGGCGCGCTTCGGGGTACGCACCCCGCTGCCAGCGTGTGTGTCGAGCAGGCCCTCCTCGAAGAGGTAACGGTGCATGCCGCGCACCGTGGAGAGACGGCGCGTGATCGACGCGGGTGCGAGCGACGGCTCCGCCCCGCTCAGCTCGGCCACGTAGGCGGACAGCGTGTCCGGCGTGACGGCCGTAAGATCCTCGATCCCACGCGACTCAAGCCACGCGGAGTAGGCTGCCAGATCGCGTCGGTACGCCGCCTGACTGTTGTCGGACAGACCGAGTTCGAGTGCGACGTGGCGCAAGAAGCGCTGCGCGCCCTGGGCCGCGCTCACCGCCATCCGGCCGAGCGCTCCCCCCGGGCGGCGGCGCGCGCCGTCCACGGCAGTTCAGGATCCCGCAACGAGTCCCAGTTCTGACCCCGGGCAACGGCCGCAGCCAACACTGCGCTCACCGTGACCGCGTTCTGGATCCGGCCGTCGAGAGCCGCGGCAACCGCATCATCAAGCGGGACCCAGTGCGGAACCAGTTCGGCTTCCTCTTCCGAGCGCACGTAGTCGTGTTGGATCGCGTGCACGTCCCGCGCGAGGAAAATGCGCATCGCCTCGCTCGTGCCGCCTGGCGAGAGGTACAGGTCAAGCAACAAGCCCCAGGAATCGGCCCGCAAATCTGCTTCCTCGGCCAGTTCGCGCTGCGCACCGGCGAGGCCCGACTCACCGGGCATGTCCATCAGTCCCGCCGGGATTTCCCAGTCACGGTGCCCGATCGCGTGGCGGTACTGCTGGATCAGCAGGACGCGATCCTGCGCGTCGATCGCGAGCACCGCAACCGCCCCGGGATGGTCGAGGTAGTCACGCACGAGCTCGGTATCGCCGAAGCGGAACCTGTCGCGGCGCACGTCCCAGACATGTCCGCGCACGAGCAGCTCAGTGTCGAGCACCTCAACCTCGGCTGGCGCGTCCGCGAGGGGCGCACCAGCCGAACCGGGATCGTTACTCACCGCCGTTGACCTCGAAGAGGCGTGCGGCGTCGCGGCGCTCGATCGCGGCCCCCGCGAGTCCCGCGAACAGCGGGTGCGGCGTGCCGGGACGCGAACGCAGCTCAGGGTGCGCCTGCGTGGCAATGTAGAACGGGTGCTGCGCGGTGGGCAGTTCCACGTACTCGACGAGCTCGCCGTCCGGGCTGGTGCCCGAGAACGACAGCCCGGCATCCGCGATCTGCGCACGGTACTGGTTGTTCACCTCGTAGCGGTGGCGGTGACGCTCGGTTGCGGTCGGTGCCCCGTAGAGCTGCGCGGCGAGGGATCCCTCAGCGAGTGCAGCTTCGTAGAGGCCCAGGCGCATGGTGCCGCCCATGTCGCCGCCGTCGATGATGTCGACCTGCTCGGCCATCGTCGCGATGACGGGGACCGGGGTCTCCGGATCAAACTCGGTCGACGAGGCACCCTCGAGTCCGGCGACGTTGCGCGCGTACTCGATGACCATGCACTGCAGGCCGAGGCACAGCCCCAGAGTGGGGATCCCGTTCTCGCGGGCGAAGCGGAGCGCGCCCAGCTTGCCCTCGATGCCGCGGATCCCAAAGCCTCCGGGCACGCAGATGCCGTGCACGTCACCGAGTGCAGCGAGTGCGCCCTCGGGCGTCTCACAGTCATCGGAGGGCACCCAGCGGATGTTGACCTTTGTCGAGTGTGCAAAACCACCGGCCCGCAGCGCCTCGGTCACCGAAAGGTAGGCGTCCGGAAGGTCAACGTACTTGCCGACGAGTGCGAGCGTGATCTCGCCCTTCGGGTGGTGCACCGCGTCGAGCACCGGCTGCCAGCCCGTCCAGTCGACGTCAGTCGCCTTGTCGTCGAGGCCCAGGTTCTCGGTGATGATGCTGTCGAGTCCCTGCTCGTTGAGAAGCGTCGGGAGGTCGTAGATGCTCGGCACGTCGATCGCGTTGACCACGGCGCGCTCTTCGACGTCGCACATGAGCGCGATCTTGCGGAGGTTATCGTCCGTGACGGGGCGATCACTGCGCAGGACGAGGGCGTCAGGCTGGATTCCGATCGAGCGCAGCGCGGCCACCGAGTGCTGGGTGGGCTTGGTCTTCTGCTCCCCGGACGCACCCATGAACGGCACGAGCGACACGTGCACGAAGAACACGTTGCCGCGGCCGAGTTCGTGACGCACCTGCCGTGCGGCTTCCAGGAACGGCTGCGACTCGATGTCGCCAACCGTGCCACCTACCTCCGTGATGATCACGTCGGGCTGCGGCACCTGCTCCGACTGGAGGCGCATGCGGCGCTTGATCTCGTTGGTGATGTGCGGGATCACCTGGACGGTCTGGCCCAGGTACTCGCCGCGGCGCTCCTTGGCGATCACTTCCTGGTAGATCTGACCGGTCGTCACGTTTGCGGCCTGCGACAGGTTGATACCGAGGAAGCGCTCGTAGTGTCCGATGTCGAGGTCGGTCTCCGCGCCGTCGTCCGTCACGAAAACTTCGCCGTGCTCAAACGGGTTCATTGTGCCGGGATCGACGTTGAGGTACGGATCCAACTTCTGCATCACGACGTGGAGGCCACGTGCGGTCAGGAGGTTTCCGAGACTCGCGGCGGTCAATCCCTTGCCCAGCGAGGAGACGACACCTCCGGTCACGAAGATGTGCTTAGTTGTCCGGGTCTGGTCCGTGCTCTGATCTGTTCCCACGGGCTTCGATCCTATCAGTAGAGTTTGGGTCTGGGGGACGGATTCAGCTCGCGCTTAGCGGAGCTCTTGGCGCGGGACCCACACCTGTTTGACGATCATCAACACCATCGCGGTCACGGGAATCGAGATCAGTGCACCCAGGAGGCCAAGCAATGTGCCGCCGGCCAATGCGCCGATCACAACGAGCGCACCAGGAACAGACACGACCCGGTTCATGATCCGCGGGGTGAGCAAATACGATTCGACCTGCATGTAAACGAGGTAGTACCCCGCCGCGATAATCGCGGTCATCGGCGAGTCGAACAGCGCCACCGCGGATACGAGGACCGTCGCGACGACGGATCCGATGAGCGGGATCATGGCGAGCAGGAAGACTCCCACGGCGACAAGCCCCGCGAACGGAACTCCGACGATCGTCATCATCACAAAACCCAGCACCGCGTTGATGAACGCGAGGACGACCATTCCGCTCACGTAGCCACCGACGGACTTGGTGACCTGTTCGGTGATGTCCATCACCTTCGCGCGTCCCGTACGCGGCACGAGTGAGTAGAACGCCCGTTTGATCGTGCGCAGCGAAGCGAGGAAGTAGAGGGTGAGGATCAGTACGATCAGCCCGGCAGTGAGCCCGTTAGCGATGCCGATACCGGCCTGCCACACGCCACCCGCGACCTGCGCCCAGTTCTCCGGCTTACTGACGAGATCCTGCCCCATTTTGAGAAGGCCATCGAAGTCGATGAATCGACCAAAGTTCTCGTTCAAGTCCATGAACCACTGCTGCGCGGTGACGTCCTTGAAGAGTGCCGGAGCGCTCTTCACGAGCAGAGCGATCTGGTTTGCGATCATCGGAATCACGATGGCGAGCAGGGCCGCGATGAGGACGACAAAGCCGCCGAACACAACGCCGATGCCGAGGCCGCGTTTCAGTCCTTTTCGCTCCAACCAGCGCACCACGGGGTCGAGGCCGAGGGCCACGAACAATGCAGCAACGACGTACATGATGATCGTCGAGAGCTGCCCGACGATGTCGCCAAACAGCAAGGCGACGAGAACGCCGAGCGTGACCGTGAAGCCGAGCTGGAACGGGGCACGCACCACGAACTCACGCGCGGTTGTCTTCGATCGTTCCTCGTGCGCGTCGAAAGCGGCCTCGCGGGCGTCACGGTACATTTCGCGGGTGTCCGCGTCCATCTGTTCCACGTCCGCGTGGACCACGTCCGGGTGGTTGTCGAGGTACGCAGCTTTCGTCTGCTCGTCATCCCCCAGATCCGGTACCGCTGGGACCCCCTGCTGCCGACGCCGTCGGAACATCTTCACCATGTGTTGGAGCGTAGCACCCGGGCGCTCCTGCCCGGCGAGAAAACCGCTGCAATTTCCCTCCGGCGCGCCACCGCCCCGTTACCTCGGTCGCGGCGGAGGTTACCCGACGGCGCGCTCCGCGGCACCGAGGTCGAGGAGTTCCGCGGCGTGTTCGAGCGCGCTCGAGGAATCACTGAGGCCCGACAGAAGGCGGGCCATCTCGGCGAGGCGGTGCTCGCCGTCGAGCCGCTGACAGCTTGATTCGGTGAATCCGCCCGCTGAGTCCTTCACGACACGTAGGTGGTTGCCGGCAAACGCGGCGACCTGTGCAAGGTGGGTCACGACGATCACCTGCGAGCTCTTCGCGAGGCGTGCGAGCCGTCGGCCGATCTCGATGGCGGCAGCACCTCCCACGCCTGCGTCGACCTCGTCGAAGACAAACGTCGGTACCGGATCGACGCCCGCGACGACGACCTCGAGCGCGAGCATGACACGGGAGAGTTCACCTCCGGACGCGCTCTTCGCGATGGGCCGTGGCGTTGCCCCAGGGTGCGGGCTCAGCAGGAGCTGCACCTCGTCGCCGCCGGATCCGCCCAAGCTCTCGAGTGGAAGCACCCGCACCACAAAGTCGGCGTCGGGGAGCGCAAGTTCACGCAGTTCCACCGTGACAAGTTCGGAGAGCCGCACGGCAGCATTGGTGCGCTGCGTGCTCAGCTGCTCGGCGAGCGTGCGTTCGCGTTCGTTTGTCTCTTCGAGTTCTGCCGCAAGCTTGTCGATGAGTTCGTCGTCGCCTTCGAGCTCGGTCAGCCGGGCCGCGGACTGTCCGGAGTGCGCAATTACCGCGGCGGAATCCGCACCGTACAGGCGGAAGAGCCCGTTTAAGGCAGCGAGACGCTCGTTGGCTCGGGCGAGCTCACCTGGCCCTTCAACGTCGAGATCACCCACGTAGGCGGAGAGTTCCCGCGCCGCGTCGGCGACTTGGAAACTCACGCTCTGCAGGGTTTCGAGGACGCCGCTCAGGCGGACATCGTGTGCGGCGACGCGTTCGAGTTCGCGCACGGCCGTATCGACGAGGCTCGCAGCGTCCTGACTCATGGGGTCGTCAGACTCCGTCGCGAGTGCTTCGTGGGCCCCCACTGTCGCAGCGCGGAGTGCTTCAACGTTGCTGAGCACATCGATACGTGCGGCGAGTTCGGCCTCTTCTCCGGGCTGCGGGTCGACCTCAGCGATCTCGTCGAGTTCTGCACGCAACCGCACCGCCTCAGCGGCACGCTCATCGCGCGCGGCGGTCAGTTCTGCCACGCGCTCTCCCAGTTCGCGGCGGGCGCGATGGGCGGTGCGGTACTCCGTCAGTGTTGCCGCGAGGTCGGTGCCCGCAAAGCGGTCAAGTGTGTCGCGCTGCGCCGCTGCCGAACGTAACCGGAGCTGCTCGGATTGCCCGTGCACGGCGAACAGTCGCTCGGCGAGGCGACCCAGGCTACCGACGGGTGCGTTGGATCCGCCGACGCTTGCTCTGCTGCGCCCCTCCGCACTGACGGTGCGACCGAGGATCAGCACGCCGTCCTCGACGTCGCCGCCGAGCTCGTCCACGAGATCCGTCACCGCCGGATCCGCCGTGTGTACGACCCCGTTGACACGCGCCTGACTCGCACCGGTGCGCACAGCCCCCGCGTCGCTGCGCTCGCCCATGAGCAGGCCAAGCGCACTGACAACCATCGTCTTACCTGCGCCTGTTTCGCCCGTAATCGCCGTGAAACCGGGACCGAGCGGCAGCGTGGCATCCGCGATTACTCCGAGATCCCGGATCCGCATTTCTTCGATCATGAGCGCTCCTCACGTCCGTTGCCCCGCCACCCGGATACCGGGAGGTGGAATTTTCGCACCAGGCGGTCCGAGAACGGGGCCGCGCTGAGCCGCGCCAGGCGCACCGAGAGCGGAGAGCGTCGCACACGCACAGTGGAACCGGCAGGCAGTTCGGTGCGGCGCCGGCCATCACACCACAGCACCCCGGGACCCACGTTTTCGGGGAGGATACGCACGCTCAGCTCCGAGTCGGTCCCGGTCACGAGCGGTCGGTTGAACAGCGCATGGGCCGCGATCGGCACCATCAGCATTGCCTGCACGCCCGGCCACACTACGGGGCCGCCCGCCGAGAACGCATAGGCCGTGGAACCCGTTGGGGTGGCCACGACCATACCGTCGCAGGCGAATGAGGAGACCGGCAGCCCGTCCACCCCGATCTCGACCTCAAGCATGCGGCGGCGCTTCTCAACGCTCGCCTCGTTCAAAGCCCAGGTGTCCGCGATTACTTCGCCGTCGCAGGTCGCGCTGACCTCAAGGGTCAGCCGCTCCTCCACGGTGTAGTCACGCCGCAGTACACGGTCAATCGTGGACGCGAGGTCGAAGCTCTCCATCTCGGCGAGGAACCCTACATGTCCCAGGTTGACCCCAACGATGGGACAGGCGGAGCCTCGGAGCACCTCTGCGGCGCGCAGGATCGTGCCGTCACCACCCAGCACGATCGCCGCTTCAAGGTCCGCAATCGCCGCGTTTGTTCCCAGCACTCCGATCCGGGACACATCGAGATGCGGGGCAAATTCGTCGCTGTCTTCCGCAGCAAACACGGGAATAACACCCGCAGCATGGAGCGCAGAGACCGCGGCGATCGTAGCCGCTATCGCTTCCTCCCGGTGCGTGTGGGAAACAATGAGGAACCGCCGGGGTTCACCCTCGTGCACCGTCGTCATCGCGCTCCCTCGTCTCGCTCCGGATCCACTCCGTGCGGCCGCAGCGGTGCTCCGGTGAGCTCCGCGATCCGCCCCTCCCATTCTGTCGGATGGGGCGCTTCGGCGCGCGAGAAGTGCACGAGGAATTCACGATTCCCGCTTCCGCCCGAAATCGGGGACGGCGCAAGCCCACGCGCCGTAAAGCCGTGTTCAGCGGCGGAGCGCAGCACGATCCGGATCGCGTCGGCCCACAGTTCCGGGCTCGTCACCACCCCGTCGCGGACACGACCCACCTCGAACTGCGGCTTGACCAGGAGCACAAGCTCGGCGTCCGCCGCGGCCACCCGTGCGATAGCGGGGAACACGAGCGAGAGCGAGATGAACGACAGATCCGCCACCACGAGTTGTGGCGAGGCTGGCTCCTGGGTGTCTGTCGAAAGGTTCGCCGTGGTGAGCTCCCGTGCGTTACGCCCTTCGACGAGCCGCACTCGCGGATCCTCCCGCAACTGCGGGGCCAACTGATCGCGACCCACGTCGATCGCTTGCACGAGTCGCGCCCCACGCTCCAGGAGGACCTGGGTGAAGCCACCCGTCGACGCTCCCAGGTCGAGAGCCAGGCGATCAGCCGGATCAATCCCGAAGGTATCGAGTGCCGCGATGAGTTTGTGGGCGGCGCGGCCGACATAGTGGTCGTCGCCCGAAACCTCGACGCGAGCGCCGGTTGCCACGCGCACACCTGGCTTCGCGGCCGTTGTGCCGTTCACAGCGACACCGCCCGCGGCGATGAGCTCGGTCGCCCGACTGCGTGAACGCACGAGACCGAGTTCCGGAAGCACCCGATCGAGACGTGCCGGGGCGCCGGCCCACACCGCGCTAGGCGTCACCATGGTCACCTCGTTGCAGCTCCGCGAGCAGTTCGTCGTGAAGCTGCTCGAATCCTGCCGCCCGCTGTGCAAGCGGTTGTGCCTCGATCACCTCGACGCGACTCAGCAGGCTTTCCTCAGGGTTACCAGATGGAACGCTCGCCTGCGCGCTCGTGGGCTGATCCTGGCTCTCCATAGTTCCCAGCCTATCCGCGACCGCTGACAAGGCGCGGGAACCGCCACGTCTGCGCCCGTCCGGACACGGCGCGGCGCCCGCACTGCGACCGGAGGGGATCCCGCGGAGGATCGCGGCGCTTTAGCGCCAGTGATCCTCGAAGAGACGCTCCGGGACCTTCAGCCCGTAGATCGCAAGACCCGAAGCCCAGATGGCGGCGCAGCCTGCACGCAGCAGATTGATCGGCGAGTCCCCCTCAGCGTCGATACGAACGATGTGGCCGTCCATCCCCACGCGCGCTGTGCCCACTTGCATGCTGCCGTCCTTGCGCTGCACTGTCTCCGGGTACGGTTCGTGGAGTTCCGCGAGGGACGCAACGATGTAGTCCGGATGCATGTCCTTGGACGCCGCGACGAGCTGTTTGGGGCGGTCGACGCCGGTCAGCACGTGCAGCGACGGGATCCCCGCAGCGCGTGCGCCCTTCATATCGGTGTCTAGTCGATCACCGATCATCAACGCGTTGCGCGTGCCGAAGCGCTCGAACGCGGTCTCAAAAATAGGCGTCTCGGGCTTCCCAGCGAACACTGGGAGGCGCTGGACCGCGGTGTGCACAGCGGACACGAGAGTTCCGTTGCCCGGTGCCAAGCCCCGCGCGACCGGAATCGTCCAGTCGGTGTTCGTCGCGATCCACGGCAGCTGCGGGCGGCCGGGCTTCTCGGCGAGGGCGAATGCGGCCTCCGCGAGGTGCACCCACCCGACGTCGGGTGCGAAGCCCTGCACCACGGCTGCGGGATCATCATCTGCGCTGCGCGTCACCGCGTATCCCGCCTTGGTGAGCTCGTCGGTCAGGCCTTCGCCGCCGATCACGAACACCAGTGCGCCGGGTGCCACAGTCTCCCGAAGCAGGGTCACTGCGGCCTGAGGCGAAGTCACCACGTCGCCCGCCGCGGCCCGGAGCCCCAACTCGCTGAGGTGGGCGGCGACATCACGATCCGTACGGGACGCGTTGTTGGTGACGTATGCGAGCCGCACCGACTCTGCGGCACGATTCAGTTCCTCCACGGCACCCGGGATCGCACCCGGACCGCGGTACACGACACCGTCGAGATCTGCGAGCAGGAGCTCGCGATCCGCAATCGGCGCCGCGCCCAACGGTGTTGCTTTCCGCCCAAACAGGCTCACTTGGACTCCTCCTCCGCCTCCGTCGGCGTCTCGGTGATGCCGGCCTCGGCCAGCAGTTCATCAACTTCAGCCTCCACAGACTCCGCAAACGAGAGCGGAGCAACGTCAGAGTCGTCTTCGGACGCTTCTGCGACAGGGGCGGCGGCGGCAGGCTGCTCGGGAGCGGACTCCGTAGTCTCCTCGGGGGCAGCTTCGATCGATTCTTCGGCTACCGTCTCGGGAGCGGCTTCGACCGAGGTCTCAACGGCCTCACTCGGATCGGCCACAGCATCAGCATCAGCATCAGCATCAGCATCAGCATCAGCATCGTACATCTCGACCGGCTCCGGAAGCGGTTCGGACTCAAGAATCTCGAAGACCTCGAGTTCGTCCTGTGAGCCATGATGATCTGCCAGAGCAGCCAAGGCGCGATCGGCGTGCTTCTGCCAGGTCGCTGCTTCTGACGTGCGTCCCAGGTCTTCGAGGACTGCGGCGTAGGCAGCGAATAGGTCCGGGCTCCAGGAGAACGCCTTCTTCGGGTTGAGCTCGGGGATTTCGAGCTCGAAAAGCGCCTGCTGGGTCTGACCCAGGTCGAGACGCGCTCCAGACATCGCGATCGCAAGGTGAACGCGCTGATCCGTCTCGAGGGTCTTCGGATCGGCCTCCAGGCCGGTCTCGATCGCCTTCTCGGGACGGCCCAGGCCCCGCTCGCAGTCGACCATCAGCGCGAGGTGTCCGTCGAGCCCACTCAGGCGACGGTACGTGCGGAGTTCCCGCAACGCGAGGGCGAAGTCACCCGTCCGGTACGCCGTGATCGCGAGCGTTTCACGAGCCACCGGAATTCGGCCGGCGCGACGACTCGCGGAGAGCGCGTGCTGGTGTGCCAGTTCGGGGTCATCGTCGATGAGGAAGGCGACCATCGCGAGGTGACGGGAGACACGTTCCTGTACGTCCGCTTGCAGAGTCTTCAGCTCGTTGCGCGCCGATGGGTGAAGATCGCGCGGATCGACCTCGTCTGGCAGCACCGGGTCTTGGTGCTCAGCCCGAACGGGACGCAGCTCGTGCTGGAGCCGTTCCGCCTCGGTGAATTCACGGTCACTGCCGCCGCGATCGCTTCGACCGCCGCCGCGCGTGCCCCCGCGACCATAGTTGGCGCGCGGATCACGCTGCGGACGCTCGGACCGGTCATCGCGGTTCCCCCGGAACGGGGGACGCGAATCACCGTCACGCTGCGGGCGACGATCCCCATCGCGCTGCGGCCGGCGGTCGTCGCCACCACGGTAGGAGGGACGATCATCCCGGTTGCCGCGGTACGGGGGACGCGAGTCGCCGTCACGCTGCGGGCGACGATCATCGCCACCACGGTACGCAGGGCGGTCATCGCGGTTGCCGCGGTACGGGGGACGTGAATCGCCATCGCCGCGCTGCGGACGACGGTCGTCACCACCACGGTACGAGGGACGATCGTCCCGGTTCCCACGGTACGGAGGACGTGAATCACCATCACGCTGCGGACGACGATCATCGCCGCCACGATACGAGGGGCGCGAGTCGCCATCACGCTTCGGCCGACGGTCGTCACCACCACGATACGAGGGACGGTCATCCCGGTTGCCGCGGTACGGGGGACGCGAGTCACCATCACGCTGGGGGCGGCGATCATCGCCACCACGATACGAGGGGCGCGAGTCGCCATCACGCTGCGGACGACGGTCGTCACCACCACGGTAGGAGGGACGGTCATCGTGGTTGCCGCGGTACGGGGGACGCGAGTCACCATCGCGCTGCGGGCGACGATCATCGCCCCCACGCGGTGCGTAGCCACCGCGCTCGTTTCCGCCATCGCGGCGCTCGGGCCGGCTCGACCGGTCGTCGCGCTGCGGGCGTGAGTTGCCTGAGCGTTCGCCCCGATAAGGGGACCCTTCGCGTTTGTTGCGGGGGGCTCCGTCGTCCGGGCGCTCTCGTCGATCCCGTTCGTTCATAATGGTGCCTCCCGCAATACGCTATTCAAAAAAGGGTCGTGAAATGAGTCGAGGGCCGCATCCCGGCACCATCACTGGTGTCCAGGATACGACCCTCGATAAAAGGTGTCCGGCGGTGTCCTACTCTCCCACACCCTCCCGAGTGCAGTACCAT
>NZ_FUID01000082.1 GCF_900163635.1 Leucobacter sp. 7(1) | reverse complement strand
GCGGGCGGGCGGGCGCGCCTTAGTCTTCGCCGTGGAGCTCGGAGTGCATCACCCGGGCGGCCAGGCGGTCCACGGCCAGGCGGAGCGCGCGATCCGGGTCCACCCCTGCGGAGTTGGCACGCATCACGAGGGCGAGCATCGCGTCGCCGATCCCGACCTCCGCGAGCGCCCGCTCGTCGGGGCCAATTGCCGTGGCGAGCGGGTCCTCGGGCGTCCCTTCCCCTGCGCCGAGCTGCACGAGGCCAGCCCGCTTCAACCGTTCCACAACTTTCGCGGCGCGGGCCAGGGTCGGCATCCCCACGGGGATCCCCTCGAGTGCACCGCGGCTCCCGCGTTCTTCGCCTGCGGCGTCCTCTTTGAGGCGCTCCCATTCTGCATGCAGTTCATCAACCGACATGTAGCCGCGGTCCCCGAACACGTGCGGGTGACGCGCAATCAGCTTCGTGTTCAGGTGGTCTGCGACCTCGGCGAGGCTGTATCCCTCGGCATCGCGCTCGGCGATCGCCGCGTGAAAGACAACCTGGTACAGCACATCGCCCAGCTCAGACTCCAGCTCCTCCGCGGGGAGTCGCCGCTCAACCGCATCAATGAACTCCGCGGCTTCCTCGATGAGGAACGGAGTGAGAGATTCGTGGGTTTGTTCTTCGTGCCACGCACAGCCGTTCGGGCTCACCATCCGCCACACCGTCTGCACGACGCGGGCCACGGCGTCCGCTGCGCGCTGGGCTTCCGCGACGTGCGCGATCTCACCCGGTGGCGACTCCTGCGCGGCCTCTGACCCGCGCTCTGATCCGGCGAGCGAGACCGCTTGGGTCCCACCCGCCAAGGGTTCGTGACTGCGTTTTCCGGCTCCTGCGCTCGCGCTGTCCATGTCTCCACCCTAGTCACCCCACCTCCGGGCCCGCCGTTCAGGCCCAGCTCGGGCCTTCCTTGTAGCCTGGTCGCACTCCCAGATTTCACGGCGAAAGGCACCACATGCCCACCTCCCCCGCACGTCTCCGGGCTTCCGCACGTCTCCGGCACCCCGCACGTCTCAGGACCCGCACGCTCGCGGCGGCGGCCTCGGTCGCGTTCCTCGCGATCCCCCTCGCCGGGTGCAGTCTGACCGATCTGATCGGCGCGAGCGGCAGCAGCACGCCGGGTGCGACAAGCACCCCGTCGACGACCGAAAAACCAAGCACGGAAAAGCCAAGCACCGGCGCGGGGTCAAAGTGTCAGGTCGCCACCGAAACGATCGACCGTGTCATCTCCGAAGCACAGCAGGGCGCGCCCCAGATGATTGCGGACGCGCTCGCGGGCAACCCGATCAATCCCGTCGGGCTCATCACCCCGGTACTGGAGTCGCTCGATGCGGCATCGGCCTCAATCACCGATCCCGCGGTGCTATCCGCACTCGGCGAGGCCCGCACCGAATGGGACGGGCTCGCAAGCGACGTCGGGGCTCTCCAGATGCCGGATCTCTCTGGCCTCTCGGAGGGAGACCTGAGCGCAATTGGCGATGCGCAGACCTATGGCAGCGATCTCAGCAGGCTCGTCACCGAGCGGCTGCCAGCACTCCAGGAGACCGGTGCACGCCTCCAGGAAGCGTGCACCGCACCGTAGCCGGGGCCTACGCCACCGGCGGGGTGTCCTCCTCAAGCAGCGTCGCGAGCACACGTCCGGTCCAGGCGACAATGTCACCCTCGTCACCAACCTTGCGCTGGCCTACCCCCGCGAGTGGGCTGCGCGCGCTCGCGGTGCCGCCCGGCAGCGGGATCTGCAGGGTGCCGGTTGTCTCCGTGTAGCGGGATCCTGGGTACATCCGGTTCATGCGCATCTTGCGGGAGTCGAGGAGTTTCACGGGTTCGATGCGGAGCGCGGTTCCGGCGGCGACAACCTTGGAGAGGCCAAGCCGGGACGCCCGCCGCCGCAGTGCGGACACGGCGGCGAGACGCTGCACCTCGGCGGGCGGCTCACCGTAGCGGTCCGTCAGCTCTTCGAGCACGAGGGCGACGTGGTCCTCGGGCGACTGCGGGTGGGATGCCGCCGAGAACTTCTGGTAGGCCTCGAGGCGCAGGCGCTCGCTCTCGACATAGTCCTCCGGAATATGGGCGTCTACGGGAAGTTCAAGTACCAGCTCGACCGTGCCAACGGCTTCCTCACCCTTGAACGTGTTCACGGCCTCACCGATCATGCGCAGGTACAGGTCAAAGCCGACGCCTGCGATGTGCCCGGATTGCTCGCCGCCAAGCAGGTTCCCCGCACCGCGAAGCTCAAGGTCCTTCAGGGCCACCTGCATGCCGGATCCGAGCTCGTTGTTCGCCGCGAGGGTGTCGAGCCGCTCGTGCGCATGCTCGGTCAAGGGCTTTTCCGGGTCGTACAGGAAGTAGGCGTACGCCCGCTCCCGGCTCCGGCCCACGCGCCCGCGCAGCTGATGCAATTGGCTCAGCCCATACTTGTCGGCCGCGTCGATAATGATCGTGTTCGCGTTCGCAATATCGAGGCCGGTCTCGATGATCGTCGTCGACACGAGCACATCGTACTTGCGCTCCCAGAAGTCTTGTACAACCTGTTCGAGCTGATGCTCGGAGAGCTTGCCATGCGCAACGGCGACGCGGGCTTCGGGGATCAGCTCCGAGATCTGCGCCGCGATCCGGTTGATCGAACTTACCCGGTTGTGGACAAAAAACACCTGGCCCTCACGGAGCATTTCGCGCCGGATCGCGGCCGTAATCTGCTTGTCGCTCCGAGGGCCTACAAACGTGAGGATCGGGTGCCGGTCCTCGGGCGCCGTGGCGAGGGTCGACATCTCTCGGATCCCGGTGACCGCCATTTCGAGCGTGCGTGGGATCGGCGTCGCGCTCATGGCGAGGATGTCGACATTTGTCTTCAGCTTCTTCAGCGAGTCCTTGTGTTCCACCCCGAAGCGCTGCTCCTCGTCGATGATAACGAGGCCGAGATCCTTATAGAGCACGCTGTCCGAGAGCAGGCGGTGGGTCCCGATTACGACGTCGACGGTGCCCGCGGCGAGCCCGTCGATCGTCTCCTTCGATTCCTTGTCGGTTTGGAATCGACTGAGCGGCCGCAGCTGCACGGGGAACCCGGCAAAACGGTTCTGGAAGGTTTCGAAGTGCTGGTTGACGAGCAACGTCGTGGGCACGAGCATCGCAACCTGTTTGCCGTCCTGTACCGCTTTAAACGCGGCGCGCACCGCGACCTCAGTCTTGCCGAAGCCCACGTCTCCCGCGACGAGCCGATCCATCGGGATCGGGTTTTCCATGTCGCGCTTCACCTCGTCGATCGTGGTGAGCTGATCCATGGTCTCCGCGTAGGGGAACGCTTCTTCGAGCTCGTGCTGCCACGGCGTATCCGGGGAGAAGGCGTGCCCCTTGGAGGCGACGCGCGCCGAGTACAGCTTCACAAGTTCCACGGCAATATCGCGGACCGCCTTGCGGGCCTTCGATTTTGCGGTGCTCCAGTCGCTGCCGCCCATCTTCGAGAGCGCAGGCGCCTCGCCCCCCACGTAGCGGGAGAGCTGGTCAAGCTGATCGGTCGGGACATAGAGCTTGTCCTTGGGCATGCCGCGCTTCGTCGAGGCGTACTCAAGCACCAGGTACTCGCGCAGGGCCTTGCCCGCGTCGCGCCCCATCCCGGTGGGCACCATGCGCTGGGTCAGCTCGACGAACCGGCCGATGCCGTGTGTCTCATGCACAACGTAGTCCCCCGCAACGAGCTTCAGCGGGTCGACAACGTTTTTGCCGCGACGCTTCGCAAGCTTCTGCCCGGTGGCAGCCTGGGCGCTCACCGCGCGGCCGAAGAACTCCGCCTCGGTGATCAGCGCGAATCGCGCCTGGGAACTTTGGAACCCTGACCACGCCGTGCCCGCGACGAGGTACACGACGCCGGTCTCCAGCTCTGCGGGGAGTTCCTCGACGATGCGGGCCGCGGCGCCGGCTTCCGCCAGCACATCGCGCGCGCGTTCAACAAGACCGGTGCCCTGGGCGGTGACAACAACGCCCCAGCCCTCGCCCACCCGCTCGCTCATGAATCGGATCATCGCCGCCGTCGCGTCGCCGCCCTTCGGGGGGCGCGGCAGCGGGCCACCGTGCACCGGAATCGCGGCGGGATCGTCCGGGGCGGAGAGGACCGCGGACCCGGTCTCATCGGTGCCAGCTTCGGCGTCAGATCCACCCGCCATTTCCTCGGCGTCGCGCACAAAGCTCGATACGGTCCACCACGGACGATCTGCCGAGGCCTCGCGGAGCTCGGCAACGGTGAGCATTCCACTGTCTTGCACGGGAACGGGGGCGTCGGCGCCCGCAGTCGCGGCGTGCCACGCGGCTTCGAGGAACTCGCGGTTGGTCTCAGCAAGACTCACCGCACGGCCCGCGATACGTTCAGGGGACGCGACAAGTACTGCACCGCCCTCGGGCAACAGCGCCGTCAGCGGCTGCAGACCCGGGACAAGCTGCGGCAAGAGGCTCTCCATCCCCTCAACGGGGATGCCCTCACTCAGTTTCTCAAGCAGCCCGGCAAGCGCGGGGAACTTCGGCAGCAACTCGGCAGCGCGCTCTCGCACCTCATCAGTGAGCAGCAGTTCGCGCGCGGGCCACAGCTCGATCTCGGTGAGCGGGTCACCGGCACTGCGCTGGTCCGACACCGCGAAGCGCCGGATCTGATCGACCTCGTCGCCAAAGAAATCCACGCGCACGGCCTGCGCTGCCTCCGGCGGGAACACGTCAAGGATGCCCCCGCGCACCGCAAACTCCCCGCGCCGCGTCACCATATCAACGCGCGTATAGGCGCGCAGCACAAGCTCGCGCGCCACTGTGTCGAGTCCCGTAGCTTCGGATCCGGCACGAAGCGTCAGCGGCTCAGCGTAGGCTGCGTGTGGCGAGACCGGCTGCAGGACAGCACGCACCGAAGCGACGACGATGAGTGGGGGGACGTTTTCCCCAGAGCGCACGGCCGCCGCGTGCTGCCGGATCAGGCGCAGCGCAATAGCGCGGCGCCCCACGGTCTCGGCGCTCGGGCTCAGCCGTTCGTGCGGCAGCGTCTCCCACGCGGGAAACTCGACCGTCGTCGCATCCGGGATCAGCGAGGCCAGAGCGGCGCGCAGCGCATCCGCCTCACGGCTGGTGGCCGCAATGAGGAGCAGTGCGCCGCGATCACCGGCAGCCCGCTGCCGGTGCAGCAGGCCAGCCACAAGTGGGGCCCGGAGCCCTTCGGGCACCGAGAACTCGGCGTCCATGCCGCTGAACTCGAGCGCTCGCGCAAACGAGGGCGATTCGTCCAGGAACCCGTCGATCCCGCGCAAACTCACGATGCACTCCGCCCGTGGTAGCGCTGCTGCGCGTTCAGGAGCCCGTCATCGACAAGCATTTCGGTGGCATCCGCCGCGTCTTCCAGCAGCACGCCGAGTGCGGCACGCTCCGCAGTTCCGAACGGTTTCAGGACAAAGTCCGCGGGATCTTGCCGCCCCGGCGGGCGGCCAATGCCCACCCGCACGCGGAAGTAATCCGGGGTGCCCAGCGCCTTCGCGATATCGCGCAGACCGTTGTGGCCGCCGTGGCCCCCGCCCTGCTTCAGCTTGATCGAGTCAAAGGGGAGGTCGAGCTCGTCGTGGATCGCGATCACGCGATCGGCAGGGAGCCCAAAGTACTTCGCGAGCGCCGAGACCGGGCCGCCGGAGGTGTTCATGTACCCGTTCGACTTCGCGAGAATCAGCTTCGGCCCGCCCGGCCGGATCCGGCCCTCAGCGATCCTGGCCCCCGTCTTGTGCGAGGAGAATTTGCCGCCCACACGCTCCGCAAGCACGTCAAGGGCCATCTGCCCGACATTGTGCCGCGTCGCCTCATACTGCGCCCCGGGATTCCCCAGACCGACCACGAGCCAGCTGTCCTCAGCCACAGGGGCCTCCACTTTCTTCAGTCTTCGCCAGAACACACGGCACCTCCACGCACACAATGATCGCAGGTACCACCGACACACACGCCCCAGAGCGGCAAATAGCCCGCCGGATCAGCGAAAGTCGCTGATCCGGCGGGCTGAAGTATGTGCCGAGACTTACTCGGCTGCGGCTTCCTCAGCCTCATCCTCGGATGCGCCGCGCGGTGCGACGATGTTGACGACGAGTGCGTCCTCGGCGTCGAGCAGCGTGACGCCCTTGGGGAGCTCGATCGCGCCCGCGAGGATCTGCGTGCCGTCGGTCAGGCCATCAACGTTGACCTCAATGTTCTCGGGGATCGAGACTGCCGGTGCGCTCAGACGGATCGTGTTGAGCTCCTGCAGGGCGTTCGTGCCGGAGAACGACTCGCCAACGACGTGCACGTTGACCTCGACCTCAACGGTCTCGCCCTTCTTGACGACGATCAGGTCGACGTGCTCGATGATCTGGCGTACGGGATCGCGCTGCACGTCCTTGACCAGGACAAGCTGCGACTTGCCGTCGATGTCGAGCTCGATCAGGGCGTTTGCCTGACGGAGCATGAGGCTCAGCGGGTGGGTCTCCACCGAGAGGTGCACGGGATCGGTGCCGTGGCCGTAGACGACAACCGGGGTCTGGCCGATTGCGCGGAGCTTGCGCGCCACACCCTTGCCGAAGGTCTCGCGTGCAGCTGCTACCAGCTTGTTCGACTCAGTCATGATGAATCTCCTTGCGGGCTCGCGCCCAATAGGGGCGGCCGGGCCGCCAGGATTGGTGTCTCGCACTTGCGTTGTCACGCAGCAAGATGGCCCGCAGAGGCGTTCCGTCCCGCGTCGATAACGGGCAGTGATGCCCCTCGCCGAAGTACAGCAGCCAAGTTTACATGATTTTCCAGTGCGGCGGGACTGCTGCGGCGCGCGGGGCGCGCGTGCTGTTGCTCGTTGCGACGGAGATTCACGGGCCCTGTCAGGGTTTCGGGGGAAAAATCTCCTGCAGAGTCGTGAATCTCCGTGTTGTTGGTGACTGACAGGAAGTGGGCGCAGGGAAGGCGCAGGGAAGGCGCAGGGAGAGCGCGGGGAGAGCGCGGGGAGAGCGCGGGGAGAGCGCGGGGCGCTAGCCCCAGAGCGGGAGCTGGGTGCCGGGGGCCGGATCGATCCCCCACTCGATCGGATCCGCGCCCTGCGCGATGAGCGCGGCGTTTGCCCGACTGAACGGCGCGGAGCCAAAGAAGCCGCGGGAGGCCGACAGCGGAGACGGGTGAGCACTCTCGATCCGGGGCACATCGCCCAGGAGGGGGGCCAACGCGCGCGCATCATTGCCCCAGAGGATCGCGACGAGTGGGCCGCCCCGAGCCACGAGCGCTTCGATCGCGCACTCGGTGATCGCTTCCCAGCCCCGCCGCCGATGCGAGCCAGCGTCACCTGCGCGAACGGTGAGCACCCGATTGAGGAGCAGCACGCCCTGATCCGCCCAGGCCGTCAGGTCGCCGTGCGGAAGTGGCGGGCTTCCCAGGTCTGTCTGAAGCTCCCGGGAGATGTTCGCGAGACTCCGGGGCAGCGGGTGCACGTCGGCAGCTGTGGCAAACGACAGCCCGATCGGGTGGCCGGGTGTGGGGTACGGATCCTGCCCCACGATCAGCACCCGCACGTCAGCGAGTGGACGTTCAAAAGCGGCGCAGATTTGTGCCGGATCGGGCAGGATCTCGTGCCCAGCCGCGCGCTCCTCGGCGAGGAACCCGGCGAGCTCCGCGAACCATTCCTGCTGCGGCGCGAGAGCTGCTGCCCAGTCAGGCTCGAGGGTCCGCGTCCACGCGGCCGCGGGGCCCGTCGTGTGCCACCCGCTCGTCACGCATCACCGTTCAGGGTGAGCGGTCCACGATGCGTATGGAACACACTCGACTGCGCGACGGGACGCAGCACAATGAGGTCTTGGTTGACGTGCGGCGGTTGCTCGAATGCGCCGACGAGCACCGCTGCCACGTCCTCGGCCTGGAGCGGGATGACGTCAGCGTAGGGTTTCGCTGCGGCTGCGGTGTCGCCGCGGAGCCGGTTCAGCGTGAACTCCTCGGTGTGCACCAGGCCAGGGGCAAGCTCCATCACGCGGATCGGCTCCCCCGCCAGTTCCAAACGCAACACCTCGGTGACGGCGTGCGCGGCGTACTTGGCGGCGTTGTACCCGCCGCCGCCCGGATACGCGCTGTGCCCGGCTGTCGAGGTGAGGTTCAGGATCGACGCCCAGCCGGTCTCGCGTGCCCCGTCGCGCAGCACGGGAAGCAGTGCCGCGGTGACGGATCGCAGTCCGAGCACGTTCACCTCGAACATCCGCCGCCAGTCCTCGGTTGACGAGTGCTCGACGGAATCGGCCCCGAACGCCCCGCCCGCATTGTTTACGAGCCCGGTCGCCCCACCGGTCGCCGCGACCTCGGCGGCGAGCGCCGCGACCTGAGCTTCGTCGGTGATGTCGCACGCGATGGTGTGCGCGCCGGTCTGCGCGGCGAGTTCACGCAAGCGTTCCGCGCGTCGCGCCACCGCCACGGTATGCCAGCCGAGATCAGCGAAGCGGCGCACCGTGGCCGCCCCAATACCCGAGCTCGCCCCGGTCACCACTACTCGCTTCTGCATCCGCCCCACTCCGTCCCCGTCGCCCGCGCTGACCCATATCGGTCCGATCTCCCGCTAGTTTAGGTGGGTCACAGCCGCGATTCATTACGCTCGGTGTCGACGCACGTTGCCGCAAATGCGGGTGACCTCGTACGCTCATTCCCAGCACCACCCCCATCTTTTCCGGCCACGGGTCCCGTCGGCCCACACCACCGAGGAGTACTCATGTCAGAGCAGAACGCTTGGGGTTTTGAAACCAAGCAGATCCACGCCGGCCAGCAGCCCGACCCGGTCACCGGTTCGCGCGCACTGCCGATCCACCAGACCACGGCCTTCGTCTTCGAGGATTCGGATCAGGCGGCAAACCGCTTCGCGCTCGCCGAGCTGGGACCGATCTACACACGCATCACGAACCCGACGCAGGAGGTTGCTGAGCAGCGCATCGCCGCGCTGGAGGGTGGCACCGGCGCCCTCCTCCTCGCCAGTGGCCAGGCTGCCTCGACGTTCGCCGTGCTCAACCTCGCGAACGCGGGCGATCACATCGTGTCCTCGAGCTCAATCTACGGCGGCACGTACAACCTCTTCAAGTACACGCTCGCAAAGCTCGGCATCGAGGTCACCTTCGTGGAGGATCAGGACGATCCCGCAGCGTGGCAGCGCGCCGTGCGCCCGAACACGAAGCTGTTCTTCGCCGAGTCCCTCGCGAACCCCCGCTCCAACGTGCTCGATATCCGCGCCGTTGCCGATGTGGCGCACGAAAACCACCTGCCGCTCATCGTGGACAACACCGTCGCGAGCCCGTACCTGGTCCGCCCGCTCGAGCACGGTGCCGACATCGTGCTGCACTCGGCAACGAAGTTCCTCGGCGGTCACGGCACGACGCTCGGCGGCGTGATCGTCGACGGCGGCACCTTCCCCTGGTCGCAGCACGCGGATAAGTTCCCGGGCCTGACCGAGCCGGACCCCTCCTACAACGGCGTCAGCTACACGGGTGCCGTGGGCGACCCGATTGCGTACATCATCAAGGCGCGCGTGCAGCTGCTGCGTGACCTCGGCTCCGCGATTGCGCCGCTCAGCGCGTGGTTGCTACTCCAGGGCGTTGAGACGCTGTCGCTGCGCATGGAGCGCCACGTGCAGAACGCGCAGGAGGTCGCCGAGTGGCTCGACGCGCACGACGACGTTGCCACGGTCTACTACTCGGGTCTCCCCTCGAGCCCCTGGTACGCGGCGGCAAACACCTACGCACCGAAGGGCGTGGGCGCGGTGCTCTCCTTCGAGCTGAAGGGCGGCGTGGACGCCGGCCGTGCGGTTGTGGAGAATGTTGAGCTGTTCAGCCACGTCGCGAACATCGGTGACGTGCGCAGCCTCATCATCCACCCGGCCTCCACCACGCACTCGCAGCTCACGCCCGAGCAGCAGCTCACCGCGGGTGTGACGCCCGGTCTGGTGCGCCTCTCGGTGGGCCTCGAGCACATCGACGACATCAAGGTCGACCTGGAGAAGGGCTTCGCCGCCGCACGCGCGGTCGTCGCCGCAGCCCGCGTCTAGCCTGAGGGCCCTGGGGCTGCGTCTCCCCCAGACGCAGGCCACCCGAACCCCGTCGAGATCTCGATTTCGCACCTTCCTCCTCCTGGGAAGGTGCCGGATCGACATCTCGGCGGGGTTTCGTGGGTGTAGAGGGCCCGGGGCAGGCACGGACGGGTGCGGGGCGCGTAACATTCGCCCGGAGTGCGGTGCGGACGGGCAGAATGGGGAGCATGGATTGGCAGACTCCCGAGGATTCGTTCCCGACCGACTTCATCACTGACGCGCAGCTGCGCGCGCTCATGGGCCGGCCGCCGATCTCGGGCGGCTGGCGAGACGGCGACCCTGTGGGAGACCGCCAGTTTGCCGCGATCGGCGATCTCACCACTGAGTTCGGCGGGGAGCTGCCAAACGTGCGCATCGCCTACGAGACTTTTGGCGAGCTCAATGCACAGCGTGACAACGCGATCCTCGTGTTCCACGCCCTCACGGGCGACAGCCACCTCATCGGTCCGGCTGGGGCTGGCCACCCGACCGACGGCTGGTGGTCGGAGATCGTGGGGCCCGGACGCCCACTGGACACCGACCGCTTCTGCATCGTCGCCCCGAACGTGCTCGGCGGCTGCCAGGGCTCCACCGGGCCGGCCTCGCTCTCCCCGAGTGGGCGGGAATGGGGCGGGGACTTCCCGTATCTGACGATTCGGGATCAGGTGGCTGCGGCGACGCGCTTCGCTGACGTCCTCGGCATCGATCGTTTCCACGCCGTCATCGGCGGCTCTATGGGCGGCATGCACGCACTCGAGTGGGGCGTGTCGCAGCGCCAGCGCACCGAACGCCTCGCGGTGATTGCGTCGCCGCCGGTAACAACGGCGGACCAGATCGGCCTCAACCTCGTGCAGCTGGAGGCGATTCGTTCCGACCCCTCGTACCGCGAGGGCAACTACTACGACGCCCCGGACGGCATCGGCCCGCACCACGGCCTCGCAACGGCACGTCGCCTCGCACTACTCAACTACCGCAGTCATTCTGAGCTCGACGAGCGCTTTGGCCGGTCCTGGCAGTCAGCGGTGAGCCCGCTCGGCGGCGGCGGGCGCTTTGCCGTCGAGTCGTATCTCGACTTCCACGGGAACAAGTTCACCCGCCGCTTCGACGCGGGCAGCTACGTGACGCTCGTGCAGGCGATGAACTCGCACGACGTGGGCCGGGGGCGCGGCGGAGTACGCGCGGCACTGTCGACGCTGGATCTGCCCACCCTGGTGCTCGGCATCCCGAGCGACAGGCTCTTCACTGTCGCGGGTCAGGACGAGATTGCCCGGCACACCCCGGGCAGCTTGGACGGCGACCGGGCCACCCGGCTCGATTCCCCGTTCGGCCACGACTCCTTCCTCATCGAATCCGAACTCGTCGGCGCGCAGCTCACCAGACTGCTCACGCACTAGCAGATTCTGAATTATCCAGGGGATTCCTGCGCAGCAGCGGGGGTTTCGTCGTCGACATGCCGAAATTCACTCAGCCGCGTCATACCTAGGTACCCCTTTTCTGGAACCCTCGCGGGGGCACCACCCTGCTGTGCTACGTTGACGGAGATTCGCGATTCGAGTGCGGGAGAGACCCGCACCGCCGACTCCAGAAGAGGTGCCATGTCTGTACGCACGAGTTCCGCCCGGTACTGGGTTCCCGCAGCCCTTGCGATTGCCGCGCTCGCCCTCACCGGGTGCAGCGGGGATTCTGGCAAGGCGGAGAGCGGCGCCGCGTACGAGGAAGGGCCGCTCGGCAAATACATGTCGGCGCTCTGGGACGACGAAGCGATGACACAGGAGAAGTTCGACGCGGAGAACCTCAAGACCGAGGAACTCGTCGCCGCCTGTATGACCAAGGAGGGTTTCGAGTACGAGCCCAACACGAACAGTGGCGGCGTGGTCACCATGTCTGAGGAAGACTCGGAGGGCCCCGAGTGGAACTCCGAGGAATTCGCCAAGGAGTACGGCTACGGCATTGTCGACTTCCCTGGTGGTGGGGCGATGGCCGGCCCGGACGACGAGTACGTTGACCCGAACCAGAAGTACATTGATTCCCTCAGTGAATCTGAGCAGGCCGCCTTCTACGAGACTTTGCACGGCCCTGGTCCCACCGAGGAAGAAATGGCCGCCATGGAAGAGGGCGGATCCTTCACGAGCGACTGGACCCGTGAGGGCTGCTACGGTGCGGCTCGTCACGAGACGCAGCAGGACTCCCCCGGCGGGATGGCCGCGTACGAGGATCCCGAGTTCGCCGAGCTGTTCGAATCGATGAATGCCGTCTACGAGACGGTCTACTCGGAGGACAAGCTGAACCCCGAGATCGAGCAAACGAACCGCGACTGGTCCGACTGCATGGCTGAGGCGGGCTACCCCGACCTCACTGACCCGATGACGGCGCAGAACGGGCTCAGCGAGGAGTACTACGCATCGCAGGGCATGGGTGAAGACGGCGGCGAGATAAAGGAACCGACGCAGAAGGAGAAGGACGCCTTCCAGGAGCGCGAGATCGAAATGGCGACCGCCGACTTCACCTGCAAGAAGGAATTGAAGTACGAGGAGAAGCAGCAGAAGGTGCTGTTCGCGGCAGAACAGAAGTTTGTCGACGAGAACAAGGCCGCCCTCGACGCTCTCATCGCCAAGCACGGTGTAAAGAAGAAGGACTAGCTCAGGTGAAGACCCCGCGGTTCCGCGCACGTTCGCGCGCCACAAATGCCAGCGCCACTCCCGACCCTCTTGTCGACCCCGAAACCGAAACTTCGGGATCACCAGAGGGTCTGGAAAGCGGAGACGACGGAGTGAGTGCTGGCAGCGCAGACGACGCCGGAACGGCGGGGGTGCCGAGCGATTCCGGGAACACCGGCGATGGTCCCGGGACACCGGTCCCCGGGAAGAAACGCGGGAATTGGTTCCGCGGCCCGTGGTCAGGTACCCGCCTTGTCGCACTGATCGCTGCCGTTGCAGTGCTCTCGCTCCTGATCGGCGTTGCGGTGATGCAGTTCATCGTGTCCCCGGCCGAGCTCGCGGCGCGAACTGCACCACCACAGGCGGGACCGGTCACCGCCCCCGTGGAGTTGCGCGCGATCGAAAACACAGTTGTCTCCCGCGGCGACGTGACTTACGCGGACGCTGTGACGGTCACAATCGACGCGGGCGGCGGCGAGGCACGCCCCGTCGTGACCGGACACGTCCCGGAATCGGGAACTGTGTTCAACGCGGGAAACATTGCGCTCGAGGTTGCCGGCCGACCGGTCATCGTGCTGCCCGGTGGGCTGCCCGCCTATCGCACGCTCAGCGTGGGGATGCGTGGTCCCGATGTGGTGCAGCTCAAGACGGCGCTGAGCGCGATGGGCTACTGGGCCGGGGACGTCGGGTCTGATGTCTTCGAGTACGACACCGCATCGGCGCTCGGCACACTGTACGAACAGATCGGGTACCCTGCTGCCGCTGGCGGCCCGGACGCACAGGAGTCGCTGCAGCAGGCGGAGCGCGCGGCGCGCGATGCCGGGGTGCAACTGGCCCAGGCCCAGGCCGCGCTGCAGCAGGCCGTCGCCGACGGCGCGACAAATCCGCTCGCCGAGCAGGCTGCTGTGACCTCGGCAAACGATGCCCTGGTGGACGCGCAGCAGGCGCTCGCGACGGCGCAGGAGGGTGTGCTCCCCACGCTCCCCTCCAGCGAGGCACTGTTCCTCAGCGACTTGCCCCGCCGTGTGGACGACGTCAGCGTGAAGCGCGGCGACATCCTCTCAGGCTCCCCGATGACGGTTTCCGGAGCGACCCTGACGATTGTGGGAACGATCTCGAAGGAGGACGCAGAGCTGCTCAGCGAGGGTCTCACTGCGACGTTCCCCGGCCCTGATGGGGAGGACCTCACCGCGACCGTGCAGAAGATCATTGCGCCAAAGAGTGGCGGATCCGGGAATTCCGGCAACGGTGGCGACGGCTCAGGGAGCGGTGACGGGGGCGGCGACGGCGGAAATGGCGGCGGAAACGGGGGCGGCACCTCGGACTCCAGCCGGTACTCCGTACGCCTCACCCCGACCGAGCTCACCCCCGAACAGATCGATGCCCTGCGCGGCAGCAATGTCCGGGTGCGCATCCCGGTCGCGTCCACCGAGGGCGAGGTACTTGCCGTACCCATCGCCGCGCTGTCGGCGGGATCCGGCGGTGAGGATCGCGTTGAGCTGCTGATTTCCCGGGGCTCGGGCGACAATGCGAAGACCGAAAACGTGACGGTCACCGCGGGGCTTGCCGCCGACGGCTATGTGGAGATCGCATCGGACGATCCCCGGATCGAGCCGGGAGCGCAGGTCGTGGTCGGCGAATGAGCCGGATCGACGAGCTGTTCGCGGCTCCGGACGGCTCGGACCCCGCGGGTTCCGAGCCGGCGGGGTCCGAATCGGCAGGGTCTGAGCCTGCAGGGTCCGAGCCCGCGGGTTCCGAGTCCGCCGCCTCCGAAACCTCGGCAGGAACCACGCGCCGCACGCTTCGCGATCGACTCCGCGGCGCACTCCGCCCTGCGCGTGACACGGTCAGCGACGCCACGGTGGAGGGAAATCCTGAGTTCGCGGGTCCGATCATCGAGCTCGAGGACGTCACACGGTTCTTTCCCGGCCCGCCTCCCGTGAATGCGCTCCGCGGCGTGAACCTGACCGTGGAGCGCGGCGACTACCTCGCGATCGTGGGCCCATCCGGGTCCGGCAAGTCCACAATGCTCAATACCCTCGGGCTCCTCGACCGACCCAGCACCGGGCGATTCCTGTTCGAGGGCATTGACGTGGCGGGACTCAGCGACGACGAGCGTTCCGCGCTCCGCGGCCGTGCTGTGGGCTTCGTGTTCCAGTCGTTCCACCTCATGCCCACCCGCACCGTGCTCGAAAACGTGATGCTGGCGGGAACCTACGCGGGGCTCACACGCGACGAGCGGGAGCCGCTCGCCCGCACCGCCCTCGAGCGTGTGGGGCTGAGCCATCGCGTCGATTTCTCCCCGAACACGCTGTCGGGTGGTGAGCGGCAACGCGTCGCGATTGCGCGGGCGGTGTGTACCTCCCCGCGGCTCCTCCTCGCCGACGAACCGACGGGCAACCTCGACCGAGAAAACTCAGCGTCGATTATGCGTCTCTTCCAGGAACTCAGTTCCGACGGCCTCACCATCGTCATGATCACCCACGACCAGCACGTCGCCGACGTGGCCGAGCGTCGGGTGCGCATCAATGACGGCGAACTCTCGGAGCTTTCATGAGCGGTCACATTTCACTGCGAGCGCTTGTCCACGAAGCGCTCGAGGGCATCGGCTCACGCCCGTCTCGCCTCATCATCACCCTACTCGGCACCGTGCTCGGGATCGCCTCACTTGTGGCCACCATCGGGTTCGCCCAGACCGCAGCCGGGCAGATCACGCAACAATTTGATGCGCTGGCGGCCACTCGGGTGACCGTTGCCCCCGGGTCTACCCAGGGCCCGGGCGGGAAGGAGCGCGCGACCTCCAAGTTGCCCTGGGACGCCGTGGAGCGAGTCGCCCCGCTGGCAGGAATCGTGGACGCCGCGCTCATTGGCAAGCTGCCCGCCTCAGTGCGGGTCGAGGCCGTGCAGGTGCAGGATCCTTCCGAACCGCAGAAGTCCTCGCCGCCGGTGATCGCCGCGTCCCCCGCCCTCATGAAGGTAGTCAAGGGCGAACTCCAGACTGGTCGGTTCTTCGATTCAGGACACGACACGCGCCGCGACCGCGTGGTGGTGCTCGGCGCCGAGGCTGCACAGCGGCTTGGGGTGAACCGCGTCACCGGGCAACCGGCCGTCTTTATCGACGGACGCGCCTACACGGTGATCGGCATCCTGGATGCCGTCGGCACCCGCAACAACCTGCTCGATTCGGTGATCGTGCCGCTCAACACCGCACGTTCGGAGTTGTCGCTGAGCACGACGGAGAGTCTCGACATCCGCATTGACGTTGGCGCGGGCCCGGTCGTAGCCCGGCAGGCACCCATCGCCCTGAACCCGAACGCTCCGGATACGTTCAAGGTTGGGGCCCCCGCCAACTCAAACGCGCTCCAAGACCAGGTCGAATCGGACGTCAACGTGCTCTTCCTCGCCATCGGCATCGTTGCGCTGATTGGCGGTGGAATCGGCATCGCGAACGTCACACTCCTGTCCGTGTCCGAGCGGCGCGGGGAAATCGGACTGCGGCGCGCGCTCGGGGCTCGCACCCGGGATATCGCGCAGCAATTCATGCTGGAGTCGGTCACCATCGGCATCCTCGGCGGGCTCATCGGCGTTGTCGTGGGCCTCTTCGCCCTGATCAGTGTGTGTCTGGTCCAGGGGTGGACGCCGATCCTCGCGCCCTGGGCGGCCCCGGTGGGCGTGGTGGTTGGCGCGCTCGTAGGTCTGCTCGCGGGCGGCTATCCCGCGATCAAGGCGGCACGCGTGGAGCCTGTGGACGCGCTGCGCGACGCGTAGAAACGAACAGGAAGCTTTCGGGAGGCTCCCACTTTCCCCGCGTATGCTCGGCTGAGTTCGTCCATTGGGGAGGAGGTTGCGGCTGTGCCTGTACCTGTCGGGTCTGGTTCGATGATTCGTGGGAGCCGTTCAGTGCGTACCGTAGGGTTCGCCGCTGCGGTCACCGTCACGCTTCCCATGCTGCTCACCGCGTGCTCCCCCATCGCGGACACTGAGGTGTATGCCGCCCAGCTGCACGCCTCAGCCGACGCCGACATTCTCGCCATACCCACGGCGCGCGTATACGAGGTTGCCGAGACGAGTGTCGTCGCCCCCGTGAGCGGCGCGTTAGGACGCGCGCTCGACCATCAGGTCGAGTCTGCGGGTTCACTGGTCCTGAAAGACGGCGTGATTACCGAGGCGCACATCGGGCTGCACTTCGGGAGCTACCCCGAGGCCGTCTTTGAACTCACCGAGCCGGCCGTGCTACGCCGAGAAGGCAGTTCGAAGCGCACGGTCCGCGCGATCGGCACGGTCTCCGTGGACGGCATGCTGCGGCATGACATCAGCGTGCAGCTCACCCCCACGGTGCTGACGCAGGAGTCCGTCGAGTTCGACGTGCAATTCGCGGTCCCGGACAACCCCTTCCTCGTGGGGCGCAGCATCCCGCTTGATCAGTTGTCCGCGCACCTCGTCCTTGACGCTCAGCAGTAGCAGAACGGCCCGCCGCATCACCGGGTGATGGAGCGGGCCGCAGCTGAGGCGCGAGCGGAGCTACGAGGCGTAGCGCTGGCGACGGGTGGCGTCGTGCACCTCACCGACAAGTTCCTCGATCACGTCCTCAAGGAACACGACCCCGAGCTCAGTGCCCTCGGCATCCAGGATCCGAGCCAAGTGAATCCCCCGGGCCTGCATCCCCGCGAGCACATCCTCAAGCTCGGCCGTCGCGGGGAACGACACCATGTCGCGAATCCGCTTCGGCGGAATCGGCTCGGCAATGCGTTCCTCGGACAGGCGCACAAGATCCTTGATGTGGACGTAGCCGGTCAGACTGCCGTCCTCGGATGCGATTGGGTATCGGGAGAAGCCGTGCTTCGCAACCGCGGCCTCCACATCCTCGGGCGTGGACCCCGCCGGCAGGATCACCAGGCGATCAGCGGGCACAAGCAGGTCGGCGGCGCGCTTGGTGGTGAACTCAAACGCCGCGGTCAGCGCGCCGCTCCGGTCCTCGAGAACACCCTCGCGTGTGGAGTGGCTCACGATACTCGCCACTTCTTCGAGGGTGTAGGTGCTGTTCGTCTCCGACTTCGGTTCAACACCAAACAAGCGCAGCACCCCGTTTGCCATCGCGTTCAGCGCGGCAATGACGTGCTTGAGCACGCGTGACACCGCGACGAGCGGGGGCGCCAGCAACAGCACGGCCTGATCCGGGATCGAGAAGGCCGCGTTCTTCGGGATCATCTCACCGAACACAACGTGCAGGTACGTCACCATCAGCAGGGTCAGCACAAACGCCGTGACGCTCACTGCCTGAGCGGACAGTCCCGTCCAGGCAAGCGGGCCCTCGAGCAGGTGGTGGATCGACGGCTCGGACACGTTCAGGATCAGCAGCGAACACACGGTGATGCCAAGCTGGCTTGTTGCCAGCATCAGTGTCGCGTGTTCCATCGCGTACAGCGCCGTCTTCGCCCGTTTGGACCCGGCCTCAGCACGCGGCTCGATCTGGGAGCGCCGCGCCGAGATTACGGCAAACTCGGCACCGACAAAAAAGGCGTTGGCGATCAGCAAGACAACAAGCCAGACGATTCCCATCCAGTCACTCATCGGGGGCCCTCCTCCTCGTCGTCGAGTTCGCTCGGGAGCGGCACCCCGGTGTAGCGCAGACGCGCGATCCGGCGACCGTCCATACGTTCAACGCGCAGCACGCCACCGTCGGCGAGCGTGACCTCGTCTCCCACCTCGGGAATGCGTTCGAGCTCACGCAGCACGAAGCCAGCGACTGTGTCGTAGTCGTCGTCCTCGGGGATCGTGACCCCGGTTTGTTCCTGCACCTCGTCGGGGCGCAGGTCTGCAGGGAAAGTCATCTCTTCCGCCGTGCCCACGACGCCGGCCGCGGCGCGGTCGTGCTCGTCCGCGACCTCACCGACGATCTCCTCGACGAGGTCTTCGAGCGTGACAATTCCGGCGGTACCGCCGTACTCATCGACCACGATCGCGAGTTGGAAACCACTGGAGCGCAGTGCCCCAAGCAGCTGGTCCAAGCGCATCGTTTCGGGGACGCGTACCACGTCCTCGGCGAGGGCGGCCGCGGGCACGTCGCGGCGTTTGGCACGAGGCACCGCGACCGCGTGCTTGACGTGCACCACGCCCACAATGTCGTCCCGGTCATCGTCGATCACGGGGAAGCGTGAGAACCCGGAACGGCCCGAGAGCTCGAGCACATCCTGGGCGGATTCGAGGCGCTGCACGCTCTCGATCCGCAGTCTTGGGGTCATCACGTCGGCGGCTGTCAGCTCGGAGAACCGCAGCGTGCGATCCAGCAGAGTAGCCGTGTCAGCTTCCAGGAGCCCCGCGCTCGCGGAGTGTCGCACAAGTGAGGAAAGCTCCTCGGCGGATCGGGCACCCGACAGTTCTTCTTTGGGCTCGATACCGATGCTCCGCAACATGCCGTTCGCGCTGCCGTTCAGCACCAGAATCGCCGGCTTGAACGTTGCGGTGAACGCTCCCTGGGCGGGCATCACGAGCTTTGCCGTCTGCAACGGGCGGGCAAGCGCGAAGTTTTTCGGCACAAGCTCGCCGACGATCATTGAAAAGACAGTGGCGAGCGCGATGGCAATGGGCGCACTAATCGTGCGTCGCAGGTCTTCGGGCACCCCCAACGCTCCGAGCGGCGCGTCGAGAAACGCGCTGATCGACGGCTCCAGGGTGTAGCCGGCGAGCAAGGTCGTCAGCGTGATCCCGAGCTGCGCACTCGAGAGGTGCGTCGAGGTGATCGACAGCGCCCGGATCACACGGTCCAGGCCCCGCTCCCCCGCGTCGCGTCGACGCTCAAGCTCCTGCCTGTCGAGCGCAACGAGCGAAAACTCCGCCGCAACAAAGATGCCTGTTCCGACAGTGAGGATCAGTCCGATCAGCAGCAGTATCCAGTCGTTCACCAGCGGCTCCTGAGCGGTGCAGGTTGCCGCGCCGAAGCGCGGCACCTACTCGGAGGGTCTGAGGGTCTTCGAGAGTCAGAATCCATAGTGAGGGCCACTTTATCACCGCGGACTGAGAATCCGAGCCGGAGCTATGCCGCGAGTTCCCGCAGAAAGGCGTAGGGTTGATCATGGTACGGCTACGGTGCTGCACCCCGATCACCGAAACTTGCCGCGCAAGTGGCACGACCGAGAGGAACCCGCTTTGGCAGAGCGCACGGAGACCACCGATCAGGTTGGTCCCGCAGAAGACTTTGGCGCAAATGCTTGGCTCGTCGATGAATTGTGGAAACAATTCCAGATTGACAAGAACTCGGTCGACCAATCGTGGTGGCCGGTGCTGGAGCGGTACGGGAAGACCGCCCAGACGAGCGCAGGTGCACCGACCGGGGCGGCAGCGGTGCCGCCCGCGACTGCCACAGGGCCGGTGACGACGCCGATTACCTCCCCCGCTCAGCCCGCGCGCACCACAAACACGGCGCCGCGCACGACCCCGATTCCGGCCGACGCACCGCGCGCCGCGCCCGCCGCGGCAACCGCGGAAGATCCCGATGTCACAGAGGACGTCGTAACCCCGCTCAAGGGCATGGCACGCACGCTGTCCAAGAACATGGACCAGAGCCTCACGGTTCCCACCGCGACGAGCGTCCGCACGATCCCGGCGAAGCTGCTGATCGACAACCGCATTGTCATCAATAACCACCTGCGCCGCAGCCGCGGTGGCAAGATCTCCTTCACCCACCTCATCGGTTGGGCGTTGATTCAGACGCTCAAGGATTTCCCGAGCCAGAACGTCGCGTATACCGAGGTCGACGGGAAGCCCTCGATCCTGGTGCCGGCGCACGTCGGCCTCGGCATCGCAATCGACCTCCCGAAACCGGATGGCACGCGCTCGCTCATGGTTCCAGCGATCAAGCGCGCCGAGACGCTCGACTTCAACGAGTACCTCACCGCGTACGAGGACCTCGTGAAGCGCGCCCGCGGCGGCAAGCTCGCGGCCGGCGACTTCCAGGGCGGCACGGTGTCGCTCACCAACCCCGGCGGTATTGGCACGGTGCACTCCGTTCCGCGCCTCATGCAGGGCCAGGGCTGCATCATCGGCGCCGGCGCACTTGAGTACCCCGCGGAGTTCCAGGGGGCGTCCGAGGACATTCTGACCCGCCTCGGAATCTCCAAGACGATCACGCTCACCTCCACCTACGATCACCGCGTGATCCAGGGTGCCGGATCCGGCGAATTCCTGAAGCTCGTCCACGAGCGCCTGACCGGCGGCCACGATTTCTACGAGGACATCTTCGCCGCGCTGCGCATCCCGTACAAGCCGGTGCAGTGGGCCTCCGACATCCACGTCGATATCTCGGGCGCGATTGATAAAGAAGCCCGCGTTCAGGAGCTCATCAACTCGTTCCGCGTCCGCGGTCACCTCATGGCTGATACGGATCCGCTCGAGTATGTGCAGCGCACGCACCCGGACCTGGAGATCGAGTCTCACGGGCTCACGTTCTGGGACTTGGACCGCGAGTTCGTCACGGGCGGCATCGGCGGTCAGCGCACGATGAAGCTGCGCGACATCCTCGGTGTGCTGCGTGATTCGTACTGCCGCAAGATCGGCATCGAGTACATGCACATCCAGGATCCCGCGCAGCGGCTCTGGCTGCGCGAGCAGCTCGAAGTGAACTACGCAAAGCCGAGCCGCGACGAGCAGATGCGGATCCTCGAGAAGCTGAACGAGGCCGAGGCCTTTGAAACCTTCCTGCAGACCAAATATGTGGGCCAGAAGCGCTTCAGCTTGGAGGGCGGCGAATCGGTCATCCCGCTGCTCGACGCCATGCTCGTCGACGCCGCAGAGGACGGAGTCGACAGCGTCGACATCGGCATGGCACACCGCGGCCGGCTCAACGTACTCTCGAACATCGCGGGCAAGACCTACGGTCAGATCTTCCGGGAATTCGAGGGCGCACAGTCCTCGAAGGCGGGCTCCGGCGATGTGAAGTATCACCTCGGCACCACCGGCGTGTTCACGGCACCGAACGGCACCCAGGTGCCGATCCACCTTGCCGCGAATCCGTCGCATCTTGAGACCGTCAACGGCGTGCTCGAGGGCATTGTGCGTGCGAAACAGGATCTGAAGCCGATCGGCTCCTTCACCACGCTCCCGATCCTCGTCCACGGCGACGCTGCGATGGCTGGCCAGGGTGTCGTCTACGAGACGATGCAGATGTCGCAACTGCGTGGCTACCGCACGGGCGGGACGATCCACATCATCATCAATAACCAGGTGGGCTTCACCACGCTCCCCCTCGATTCCCGCTCCGCGGTGTACTCGTCGGACGTGGGCAAGGTTGTCCAGTCGCCGATCTTCCACGTGAACGGTGACGACCCCGAGTCTGTGGTGCGCGTCGCAAAGCTCGCGTACGAGTTCCGCCAGCGCTTCCACATCGACGTCGTCATCGACCTCATCTGCTACCGCCGCCGCGGGCACAACGAGGGCGACGACCCCTCGATGACGCAGCCGCTGATGACCGATCTGATTGAAGCAAAACGGTCCACCCGTCGCCTGTACACAAGCGCGCTTGTCGGCCGTGGCGACATCACCGAAGAAGAGTACGAGAAGGCCAAGCAGGACTTCCAGTCCCGGCTCGAGCTCGCATTCCAGGAGACTCACGCAGCGCAGACCGGGGCTATCCCGATCATCGACCAGAGCGGAATCGGCGAGGTCACCGAGGTGGGCGGCCCCGGCCCCGCACCTCTGGAGACCGCGGTCGATCGCAGCGTCATCGAGCGCATCGGCGACGCGCACGCAAACAAGCCCGCAGGGTTTACCGTGCATCAGAAGCTGCAGCAGCTCCTGAACAAGCGCGCGGAGATGAGCCGGAGCGGCGGAATCGACTGGGGCTTCGGCGAACTGCTCGCCCTCGGCTCCCTGCTCATGGAGGGCACCGCGGTGCGCTTCGCGGGGCAGGACGCCCGTCGCGGTACCTTCGCGCAACGCCACGCGGTATTCCACGATCGCGCGAACGGGCAAGAGTGGATCCCGCTGCTGAACCTCTCCGAGGAGCAGGCTCGGTTCTGGATCTACGATTCCTTCCTCTCGGAGTACGCCGCGCTCGCCTACGAGTACGGATATTCGCTGCAGCGCGAGGACGCCCTCGTACTGTGGGAGGCACAGTTCGGTGATTTCGCAAACACGGCGCAGGCCGTCATCGACGAGTACGTCGCCGCCGCCGAGCAGAAGTGGGGTCAGCGCTCCTCCGTCGTGATGCTGCTCCCCCACGGCTACGAGGGCCAGGGACCGGATCACTCCTCAGCACGCATTGAGCGGTACCTGCAGCTCTGTGCCGAGGACAACATGACCGTTGCCCGCCCGTCGACCCCGGCCAACTACTTCCACCTGCTGCGTCGCCAGGCCTACGCGCGGCCGCGGAAGCCGCTCATCGTGTTCACGCCGAAGTCGATGTTGCGCCTGCGCGGGGCAACCTCGAGCGTTGAAGACTTCACGACGGGCCATTTCCAGCCGGTACTCGACGACCCGAACGTTGGCGAGAAATCGCAGGTTGAGCGCGTACTGCTCGTCTCGGGCAAGATCTACTACGATCTGCGCGTGGCGCTCGATAAGAACCCGGACCCGCGCATCGCGCTCGTCCGCGTCGAGCAGTACTACCCGCTGCCCATCGTCGAGGTAGGGCGCGTCCTCACCCAGTACCAGGGCGCTGAGCTCGTGTGGGTGCAGGACGAACCGGAGAACCAGGGCGCCTGGCCGTTTATCTCGCTGGAGCTGTCGAAGCACCTTGCGAACGACCGGATCAGTGTGGTCAGCCGCGCCTCGTCCGCTGCGCCGTCCACCGGTTCGGCAAAGGTACACGCAGTCGAGCAGGAGACCCTGATCTCGCGCGCGCTGCACTTCGACACCAAGGCCTGACCCGGTATGCAGCACCCGCTCATCGGGGTATCGTCCGCCCGCGGCACTGACGCGGTGTCGGGCGTCCCCGGGGACGGGATCGCCCAGCGAATCGCCACCGCGATCTCGCTGGGCATGCTCAGTGTCGGTGAGCGCCTCCCGCCCGAGGCCGAGCTCGCCAGCCAGTTTGGCGTGGCCGTGGCGACCCTCCGCAAGGCACTCGCCACGCTGCGCGAGCAGGGTGTTGTCGAAACCCGACGCGGCCGCAACGGGGGAACATTTGTTGTGCAGGCGCCGTTCCCCACCCCCGCCACGTTGCAGGAGGCGCTGCGCCGGATCAGCACTGTCGCCCTGCGCGACTTCTTTGACGAGCACGCCGCGGTCTCCGGAATGGCGGCCCGCCTCGCCGCGGAGCGCGCGGTTCCGGGGGTGCGGACGCGGCTCGCGGAGTTCGCGTTTGAGGCTCGGGAAGCGAGTGCAGGACACGAGCGATCCCTCGCCGATAGCCGCTTCCACTTTGAAGTGGCGGTGCAAAGCCACTCGCAACGACTCCTGACCGCGGAGCAGCGTCTGCAATCGGAGCTCTCCCCGTTCCTCTGGTGTGAGGAGATCTGCAGCGCCTCGACCCAGCTCGCGTTCACCGAGCACCTCGCAATCGTGATGGCGATTGAGCAACGGCAGCCGGACGAGGCGCAGCGTCTCGCAGTAGCTCACGTACGCGAAAACATGCGCCTGATCATCGAGGGGAAGTTCGCTCTCGGGAGCGGAACAAGCCCTGACACCGCTACGGGGGCCGCCGCGTGACCGCGCCGATCGCAGACATTACCGCGGAGCTCACCGCGTGGTTTGGCGAGCGCTTCACCCAGTTGGAAGAACTCGCAGACGACCTCATCGCGGCGTTGCACCTCGGCCCGGATCGCCGCCTCGAACTCAGCGAATCTGCGCGCCGGCGCATGAAAACAACCGCGGTGCGGATGCTCGAAGCGAATCCAGTCCTCGACGGGTGCGGCCTGATCTTTGCGCGGACCGCGTTGGGCACCGAAAACGGACACCTCGAGTGGTGGGTGCGGGAAGACGAGACCCGCTTCGCACGCTACTCATTTGGTGTCGTGCCGGGCGGCGATCGCTACTACGACTACGAGCATCACGAGTGGTTCATCCGCGCGTTCCACGAGGGTGCCCCCGCGCTTGTCGGCCCCTACATCGACTATCTCGGGGTCGAGGCCTACGTAGTCACCCTGACCGTGCCAGCGGTGCTCGATGGCGTGCGCGTCGGGGCTGTGGGCAACGACATTCAGGTCGCGGATCTCGAGGCGGCGCTCCTCCCTATGCTGCTGCGCAGCCGCGCACCGCTCGCGATCGTCGGCCGCCACGGCAATGTGCTTGTGGGAAGTTCGTCACGGTTTCTCCCGGGCGAGTACGTTCCCGCGGAGCATCCGGGCTTTGCGCGGGCCACACTCGGCCCCGCCTCGGCAGGGCTCACGCTGCTCTACCCGGGCGAAGTACCGGAACGACGTAGCTGACCCACCGCGAACACCGCGATCGCGCCGACCGCGATTGTCGCCCCGAGGAGCATGATTGAGCGGGTTCCCAGAAGGGCGACCTGCGCGGCCCCCGCTGCCGAACCGAGCGCGATGCCCACGTTTGATGCGGACACAAACAGGCTGTTCCCGAATACGGGTGCTGCAGTGGATTCCCGGGCGATCACCGTTTGGCCGAGGATCAGCCCGCCGGAGTGGATGAGGCCCCAGGGGACGACAAGCAGTCCGACCGCCCAGGCGTGTGGTGCGACGGCAAACAACACGACGTAGAGCAGCACATACCCCAGGAGAAAACTCCAGAGCGTCACGCGGAGCCCCCGTGTGATCAGCGCGGCGAATATGAAGTTGCCGCCGATCATGACGACGCCGAACACCATGAGCAGCCCACTCACCGTCCCCGCCGAGATTCCGCTGACGGCTCCGAGAAACTCGGCGAAGTAGCTGTATCCGGTGAACATCGCCGCAAAGATGAGCACGGTGAGCAGGACCTGAAGCCACACTTGTGGGCGGCGCAGGATGCCCAGCTGCTGGCCGTAGCTGAGGCGCTCCCCCGCCGGAGCCCGCGGCACCCACGCCGCGATCCCGCACAACGCCAGCAGATGTACCACGGCCGCGGCGCCGAAGGCGAGTGTGAGCGAATACTGACTCGCGAGGAACGCCATCGCGGGGACCCCGAACGCGAAGCCGACAGTCACCCCAGCAAACACCCGCGCGGTCGCCGCCGTTTCTCGGCCGGGCGGCGCGAGCGCCGCGGCGGCCGCAAGCGCTACGGCGAAGAACACGGGGTGGAGCACCGCAGGGATGACCCGGAAGGCCACAAGTACCGGGAAGCTCGCCGACACTGCGTACACAAGGTTCGAGAGCGCAAACACACACATCGTGACGAGCAGCACCGACTTGCGTTCGAATCGCGATGCGAGCAGCACCCCAAACGGACCACTCACCGCCACAACGAGCGCAAAGATCCCCACGAGGAGACCGGCCTGCGCGACACTCACCTCCGCGCGCACGGCGAGTTCGGGGAGCGCCCCGACGACGCCGATTTCGGTGGTGATAATTCCAAAGACACCCAACGCAAGTGCGGCTCCGGCTCGAGAATTCTGCTGCATATGATCTTCATTCCACGTGTTTTTGGGCGCACAAAAGTCGGTTTCCGCACGGGACTGCGCGGGGCGTCGCTCAGCTCGCGAGGGCGGCGCGCATCCGAGCCGCGATCTCGCGAATCGCGGCTTCGTCGCGGCGGTAGTAGGTCCAGCGACCCTCCCGGTAGGACGTCAAGAACCCTGCGTTCTGCAGCATCTTGAGATACCCGGAGGTGACGGATTGCGAGATCCCTGCCGCCCGCTGGATGTCCTGCACGCAGACCCCATCGGCGAGATCCAGTCCGAGATCTCGATAGCGCTCGGACTCAAAGTGCACCTCGGGGTGCTTCAAAAGCTCGAGAATTTCCCGTCGCGTATCGTTCGCGAGAGCGCTGTACACCGCACCCAGGTCGATCCCCGCTTCAATATCCATAAATCTAGAATAACAGATATGAGGCGCGGGACTGTGCACGCAGAACGCAGAAGGGTGAGTTGTGGCTGCTTCCGTATCGGGAAGCAGCCACAACTCACCCTTCGGTGGCGCGGGGGTGCCTAGTCCCGGACGATCGACGCGAAGCGCTCGGCGATGCCGCCCCAGAGCTCGCGCAGCCGCGGCTCCGCCTCGCGCACCTCGGCCACCACCGCGGGTCCGGAGAGGCCAAGCTCATCAAGCCCGTCCCCCTCCTCGATGACCCAGTCTTCCGCAGTACCGGTGAGCGCTTCCGGATGAAACTGCACACCCCAGGCAGCGGGGCCCACCCGGAACGCCTGGTTTCGGCAGGCCGCGTTCGAGGCGAGTACTTCTGCCTGAGCGGGGAGCTCGGCGGCCTCCAGCCAGTGCCACTGCACCGTGGGCACTGCATCTCCAGCGAGGTCCCCAAACAGCGGATCGTCCGCGGCGTGGGCCGCGAAACCCACACTCGTGAGCCCGACCTCGGGTCCGGCCGGCATGTTCCGCACCGCTCCCCCAGTTGCGGTAGCCAAAAGCTGTGCGCCGAGACAAATCCCAAGCGTCGGCAGTTCCCGTGCGACACCCTCACGCAGGAGCGCGCGGGTCGCCGGCAGCCACGGAGCCGCGTTGTCGTCGGTGGGCCCCATCGAGCCGCCCAGGACAATCAGTCCGTCATACCCGTCCAGCGACGCGGGAAGCGGTGCACCGGCATCTGGCCCCACGGTCTCCAACGTGACACCGTGCGCGGCAATGCGATCCGCAAAGTGCCCGATCCCCGCGTTCCCCTGGTGCTCGATCACGAGTACGCGTGCCTGCTCGCTCATGCGGCGGTCCTTTCCTCTCGGGAGGCGCGCACGGCAGCGCGCTCCACAAGCCAATCAAACAGGGCCTGCTGCGTAGGGTCCGTTGCAGACGTATCCTCAGGATGCCACTGTACGGCGAGCATCTCAGCACGCTCGTGTTCGAGGGCCTCCACGATACCGTCCGCGGCACGGCCGACCACGCGCAGGCCGATGCCCACCACGTCGACGGCCTGGTGATGGTAGGACGATACCGCGAGCGAGGTCACCCCGAGCGCGGCGGCGAGCGCCGAGTCCGGCGCGAGGTCAACGGGGTGCACGCTATTGCGGTGCACACTGTCGGCGGGGAGATCCTGCACCATGGTGCCGCCGTGCTCGACATTCAGCAGCTGGAAGCCGCGGCAGATCGCGAGGACAGGAATCCCCGCGTCGATCGCGGCCGCCAACAGATCCGCCTCGAACTGGTCCTGCGCAGCGAAGTCCGCAGTCACAGTGGTGGGCAGCGCGTCCTGACCGTACCGGGCAGGATCGATGTCAAACCCCCCGGGGAGCAGAAGTCCGTCGATGCCCCGCAACCGCTCGTCAGCGGGCGACGGCCCCTCCGCGAACAGCGTGAGGGGCTCGCCGCCGGCGCGGACCACGGAGCGGAGCACCGCTGACGCCACCACAGAGCCGTCGAAGCGGAGCCCGTGGATCTGATTCGACAACATCCCGGCAACGCCAATGCGCGGTGCACCCATGGCTACGCCTGAGGCTTCAGCGGGAACGGAAGCAGCGGCATCCACCGCGTCCACACACGTTCGAGGGAGCCATCTTTTACGACCGCGGTGAGCGCGGCGTTGATCTCTGCGCGCAGCGCGTCATTGCCGGGCGCAACACCGATCCCCCAGCGATTCCCGGTGAGCACGGTGAACGCTTCGACGAAGTCGGGGTCTTCCTGTCCCAGCGGAATCATCACGACGTCGTCGTCGACAAAGCCGTCGACTTCGCCGGAACGGGTCGCCTCAATCATGTCTCGGAACACGTCGTCGCTCGCACCGAAGCTCACAAGTTCGACGCCGGGGAAGGTCTCCGCGAGCTTCATGTTCGTGGAGTTCGCGATGGCACCGATCTTGTATCCGGCGAGGTCCGACGCGGCACGCGCCGGATCGTCTGCGCGCACAATCAGTGTCTCGTTAAATACGGCGTAGGGCTGGGTGAAGTCGACAAGCGCTGCGCGCTCCTCGGTCATCCCCTGACCGCACCACACCGCGTCGGCGTCGCCACGGCGCACGGCGGGGATCATGTCTTCCCAGGGGAGCATGACCCACTCGATCGTGGCACCGAGGCGTTCGGCGACGAGGGCCGCGGCCTCGGGCTCATAGCCACCGCGGGTGATCCCGTCGGGGCTCTTCGAAAAGAGCGGCAGGGCTTCTGAATCGATGCACGCGAGTCGGAGCGTGCGGGGCGTGGTGGTGGTCACGGAATTGCCTCCCAGTACTGATCGAATTCCCACTGTGAAATCTGGCCGCAGTAGCGCGCCCATTCGTCCCGCTTGAGTTGCAGGAAGATGCGTGTGAGCTCCTCGGGCATCGCGGCCATGAGGTACTCGTCGGCCTCGAACGCTTCGATAGCGCTGCCGAGGGTGTTCGGGACAACAACGTCCGCGAGTGCCGCGCTCGGCGTGCCCGGATCGCCCGGGTCAAGCTTCGTCTCCAGGCCCCGCTCGATCGCGGCAAGGAGGTAGAGGTGGGACAGGTGCGGGTTCACGCTCGCATCGGGCAGGCGGTATTCCATCCGCCCGTTCGCGGAGATCCGGAGCGCCACGCCACGCGTATCGAGCCCCCAGTCGGCCCCGGAGGGAGCGAACTGGCCGGCATCCCAGTACCGCTTATAGGAGTTCACAGTGGACCCCATGACGAGCATCGAACCCGGGGTGTGGCGCAGCATGCCACTGATGGCGTGGCGTGCGGTTTCCGTCACGTGCAGCTCGACGCGGCCGTCCTCAATAATGTTTTCGCCGTCGCGCCAGAGGCTGAGATTGTGATGGCACCCGTTGCCCATCTTGCCGTTATACGGCTTTGCCATGAAGCTCGCGTGCAGCCCGAGCTCGCGAGCGGCCTGTTTGCAGATCTGCCTGTAGGTTGTCATCCGCTCGGCGGTGAGCTCCGCTCGGTCGAAGTCCCAGTTCAGTTCGAGTTGGCCGTCGTCCTCGTAGTCGCCCTGGATCATGGCGAAGTCCATCGCTTGTGCGTAACTGATGACCTTCTTAAACACGGGCCGCATCTTCTCGAGGTTTTCGACCTGGTAGGCGGGGCTCTGGTCATCCTTACAGGAGACTTCCATGCCGGGCCCGGTCCACGTCATCTCGGGTTCGAGTCCACTGCGCAGTTCCAGCCCGGTGCGCTCAGTGAAGGAGCGGTGTGCGGCCCGGAACAGAGCGCGGGTGTCGAGTGGGATCAGGCAGCCCGATCCCTCGCCGAGCTGCGGCGGATCATAGGCCGTGCAGAACATGCGTCCTACCTCGGGATCCCAGGGCAGCACCTGGAACGTCTCGGGTTCGGGGAGTCCCCAGAACTCGTGGGCGTCCACGCCGCCGCCGATAAGCTCGCCCTCGCGGCTCGTTTGGAGATCTGTGAGCGCGGTGCGGTGGAAGGCGATCCCCTTTCGGAGCATGCGCTCGTAGTGTTCGGCGGGCACAACCTTCGCCACGGTGCGGCTTCCGAGCGTCGGGATCATGTAGTAGATGTACTTCACGCCGGTTTCCCGGATGCGTTCGCCGAGTACCGCGAGCGTCTCGGGGCGGAGGTTTGCCTCCTGGTGGCGGGCAAACGCGGTGGTGTCGCTCAGGATCTCGCGCAGCGCGGCACCAAAGCTCCCGCCGGTCTTGAGGTCAGACATGTGGGTCCTTTCATCGTTGGAAGGTCTCTGTTCGGGCAGCACTGCCCGGGGCCGCCGAGGCGGTGGCCCAAAAGGGGTGATGCGGGTTAGCGCACCGTGAAGGTGATGGGAAGTTTGACGGGGCCGTGGTTGCCCGAGTCCGGGAGCCACTCATCGCCGCCGGGGCACGCAACCTCGGCAATGCGCTGCGCAAGCATCGGCAGCGCGATTCCCATGTCAGCTCGGGCGATGTAGTGGCCCAGGCAGTGGTGCACACCCCCACCAAAGGTCTGGTGGGGCTTGCGATCCTCTGCGTCAATGTCGATCTCGGGATTCGGGAACGCCTCGGGGTCAGTCCCACTCGACATCGTGAAGAGGTGCACGGTGGTGCCCTTCGCGATCTGCAGGCCCTCGTATTCGAAGTCCTCGTTGGCCTCCCGGGTGACCCAGCGCGTTGTCGGGTTGACCCGCAGGCCCTCTTCGAGCGCCGGCTTCGCCAGTTCTTCGGGGCGATCGGCGAGCTTCTCCCACTGCTCCGGATTGCGCATGAACGTCTGCAAGATCAGGCCGATCTGATTCCTGGTTGTGTCCATACCGCCAAACAGCATCAGCACGAGGGCGTTCCGCAGCTCCGCGTCGCTGAGCTTGTCGCCGTCCGCAGAAAACTGCACGAGTCGCGAAACAACGTCCTGCCCGGGGTTGGCCCGCCGCTCGGTGATCAACTGCTCAACGAAGTCGTACAGCTCCTGAACGGCGACGTCGATTCGCTCGATGTCGTCCTTGATCGAGACCGCGAGCGCGTAGCCGACGGTGTTGGCGCGGTCGGCGATAAAGGGCCAGTGTTCGTGGGAGAGGCCGAGCATGGCGCACAGCGCGCGCGTCGCGAACGGCTCGGCAAACGCGGCGACAAAGTCGACCTCGGCACCGCTTGCCTGGAGCGCAACCATCTCGTCGATGAGCTCCGTCGCGATCTGAGCGAACTCGGGTTCGAGGCGGCGCGCTTGAGTCGGGGAGAATGCCGGATTGAGCAGGCGTCGGATCCGGTGATGCTCGTCGCCCTCGAGGACCAGCAAGTTCTTCGACCACCACTCGTGAAACAGGCCGGAATGCACACCGTTGAGTTCGGGCCACTTGGCGCTGCCCTGGTTGAGGCTCGGGTGCTTGAGTAGCTCCGTCACCTCGCGGTAGCGCAGCACGCCAAAGCCATAGTTCGTGCGGGCAACCCAGCTGCGGGAGCGGGCGTCCCGCACTGCCTCAGAGTTCATCGCAAACTCGGGCGACGCGATATCGAGGTATGGCAGATCCGTATCCACCAAGATTCCGGGCATTCGTACTCCTTCGTCGAACGTCATCCAACGCTGTTGCCGTGGACGACCGGTTGAAAATAAGTTATCGATGAATGTTTTATTTTGCAAGTGCATCAAAGGATCTCTCGACACAAAGTTGTGCAATGTGATTAAAACATTCACAAGTGCAATGTTTATCGATACACTTGCGGCAACCGGTCTCGCAGCGCGGCGAGATTCGGGCCGAACCGATCACGCGAAGGAGCTGTGATGCCGTCCCTCCCGACCCCCCGCATCGCCATCATCGGCAGCGGCCCCGCCGGCTGCTATCTGGCGCAGTCACTCGTGCGCTCGTTGCCCGGGTGCGAGCTCACCCTGTTTGACAGGCTCCCTTCCCCGTTCGGCCTGATCCGCTATGGAATCGCTGCCGACCACCAGCACACCAAGGCAATCACCCGGCAGTTCGAGCGGCTCTTCGCCGCGCCGAACGTTCGCTTTGCCGGCGATGTCGCGATTGACACCGATGGCGTGATCGGTGCCGACGTCACGCTCGCCGAGCTCCAGGAGCACTTCGACGCGGTTGTATTCGCCACTGGACTGAGCGCCGACCGGGCGCTCACGGTTCCCGGTGGCACACTTCCCGGGGTCGTGGGCGCGGGCGCGCTCACGCGCGTGTTGAACGCACACCCCGATACGGCCGCAGCGCTCCCCGAGCTCGGCGCCGACGTTGTCATCGTCGGAGCCGGAAACGTCGCGCTCGACGTACTGCGCTTCCTCGTCAAAGACAAGGAAGGCTACGCGCAGAGCGACGTCGCCGACACGGCGCTCGCGCCCTATCTCGCGGATCCCGCGCAACGCATCACGATTCTCAGCCGCTCAGACGTCGCGCACGCGAAGGGCGACCCGCAGATGTTCAAGGAACTCGCGGGCCTGGAGCGTGGTCGCTACACAACAGATGCCGCGGCACTCACCTTGCCTGAGGGTGCGGATCGGACCACAACCGCTCGGGTCGCGGCGGTCGCAGAGCTCACCGCGCCGGACCGGCCGGCACACCCCGGCCCGAACGTCACGCTCCACTTCGGGGCGGTCCCCGTGCGCTTTGAGGGCACAGACCGCGTCACCGGGGTCACGGTCGAGCTCGGTGGTGTCACACGACTGATCCCGGCGACCGCGGTGATCACCGCAATCGGCTTTGATGGGCTGGCAAGCAACGGCGACGCCGCGAACCTCTCCGCGCTCCCGGCCGCCTCTCCCACCGGCAGAATTCGCCCGGGCGTCTATCGCACGGGCTGGGCCAAGCGCGGCCCGAACGGCGCGATCCCCGAGAACCGAGCGTGCGCCAAGTCCGTGGCCGAGGAGATCGTCGCAGACCTTTCGGACGGGACACTCGCCACCGATCCCGGAAAGTTTGGTTTCGGAGGGCTCCCTGCCAGGGTTCAGGACCGCGCCATCAGTTTCGCGCAGTGGCAGGTCCTCGACGCCCATGAGTGCGCAACAGCCCGTCCCGGCCGCGTCCGCACAAAACTCCCCGACCACACCCAAATGGCCGCCATCGCTCGCGGTGCGGCACTCCCCCAGGCCCAGGCATGAAAGGACATCCTCCTGTGAAATTCACGGTTCTCTACGGCACAGAATCCGGCAACTCAGAGCTGATCGCCGAGGATCTCGGCGCGAAGCTGCGCGAGACCCACGACGACGTCGAGGTCTTCGACCTGCAGGATTTCGACCCTGCCGGGCTTGTTCCTGAGCGCTTTGTGGTGATCGTCTGCTCCACGCACGGCGAAGGCGATCCGCCCAATACGGCGCTGCCGTTCATCGAGGCCTTCGATGCCGCGCCGCCCACCTTGGGCGGCGTACGCTACGCGGTGTTCGGGCTCGGCGACACGTTCTACGAAGAGACCTACAGCCAGGGCAGCGAACACCTCGACCGCCGCTTCGCAGCGCAGGGCGCCGTGCGCGTTGGTGAGTACGGGCGGCACGACGCCTCATCGTGGGATCTCGGCAGCGACGTGGCGCTTGAGTGGCTGCCCGGCGTGCTGGACGCCGCGAGCGTAGCCGCGTAGTCGAGTCACGCCGAAGGGGGCCTTGCCGGTGATGGATCCACCGGCAAGGCCCCCTTCGGCGTTGCGTTACCGCGCTGCGGCCCGCGTCCTGGCTCGCGCCACGACCTCGCCAAAGATCCGCGCCCGATCCTCCGGGTTCGCGGCGGGCTCCTCCGGATGCCACTGCACACCGACGACCCAGCTCGCGAGGCGATGCTCAGTCCCCTCGATGATCCCGTCGTGGGCACGCGCGCTTACGCGAAGCTCCGGCCCCACGGTCGCCACGGCCTGATGGTGCCCGTTTCGGACAGTAACTGCAGTGCGCCCCAGGATCCGCGCGATCTCCGATCCCGGTTCGAGCAGCACCTCCTCGTCAATGAAGAGCGGCGACTGCCCACGGTGCAGTTGCCAGTTCTCGATGTCGGGGATGAGCGTGCCGCCGAACGCGACGCTGAGGAGCTGCGAGCCGCGACAGATCGCGAGCGTCGGAAGATCCCGCGCCACGCTGTCCTGGATCGCCGCAAGGCAAAACTCGTCGGCGCGCTGATCCACCCCGTACTCGTTCGCGGGCGGCTGCCCGTCGTACCCGTAGCAGGCACCGGCAACGTCACCCCCGCCCAGAAACACGATCCCGTCGGCCTCCGCGAGCAGCGCGGCGTGCTCGGCTCGCGCCGGATCCGCGGAATCCACAAGGCGTGGCCGACCACCCGCCGCACGAACCGCATCAAAGGCGATCCGCGTGAAGGAATCTTGCAGGTCATGCGCACCCCGATCCATCCCGGGGAACGTCAACGAGACAACCATCGGGATCAGCGGGCCATCCGCGCGCTCCCCCGCTGTGGCGAGGAACGGGGCGGGATCGACAGCGAGATCTGACATATGCAGAGCCTTTCTGAGGTGCCCGGGCGCGGGAGCGCCCTCGGCCCGATCGGGCCGAGGGCGCTCCCGCGTCGGGATTTCTTAGCGGACGGTCTTGATGGGGCCACTCGCATCGGCGGCCGGCGCGTCACCGCGCTGGTACGCCTTGGATACGAGCATGTAGATCCAGCCGACGGCAATGACGCCGACGGTGGTCATGATGAGCAGGTAGTCCTCCGCCCAGCCGCCACCCGTGGGGCGCGGCCAGAGGATGTTCGCCACAGCGGCGACGCCCCAGACGAGCGCAATGATGTTCACTGGGTAGGCCCAGGCACCAAGGCGGAACTTCCCGGCGGGCTTCCACCCCATGATCCGAGCTCGAAGTGCGGCGAGCACGACCATCTGGAAGCCCATGTAGATACCGACGGTGCCAAAGCCCACCATTGCAGTGAGCGCATTCTCGAGCAGCAGCGAGAACACAACGACGGCCGCCGGGAAGAGCGCAGCCATGAGCAGCGCGTTGTGCGGCACGTGGCGACGCTCATTGAACTTTGCGAGGAAGTGGGACGCCGGGAGGAAGCCATCTCGGCCCATCGAGTAGATGAGGCGGCTCGCGGCGGCCTGCAGGCTCGTGATGCAGGAGAGGAATGCGACGACGATCACAAACATGACGACGGGGAAGATCGGGCCGAATGCGTTGTGCAGCATCGCACCAATGGGATCGGCGTCCTCACCACTCGCGACGGCCTGGAAGTCGGGCACCGCCAGCACGAGCGAGAATACAAGCAGGTTCGCGGCAAAACCGCCGATGTATAGCGTCATGCGCATCGCCTTGGGAACGCGACGGCTCGGATCCTTGATTTCTTCCGCAACGTCACCGTTGGCTTCGAAGCCGTAGTAGGCGAACATACCGATGAGCGCGGCCGCGGCGAAGGCACCGAGGTACCCGCCGGGAGCATCATTTCCGATGCCCTGATTGTCGAAGAAGATCGAGAAGTCGTGCTGTCGGTGGAAGAGCACAAGGTAGAGGCTAATCACCACGGCCCCGATCATCTCTGCGATCAGGCCGACGGTCGCCGCGAGGCTGAGCACCTTGGTGCCTGAGAAGTTCAGGATCGTGGCGATCACGAGGGTGCCGAGTGCGACAAGCACCGTACCCCCGGCGCCCAGCTCGGTCCCGAAGACCGAGGCAATGAACGGCGCGGCACCGTAGGCGACCGCGGCAATCGTTCCGACAAGGGCGACAACGTAGATCCAGCCGTTCATCCACGCCCACTTGCGCCCCCAGAGGCGCCGGGACCAGGGATACACTCCGCCGGCGACCGGATAGTTCGAGACGACCTCACCGAAGATGAGGGCCACAAAGAACTGGCCAACGAGGGCGATGACAAGCGCCCAAGCCATCGGCGGGCCGGCTTGGCCGAGGGAGATCGCGAACATCGAGTAGATGCCGGCGATGGGCGAGAGGTAGGTGAATCCGAGGGACACGTTGCCCCAGAAGCTCATCTCCCGCTTGAACGTCGTGTCGTATGAGTAGCCGAGGGACGCGAGGTGCGCGGCATCCTCGTCATGCTCGAGGACTGTATTTTCGTGTGACATGGTCGCTGAGTACTCCCTTGTACGTCGACGGTTCGGGCGTCCTCGCCAGCGAGAACTAGATTCAACCTACATCTAGATGTTTTTATCGGCAAGCCATTAGAAGAAAGAGTGCGTCAATTCCGTGCCGTTTCTACAAAATTCATTTGTCAATGCATGAATAAGACCCATTTGTGAACCGATTCCCGAGTCACAGACACAACCGGGGCCGGGGATCCACACTGGATACCCGGCCCCGGTTGCGACGATTGCCCGCTAGAGCATCACGTAGAATTTCTCCAACGCCTCCGTAATCTCCCACGTCCCCCGCCATCCATCGGGGAAGGAGGCGACGTCGCCCGGGCCGAGCTCGACCGGTGTTCCGCCGTTCTCAGTGACGGTCATCCGGCCGGCAAGGACGTGGATCACCTCACCCATTCCGTCAAAGTTCCACTCGGATACTCCGGGATCGCAGCGCCAGAAGCCCGTGTGGATCCCGCGCTCACTATCCGTCGTAAACTCTTCGAGCCAGGTGTTCGTCGGTCCCGTCGTCGAGACACCGAGCGGGGCCTCCAGCGGACCCGCCGCGGGAATACGCTCGAATACCTCGGACACTCGTACATGCTGCGTCACTGCAACCTCCATCGCTCCGGGGTCCACTCTGAACCCGGTCGCACATATCCTACATACGGTGAAGGTTTTCGCGCACGTCATTCGTGCACAGCGCGTGAATTACTCCGCAGCGAGCGTCGTGAACACCTTGCTCACGATCCGCCAGCGCCCGTCGCGCTCGACGAGCCCCAGTTCATTGCGAAAGTCTGCGCCGAGGAATCCGGATTCCACGAGAACCGCGGAGGCAACTTTCCCCGTCACCTCAATGCGCTGAATCTCCGCGCGATACTCCGGCCCTGCGGGCACGGCCGTCCCGACAACCTGCGTCGCGAATTCCGCACCGGTCATCGTGACGTATTCGCTTCCCAGGTATCCCCACATCACCGCCCCCGCATCAAAGGCGTCAGCGACTCTGCTGGGATCCGCCGCCGCGCATCCGTCGATATAGAGCTGGACTGCGGCTTTCACTCCTGTGTGCATCCCCACAGCTTAGCCGCGCTTCCTTATTGGTCACTCACCCAGTAACATTGGCGGCAGTGGCCCCCGACCCTTCCCGAAGGAGCCCCCGATGACAACCTGGCGCATGCCAATCGAAGGACACGAGCAGGAACGCCTCTGGCTGGCCTGGCCCACAAGCGGCTACACGCTGGGCGAAACCGAGGCGGAGGTCGAAGAGGCGCGCAGCACCTGGGCCGCCGTCGCGAACGCCGCGAGCGAGCACGAGGCCGTCACCGTCGTGGTGAACCCGGGCGACGAGGCCGTCGCGGCACGGTACCTCGCCGGCCAGATCGACCGCATCGTCGCCCCGCTGGATGACGCGTGGATGCGTGACATCGGCCCGAGCTTCGTGATCGGCGATGACGGTCGACTGGGCGCGGTGAACTACGTGTTCAACGGCTGGGGTGGACAGGACTGGGCGAGCTGGGAGCATGACCAGCACATCGGCCGCATCGTCGCCGAGGCGGCCGGGGCCGAACTCATCGATTCCCAGATGACCAACGAGGGCGGCGGCATCCAGGTCGACGGCACGGGTCGCGTTGTGGTGACAAAAACCGTGCAGCTCGATCCGGGCCGCAATCCGGGCTGGAGCCAGGAACAGGTCGAGGCTGAGCTGCAGCGCACCATCGGCGCGGAGAGCTTCCTGTGGCTGCCGCGTGGCCTGACGCGCGACCACGAGACGTTTGGCACCCGCGGCCACTCAGACATCTTGGCCGCGTTTACCACTCCCGACGTACTGCTGATGCACCAGCAGAACGCCACGTCACATCCGGACCACGAGATCGCGCGGACCAACCGTCGCGTTGCCGAGCAGTACCGCACGGATACCTCCGCACACTTCGAGATCATCGACATGCCCGCACCCGCGGCGCTGCGCGACGCCGAAGGCTTCGTCGACTACAGCTACATCAACCACGTTGTCATCAATGGCGCAGTGCTTGCGTGCGCGTTCGACGACCCCGCAGACGAGCGGGCACTTGCGATCCTGCGCGAGGTGTACCCAGGCCGCACAGTGATCGGGATCGACGCCCGGCCGCTCTTCGCCCGTGGCGGCGGAATCCACTGCATTACCCAACAGCAGCCGAAAACGGCGTAGCTCCCGCCACTGCGCTCCCGCACAGCCCGCGCCGGCGGGACTGGTCAGAGTGCACACGGCGGCGGGGCCGGATCGCGTGGCAGACTAACGCTCAGCCACGCTGTTCGGCCCCGCACTCGGCTGCGGAGGATTTCACCGAACCGGCAGAGCACCCCGCTTCTTGACCTGTGAAGGACACCATGACCGAGATCCTCTCCCCCGAACTTGAGGCCGTCGTCGCGAGCGCTGCCGCCGCGGCCCCGGCGTTCGCCGCCACCACCCCCGAACACCGCGCCCGCGCAATCGTCGCCGTCGCGGATGCGCTCGAAGCACACAAGCCCGCCCTTGTCGCCATCGGCATGCGCGAAACCGGGCTCACCGAGGTGCGTCTCACCGGAGAGGTCACCCGCACCGCCGTGCAATTGCGCCTGTTCGCGGACACCCTCGTGGACGGCGGTTACCTCGACGCCCGCATCGACCACGCCGACCCCGACTTCGCGCTCGGCGTGCGCCCCGACATCCGCCGCACCCACCTCCCGGTCGGCCCCGTCATCAACTTCTCCGCCTCGAACTTCCCGTTCGCGTTTTCCGTTATGGGCGGCGATTCCGCGGCAATCCTCGCCGCGGGCTGCCCCCTTATTGTGAAAGCGCACTCGGGGCACCCTGAGCTTTCCGACGCCACCGCAGCCGTCGCGACCGAGGCCCTCGCGGCAGCGGGCATGCCCGAGGGCACGTTCCAGCTCATCCACGGCCGCGAGGCCGGCGTCGCCGTCCTCAAAGACGCACGCATCAAAGCAGGCGCGTTCACCGGTTCGATCGCCGTGGGCCGCCTGCTCGCCGACATCGCGGCAAGCCGCCCCGCTCCCATCCCGTTCTACGGCGAGCTCGGCAGCGTGAACCCCGTGTTCATCACCGCTGACGCTATCGCCGAGCGCGCGGAAGAGATCGCCACCGGCTTCCTCACGAGCGTTTCCGGCTCGGCCGGCCAGCTCTGCACCAAGCCAGGCTTTGTGTTTGTTCCGGCCGGCACCGGACTCGCGGCCGCACTTCAGGACGCCGCGGGCGAGCTGCCCGAACACCGCCTGCTCGACCCCCGCATCGCCCGCAGTTTCGACGAGCGCCGCACCGAGATCATGAACGCCCCCGGCGTCACCGCCGTGCTGCCCGGCGGGATCCGCTTCGATGAGGCTGGCCACGGCTGGGCCACCCCGACCGTTGTCAGCGTCAGCCTCGCTGACTTCCGCACAAGCGCCGAGGCCCTCGTCGAGGAGGCATTCGGCCCTCTTTCCATCCTTGTGGAGACCCCCGCGGGCGAGGACCTCGCCGCGCTCATGCCCGAGTTCTACGAGGGCAACTTGACAGGCACGATCCACCTGAGCGCCGAGGAAGCCACCGGCGAAACGGCAAACGTTGCCGAGCTCCGCGCGCTTGTTGCCGCGCTGAGTCAGCAGGTCGGACGTGTCCTCTTCAACGGCTGGTCCACCGGCGTTGCCGTCACCCCGGCACAGCAGCACGGCGGCCCCTGGCCCGCCACAACCAACGACACGAGCACCTCTGTCGGCACCGCCGCGATCAGCCGCTTCATGCGTCCCGTCGCCTACCAAAACGCGCCCGACGCGTTCCTCCCCGATGCGCTCCGCGACCTCAACCCCGCCGGCGTGCCGCAGACCATCGCCCCCGCGGGCGAATCAAAAAACTGGGGCGCACGCTGGCGCTAGCCACCAGATAGACAACGAGAGCGGGCCGCCGCGGGAATTTCTCACCCGCGGCGGCCCGCTCTCGTCCTACGATGAGAGTATGAAGACTCCGATCTTGCGAATCGCCGGCGCGCTTACCGCGACCGTTGCTGCCCTGCTCCTTGCCTCCTGCGCGAACCCAGGTGCCTCCGGGGCAGTCGATGGGGCGTGGGGCACGCTCGAGACCCGGGGCGAGCCCTCGCTCACATTCACCGCCGTTGCCGACGGCACGAGTGGCGACTACAGCGGGAGCGACGGCTGCAACGTGATCGGCGGCTCCTACACGCTCGAGAATGGCACCATCGATTTCGGAGTCATGCACTCGACGATGATGTTCTGCGAGGACGTCGACACCTGGCTGGCGCAGGCGCACACGGGAACCGTGCAGGGTGACACCCTGAGCGTGCGGAACGAGTCCGGTGATGAGATTGGAACACTCGAGCGGGCGAAGTAACCCGGAACATACAAGCGGGGCGCGGGATCACATGATCCCGCGCCCCGTTTGTATTTGGCCCTAGTGCCAGAGCACCGCCAGCGCGACGTTGACAAGTGACAATCCGGCGATCGCGCCGAGCACCCCGGCCGGCACGTTGTCCTTCTTGCGATTCATAAGGATCACGACGATCAGCACGATGAGCACGAGCGTCTTGACACCGATCTTCATGTTGTTCGGCGAGCCGCCCATCATGTAGATCGATCCAACGATCAGCAGTCCGGTGACGAACAGCAGATTCGCTCCGTGCAGGATGCCCGGCGTAATGCGCGCACGCGCTTCCCTCACGAGCGACAACTGCGCCAGTGTGCTGCCGAAGACCGCGCCGAATCCGACGAGGTGCAGCACCACGAGGATGCCCTTCACAATTTCCATGACAGTGTTCCCTTTCCATCCCTGCGAGTGAGTCTCCCGACACGGGTGTGCGGGACGGCGCGGGCTCGGGCCCGCGAACGATTAGTGGAAGAAGTGACGTTCTCCCGTGAAGTACATCGCCACTCCGGCGGCCTCTGCCGCCGCGATGACCTCGGCATCGCGCACGGAACCACCCGGCTGCACAACCGCGCGCACGCCGGCGTCCAAGAGCACCTGCAGGCCGTCCGCAAAGGGGAAGAAGGCGTCGGACGCGGCCACGGATCCTGCGGCGCGGTCGCCGGCACGTTCCACCGCAAGGCGGCACGAATCAACGCGGTTCACCTGACCCATGCCCACGCCGACGGATGCGCCGCCGTGTGTCAGAATGATGCCGTTCGACTTCACCGCGCGGCACGCGCGCCACGCGAACTCAAGTTCGGCAAGCGTCTCGGCATCCACCGGGGTGCCCGTCGCGAGCTCCCAGTCGCTCGCTGCCGCAAAGTGGCGGTCGGCGTCCTGGAGCAGGAAACCGCCCGAAACTTGGCGCATTTCGACAGGGTTCGGCTCGAAGTCGTTGGGCAGGACGAGCAGACGGATGTTCTTCTTCTGGCTGAGGATCGCGAGTGCCTCCGGCTCGAAGCCGGGTGCCACGACGACCTCAGTGAAGATGTCGGCGACAGTCTCGGCCATCTCCTGGGTGACGGTGCGGTTTGCGGCGATCACGCCGCCAAACGCAGACACCGGATCGCAGGCGTGTGCGAGCTTGTGCGCGGCAGCAATGGGATCCGCGGCACCCTCGGGTGCTACGGCAACGCCACAGGGGTTTGCGTGCTTGATGATCGCGACGGCGGGGCGCTCGTGGTCGTACGCGGCCCGCAGCGCGGCATCCGCGTCCACGTAGTTGTTGTACGACATTTCTTTGCCGTGGAGCTGGCTCGCCTGTGCGATCCCCGCCCCCTCGTTCTCGGTGAACAACGCCGCGCGCTGGTGGCTGTTTTCGCCGTAGCGCAGTACAGCCTCGCGCAGCCCGAACACCTCGTAGCCAACGTAGCCGTCAGTTTCGGCAAAGATGCTGTCGATCTCGTCGCCGGTGTCCTCGGCCTCCGGCAGCACCGGAGCGGCACCCCAGCCCAGATCCTCCTGGTCCAGGAACCAGTTCGCGACGGCGGCATCATACTGTGCGGTGTGCACAAACGCCTCGGTGGCAAGCGAGCGGCGCAGCTCGAGCGTGGTGCCACCGGCCTGCACTGCCGAGATCACCTCGTCGTAGCGCGCGGGCGAGACAACGATTGCGGCGTTCGCGTGGTTCTTCGCGGTGGCGCGGACCATCGCGGGCCCTCCGATGTCCACGTTCTCGATCACGTCTGCAGCGGGCTTGCCGGACGCGACGGTCTCCTCGAACGGGTACAGGTTGACCACAACAAGCTCGAAGGGCGCGAAGCCGAGCTGCTCCAGCTGGGCACGGTGGTCGGCGAGCCGAAGATCGGCGAGCAGACCGGAGTGCACAGCGGGGTGCAGCGTCTTCACGCGACCATCGAGTGCCTCAGCGAATCCGGTGACCTCGGCCACATCGGTGACGGCGTGTCCCGCCTCACGGATCGTCGACGCGGTGGAACCGGTCGATACGATCTCCACCCCCGCCGCAGCGAGCGCGCTCGCGAGGTCGAGCAGCCGGGTCTTGTCACTCACAGAGATGAGTGCACGCCGGACCGGGACCTGGTCGCGATGCTCGTAGAGGCTGGGGTCGTGGCTCTGGACTGCCATCGTGCTCCTTGGGGTGGTGTGGTGGGTGGTCGTTAGGGGCGGGCTGCCGCCGCGGCGGCAAGGTCGAGCGTGCCCGTGGCGATCTCGCGCACGGTTTCCACGAGCAAGGGGCGCTCCTCGCGCTTGATCCGCTCGTGGAGTGCGTCCTCCGAGTCGCCCGGGAGCACGGACACCGCAACCTGCCGCAGCACCGGCCCCGTATCGACGCCCTCGTCGATCACGTGCACGGTGACGCCAGTTTCGGTCACGCCAGCGGCCAGCGCATCCCGGACGGCGTGCGCCCCGGGGAACGCGGGCAGCAGTGCCGGATGGGTGTTGATGAGATGCGGTGAGAACCAGCGCACAAACCCGCCGGGCAGGATCCGCATCAAGCCTGCGGACACCACGAGGCCCGGGTGCGGTCCGGTCCCGACCCCGTGTTCCTGGATCGCAGCGGCAAGGACCTGCCCCCATTCCTCGCGCGAGTCGTAATCTGCGGGGCGGACCACGAAGGTCGGGATGCCTGCCTCGCTCGCATACGCAAGTCCGGGAGCGTCGGTGTCGGATCCGACGCACACGATCTCAGCGGGGAACTCCGGGTTCGCCGCAGCGTCAAGCAACGCCTTGAGATTACTGCCGCCGCCGGAGATCAGAACTGCGAGTTTCAGCACGACTCCAGTGTACCCGGGCTTCGGACTGCCGGGTGCCGCGGCTCCGCCATCCGCGCGACTCAGAGATCGCGATCAGCCGCGCAGTGTCTCGTGGGCGAGTTCCCACGGCTCATGCTCGGCGAAGTGTGCCTCTTCCTGCGCAGCCCACCGGTCCCAGTGCGGAGCGAAGGTGTCCCCATCCCGTTCCAGGGCGCGCGCCCGCCGTTCGTCTTCCGGGAGATCAAGCCACACGCTCCACACGGCGTCAGGAGTATGGGGTGTCCCGCGCGAGGCGCGTGGCCCGTGCTCACGAGACCACTCGTGCACCGCTGCGAGGTTCTCCTCGGTGACGGCCCCGCACCCCTCGACAATGAGGGTCGTGTCAGGGGCGATATCGACGTGCTCCGAGAACTCGCCCATTTCCCAGTCGTAGCGGCGATAGCGCCCGGATTTGAGCGCGTCAGCAACGGATCGGGATCCTTCCGCGAGGCCGTCCCACCCGGGGTACAGGTCTTCAACACGCAGGATCTGCGCGTCGTGTCCGGCACTGCGCAGACGCGCAGCAAGGCGGTCCGCCAGGGACGTCTTCCCGGATCCGGACCGCCCGTCAATTACGATGGCATCGAGTTCGTGCACGCTCATTTACCACTCCCCCTTCGATCCGTCCCCGGCACCTCGTTGGCCTGAGACGCGAACCGAGCCGCCCGCACGTAGCCGCTCGAATCCGAGCATAGCGGCGGCGGTCACTACGCCGAGGGTGGCCGCGCCCGCGAGTCCGGCACCGTAGGCGCCGGGAGCTTGGTGCCCGATCAGCTCAGCGATAGCCACGGGCAACGTTTGCTCGCCTGGCCGGACGAGGAACGATGTCGCGCCAAACTCGCCAAGCGAGGCCGCAAACGCGAAGCCGAGCGCAAGTCCGACTGAGCGACCAAGCAGCGGAAGATCGATTGTCCGCAGCACAGTTCCCCCGCTCGCGCCGAGAATCGTCGCGGCGAATCGCAGGGTGGGATCGATCCCGCGCAACACGGGCAGGAGCACCCGCACCACCAGCGGGAGCGCCACAAGCGCTTGTGCGATGGGGATCAGCACTGTTGAAGTCCGCAGGTCCAGGCCGATCCCGAGCGGGCGATGCATGGTGAGGAGCAGCCCAAACCCGAGGGTGACCGCCGACACGCCCAGCGGCAACATAACAACCGCGTCGAACAGGCTCTGCCCACGCCGCGCAATCCGGGATGCAGGACGGCGCGAGAGAACGAACGCGATCAGGATCCCCAGCACCATCGCAATGAGCGCGGCAACGGCGGCGATCCGGCACGACAACCAGATTGCCTGCAGCACGGAACCCGTCAGCGGAAACTCGGGCGGAGGGTGCACGAGCGCCTGATAGTTCGCGATCGTCCACTCCCCCGTGGCTGAGCGGAGGGAACGCGCGACGAGGGTAATGATCGGGGCCAGGTGGAGCAGCGCCACGGTGGCCCCGAACACGAACAGCAGCGGGATGTCGCGCCATTGCACGCGGCGGTTCCGGATTCCCTCCGGGCGCAGCTGCACTGCCCGCTCCCCGGCCGCGCGCAGCCGCGCAGACACAAGAAGTACGGCTCCCACGAGCACAAACTGCGCGACCGACAGCACTGCGGCCCCGCGCAGGTCCAGGAACTGCACGGTCATTCGGTAGATCTCGGTCTCGACGTTCGCGTACTCGCGACCACCGAGGATCAGGACAATTCCGAACGATGTGGAGCAGAACAGAAACACGAGCGCCGCAGCGGACGCGAGCGCGGGTGAGAGTGCCGGGAACGTCACCGTGCACCAGGCGCGGACGGGGCTCGCCCCCAGCACCTGCGCCGCATGGTTGCCGCTCTCATCGAGCCTGGCCCAGAAACTCCCCACCGTGCGGGCGACCACCGTCACGTTGAAAAACGCGAGGGCCGCAACGATCGTGACGAGGCTCCGTTCGAGCCCCAGAAACTCCAGCGGTCCACCCGGGCCCAGCAGGGCCGAGAACGCCACGCCCACAACCACGGTGGGAAGGACAAACGGCACCGTCATGAGACCCTGCAGCAGGGCGCGCCCGCGAAACTCGAGCCGGTACAGCACGTACGCTGCCGGAACCCCGAGCGCAAGGGAGAGGAGCGTGGCGAGACTCGCCTGCGCGAGCGTCTGACCGATCACCCGCCAGGTTCGCGGTGCCCCGAACACTTCCGGGATCCCGCTCAGATCGAGCCGGCCCTCCGCACTAAAGCCCGTGGCCACGAGCGACAACACCGGCCACAGGAAAAACAGGCTGAGGAATGCGAGCGGCAACGCAACGGCAAGGGTCCAGGCGGCAACCGCCCAGGCCCCACCGCCGCGCACCGCACCGCGCACGCTAGAGACCGATCTGCTCACCCAGGGTCTTCAGCCAGCCCTCACGACCCGCCTCGATCTCGCCACTCGACAGGTGATTGAGCTGATCGTCCGTGGGGAGCGGCGCGAAGCGCTCCCAAGCCTCGGGCAACGCCACCTCACTATCGACGGGGTACATGTACATCGTGTCCGCGATCGTGGCCTGGAACTCGTTCGACACGAGGAAATCAAGCACAGCCTTGGCACCCTCGGGATTCTCGGCCCCGGCAAGGAGCCCCGCGTACTCGACCTGATTCGAGCACGTGTCGAGCAGGGCCTTTGTTGTCGTCGCGCTTCCATCCTCGGTCACGGTGAAGGCGGGCGAGGAACCGTAGGACACGACGATCGGTTTGGTGCCGTCGCCACCTCCCTGCGTGAACTGCCCGTTATAGGCGTCGCTCCAGCCCTGCTCGATGCGGGCCCCGTTATCCATGAGCTGCTTCCAGTAGTCCGCGAAGCCATCCTCGCCAAACTTTGCGACGGTGCCGACAAGGAAGGAGGCCCCGGTCGAGGAGGCCGTCGGATCAAGCAGCACGGTCAGGTCGCGGTACTCGGGTTTCGTCAGGTCCTCGTAGCTGTTCGGCTCCGCGATTCCGTTGTCCGCAAACCATGCCGGGTCGATATTGATGCAGGTGGCACCCTGATCCACTGGGGTCAGGGCGAACGCCTGGGTCGGATCCTGCACGCTGGGTCCGTCGCCCTGGCCCGGGAAGATTGCAAGGGAGGCAAACCCCTCGGAGAGCCCGTCAGTGCGGTATGGCTCGACAACCTCGTTATCGACGAGACGAGAGGCGAAAATCGTGTCCACACCGAAGAACGCATCTGCAATAGGTGCCCCCTTCGTCAGCACAAGCTTGTTCGTGAGTTCGCCCCCGTCTCCCGCCGAAATCACCGTGACGTCGAGCCCGGTTGCCGTGCTCGCCGCCGCGGCGAATTCCTCGTTCGGGAACGAATCGTGCACCACGAGGGTCACGGATTGTGTGTCGGCGTTCGAGCCGTCGCCTTCCCCAGCGGGGCCCGCGGTGCAGCCGGCGAGAGTCAGCGCGGCAGCGACGGTGAGCGCCGGCAGCGCAGCCATCCGGGTGAATCGTGTGGCGGGCCGAGAAATTGCGTGCGTCATTGAAGAGTCCCTTCCTCCGCTGGTATGAACCAGATCAGGTTGAACGGTCAGAGCACGCGTGCTCCCTCTCAGCCCCGCGCGCCGGGACTCCCGTGGATTGCGCCTCTACCCTAGCGTCCGGGGCGCGGCCAGCGCCAACCCGAGCGCTCCTGCGGTGCATCCGGGGTCAGATCGACAGTGTCGTTCCACTCGTAGGCTCGCAACGCTTCCGTTTCGGAGGCCGCGGCGTCGAGCTCCGCAGCATCAGCTTCGGCGGCGTCAGCTTCGTCGGCGTTAACATCGGTGGCGTCAACGCCTGCGGCTTCGAGAGCTTCGGGCTCGAAATCCTGGGCTTCGAGAGCTTCGGTGTCTCGAACCTGGGTTTCGAAATCCTCAGTTTCGAAATCCTCAGTTTCGAAATCCTCAGTTTCGAAATCCTCAGTTTCGAAATCCTCAGTTTCGAAATCCTCAGTTTCGAAATCCTCAGTTTCGAAATCCTCAGTTCCGACACCCTCGGCAGGGTATGGTTCCGGCTCGGGCGCACGGGCGAGGTCCAAAGCCAGGTCCACCTCGGCGGCGAACGCCGCGGTGCGCTCCTCGGGGTGCAGACCGCGAAGCGCCTCATCAAGTGGCTCCGTCAGTTGCTCATCGGCGCGGTCTCCCCCGATCAGCCCGCGGAGCGAGTCAGGGACACCGTCCGGGATTGCGGCCCGCAGGCGGCCCGCGTCGATGCGCGCGGCCGCCGTTCCCAGCAGCAAGCCCACTCCCAATTCGGCGGCCGCGAACCCGCCGACAACCCACGGGCTCGGGCCCGCTTCCGCGAGCCGATCCGGGCCGAGCGCACCGGTTGCGAGCACGCTCAGGCCGGCGACCGCAAGCCCCACCATGACCGCGGCGAGCACCGGGATCGTCAGGGCCACGGGCCAGGACGCGCGGCGCACCTCAGAACGGCGCCCCAGCACGATCGCAACACCCACCCCGGTCAGCACCACGAGAGTCGGCGCGAGGCCGCCCAAGGCATCCCAGCCCTGCGGGATCGCGCCGAAGATCGGGAGCGCGGGCATCGGCCCCAGCAGCGTTTCGAACGGGGTCACCGAACTCCCTGATCCCACCGCGAACCCGGGGCCGATCAGCCACGCCATCCCCCAGAGCAGTGCGATGGGAAGCAGTGCGAGCTGGACGAGGAACAATAGCGCCGAGCCAAGCGGATCCAGCTGCAGGTGCTGGGTCAGGGCTACGATCCCGCTGTAGCCGGCGATCAACGCCACCGTCACCGCCACGGCCGCCAGCCCGATCAGCGCCGCAAGCGTTGCCCCGGTCAGCCGGAATACCTCGGCGGAGCGCACGGGAAGCGCGGCCGATCCGGGCCACCCCCACTGCTCGACTCGGCGCTGCACCGCACGAACGCTTGCACGCCACCACGGGTGGTCCTCCCGCGCCGCGCCCACCAGGAACGCGAGGCCAGCCGGAATACCGTAGACCAGGCCAGCGACCGCAGCCGTCTGTCCGACAGGCCACGTGAGAAACGGCGCTGCGAGCTGCGCGATGATCAGCGCGGCACCGCCGAAGCCGAGCGCACCGCCGAGCACGCCGGCACCGCCGGCACCCCCGCGCGCGCTCAACCGCGAACCAGATCGCACCGCAAGCAGGACCGTGATGAGCGTCACCCCGAGCGGAGCGAGACTGAGGCCAAACGTGAGCTCGGCCGGGGGCATCCCGAGCGAGAGCGCCATCTCGGGGGCCAGCACAAGGGTGAGCGGGGCGAAATGGGCAAGCGCCCAGGTAGCTGCGGCACCCCCGAACACCGTCGCGGGCTCCGCGGCCAGCGAGAACGTGACGGCCCACAACACCAGTGCGGGGACGATCACGGCGGCAATACCCACCGCCGCAGCAGCTGCCGCCTCGATCGCCGCAATTACCGCCGTCACCAAGGGTCTCATTGCCGAAAGCTTACTCTGCGGGGCTGCCCGCGTGGATCAGAGCGAGGATCTCGTCGCTCAGCTCGCGGAACTCGGGGGTGCGCTCCGAGGCGAGTGTGCGTGGCCGGGCAATGGGCACGTCCACGATGCGCTGCACCCGTCCCGGGCGCGGGCTCATCACCACGACTCGGTCGCTTGTCACCACGGCCTCGTCGATGTCGTGTGTGACGAGGAGCACGGTGAGCCGGTGCTGCTCCCAGACGTCAAGCAACAGCTCTTGCATCGTCCGCCGCGTCAGCGCGTCCAGTGCACCAAACGGCTCGTCCATCAGCAACACGTCCGGACCGTAGCTCAGCGAGCGGGCAAGCGCGGCGCGCTGCTGCATGCCTCCGGAGAGCTGCGCCGGATGTGCCCGTTCGAAACCGGCAAGCCCCACGAGACCGATGAACTCGCGCGCGCGGTCTGCGCGGTCAAGGCGAGAGAGACCGGGTTCGCCACGGAGCGCAAACTCCACGTTCTGCTGCACTGTCAGCCACGGCATGAGCGTCGCCTGTTGGAACACCACACCACGGTCGCGCCCGGGACCCGTGATCGGGACCCCCGCGGCCTCGAGTGTGCCTGAGCTCGGATCCTCGAGTCCCGCGATGAGCGACAGCAGCGTCGACTTACCGCAGCCTGAGGCTCCCACGATCGACACAAACTCGTTCTCGCCGACCTCCAGGTCGACCCCGGCCAGCGCGGTCACCTCGCCGAACGTTTTTGTCAGGCCGGCCACGCGGATCCGCGGCGGCGTCTGCGAGGCGCTCACGCGCGTCCCTCCTGGTAAGCGAACATGCGACGCCCGGCGGCGCGCATCAACTGGTCGAGGATCAGTCCGAGCATGCCCAGCACGAACACGTAGCCAATGATCAGGTCGGTCTCGAAGAAACGCTGCGCCACAGTGATCCGGAACCCCATGCCGCTCGACGCGGCCACGAGCTCCGCGACGACAAGCCAGGTCCACGCCCACCCGAGCGTGACGCGGAGCGCGTCCCAGATCCGCGGCAGCGCGGCCGGGATGACGATGCGTGTGAGCTGCTGCACCCAGCTCAGCCCCAGCGTCTCCCCCAGGCTGACAAGGGTACGTGGCGTCCGCCGCACAGCATCCGCGACCATCAGTACCTGCTGGAAAAATGTACCCATCCAGATGATGAGGAACTTCTGACTCTCGTCGATCCCGACCCACACGATCGTGAGCGGCACGAATGCGACCACGGGCATATACCGGATGAAGTCCATCAGCGGCTCGAGAGCCGCCTCGATGCGGGCGTTCACGCCCATCAGCGTGCCAATGGGGACCGCCATGACCGTCGCGAGGGAGAACCCCACGAGGATCCGGAACGAACTCACCCCGATATCAGCCCACAACTCGCCGCTGGCAGCCTGCTCCGTGAGGGCACCAAGCACCGCGCCCGGGCCCGGGAGGAACATCGGGTCAACGAGCCCCAGCGCGGTCACGACCCACCACACCAGAAGCAGCACAACAAACGTGGCGACCGCAGTGGTGAGGTACGCCGAGCGTGAAAGGCGCCCGCCGATGCGGATACGCCTGCGGGGTCGCGCCGGGGCGACGTCGGTGCGAGCGTTCACAGGAGTGGTTACTCGCCCAGGAATTCAGTCCGGATGACTGACTGTGCGTCCACCGGAGCCGACAGCAGGCCGATGCGCTCCGCGACCGCCACGAGCGCGGGCAGCGTCTCGTTCAGGTAGGCACCCGTCAGCAATTCGCGGTTCTCGGCGAGCGTGTAGTAATGCACACCGTCGAACGCGGTCTCCAGATCGGCCACATCAGATCCGACGCCCGCGGCGATGATCGCGCGGCCCTCGTCGGTGTTCTTCGCGGTGAATGCAACCGCGTCATCCCAGGCACCGAGCACTTCTTCGACGTCGCCCGGACGCGCATCAAGCACATCGTTGCGCACCACCAGGACGTCCGTAATGAGGCCCGGGTACTCCCCCGCGGTGACGAGCGCTTCGACGCCCTTCTCGGCACCCAGCGCTTCGCTGATGTAGGGCTCGTAGGTCACGCCAGCGTCGACGCGGCCAGCGAGCAACATCGGGGCGACCTTGTCGGCCGAGGCTTCAACGACCTCAACGTCGTCAAAACTCATCCCGGCCTCATCGAGCGCCTCAGCGAGCAGGATCTCGCTCGTCGCACCGCGTTCGAACGCGACCTTCTTGCCAGCCAGGTCCGTGACGTCCGTCACGCCCGCACCGCTCAGGATCGCATCGGCCTCGGTCGCGGAGTCGAGCATCAGCACGATCGAAACATCCAGCCCCTGCTCGATGAACTGCAGTGCGGCCTGTGCGCCCACATTTGCCATGTCGAGCCGGTTTGCGGCGAGCGCGGCATTCACATCGGCGTCAGCGTTGAAGCTCGAGAGCGCGACCTTCACGTTGCGGTCCGTGAAGAAGCCTTGGTCTTCCGCGACATACCACTGTCCATAGCCGAGCCACGGCTGCGTGCCCATGCGGATCGCGTCGGCCGACTGCGCTGCCCCACCCTCGGAGTCGGCGGCGGGCTGCGCGGTGCACCCGGCCAGGCCGAGAGCGAGCGCGGCGGTCGCGGCTGCGGTGACAGCGAGCGAGCGGAGAATACGACGGGTCACGACGGTCCTTTCGAAGCGGGGCCGGCGCGCGATCGCGACAGCCAGGCCTCGCTATTCTACGGGAGACACGCCACGTGCTGGGCCGGCCGCCCGTAACATAGCGACCGCGTGAGTGCGGCTTTCGGCACCCAGCTTCGTGAGGATGCTCGAGACGTGCGTTTTCACTGTCGGCAGCGCAATCCCCAGTCGCACGCCAATGCGCGAATTGGAGTCCCCGGCGGCGAGCGCGGTGAGCACTTCGCGCTCCCGATCGGTGAGCAGCTCCAACCCGGCAAGTTGCGGTGTCGCGTGCTCTGGGGCTGGGGCATTTGCGAGGGCGGCGAGTGCTCGGCGGGTGACCCGCGGATCGAGCGCCCCTTCGCCAGCGGCGACCCTGCGGACGGCGTCGGCGAGCGGCACGGCCTCAGTGGTCTTCAGGAGAAAGCCCGCCGCCCCGGCTCGGATCGCCGAGAAGACAAGCTCATCCTCATCGAAGCTCGTCAGCACGAGCACCTCCGCGAGGCCCTCACCGACAACCTGTTGGGTCGCCGCGATCCCGTCGGTGCCGGGCATCCGGAGGTCCATGAGCACAACGTCTGGGCGCAGGGCGCGGGCGTTGCGCACTGCGGCCGCTCCGTCTGACGCCTCTCCGACGACGCGGATGCCCTGGCGTTCGAGGATCATCCGTAGCCCCTCGCGAATCATGGCGTGATCATCGGCGATCACCACTGTCGGTGCTGCAGCCCCGTGTTCGATCATGCCCGATCCTCCGTCCCCGGCAGCTGTGCCGTGACCAACCAGCCACCGTCGTGCGGGCCAGCAGAGAATTCTCCGCCCAGCGCCCGCACTCGCTCGGCAAGCCCGGGCAGGCCGATCCCGCTCCCGCGCAGCCCAGGCTGTGCGAGCGCACGCCCGCCGCGTGATTCGACCGACACGAGAATCCCCATCCCGTTCACGTTCTGCTGCGATTGCCCGGCGATTGTCACCTCCACGTGCGCCCCGAAGTCATGCTTCGCGCTATTGGCGAGACTCTCCTGCACCACCCTGCCGATTGTTTGATCCACAACCGGCGGCAGCTCCCCCACCCACGCGTCTCGCAACTGCACGTCGAGCCCCGTCCGGCGAGCCTCCGACACGAGTGCTGGCAGCTGCGCGCGCCCGGGCGGGGTTGTCCCCACCGCGGATCCATCGCGAAGTACGGAGACCATCGTGCGGAGGGCCTCGTGCGCCTGCAAACTCGAGTCTCGCACCGCACGCAGCGCGGCGCGCTCCCCTGATTCAGTTGCGGCGCCGCCGTCGTCTTGCAGGAGCAGCGCTGCTTCGCTGCGGATCGCCACGGCGGACACGTGTCCAGCGACAATGTCGTGCAGTTCACTGGCCAGGCGTTCCCGCTCCTCTTGCACCGCGCTGGCACGATCCAGCTCAGCGAGTCGCTCAGCATCTTCCGCCTGGCGCCTGTAGAGCGCCACAAGCTCACGGGACTGTGCGACCGAGTTCGCGTACCAGAACGTCATGCCGATCAGGGCACCGAGCTGCAGGCCGATCATGCTCGCGAGCCGCAGGTCTCCCGTCACAGCAAGCAATGTCAGCATCGCCGCGGCAACGGATGCCATCCCCCAGACGAGCACAGTCTGTCGCTGGCGGGGGCGAAGTCGTACCGTAAGCGCGTGGACGTGCTCGAGGACCACGAGCATCGGAACGATCCCGCCCACGGTCAAGATATCCGCGAGGAACAGGGGGATTGCGAGGGCCAGGCCGAGGCCAGGGGCACGACGCCGCAACAGCACGGTTGCCGCGGCCGGCAGCGCCGTGGCGAGCGCCAACCAGCTCGACTCTCGCAGGTCGGGGATAAGCGAGATGTCCCGCCACAACCCGTCGAAGCCCAGAACCGCGAGCAGTACCGCGATCACCGCGTACAGCAGCGCGATGGCCCAGGGCTCGGCGAGGAGGCGGCGCAGTCTGCTGCGCGGTGCGCGCTCGGCCCCGTCCATGTGCTCTATCTCAGCAGGAAACCCGGCTGCCCGCCTCAGACCAAAGCATGATACCCCCTCGTTCGCTTCGCCGATGTGCGCAGCCGGGCACGTCAGCGAGGCTCGAAGCATGGACATCTTGACCTCGCTCCCGCTTCCCGCGGCCCTTGCGATCCTCGCACTCGTCGACGGCCTCAGTGTCGGTACGCTCCTGATCCCGCTCTTTCTCATCATCGCGCCCGGTCGGCCTCGCAGCTCTCGAATCCTGCTCTATCTCGCCACAATCACGGGCTTCTACTTGGCGATCGGCATCCTGTTTACGCTCGGGCTCGTGAACGTCATCGAGCTCGGCCGCACCGTGCTCGATAGCGCGGCTGGGCAGTCGCTTGTACTGATCCTGGGGATTGCACTCCTGCTGGGCGGCATCGGGGTGGGCGTCTCGGACTCACGCCGCCGCAAGCTCGCAGACGGGGCCGTACCCACAAGCGGTCGGCTCATACGCTGGCGCACCCGCCTGCTCGATGACCGCGCATCTGGCGCGGCGGTGGCCGGGGTGGCAATCGCCGCGGGCACAATCGAACTCGCGGGCATGCTCCCGTACCTGATTGGAATGACCATGCTTGCCGATGCGCCGCTCACCCCAATTGCGCGAGGCGCGATGCTCGCCGGCTACTGCCTGGTCATGGTGCTCCCCGCGCTCATCCTGCTCGGGGCACGGATCCTGGCGGCGCAGGCGGTAGAGGCCCCGCTGCAGCGTTTTACCGCGTGGCTGCAGCGGACCGGCCCCGAGAACACGGCATGGCTGCTCGGCATCATCGGCTTTCTGCTGGCCCGCATGGCCGCACAAAACCTCGGCATCTCGCTCCCGATCATCGGGTAGCTGGCAGGGCTGCCGGGCTGCTCCCCCACCAGATTCTTCGCCGAGTGCGCAATCTCGCACATTCTCCGGCTCTGGAATGCGCGAAATTGCGCGCTCGACGGGGTTTCGGGAGCGTCAGGGGCTTCAGCAGCCGAGTGGGGCCCTGCTACCAGGCGGCGGCGACCGCCCGGTGTGCCTCGAACAGGGGCACCGTGGTGCCCTCGGGCGCGCGCCCGAAGCCGCACTCGGTGGCCACACCGAACGGACGGGTCACGTGCTGCTGTGCGGCCGTGATCCGGCGCTCGGCACCTTCAGCCCCGTCTTCGCGGTGCACAAGCCCCAGATACAGCTCCGTCTCGCTCGGCAGCGTCAGCTCAGCGAGCGCCGCGTAGTACTCGGCGTCGTCGCGCTCGATCGGCACGGGCAGGTGCAGCCACGTGAGCGGACGATCAGCGGCGGCCACCACGAGATTTGCAAAGCGCGTCAGATTCTCGGTGTTCCCGGGCTCGACGAAGTGCTGTTCCGCGACGTCGCCGTAGCAGAGGTGTACTCCGACCTCGACCTCTGCGGGCACCCGGTCGATCTGGCGTGCCAGGCGCGCGCTCGTGCCCTCCCACGGGCTATCGAACCACTCGTTCGGCGCGCCACCCATGTTCACGCCCTCGAGGATCGCGAACTCGAGTGCGGCGTCCCACTGAATAGCGAGACGATCGTGCGGGATCGCGGCAAGGATCGAGTCGAGCTCTGCGGCGAGCGCGGCCTCATACACGGGCTCGAACTCGGCGCGATTTGCCGGGTGCACCATGCTGCCCACCACGCCGAGCGGCGTTGGGAGCGAGACCTGGAAACGGGTGGACGCGGGAACCACGCCCGCGTCCTGCAGCTGCGCGAACACCGCGTATGACTCAAGAGCGGCCTCGGCGTATCCGAGTGGAGCGAGCGTGAGATCTGCGGCCCGCACGCCGGGCGCGAGCTGCACGGGGCGCGCATCGAGCATCCGGAGCGGAATCGGGGTGTCCCCAACGCGCTCGATCCCCGGGGTCTGACCCAGCCGATCCGCCTGGAACACGATCCAGTGGAAGCGCTCCCCCACCTCGCCGTCGGGAATGCGCTTCAGGTGAGCACCGAGGTCGGCCGCAGCGGTGCGGATCGTGGTCTCGGCATCGTCGAAGTTGATGCTGCCCACGAGGTGGGCGCCCTGCGGCTGGCTCATGTCTGGTCTCCCTGCGGTGTGGTGTGCGGCGGGCTGCGCCTCCGTTCAGTATCCCGCACCCACGATGCCGGCCCCCGCTGTGTTGCGTTCGGTGACGCTGCGCGCACGCCCGCACACGCACAAGACCCCGCCGGCGCGCGGCCGACGGGGTCTGTGTGGAGTGGCTGTCTACAGCGCGGCGTAGACCTCGCGCAGCAGATCCGCGGTCTCCGTCGGCGTCTTGCCAACCTTCACACCGGCGGCCTCGAGGGCCTCCTGCTTGGCCTGCGCGGTGCCCGCGGAGCCCGACACGATGGCGCCCGCATGGCCCATGGTCTTGCCCTCGGGTGCCGTGAAGCCGGCGACGTAGCCCACAACGGGCTTCGTGACGTTGGCCTTGATGTACTCGGCCGCACGCTCCTCGGCGTCGCCGCCGATTTCGCCGATCATGACAATCGCCTTCGTCTCGGGATCCGCCTCAAACGCGGCAAGCGCGTCGATGTGCGTGGTTCCGATGATCGGGTCGCCGCCGATACCGATAGCCGTCGAGAACCCGAGATCGCGCAGCTCGTACATCATCTGGTACGTGAGTGTGCCCGACTTCGAGACGAGGCCGATCGGCCCCTTGCCCGTGATCGTCGCGGGCGTGATGCCAGCGAGCGCCTCGCCCGGCGTGATGATGCCGGGGCAGTTCGGGCCGATGATGCGGGTGTTGCCACCCGTGGCCTTGGCGTGCGCCCAGAGCTCAGCCGAGTCCTTGACGGGAACACCCTCGGTAATGATGACAAGCAGGCCGATGCCCGCGTCAATGGCCTCGATGGCGGCATCCTTCGTGAAGGCCGGCGGCACAAACGCGACCGACACGTCGGCCCCGGTCGCGGCCATAGCCTCAGCGACCGTCGCGAAGACGGGCAGCTCGACGGGGTTGCCCGCGGCGTCAATGTGCGACACCGTGGTGCCGGCCTTGCGCGCGTTCACCCCACCGACGAGCTGGGTACCAGCCGCGAGCATGCGTGCGGTGTGCTTGGTGCCCTCGCCGCCGGTGATGCCCTGGACGATGACCTTGGAATCCTTGTTCAGGAAGATCGACATTCTGTTGCTTCTTTCCGTGAGTCTCGTCGGTGGGTTAGCGGGCGTTGGCGAGTTCGGCGGCCTTGTCGGCGCCCTCGTCCATCGTTGCGGCCTGGGTGACAAGCGGGTGTGCCGCCTCGTTCAGGATGCGGCGCCCCTCCTCGACGTTGTTCCCGTCCAAGCGCACCACGAGCGGCTTGTTGGCCGCGTCACCGAGCTTCTCGAGTGCCCCGACGATGCCGTTGGCGACCGCGTCACAGGCGGTGATGCCGCCGAACACGTTCACGAAGACCGACTTCACCTGCGGATCACCGAGGATCACGTCAAGGCCCGCGGCCATGACCTCAGCCGACGCCCCGCCACCGATGTCGAGGAAGTTGGCGGGCTTGACCCCACCGTGGTTTTCGCCTGCGTATGCGACAACGTCGAGCGTCGACATGACGAGGCCAGCCCCGTTGCCGATCACGCCGACCTCACCGTCAAGCTTCACGTAGTTCAGGTCCTGCTCCTTGGCCTTCGCCTCGAGCGGGTCCTCGGCACCCTTGTCCGCGAGCGCCTCGTGTGCAGCCTGACGGAAGTCCGCATTTTCGTCGAGCGACACCTTGCCGTCGAGCGCGATGATGTCACCGGCACCGGTGAGCACAAGCGGGTTTACCTCGACGAGCGTGGCGTCCTCGCCGACGTACACGGCGTAGAGCTTCTCGAAGACCGCGGCGACCTTTGCCACGAGCTCCTCGGGGAAGTTCGCGGCGCGCGCGATCTCCTCGGCCTTCGCAGCGTCGATGCCACGCAGCGGGTCAACCTCAATGCGTGCGAGCGCCTCGGGCTTCTCAACCGCGAGAACCTCGATCTCCATACCGCCCTCAACGCTGCACAGCGACAGGTAGGAACGGTTGGCACGATCCAGCAGCACCGAGAAGTAGAATTCCTCGGCAATGTCGGCACCGGCCGCGACCATCACGCGCTTCACGGTGTGGCCCTTGATGTCCAGCCCGAGAATCGCCTCGGCTGCGGCGTATGCCTCGTCAGCGTTCTTGGCAACCTTTACGCCGCCGGCCTTGCCGCGACCGCCAACCTTCACCTGCGCCTTGACGACAACAACGCCGCCAATCTTTTCGGCCGCGGCGCGAGCCTCGTCCGGGGTGTCGGCAACGATGCCGGCAAGCACCGGCACTCCGTATTCTTCGAAGAGGTCTCGTGCCTGGTACTCGTACAGATCCACGTAGTGTCCTTTGCTTTTTGGTGGGGGACGCGAGGCAGAAAATGTCTCGATGTCGAGATAAGTCGACCAGTGGGTAGCCTACCACTGCCCCGCCCGTGAGCTGACACTGAGGTTCCTCAGCTAGCGCCCAGCTTTCGCGGCGTACAGGCGGGCATCCGCACGCACGATCGCTGCATCAAGTTCTTCGTCTTCGGGAACTTCAACGAGACCCCACGACCACGCGTACGCGGAGGACTGGGCCATACGCTCAAGCTGCCGCTGCGCCACGGCCCGTTCAGCCAGGAACACGATGACAAACTCATCGCCGCCGAGGCGCGACACGATCCCACCCGACCGGCCTGAGACCCCGCGCATCCCCACCTCTGTGATCCAGCGACGCACAGTGTCGCGCAGAGCTGCGTCGCCGGCTGAGTGGCCTCCACTCTCGTTCAGCTGCTTAAAGCGGTCGAAGTCAATGAGCGCGACGGAGACGGCACCGCCCGCGCGGCGGGCCCGATGCCGCAGCTCCGCACCCGCGGTGATCAAGCCACGCCGGTTCAGTGCAAGGGTGAGCGGATCGGTGCTCACCTGCACCTGTCCCAATCGCCGCACTCCGCGTGCCCCCTCGAAACAGAACAGTGCGATGAGTACCGAATAACTCACCATAATCACGGGCGAACCGAGCCCGTGCCCCAGCTCCGGATTCCACAGTAGCGTCGCGGCGACGCGCAATACGCTGCACGCCATGAACACCCGCGCAATGACGCTCGAGTAGAACCAGCCCACATAGAGGGCGATCACCGGCAGCTCGAGAAGCGCGTTGATCTCAGCGTGGGGATGCTGCGCAGTCAGCAGGAACATTGCCGACCATACCTCGATGATGGCGATCATCACGATGCCTGCCCAGCGGGGGTAGCGGTGCCCCAAGACAAGCGGCACGACACCCGCGACGACGTAGACGCTCAACCACGTCACCACGGAGCGTGCGTGCAGGCCTGGGTGCGGGAGCACCAGGTCCGAGAGCAGCACGACCGCGAGAAGCAGCGGAATGAGTGAGCTCACAAACGAAAAGGGTGTTTGCCAGCGCACGAGGCGGTCAGCCTGTTGTCGGACCCACGCGCACACGCGCGCTCGCAAACTCGCCTGGCGGGCTTCGGGTGTCGGCGCTTCCACGAGCGCGGCGACCGTGTCGGATCCAGCCGCGAGTCCGGGATCCACGGCTTCCCCCGCCCGGCGCACGGCGTCCGCGGCTCGACGCTCCCGCTTGTTTTCGTACAGGCTCGCGTCCGCACGAGCAAAGAGGGCTTCAGCGGTGTCCCCGGGATGGACCTCCGCGATCCCCCACGACCAGGGGTGCTCAGACACGCCCTGCAGGCGTTCGACGATCTGCGCGGCCATGGGCGTGTTTGTATTCGGAAGCAGCAGCGCAAACTCGTCTCCCCCCAGTCGCGCCACAACGTCGCCGGTCCGGCTCACTTCTCGCCAGGCGTGCACGGTGCGGCTCAGCACGAGATCCCCGGCGGCGTGACCGCGGGCATCATTGAGCTGCTTGAAATCGTCGAGATCGATCGCCACAACCACAAACGGGGCACGGCTGATCGCCCGCTTTCGGAGCATGTCTGACAGGCGAGCGTTGAGCCCCTGCCGGTTCTGCGCCCCGGTGAGCTGATCCACTGATGCGATTCGCAATTGACGTCGCCACAGGTACATCCCCGCGGTGAAGCAGAACAGCATCCCGAGAATTCCGTGCATCGCAACCGGGGCCCCGATCGCGCCGTCAGCGTCGAAGAGCGGGTTGCCAATCATGACGGCGCTGAACACCGTGGCGCTGACACCCATGATGATGAGCGCGAGTTTGGGCCGCACAAACCAGCCGAGGTAGAACGCAACCACCGGCAGCTGTTGCACCGACGCGATCACCGACGGCGGATCGTTCGGCAGGCTCAGAAAGTAGGTTTGGGCCCCCAAGAAGACAAACACCGAGGTTAGCCCGACCCACCGCGGCACGCGCCGCCCGCGCCACAGGGTCGCGAATGAGCCCGCCACGCAGAATCCCAGTAGGGCCCAGACGAACCACCGGTTCTCCATTTGGGTGTGCGCCATCAGGTCCACGACAAGTGTCATGCTGAGAAAAGAGGCAGCCGCAAGAAGGTACGCCGAATGCGCGTCCTGCCTCGTGCGCAGGCGCTCAAACACCCCCCACATCAGACTGCTCGCTCCCCACTGCGCGAAAATCCGCGCGGTCCCCCAAAACCCCCACCCCGTAGCGTACACACTCAACTCAGAGAAATCTCAGAGGATCCAGACGACACAGGACACGTTCGGCTTTCTCAGGCAGTCTCGCTAGACTCAATCCAGTCGAAGCCACGCTCGGAACATCGAGCTTTTCCCGACCAGGCTTCGACTGGAGTTGACGCCGAGTGAGCACCACTGGAGAACAGAAGCCTGAGGGGCTTCGCGCACGGAAACGTCGTGCGACCGAAAACGCGATTGAGACGTCGGCGGTGTCGCTGGCGCTCGAACTCGGAATCGAGAACGTCACCGTCGAGGCGATTTGTGAGCGCGCCGACATCTCCCGCAGCACGTTCTTCAATTACTTTCCCGCCCGCGACTACGCGATCGTGGGTCGCGCGATCAACTTGCCCGAGGGCACTGAGGCGTTCTCCATCCTGGACAGCAGCCCCGACGACCTGACGCTCGGCGTCTTCCGGCTCCTGTTTGCCGCGATCGGACACAGCTACGTGAACACTGAAGTGGCTCGGTTGCGCGCCCAGCTGATCGCGGAGCAGCCTGTTGCCGGCCGCATCACCATGTCGTCGCTGTTGGAATCGGGCTACGCCCTCACTGCGACGGCGGCCGCCTGGCTTGAAGCGCACCCCGAGCACGCGAAGCTCGACTCGTCACTGCGCGAGGCCTCGCTTGCAGTGTCACTCATGCACGGCGTCATCACCACGCAGATGAGCGACTGGATGACCGGCGACGGCGACGTGACTGCAAACGATGAGGACTTCCACCGAGCAATGGCGGAATACCGTATCGTTCTCGGCTAGCGTGCTGGAGTGCCCGCTGCGGCCAGCATCACAGCAGCGACCGCTGCGACGCTGGCTCTGATCATTCGACCTTGGTAATGGGCGCGAGCTTGACCAGGAGTTTGCGCTCCCCCACAGACTCGAAGTCCACGTGTGCGATGCGTTTGGTTCCGGCACCCGTCAGGTGCACAACGCGGCCCTCACCGTATTCGTCGTGGCGCACGCGGTCTCCGATTTCGAGGGCGAGGTCGCCGTTGTCGCGGCTTCCCAGTCCGATCGTGTTCGGGAAGCCGCCGCCGGAGGCCTGTGCGGCCTTCGCGGCGCGCTTGCGCTCCCGCCACTGCTCGAGCGCGGACTGCATGTTGCCGCTTGCGGGCTCCGAGACGGCAGCAGCGCCGGATCCGCCGCCGTTCCCGAAGGAGACCGCGGACTCGACCCGACCACCCCGTGTGCGCGGCCCCGCGGCACCCGGCCGCGATGGCGCGTTGAGCGCGCGCGAGGCCGTGCCGCCGCGGCTCGTCACTTCCCCGGGCGACTGCCGCCAGTCAATGAGCGCTTCGGGGATCTCCTGCAGGAAGCGCGAGGGCATGGCCACCGACACATCGCCAAACGTGGCCCGCGTCGAGGCAAGGGTCAGGTAGAGCCGCTCACGGGCACGCGTGATGCCCACGTACATGAGCCGCCGCTCCTCGTTGACGCCACCGACCTCATCAACGGACATCTGGTGCGGGATCAGTCCTTCTTCCACCCCCGTAATGAACACTGCCGGGTACTCCAGACCCTTTGCCGTGTGCATTGTCATGAGGGAGACTGTGCCGCTCGAGTCGTCGAGATCGTCAGCTGCCGCCACGAGGCTGACCTCGGTGAGGAACGCGAGGAGACCCGCACCGGGCTGCTTCACGTCGAACTCGCGGGCCACAGCGAGAAGCTCTTCGAGGTTCTCGGCGCGCGCGTCATCCTGGGGGTCCCGCTTGGCGCGGAGCTTTTCGATCATCTCGGTCTCATCGAGGATGAGCTTGAGCACGTCGCCCACCGGGGCCGGGGTCTTCTCCTCCGGTTCTTCTCCGGGTGCGGCGATCACGTCGGTGGTGCCGCCGCCCGCGGCCATGCGTGACGCGCGCACCAGCAGTTCTCCGAGTCCTAGGATCGCGCCGCGCACCTTGGGCCCAAAGGAAAGCTCTCCCGCGCGGAGCAGGGCATCGTGCAGCGTGATCCCCTCCGCCTCCTGGAAGTTTGCGAGCTGCGCCTCGGCCATGGGGCCGATTCCGCGCTTGGGTGCTCCGAGCAGCCGGGACCAGGCGATCGGATCAAACGGGTTCGCGATGCTGGTGAGATACGCCATCGCGTCTTTCACCTCGGCACGCTCATAGAACTTCGTGCCCCCCAGTACGCGATACGGGATGGCTGACCGGATGAGGAGTTCCTCGAGCGCACGGGTCTGCGAGTTGGTGCGGTAAAAGACGGCGATGTCGTTGTAGTCGAGGCCGCCACGGTGCAGATCCTCGATCTCCTCGGCAACAAAACGGGCTTCGTCGTGCTGCGAGTACCCGGTGAATCCGACGATCTTCGGGCCGTCACCCTCCGAGGTCCAGAGATTCTTTTCCTGGCGGTCGAAGTTGTTGCCGATCACGGCGTTCGCGGCGCTCAGGATGTTCTGAGTAGATCGGTAGTTCTGCTCAAGTTTGACGACCTCGGCCCCCACGAAATCACGCTCGAACTCCACGATGTTGCGGATGTCTGCGCCGCGGAACGCGTAGATCGACTGATCTGAATCGCCCACCACGGTGAGGCTGGCCCCGGGGATCTGCCCGTTCGCGTCGAGTTCCCGATCCCGCACGGGTGGCACGAGCTGGCTGACCTGCGCGAGCGGCACGGGCCGTGTGAGCTCCCGGATCAGCGAGTACTGCGCGTGGTTTGTGTCCTGGTACTCATCAACAAGGATGTGCCGGAACCGGCGCTGGTAGACCGCTGCCACGTCAGGGTGTGCCCGGAAGAGGTGCACGGTTTGCCCGATCAGATCGTCAAAGTCGAACGCATTGGCCCGCCGCAGCTCCTGCTCGTACATGCGGAATATCTCCACAAACAAGCGGTCTCGCGGATCGGATGCGTTCATTGTTGCTGAGTACGCGTCGACGTCGGTGAGCTCGTTCTTGAGACGCGAGATCTTCGACCCCGCGTTTGCCGGCGTAAACCCGTAGGTGTCCGCGTCGAGCTCTTTGATGATGCGCTTGAGCAGGGCCCGCGAGTCCGCCGAGTCGTATATCGTGAAGCCCGACACGTAGCCGAAGCGTTCTGCTTCGCGCCGCAAGATCCGAACGCACGCCGAGTGGAACGTCGACACCCACATGCCTTCGGCGGCGCTCCCCAGCAGCCCGCCAATGCGCTCCCGCATCTCCGCGGCGGCCTTGTTGGTGAACGTGATCGCGAGGATCTGGCTGGGCCAGGCCTCCTTCTCCCGGATCAGGTGCGCAATTCGATGGGTCAGCACACGCGTCTTGCCCGATCCGGCACCGGCGACGATCAGCAGTGCAGGGCCGCGCGCAATCACGGCGCGCTCCTGTGCGGGGTTCAACCCGTCGAGCAGGGGGTCAACGCCGCCAGCGGCACCGTCACCAAAAGCACCGCCGCCGAAGGCACCACCGACGGGGGCACCGGGATCCAGAAGTTCGAACTCGCTCATTGTGGCTCCAGTCTAGGCGCGACCCCTGACATCTCGCGGCAGAGCTCTCACGGACCGCTACACGCGCGTGCGCCTCAGGCCAAAGAGGGCTCCACCCGCAAGCGTCAGGAATGCGGCGGCGGCGAGAGTGCCCCCTGGTGCGCCAGCTCCCGTGTTCGCCAGGGCCGGCGGCAACGCCGTGCCGGATCCGGTGCCCGTGCCCGTGCCCGGGTCAGTACCAGTCGGCCGTTGGGTCAGTTCCAGCTCATACAGGCGTCCGGCGTCCGGCTTCAAATCTCCAGCCACCGGCGGCTGCGCGTCCGCCCACCACAACGGCGGGGGCAGCACCGCATCGTTCGGCAGATCCCCCGTCCACAAGCTGAGGGTGCTCGTTCCCGGAGTCGTGGATGCGCGCACCGTCGCGGTGAACTCTCCCGGCACTGTCTCGACAAGCTCGCTCAGCAGCTGTCCCGGATCCGTCGAAGCCAGAGACATCCGGGCACCGGGAATCAGCCGTCCTTGGAAATCGCGGGCGGACACGGTCACCTCGGTTGTGGCTTTGCCGTCCGCGGGGAGTTCGGTGAGCGAGAGCGAAAACGTCGACGTCAGCGCCGGCAATCCCAGCGTCTGCGTGAGCGTCACATTCCCGGTGACCTCGGGGAATGTCGTCGCCACCGTGGCTGTGAGCGTCGCCGTTCCCACCCGGTCCGAGGCAGTAACCCCCGCGCGATAGCGACCATCCCCCAGGTCCTCGACCTCAGTGAGCGTGTGTGCAGGGTCGTCGCTCACGACAGTAATTGTCTCGTTCGGGAGCGCCTGTCCCGCAGCGTTGGTGATCCGCATCAGCACGCGTGCCTGCGCACCCGAGCTTGCCACGACATGCTCCTCATACATCGCGATCTGGATCGCCGCCGCGGAGCTCCCCGGAGAGAGCCGCTGCACGTCTTCCTCGTCCGGAGACGCGCAGGGCACCCCGGACCCCGTGGGGGCAGCACCCCGCTCCGCACTCGGTGTCGTCACCGGTCCGGAAGGTTCCGGTGCAGAACTCGGCCCTTCCGTGCTCGCGGCGTCGTCGAGTTGCGCCTTGGATTCCTCCCCCGCCGTGGATACGCAGTCAGAGCGTGGCGGTTCGGCCTGGGCCTCTGCAGCTGCCGGCGAACCGGGGCTGCTCAGCACAAGGGCAAGGAGCGCCCCACCGAGCAGTGCGGGCAGCGCACCACGGTGCCGTCGCAGGGGCAGTCGATGGGGCAGGGGCGAAAACGTGCGGCCGATCCGGCGCATCTGGTCTCCAATTGGGTGTGAACTTCAGCGAGCCCCTCCCCTAGGTCACCATACCCGGAGCCAAGATCCGCGTCACCCGGTGCGGCTGAATCTGTGGAAAGTTCCCCCATCGGCCAGAATGGGAGGCATGTCTGCCGCCGCATCGTCCACGCGTTCCGTTCTCGTCTTCGCCACAGGCGGCACAATCGGGATGCGCGCGACCGACGCGGGGCTCGCCCCGGACCCAGATTTTCCGGAGATCCTGGAGCAGATCGTTGCGGGAATCTGCGGGCCGCTCGGGATCACGCCCCGCGTGAACCACCTGCTCCCACCCATCGATAGCGCGAATGCAGACTCCGACACCGCACCGAAGATCGCGCGGGCGATCCGCGCCCGCGTGCGGACCCATAGGCCGCGGGGCGTCGTGATCACACACGGCACCGACACCCTCGCATTCACCGCGTCGCGCCTCGCTTTTGAACTCGCCGATCTTGGCGTACCCGTGGTGATCACCGGCAGCCAGCTCCCGCATGGCACCGCCGATACTGACGCGATCGACAATCTCACGCTCGCAATCCGAGCCTCGGTGCGCGCAGCACCCGGTTCTCCCGTCGCAATCGCCTTCGGCGGGGCGCTGCTCCCGGCTGTGCGCGCCACGAAGCACGACAGCCGATCCCTCGCCGCGTTCCGCGCCGAAGCCCCCCTCGCTCGCGGTGCACACGGGATGCCGGGCACCCCGGCGGCTGGCACACCGGAAACGATCCGCGCGGCCCGGATCCTCACATTCCGCTTCGTGCCCGCCGTCACCGTCCTCGATCTGCAGGCGGCAGTGGGCGGACGGCCTGACGGCCTGATCTTGGAGTGCTACGGCAGCGGCAATGCGCCGATGGCCAGGCTCGGAATGGCCGGCGCCCTGCGCGAAATCGGGGCTGAGATTCCGGTCGTCGCGATCACGCAGTGCGCACTCGGCGGGGTCGAGCTCTCCCGCTACGCCGTGGGCCACGAGCTCGCGAAGGCCGGGGTCATCGACGGCTCGGATCTCACCGTGGAAGCGGCGACCGCGAAGCTCGGGTATCTGCTCGACGCCGGCTGGCACGGGCCGGAGCTCCGCACGCTGATGGAGCGCAACCTCGTCGGCGAGTGTGCCGGATCGCAGCGCTAACGCCAGCCAGGGAACTACGCTGTCGCATCCCGCAGCGCAACACCCAGATCCGGATGGTCGAGGAACACACCGTCGACACCGGAGCTCAGGATCAGCCCGAATTCGCTCTGCCAGTCCCCCCAATCGGCCCCGCGCAGTGAGGACTGGAATCGGACATTGAGGTACCGGTTTTCGGGGCGCAATGTCCAGGTGTAGACAAGCAGGCCCCGCGCGTGCGCCCGCGCCACGAGATCGGTGGGGCCGGTCGCGCGACCCAGCGCATTGACCCGGATCAGGTTGCCCTTCGCAACACTGATCCCGTCGACGCGCTGCGCGAGGAAATCGAGTCCCGCATCGCTCCGGTACCAGGCGTAGTTGCGGCTCGGACGCCCCGGCTGCGGCTCGTCCGGCGGTGTGCCGAACCGTTCGGTGAGGTAGACGAGCGTGCCGCGGACCCGTGCGCGGCTCAGGCTCTCCAGCACGCCGAGCTCGAACGACTCGATGATCAGCTGTTCGGGGCGAGCATCCCACCCGGTCGCCGCGAGTTCGGCGAGCAGCAGTGAACCGATATCGAGGCCGACTTGCAGCAGGAACTTCGCGTGTTTGATCTCGACAACAACCCGCTTCGGCTGACCCGATGCCGCGCTTGCCTCGTCCACGATGCGCAGCACATCGCGCAGGCGCAGGATCGATTCGGTGTTGTCGTACTCGAGGTTGTCGGGCCGCACCTTTGCCAGCCGCTCGCGGCAGCGCAGGCGCGACAGCTCTTCCCAGGTGAAGTCCTCCACGAACCAGCCTGTGTGCTTCGTGCCGTCAACAATCTTGCTCGTACGGCGGGCTGCGAACTCCGGGTGATCGGCGACGTTCGTGGTGCCCGAGATCTCGTTCTCGTGTCGCACAACAAGCACCCCGTCGCTGGTCGCGACGATGTCGGGTTCGACCGCATCGGCCCCCAGCTCGAACGCTAGGCGGTACGCCGCCGCACTGTGTTCGGGGCGGTAGCCCGGCGCTCCACGGTGCCCGATGATGAGCGGCCCCCCGGCCGCGCGCGTTGACATGATTCCAGCGTAGGGCACGTCACCTGCGCTGCGCTGCGGGGTCACGCGGGTACGCCCTGCACGAACAGCCGACGAAGTCACAGCCGCTCCGAAGCCGTGAATCGATAAACTGGACCCACTCCAGACGCCAGGAAAGGATTCCGACGCATGAGCAACCCGGCTCTCAGCAACAACCCAGCACTGAACGGCAAGACCCTCAGCGCTGACGAGCTGCGCCGTATTTACGATCAGCCCGCCGCGCAGACGCAGCGCCCGGGCATTGACACCCCGGTCGAGCAGGCAGGTTTCGGTGGCGAGCAGCCGCCGGTCGTCGCCCCCTCTGACCGCCCGATGACCTACGAGAACACGATTTCCAAGACGGTGATGCTCTTTGTCATTGTCCTCGCCTTCGGTGCCGTGGGCTGGTTCATGCCGATCCTCGCGCTTCCCGGGGCGATCATCGGCCTCGTCCTCGGACTCGTGAACTCCTTCAAGAAGGAGCCGAGCGTTCCGCTCATCGTGTCTTACGCCGTCGCCCAGGGCCTGTTCCTGGGTGGCATCTCGGGCATCTTTGAGGCGCGCTGGTCGGGCATCGTGTCCCAGGCCGTGATCGGCACTCTCGCCGTCTTCGGCGTGACCCTGCTGCTGTTCCGCAGCGGCAAGGTGCGCACAAGCCCCCGCATGACCAAGATGGTGCTCATCGCGATGGTGGGCTACCTCGTGTTCTCCGTCGTCAACATGATCCTCATGTGGACCGGCGTGAACTCGGACCCCTGGGGCCTGCGCGGTGTGCAGCTGTTCGGGATGCCGCTGGGCGTCATCATCGGCGCTCTCGCGATCTTCCTCGCGGCGTACTCACTGGTGATGGACTTCGAGCTCATCCAGAACGGCGTCCGCAACCGCGTGCCCGAGAAATGGGCATGGTCCGCGGCCTTTGGCCTCATGGTCACGCTGATCTGGCTGTACGTCGAGATCTTGCGCCTCCTCGCGATCCTGCGCGGCAGCGACTAACCGCTGCGTTCCTCCGACGCCAGTGGGGGTCCGGCTTCGGCCTGGCCCCCACTGGCGTTTTTGGGTCCTGCCGCGCGCCCGGACCCTGCGTGCAACCCCTGGCCTCGCACCACCCGCACCACCCGGACCCTGCACCGCCCCCACCCCGCACCGCACTCACCAGCGCGACGGAGATTCACGAGTTTCGAGGAGATTTTTCGCGTTTCTGGCCCCCGGGCGCAGAATCTCCGAGGAGTTCGTCAGCCCAGGAGACGGGTAGGCCGGGCAGGTCGAGCAAGCGCAGGACGGGCAAGCGCAGGCCGGGCACGCGCAGTCCAAGTAGGGCCGAGTAGGGCCGAGGCGACCCGTACTACCGGAGGCTGCGCAGCGTGGCCGCGAAACCGTCGAGGAAGCGCTCGGCGTCGGCCGCGTCGAACACCAGGGGTGGCCGGATCTTCAGGACGTTTTCCCCGGTGCCCGAGGCGCTGACAAGGATGCGACGATCGCGCAGACCATTCACCAGAGCGAGTGCGGTTGCCGGATCCGGCGCACCCGCTGCATCCACGACATCGACCCCCAGGAAAAGCCCGGCACCACGGACCTCGGCAATGCGGTCGTCGCCGGCGCTCACCGCGCGCAGCCCGTCCGTGAGCAGCGCCCCCACTCGCGCGGCACTGACACGCAGCTCGCGATCCTCGATCTCGTCGAGCACCGCCCCGGCGGCGGCGACACTGACGGGGTTGCCGCCAAAGGTGTTGAAGTACCGCACTTCGGCACCAAACCGCTCGAACAGCGCAGGCGAGCCCACAACCGCCGAGATCGGCATCCCGTTCCCCATCGGCTTCCCCAGTACAACGAGGTCCGGGGCACAGCCGTGCCGGGTGAACCCCCACCAGTCACCGGTGCGCCCGAAGCCGGGCTGCACCTCGTCTGCAATGTACAGTCCCCCAGCTGCGCGCACGATCTCGGCGGCTTGGGCGAGGAAACCCTGAGGTGCAAGCCGTAGTCCGTCGCTCGAGAGCACCGAGTCGACGATCATCCCGGCGAACGGAATGCCGCGGGCGGCAAAGTCCGCGATTGCGGCGCGGACCTGCTCACCGAATACTCGCTCCCCGACGCCACCGTCTGGTGCCGACTCCGGTGCGTCCACGAGCGCCACGGTGTCCGGGATCGGATTGCCCGGGCCGAGGCTTGGCGAGATCGCCGCGGTTGCTGCGGTGGTGCCGTGGTAGGCGTTGCGGGTAATGATGATGCCCTGCCCGCCAGTTGCGTGCCGCACGATGCGGAGCGCGAGGTCCACAGCCTCACTCCCGGTGCACGCGAAAATTGCCTGTGAGAGCGGCTCAGGAAACAGCGCGGTGAGACGCTCGGCGTACTCGACCACCCCATCGGTGAGGTAGCGGGTGTGCGTGTTGAGCGCGCCCAGCTGCGCGGTCACCGCGGCCTGGACACGAGGGTTGCTGTGACCCACAGCCGGAACGTTGTTGTAGGCGTCGAGATAGTCACGTCCCTCCGCGTCGAACAGGTGCGCTCCGCTCGCCCGGACCGGGTGGAAGGGTTCCCGATAAAACAGCCGGTACGGTCGCCCCAGCACGCGTTCTCTGCGCCGGATCAGCTCGCGTTCCCGGAGTGCCAGCTCAGGGACGGCGGCGGCGTCGTAGCCGTTCACCATGACCGAGCGTGATGCGGCGGTGCCGGATCCTTCGATGCGAGCTGCCTGCGGTGCCATTGATCGCCTCCTGATGGTCCGAGTATTTCTCGAATTGGTCACCAATATAGGCTAGATTATGAGAAATGTCTCGGGATTGGTCAGCACAGTAGCTGTGTCCCGAGAGCTTTCGGAGGTGACATGCGCCCGCGCACACTGACACTGGACCCCCGCGAGGCCGCCGCGATCCTGCAGCGCACACACGGGATCACGCTGACTGAACCGTTGCACCCGCTCGGGAGCGAGCTCGCGAGCACCTTCCGCGCGCGCGGCTCACTCCCGGGCGCCGAGCCCACGGACCTCGCGGTCAAGTTCCAGGCCTCGGACTCCACCGAGCTCGCCGTGCAGCGGTGGCGTGCCGAGGTCTCTCAAAGCCTGAGTGACGCGGGCGCCCCGGTTCCTGCAACCGTGACGGCGCAGGACGGAACACTGGTCGGCACCGCACCCCGCAGCCACGCTGGAACCGACGATCAGGCCGACCCGGTCGCCGTCACCGTTACGAGTTGGGTCGATGCCTCCCCCTATGGCGCACTGCACACCGAGCAGCCCGGCACCGCGCTCGACACGACAGCATTCGGCTGTGCCCTCGGCGCTGAAGCCGCGCGTATGCAGCAGATCCTCGCGACAGCCCCGCCCCCTCCGCAGTCCATCACCCACACCTGGGCCGCCGAGACGATGGACGCGGTCATCCAGGCACACCTCCCCGACGTCACGAATCCTCGGGTGCGCCGGATCGCCGAGCAGGCCCGCGCGCTCCTCGCCCGCGAGGTCGCTCCGCTCGCACCGGATCTCCCCCGCACGCTTGTGCATCAGGACCTCCATGACTCAAATGTGCTTGCGGACGCCGCGGGCCGGGTCGCCGCGATCCTCGACTTTGACGACATGCTTGTCGGGTGGCGCGTCGCTGAGCCCACGGTCGCCGCGGCCTACCTGGCCCGCCACGCAGCACGCCCCGAAGACGCCGTCGCCGCGGTTGCGGCTGGATGGGAGTCAGTGCTCCCGTTCACGCCTGCCGAACGCGAGGTATTCACGCCACTTGTGCTCGCCCGACTGGCCCTGAACATCACTGTGTGGCATGTCCGTGTGCAGGGCGCGGGCGCTGAGCAAGACACAACGGCGGATCGCGCGGACTACGCCCGAATGCGCTCGACAGGCTCCGAAGACACGTTTGCCGCACTCCTGGCCACCCGGAACCCCGCAGTCGAGGCGACGCGGTGAGTTCCCCGGCCCAGGTTGCGGCGACGCTCCGCGAACAAATCCTTGCCCTCACACGCGCCCCCGGCGCTCCGCTGCGCGAGGTCGCCCTCGCCGCAGAACTGGAGTGCTCGCGCCGCACAGCTCGCGAGGCCCTCCAAGAGCTTGCTCGCGACGGGCTCGTGACCCACGAGCCGAACCGGGGCGCCACGGTTCGGGCGTTCACGACGCACGACATCCGGGACCTGTACCGTGTGCGCCGCACACTCGAAGGCCAGGGCGCAATCGCGTGCAGCTCGGCCCCGCCCGAGCTACTCCGGGCCGTGGACGCCGCATACACGGAACTCGCACGATCCGCCCACGCCGGACAGGATTCCGTGGCCCACGCGCTCGCTGACCTCCGCTTCCACTCCAGCGTGATCGCCCTCATCGGCAGCGACCGCCTGAACGCGTTCTTTGCCCAGATTGCCGTCGAGATGACCTATGCCATCCGGCTCATCCTGCGACTGGAGGTCGAGGCCGCGATGCCGCTCGCCGAGGTGCTTCGCGACCACGCACGCATTAAAGATGCCGTACTCGCACGCAGTCCACTCGAGGCGCAGCGCGCAGTGATTGAGCACATCGAGGAGAACGAACCGCGTCTGCTGCGCCTGGTTGCGGACACGTGAATTTCGCTCTGTCGCCCCGCGTCACACCATGAGATACTGCCGGCATGAGCAGCGCAGACACAGGAACCGAGGTCACGGAGTACCTCACCACGCTTGCTGAGCCTGAGCGGACACGCATCGCGCAGCTGTTCGCACGAGCGCAGGCACTCGCACCCGATGCTGTTGAGGGCCGGTCCTATGGCATGCCGTCACTGCTCTACCGCGGCAAGGGCCTGCTTTCGATCGTGCAGACGCGGAAACACATCGGCGTGTACCCGCACGGCAATCTGGGCGAGCTGGCGGACGCGGTCACGGCTGCCGGACTCGGCAGCACAAAGGGCTCGATCCACCTGGGTGCCGGCCAGGATCTGAGCGATGAGCTCCTCGCACAGTTCGTGCAGCGCCGGATCGCGCAGATCGACGCGAGCGCCGCACGGTAAGGACGGCGCACACACCACAGCGGGGACCGGCTCATGCCGACCCCCGCTGTGGTGTTCCGCGCAACGCCCTGGCGTCAGCGCGCGGCTACTCCCATTCGATTGTCCCCGGCGGCTTCGACGTGACGTCGAGTACCACGCGGTTGACCTCGGGCACCTGGTTCGTGATCTTGTTCGAGATGCGCGCCAGCACGTCGTAAGGGACGTGCGTCCAATCAGCGGTCATGGCGTCCTCGGAGGACACCGGACGCAGCACAATCGGGTGGCCGTAGGTCCGGCCATCACCCTGCACGCCCACCGAGCGCACGTCGGCGAGCAGCACAACCGGGCACTGCCAGATCTGCTGGTCAAGACCAGCAGCGGTCAGCTCGGCACGTGCGATCGCGTCGGCCTCGCGCAGGATCTCGAGGCGCTCGCGGGTCACCTCGCCCACGATACGGATCCCCAGGCCGGGGCCGGGGAACGGCTGGCGGCCAACGATCTCTTCGGGGATCCCAAGCTCGCGTCCAATTGCCCGCACCTCGTCCTTGAAGAGCGCGCGCAGCGGCTCAATCAGGGCGAAATCAAGGTCGTCGGGCAAGCCGCCCACGTTGTGGTGGGATTTGATGTTCGCGGTGCCGGATCCGCCACCGGACTCAACAACGTCCGGGTACAGCGTGCCCTGCACGAGGAACTTCACGGATTCGCCCTCGGCCGCCGCCTCGGCGACGAGTTCCCGCTGGACCTGCTCGAACGCGCGAATGAACTCGCGACCGATGATCTTGCGCTTCTCCTCGGGGTCGGTCACCCCCGCGAGGTGACCCAGGAACGTGTCTGCTGCGTCAACGGTGATGAGGCGCACACCGGTTGAGGCGACGTAGTCGCGCTCCACCTGCTCGCGCTCGCCCTTGCGGAGCAGTCCGTGATCCACAAACACGGCGGTCAGCTGATCACCGATCGCCTCGTGCACAAGCGCGGTCGACACGGCCGAGTCAACGCCGCCCGAGAGCGCCGAGATGACACGGGCGTTGCCGACCTGCTCGCGGATGCGTGCGACCTGCTCGGTGATCACGTTGCCGGCGTTCCAGTCGGCGGGGATCTCCGCGACATGGTGCAGGAAGTTCTCGAGGATTGCCTGGCCGTGATCGGAGTGCTTGACCTCGGGGTGCCATTGCACGCCGTAGAGCTTACGTGCCGGCGAGCCAAATGCCGCAACCGGGGTCACGGACGTGCTCGCGAGCACGTCGAAACCCTCGGGAGCGCGCTGCACGGCGTCACCGTGGCTCATCCAGACGTTCTGCGTTTCGGGCTGACCGCCGAGGATCGCACCGCCATCGCCGAGCACGGTCGCCTCGGTGGCCCCGTACTCGCTGTCGCCGGTCTTGCCGACCTCGCCACCGAGCGCTCGCGCCATGACCTGGAAGCCGTAGCAAATGCCGAGCACGGGGATCCCGAGCTCAAAAATCGCGTCATCGAACTGGGGGGCACCTGCTTCGTAGACCGACGAGGGGCCGCCGGAGAGGACGAGGCCGAGCGGGTTGAGCGCTGTGACCTCGGCCGCGCTGATTGTGTGCGGGACGAGTTCGGAGTAGACCCCGGCCTCGCGCACGCGGCGGGCAATCAGCTGCGCGTACTGCGCGCCGAAGTCCACCACGAGTACGGGGCGGTGTCCCGTATCCATTTGTTCTGCCTGTGTCGCCATGTTCGAGTGGGGTGACCTTTCGAAGTCGGAAGGGAAGTGCTGCCAATTCTACCGCCCCTGGGAGGGGGCTCTGGCCGAAACTGCGGGAGGCTCAGCGGTGCACGGCTACGCCTGCGCGACCGCAGATTCCTTCTCGTCAAGGAAGCCGGTGACCTCGCGCACAATCCGGCCCTCCAGGAAGAACGACATCAGCGGGATCACACCGCCCAGCGCGATGAGCAGGAAACGGCCAAAGTTCCACCGCATCGGGCTCCACACCATGAAATCGGAGACCAGATAGACGACGTAGAACCAGCCGTGTGCGATCAGGATGGCCTTGAACAGGTCAAAGCCCTGCGGCACGAAGTCGCTGTCAACGCCCTCCGGGGCGAGCGGCATGAACTCCGCGACAGCGTTCGGGGTGAAGAGGAACAGCTGCACGCCGAACGCGTACTTCATCACCATCACGGCGCAGAGAAGGAGCAGCATGACTCCCGTGATCACCGAGGTGACCTTGTAGAAGCTCAGCGCCTTGCGGATGCGCGGATAGTCGGCGGGCTTCGGCTGGAGTTTCATGGTGTCCTATCTATTCGGCGCTGGTGCGCGACCCCGAGGGGGCGTCGGCGGGGTCCTCGCCCGCCGCTTCCTGAAGCTGGAGTTCGTGTTCCTTTTCCCACGCGTCGCGGGTGAGTCGGAACCAGAAGAATACGGCGAACCCGGCAAACACGACCCACTCGATCGCGTAGAACACGTTGAGCCAGTTCACCTGCTCAGGTGGCAACGGTGCCACCGAATCGATCGGGTCGAGTGCGACATCCGTGATCGCATCGAACACGGCGCCCTCGGGGTGAGCCACGAGGTACCCGGAGTACACTGGGGCATCCACGTCTTGCCACACGTTCGCAAAGTGAGCGGGGATCATGGTGCGCATCACTTGCGGATCCTCGCCCGGGTTTGGGATCTGGGGCCCCTCGGGCGGCATGTACCGCCCTTCGAGGTCGAGATCGCCGGTCAGCCGGGATCCTGCACCCTGCGTATCAAGGTCAACGATTGCCCGTTCAGCGGCCGCTTCATCGGGTGCCCAACCGAGCGCCACCGCGAGGTGCGCGCGTTCGGGGTCAGCGGTGATCAGGTGTCCCACAACCCAGGCACCGGTCTCCCCCGCGTTTGTACGTGGCGCAACCACCCGGTAGTCCTCGGGGACAAACGTTCCGTTGAGGTGGACCACAACGCCCGCGGCGTCTTCGGTGACACCCTTTGCCAGGTCGCTGACCTCGGCAAGCGGACGCGAGGTCTCTGTGTCGAGCACCGTTTCATCCGCAGACCGCACGGCGATGCCCATCTGCCACTGGCCGAGCCAAGCAAAGCCACCGGCCACCGCAAGGGCAAGCAGGAGGGCAAGCACCCAGAGCGGACGCCGCATCACCTGCCCGAGGGTCGGATCCCCGAGGTATTCAGGTTTCTGCGGTGTCGACACCGGGTACGTTCTCGATTCTCAGTTCGGCGGTGGTGGGGGTGGAAGGGTGGCGGCGGATCACCGCCACCCTGCCTAGCGTTCGGCGTAGACGAGGCCGACGCGCTGGAATTCCTTCAGCTCCGAGTAGCCGGTGGTTGCCATCGCACGGCGCAGGGCACCGATCAGGTTTGCGCTGCCGTCGGCGACGTTGGCCGGGCCGTTCAGGATCTCGGTGAGCGGGGCGACCGAATCGACCTGCACACGGTATCCGCGCGGCAGATCCTCGTGGTGCGCTTCCTGGCCCCAGTGCCAGCCGTGCCCGGGAGCGTCGGAGGCCTTCGCGAGTGCACCACCGAGCATCACTGCGTCTGCCCCGCAAGCCACCGCCTTGATCATGTCGCCGGAGGTGCCGAGGCCACCGTCCGCGATAACGTGCACGTAGCGCCCGCCCGACTCGTCGAGGTAGTCCGATCGTGCTCCCGCAACGTCAGCGATGGCCGAGGCCATCGGGGCGCGGATTCCGAGTGTGACGCGCGTGGTCGATGATGCGCCGCCACCGAACCCCACGAGCACACCGGCCGCGCCGGTCCGCATGAGGTGCAGCGCTGACTGATATGTCGCCGCGCCACCCACGATGACGGGCACGTCGAGCTCGTAGATGAACTGCTTCAGGTTGAGCGGCTCGCGGCCGTCGCGGGACACATGTTCGGCGGAAACAGTGTTGCCGCGGATTACGAAGAGGTCGACGCCCGCCTTGACCACCGTGTCGGTGAATTCTGCGGTGCGGTGCGGAGACAACGCACCGGCAACGGTCACCCCTGCCTCGCGGATCTGGCCCAGGCGGTCCCGGATCAGTTCGGGCAGGATCGGAGCGGCGTACAGCTCCCGCATGCGGTGCACCGCGGCCACATCGTCGGTGATCGTGGCGAGTTCCGCGAGCAGGGGCTCGGGGTTCTCGTGCCGCGTCCAGAGGCCTTCAAGGTTCAAGACCCCGAGGCCGCCAAGCTTCCCGAGCGCAATCGCTGACTCGGGCGACATGACCGAGTCCATCGGTGCGCCGAGCACCGGGATCTCGAACTGGAACGCGTCAATCGACCAAGCGGTCGACACGAGTTCCGGGTCTCGGGTACGGCGGGTGGGGACCACACCGATTTCGTCGAAGGTGTACACGCGTCGCGCCCGCTTGCCGCGGCCGATCTCGATCTCGTTGCTCACCCTGACAGTCTATCGGGCCGCGAGCTGAGCGGGTCCCGGCAGTCACCGCAGCGAGCCCCCGCGACGCACTCGCTACACACACGAACGGGCACTTTCGTGCCGAAACCCGGAGGTTTCAGTGCGAAAGTGCCCGTTCGAGGTCACCCGCGGGGCGCGGGAGAAGCCCCTAGCTGTACCCGGCCATCAGGTTGGTAGCAGCCGGCTGATCGGTGGCCGGCCTCCAAGT
>NZ_FUID01000042.1 GCF_900163635.1 Leucobacter sp. 7(1) | reverse complement strand
AAGAAGCCCTCAAGCGCAGGCATGTGCGGGTGGTGGAGCTTGATGATGGGATGGCGGAGCTTCGGGCGGTGTTGCCTGCGGAAGAGGCGTATGAGATTTATGACCGGTTGACGCGCCTCGCGAAAGACTCCCAAACCCGCGCCACAGAAACCCCCACCCACACGGACACCCCCACCAGCACAGAAACGTCTGCCAGCACAGACTCGCTTGACCGCACAGACGGACCTGCGCGCACCAAAACGCCCGAAACGCCTGCCGACACGGACAGGCCTGCCCGCGCAGGTGCGACAGGCAGCACAGGCAGGCCTGCCACCGCGGGCGCGACAGAAGGCATAGACGAGACAGAAGGCACAGGCGCGACACGTAGGACACCTGCGGCCGAAGAAACGACTCCACCCGCTTTGAGCGGCAATCCGGGTGGTGCCGACGACACAGCTGAGGGTTCAGACCTGGACCGGCTGGGACCGGTCAGCGGATCGGGGCCTGCCCGCAGCAACAACAGCGCCAGCAGAACCAGCGCCACTGGCGCAATCAGTGCCGCTGGCGTGCAGAGCGACCCCAGCACCGAGACCGCCCCCGGCTTAGGTGTAGCGGCAGACCCCAGCGCAGCGTCAGATACGAACTCAGGCACTGATGCAATCACGGACTCGGACACCAGCACCGACACGGACACCGCTTCCAGTGCCGAAACCGAAACCACCCCGGACTCCCGCACCCGCGACGAGATCCGGGCAGACATCCTCGCGGACCTCCTCACCGGACGAAACCACGACAACTACACCGGCATCCAAGGCCGCATCCAAGCCATCACCCCAGGATCCCTCCTCGGCATCCCCGGCATCCCACTCCCACACACCACCCCCATCAAGGTCACCCTCACCGCAGCACCCGTTGCGGAACTCATCGGCTACGGCCCCATCGATCTCGACACCGCAAAACGCCTCGCCGGAGTCGCGACCCGGTGGGAAGAGATCCGCGTCACCATCGACGGACAAGTCATGACTGCCAGCACCTACGCGCCCTCTGCGGCGCAGCGCCGGTATCTCGCCGCACGAGACCAACACTGCCGAACCCCCGGCTGCCGGGTCCCCGTGCACCGCTGCGACATCGATCACACACTCGACGCCGCAAAGGGCGGACCCACCAGGATCGATAACCTCGCACATCTCTGCCGTTCACATCACGTCATGAAACACCACACCGGATGGACAATCGCCCAACACGACGCCGGGGACGTGACCTGGACCGACCCGACCGGACGGAAGTATCTGGACCGGCCACCAAGCCGGGTGAGGTTCGTACCCGTCATCGAACCACCCGCCGACACACAGAAATCACCCAGCATCTCCGATAGCCCAGACGAGCACCCCTTCTAACTCACGCGGCTCAACTCGCCCCTGCACCACGCCAATCTGGGCATCCAGCAGCCAGGCAAACGAACAGACAAACAGCCGGACAGCCAGGTGCGTCGCCACGCCCGGCTCCATCCCGGCTCTTCGCCAATATCGCGCCGACAACACCTTGGACTGATCTCAGCAGCCCGCTGTCATGCTGGCACGCACCCGCGCTACTGCGCACCCGCTCTGCCGCTCAGCCGCTCAGAGATACCGCCCCAAGGCTCAGCCTTCCGACGCATCAAGCCTCGCGAAATTACGCGGCCGAATCTCCGGGGTTGTCGCGAGGAACGGAGTTGTGCCTGACCGCACGCAACACTCACCCACGAACATGCCAAGCTCGGGCACCGTGTGACTCAGCCTAACCAGTAGCATCGCGCGGTTACGCGAAGCGGCGGCCTACCGCCCCTTACGGAACCGTGACATCACGGCACACGCAGGTTCGGAGCCCGCGGCACCCGTGGAGCGCGTGAAACACTGCGGACGCATTGATTTCATCCGATCTGGTAGCGCGCAGGCACCCGTTGATCACACCCCGAAGGGGGACGCGGCGTGCCCAAAGAACCTCCGCACCAACGTGAGCCGCAAACCGCGCGTACTTCCCGCCCCAAAAACGGGCGGCGATTCGCCACGGTGGGAGGTCTTCGCGACCTGGCCAGCCTAGACCTGACCGATCGCCTCGCGCTTCTCTGCCTGGAACGCGTCCTCACGGCGGCCATAGGCCCAGTACGGCGACAGAGACAGCTGTGTGCGCTCGATCCCGCGCTCATCGGTGAAGTATGGGCGCAGCGCTTTCATCGCGCCCCGTTCGCCATGTACAAAAACCTGGACCCTACCCGGCCGCCACTCGACAGCGCGCACCGCGTCACTGAGAATCGAAGAAGTCCCAGCCGGGACCTCCCCGCGCAATACCCACTGCACGTCGATCCCCGCGGGGGCCACGAGGTCGAGTCGATCCTCCTCGCCGGCTACCTCGATCAGCGCAACGCCTGACGCGTCGGCCGGCATGGCCTCAAGCGCCGCGGCGATCGCGGGAATCGCGGCTTCGTCGCCCGCGAGGAAATGCCAGTCGGCGCTCGGGTCGGGGGAGTAGCCGCCCCCGATCCCGCGCAGCACAACCGGATCGCCGGGCTGTGCAGTGTCGGCCCAGGGGCCAGCTGCACCCTCGTCCCCGTGGGTGACGAAGTCGATCCAGATCTGTCCCTGCGCCAGATCGAAGCGCCGGATCGTATAGGTTCGCGTGCTGGGCATGAGCGCGGGGGGCAACTCGGAACGCAATGCATCGAGATCGTAAGGAGGCACGAGCGCGGTGTCCGGGTGCGCGAAGAGCATCTTGCTGTAGGCGTCGGTGTGTTCGCTCGGCTCGATTGCGGAGACCCCTGGCCCGCCTGCCACGATGCGGACGAGGTGGCGTGAAAGCTGCACCCGTTCGAGCACCTCCAGGACAATCTGGGGGCGGACGGGGCGCGCCGGGCGCTCACTGCGGGTTTCAGCTACAGACATGACTCTCCTTCATCATCAGATGATTTCTCACCACCCTCCACCCTGGCACAACGTGCCAGTTCCCGCCAGAGCCCCTGGGCTTCCGCCGAAGAGCCGCAACTCCCGCGCCGACTCGCGGCGAGGCGGAACGGACGCCTCAGCCCGGCAACGCCTCAGCACGGCGACACCTCGGCCCAGCGACACCTCCGTCCGCAGCGCGCGCAACAAGCCCGCCCGGATCTCGCGAGGCGGAGCCTCCAAACCGCTGGCAATTTCGATCACCCCTCGCGTATCAGTGCGTGAACCAAGAGGAACAACGGGTTCGGCAGATTCCACCCGTTGCCCCACAACCAGACTCGCACATATGTTCGAATTTTCAGCGAACCGAAGATAAGATGGGGGAGTGACCTCGAAGAGCCCAGCACCCATCCGTTCGTCCGCCGCGCACGCCCATATCAGCGTGCAGGGCGCCAGGGTACATAACCTGCGCAACGTCGACCTTGAAATTCCCCGCGACTCAATTGTTGTGTTCACCGGCTTGTCCGGCAGCGGCAAGTCGAGCTTGGCGTTCGACACGATCTTCGCGGAAGGGCAGCGCCGCTACGTTGAGTCGCTGAGCGCCTACGCCCGCCAGTTCCTGGGCCAGGTAGATCGCCCCGACGTCGACTTTATTGAGGGTCTGAGCCCCGCGGTCTCGATCGACCAGAAGTCGACGAACCGCAACCCCCGCTCCACGGTGGGCACGATCACGGAGATCTACGACTACATGCGTCTGCTCTGGGCGCGGGTGGGGATCCCGCACTGCGCCATCTGTGGTGAGCGGATCGCCGCGCAAACCGTGCAACAAATCGCGGATCAGCTCATGGAACTCGAAGAGCGCACGCGCTTCCAAGTGCTCGCCCCGGTCGTCAACCAGAAAAAGGGCGAGTTCGTCGACCTCTTCCAAGAGCTCGCCGCGAGCGGGTACTCCCGAGCCCACGTCGACGGTGAGTTGATCCAGCTCTCCGACCCGCCCAAGCTCAAGAAGCAGATCAAGCACGACATCTCCGTGGTGATCGACCGTCTCGTTGCCGGACCCGACGTGCTCGGGCGGCTCACGGACTCGCTTGAGACAGCGCTCCGGCTCTCAGGTGGGATCGTGTCGATCGATTTTGTCGACCGCGATGCCGCTGCTGACAACCGGACGCAGCTCTTCTCGGAAAAGCTCTCTTGCCCGAACCAACACCCCGTGCAGCTCACGGAGATTGAGCCCCGGACCTTCTCATTCAACGCTCCCTTCGGCGCCTGCCCCACATGCTCCGGCCTCGGAACGAGCATGTCTGTCGACGAGGATCTGGTGCTTGGCGATCCAGAGCTTTCGATCACCGAGGGTGTGATCGTCCCGTGGACCAGCCAGGGAAAGAGCCTGTACCAGTACTACGAGAAGCTGCTCGTAGGCTTGGCAGAGGACCTCGAGTTCTCGCTGAAGACGCCCTGGGGCAAGCTCAGCGAAGAGGTACGCGAGGCTGTGCTCTACGGCAACAACTTCAAGGTCAATGTGCGGTGGAAGAACCGCTTCGGCCGTGAGGTGAAGTACTCCTCCGGCTTCGAAGGCGTCATCCCCTTCATTGAGCGGCAGTACGCAGAAGCCGAGTCGGACACGAAGCGGGACCGCTGGTCCGAGTTCCTCCGCGAAGTACCCTGCCATGCGTGCCAGGGCCAGCGCCTCAAGCCTGAGGTGCTCGCGGTGACGGTGAACGAGGAATCGATCGCCGGCGTGGGCGAGTTCAGCCTCTCCGACGCGAAGCGGTTCTTCGACGAGGTCACTCTCACCGAGCGCGAAGCAAAGATTGCTGCGCAGGTGCTCCGTGAGATCAGGCTTCGCTTCGACTTCCTCATCGAGGTCGGTCTCGGCTATCTGACGCTGGCGCGCGCCGCGGGCACCCTGTCCGGCGGCGAGGCGCAGCGCATCCGGCTGGCTACCCAGATCGGTTCGGGGCTCACAGGCGTGCTGTACGTGCTCGACGAGCCCTCGATCGGGCTGCACCAGCGCGATAACCGTCGCCTGATCGAGACACTCGTGAAGCTTCGGGATCTCGGGAACACACTCATCGTGGTGGAGCACGACGAGGAGACAATTGAAGCGGCCGACTGGATCGTCGACATCGGGCCGGGCGCTGGCGTCGAAGGCGGCACCGTTGTCCACTCGGGCGAGTATGCGGAGCTGATCGCCAACACTGCCTCGGTCACGGGCGACTACCTCGCCGGGCGCCGCAGCATCGAGACCCCAAAGAAGCGCCGCAAGCGTGACCGGAAGCGTGAGCTGAAGGTCATCGGGGCGCGCTCAAACAACCTGCAGAACGTCGACGCAACCTTCCCGCTGGGTGTGATGACGGCGGTGACCGGGGTGTCCGGATCCGGCAAGTCCACGCTCGTGAACGACATCCTGTACCGGGTACTCGCCAACCAGCTCAACGGGGCACGACTTGTCCCGGGTAAGCACACGCGCGTAACCGGTTTGGAGCACCTCGACAAGGTTGTCCACGTTGATCAGGCACCGATTGGCCGCACCCCGCGCTCCAACCCCGCAACCTACACGGGCGTATTCGACAAGATCCGGAACCTGTTTGCGGAGACCCCCGAGGCGAAGACCCGCGGCTATCTCCCGGGTCGTTTCAGCTTCAACGTCAAGGGCGGCCGCTGCGAGGCCTGCTCGGGTGACGGCACCTTGAAGATTGAGATGAACTTCTTGCCGGATGTCTACGTTGCATGTGAAGTGTGCGGTGGATCCCGCTACAACCGCGAGACGCTGCAGGTGCAGTACAAGGGCAAGAACATTTCCGAGGTGCTCGACATGCCCATCGCTGAGGCCGAGGAGTTCTTCGCGCCGATCTCGAGTATCCACCGGTACATGAAGACGCTCGTCGATGTGGGCCTCGGCTATGTTCGCCTCGGACAGAGCGCCACCACGCTTTCGGGCGGTGAAGCGCAGCGCGTCAAGCTCGCGACCGAGCTCCAGAAGCGTTCCAACGGACGCAGCATTTACGTGCTTGACGAACCGACAACGGGCCTCCACTTCGAGGATGTGCGCAAGCTGCTCCTCGTACTCAACGGCCTCGTCGACAAGGGCAACACTGTCATCACGATCGAACACAACCTCGATGTGATCCGCAGCGCCGACTGGGTGATCGATCTGGGCCCCGAGGGCGGATCCGGCGGCGGCACGATCCTCGCGGTCGGCACTCCGGAGCAGGTCGCAGAACACCCCGAGAGCCACACGGGTCGCTTCCTCGGTGAGGTTCTCGATGGTTGGGCCGCGAAGTCCGCACGGGCGCTGGAGGCAGGCACCAGGGCAAGCGCGTGATCCAGGAGTCCTCCGGTATCGGTGGGGGCGGGTCGACGGCGGGGGAGATTTCCGCCGTCGACCCGGACGCCCTCACACCCACCGCCCTGCGCGACTCCCGTGCGGCCTTCCGTCCAGCCCAGGGCGAGATTCCGACAAGCCCAGGCGTGTATCGCTTTAGCGATAAGTACGGTCGGGTGCTCTACATCGGTAAAGCGAAGAACCTCCGAGCACGTCTCGCGAACTACTTTCAGCCGCTGCACTCACTCATGCCCCGCACCCGGCGCATGGTCACGCTCGCCGCGAAACTCGACTGGACTGTCGTCGCCACGGACACCGAATCACTTGTGCTGGAGCACACGTGGATTACGGAGTTCAAGCCCCCATTTAACGTTCAGTTCAAGGACGACAAGACCTATCCCTACCTCGCGGTCACACTCCGAGAGGAGTCTCCGCGGCTGATCATTACTCGGAACGAGCGGATTCGCGGGGCGCGCTACTTCGGCCCGTATCCGAAAGTCTGGGCGTTGCGGGAAACCACGGGACTGCTTCAGCAGGCGTTCCCGATCCGCACCTGCAACGACGCCGACTACAAACGCGCGATGTCGAGCGGTCGTCCCTGCCTGGCAGGGCAGATCGGACGCTGCCATGGCCCCTGCTCGAAGCTGATCACCGTCGAGGAGCATCGTGCCCGGGTCGAGGAACTCGTCGCGTTCCTTGCTGGCGGGGATTCCAGCCACCTGAAAACGCTTGAGCGACAGATGAAGGAAGCCGCAGGGGAGCAGCGCTACGAGGATGCGGCTCGGCTCCGGGACCAGGTGAAAGCTGTGGCCCACGTGCTCGAGAAGAACGCCGTGGTGCTCGGCCACGACGTCAATCTTGATGTGTTCGGGCTACGCGCCGACGAACTCGCCGCCGCGGCGCACCAGTTCATTATTCGCGGGGGCCGGATCCGAGGCGAACGGAGCTGGATTGTCGACGTGGAACTCGATGACTCGCCCAGCACCCTCCTGGAACAGGTCATCCAGTCCGCCTACGAGGGCGAGCGGGAGCCGCCGCCGGAGATTCTGGTGCCGCTGCTGCCCGAGGGTCAGCGGGAGCTGGAAGAAGCGCTGAGTGCGCGTCGCCCGCGCCGTGGCCGCGTGGCGCTGCGCGTCCCCGAGCGGGGCGAGAAGGTGCAGCTCATGGAGCGCGCTGTCCTCAACGCCGGCGAAAACCTGATCCGGCACAAGCTCAAACGGGCCGCGGATCTCACGGCCCGGACCGATGCACTTGCCGAGCTGCAGCGCGCCTTGGATATGGCCGAGGCGCCGCTCAGGATCGAGTGCATCGACGTGTCGCATTTGCAGGGGACCGGCGTGGTGGCCTCGCTTGTTGTGTTCGAGGACGGACTGCCCGCGAAGGGGGCCTATCGGAAGTACCGGATCGAGTCCACGACCGACGACACGGACTCGATCTATCAGGTCGTCTCGCGCCGGGCCGCGCAGCTGAACCTCGCGAAGGAATCCGGGGAGCAGCCGAGTGGCATCTACCGGGATCGCCCGCAGCTCCTCATCGTGGACGGTGGCGAACCTCAGGTGAAGGCTGCGGCCCGGGCGCTTGCCGAGGCCGGGATCACCGACATTGCGCTGTGCGGGGTTGCGAAGCGCCTGGAGGAGATCTGGTTGCCGAGCGACCCGTTCCCCGTCATCCTGCCCCGTACCAGCGAAGCGTTGTTCCTTGTGCAGCGCATCCGTGACGAGGCTCACCGATTTGCGATCACCTTCCAGCGGCAACGGCGCAGCACCTCGATCGCCAGCCGGCTCTCGGAGGTCCCTGGATTAGGCCCTAAACGAGTCCAGGGGCTACTGCGACACTTCGGCTCAGTGACGCGGCTGCGGGCGGCCTCCCTCGAGGAGCTTTCGGCGGCTCCTGGGCTCGGCCCGAAGCTCGCCGAGCAGGTTCGCGCCCACCTGGGAGTTCCCGCGGATTCGGATGAGCCCGACGCGCCGTCGGACGCTAAGCTTGACGGAACCGGAGAGCCGTCGCCGGGCGAGGAGGATGTCGTATGAATGAAGTGGTGTCCACACAGGAGATCCTCATTGTGACCGGGATGTCCGGTGCGGGTCGGAGCACCGTCGCGAACACGCTTGAGGATCTCGGGTGGTATGTCGTTGACAATCTCCCGCTCACGATGTTGAAAACCCTCGCTGACATGGCCGACCGCTCGGGGGGCGCCCTGCCGCGCATTGCCGCCGTCGTTGATGTGCGCGGCCGTGACCTATTCGCTGATATTCAGCACACGGTCACCGAGCTTCGGGAAAACGCCACTGTTCGAGTGGTATTCCTTGATGCCACCGATGAGATTCTTGTGCGACGCTACGAATCGGTCCGGCGCCCCCACCCACTCCAGGGTGAGGCGGGCAGCCTGCTCGACGGCATCCGACTTGAGCGCGAACGGCTCCAAGAACTGCGCGCCTCAAGCGACGTCGTGATCGATACTTCACGGTACAACGTGCACGATTTGTCGACCGCAACACGGGATCTTTTCTCCGACGACAACACGCCCGGCCTACAGCTGTCAGTGGTGAGCTTCGGCTTCAAGTACGGCACCCCGACCGACGTCGACATGATGGTCGACATGCGCTTCCTTCCGAACCCATTCTGGGAGCCCGAACTGCGCGCGCTCACCGGCGTTGATGCCGAAGTCAAGGACTACGTACTCGGCCGCGAGGGTGCCGCCGAGTTCCTGGATCACTACGTGGCCGCCCTCACTCCGGTGCTGGCAGGCTTCCAACGTGAGAACAAGCGGCACGCATCTCTCGCGGTAGGATGCACCGGCGGCAAACATCGTTCTGTCGCCACCGCCCGCGAGCTCGCTGACCGACTCGCAGGCCTGCCAGGCGTCAGCGTCAGTCTGCGCCACCGCGACCTCGGTCGCGAGTAGTTGCAGCGCTGCGCCGCCGCTTCGCCATTTTCTTCCTGTGATCTGAAAGGACCCATTCGTGCTGTCGACCCAAGAGGTGAAGAGTGAGCTCGTACGTTTCCCGGTGCAGCGCACCGGAGAGCGTATTGCTGAGGTCGCGACGATCCTCCGCCTGGCCGGCGGGCTGCACACAATTTCCGGGCGTATCGCGCTCGAAGCCGAACTGCACACCCCTCAGATCGTGCAGCGTGTTCGGAAAGACCTCGCGGAGCTCTACGGCGTCCGTTCCGAGGCAAAGCAGCTCCCGCCGTCCAGTACGCGCCCTGGCGCGCCCCAGTTCCTTGTCCGCGTGATCGACGGCGAGACGCTCGCCCGCCAGCTTGGCCTGCTCGATGCACGCCGCCGGCAGATCCGGGGCCTCCCGAACCGCCTGACCACGGGCGCACAGCCCGAGCTCGCCGCCGTCTGGCGCGGCGCGTTTATGGCGCGTGGTGGCCTGACCGCGCCCGGCCGTTCCGCAAGCCTTGAGGTCGTGTGCCCGAGCAACGAGGTTGCCATGGCGCTCGTGGGTGCCGCGAGCCGGATCGGCATCGATGCGAAGAGCCGTGAGATCCGAGGCCAGAACAAGGTCCTGATCCGCGACGGCGAATCGATCGGTGAAATGCTCGGGGCGATGGGGGCGACCCAGGCCCGCGCAAGCTGGGACGAACTGCGTCGCGCGCGCGAAACGCGCGCGACCGCAAACCGCCTCGTCAACTTTGACGACGCAAACCTGCGCCGCTCGGCACAAGCTTCGGTTGCCGCGTGTGCCCGCGTGGAGCGCGCGCTCGAGATCCTCGGCGACGAAATCCCGGATCACCTGAAGTACGCCGGCGAACTCCGCCTCGCGCATCGCGAAGCGAGTCTCGACGACCTCGGTGCCCGTGCCGAGCCTGTGCTCACGAAGGATGCCATCGCTGGCCGAATCCGCCGACTTCTGGCAATGGCCGACAAGGAGGCTTCGAACCGGGGCATCCCCGGCACCGAGGCAAGCTTGCCCGAGGAATTCGACCGGATGTAGTCCGCGTGGGGGCGTGAGGACACGCCGCACGCCCCCGCAATTTCCCGGTCAGCGGATTCACCCCACAGCGTGAGGCCGCCTGGATAGACTGGGTCTGACCCTGTTCGTTGCACAGATTGGAGCGCCGCATGGCTGCCTACTCACTTCCCGAACTTCCCTACGATTACGCTGCTCTAGAGCCGCACATCAGCGGCAAGATCATGCAGTTGCACCACGACAAGCACCATCAGGCGTATGTCACCGGAGCGAACACGGCCCTTGACCAGCTCGCCGAAGCGCGCGACTCGGACAACCTTGCCGCTGTCAACAAGTTCGAGAAGGACCTCGCCTTCAACGTCGGCGGTCACGTCAACCACACGATCTTCTGGAACAACATGTCGCCCGAGGGCGGCGGGCGTCCCGAGGGAGAGCTCGGTGCGGCAATCGACGAGTACTTCGGCGACTTCGAGAAGTTCCAGAAGCACTTCACCGCAACCGCAATGGGCGTGCAGGGCTCCGGCTGGTCTGTCCTCGCGTGGGACACGCTGGGTCAGCGTCCGAACATCGTCCAGCTCTTCGACCAGCAGGGCAACCTTCCCGCTGGCACCGTTCCGCTGCTGATGCTTGACGTGTGGGAGCATGCCTACTACCTGGACTACCTGAACGTGCGCGCGGACTACGTGAAGGCGTTCTGGAACATCGCCAACTGGCAGGACGTCGCGAAGCGCTTCGAAGCTGCTCGCACGCAGACGCCCGGCCTGATCTAATTCCGGCCTGACCCACTCTCTGTACCGAGGAGCCCGCCGCACACATGCGCACAATTGAATCCCTGGGATCGCTTTCTGAACACACCGTCATCGTGCGGTGCGATCTGAACGTTCCCCTCGCCGACGGTGTGATCGCCGATGATGGGCGCATTCGTGCCTCACTCACAACGATCCGCGAACTGCGCGAGGCTGGGGCGAAGATCGTTCTCATCAGCCATCTGGGTCGCCCCAAGGGTACGCCGGAGGAGCGTTACTCGCTCCGGCCGGTGGCTGCCCGCATGGCGGAACTGCTCGGTGCACCCGTGCAATTCGTGGCCGAGACCGTGGGGGAGGCCGCAACTGCTGCGGTCGCTGCGCTGACACCCGGCGACATCGTCCTGCTCGAAAACCTCCGCTTCAACGTGGGGGAGACGAGTAAGGACGACGCCGAGCGTGGCGCATTCGCGGCGCAGCTGGCTGCTTTCGGAGACCTCTTTGTCTCCGATGGCTTCGGGGTCGTGCACCGCCGTCAGGCGAGCGTGTACGACCTCGCCCAGCTGCTGCCGAGTGCGGCGGGCCGCCTGGTTGCGGCGGAGCTTGAAGTGCTGCAGCGCCTCACCGAGACTCCCGAGCGGCCCTACACGGTCGTGCTCGGAGGGTCCAAGGTGTCCGACAAGCTCGGCGTGATCTCCCACCTGATCGAACGGGTCGACACGATTCTTGTCGGAGGCGGGATGCTCTTCACCTTCCTCGCCGCTCAGGGACACGCGGTCGGCGCGAGCCTGCTCGAGGCCGATCAGTTGGACACCGTACGTGGCTACCTCGCCACCGCCGCTGAGCGTGGAGTCACAATCGTGCTCCCGACGGATGTCGTTGTTGCCGAGGCGTTCGCGGCCGATGCCGCACACGAGGTTGTCGCCGCGGATGCAATCGAGTCTTCGAGCTTCGGAGCATCCGGACTGGGGCTCGATATCGGTCCCGATTCCGCAGCTGTATTCGCCGAGGTGATCGCCGGATCCCGCACAGTGTTCTGGAACGGCCCCATGGGCGTGTTCGAAATGGACGCCTTCGCTGGCGGTACCCGCACGGTGGCGCAGGCGCTTGCCGACACGAACGGTTTCACAGTCGTCGGCGGCGGCGATTCCGCGGCTGCCGTGCGCGCGCTCGGCTTCGCCGACGATCGTTTCGGCCACATCTCGACGGGTGGCGGCGCCAGCCTCGAATTCCTTGAGGGCAAGGCCCTCCCCGGCTTGGAGGTACTCGCGTGAACGAGACAACTGCACCCCCCGCGCGGGCAGCACTCCCGCACACAGTCCGCACCCCGCTCATTGCGGGCAACTGGAAGATGAACCTGGATCACCTCCAGGCGATCGCCCTCGTGCAAAAGCTCGCGTGGTCCCTGAAAGATGCGCGCCACGATTACACCGACACTGAGGTGGCGGTATTCCCGCCGTTTACCGATCTTCGCTCCGTGCAGACTCTGCTGTCCGCGGATAAGCTTCCGCTCGCGCTCGGCGCTCAGGATCTGTCGCCGCACGAGTCAGGTGCCTACACGGGTGATATCTCAGGCGCCATGCTCCAGAAGCTCGGCGTGCAGTACGCCCTCGTCGGCCACTCGGAACGCCGTCACGGCCACAGTGAATCCAACGAGACAGTAGGCGCGAAGGCACTCGCGGCGCACCGCGCTGGCCTCGTGCCCATGATTTGCGTCGGGGAAACGGCAGCAGATCTTGAGGAGCACGGTGCCGCCGCAGTGCCGCTCGCGCAGCTCGCCGCCGCCGTGGCCCAACTGCCCGCAGACGCGGAGATCGTCGTCGCATACGAGCCCGTCTGGGCGATCGGCAGCGGCCAGGCTGCAACACCTGAACAGGCCGAAGAAGTGGCCCGCGCGATCCGTGAAGCCCTGCGCGATCTCCGCGGCGACGACAGCGCCGCGGCAACGCGCGTGCTGTACGGTGGATCGGTCACCAGCCAAAACATCGCGGGCTTCCTGAACCAGGGCAACGTCGACGGTGCCCTGGTGGGCGGCGCAAGCCTCAAGGCCGACGAGTTCAGCAAGATCGTGCAGTTCCGCAAGCACGTTACCGCTGGCTAGGCCTGCCGCTGCCCTGATTTTCTCCAGCGCCGCTATACTGGACGCTGGCGCTTCACGCCCACAACCCCGGAAAGGTGATCTGCGTGCTTATTCTCAAGATCGCTCTGATCGTCATTCTCGTGATCACGAGTTTGCTGCTCACCCTGTTCATCCTGCTGCACAAGGGTCGCGGCGGCGGCCTGTCCGACATGTTCGGCGGCGGTGTGACCTCGAGCCTGGGGTCCTCAGGCGTGGCAGAGCGTAACCTCAACCGGCTCACGGTGATCGTATCGATCGTGTGGGCCGTCTCAATCGTGGGACTGGGCCTCGTTGCCCGCTTCTCGGTCATCTAAGACGACCGCACCACACCCACTGTAGAAAGGTAGTCCGTGGCTAGCAGCAATGCCATCCGGGGCGCCCGTGTCGGATCCGGCCCCATGGGGGAGAAGGATCACGGCTCGCGCGCCGACCGCACTCAGGTGTCGTACTGGGACGCTCACGGCAACGAGACGGTGCGGTATTTCGCATCCGATGTTGCCGATGAGGAGATCCCTGAGCAGATCGATTCGCCGACCTCGGGCCTGCCCGCAGGTCGCGACAAGGCGAACCCGCCGCAGTTGCTCAAGAACGAGCCGTACAAGACCCACCTCGCGTATGTGAAGGAGCGCCGCACGCCCGAAGAGGCCGAAGAGCTTCTCGAAGCGGCACTGCTGAAGCTTCGCCAGCGTCGCGGCACCGCCCGCGCCTCTGCGTAGCGTTCGCACGCTTGAACCTAGAACGGCCCCGACGAGATTTCGTCGGGGCCGTTCTATGTTTTGCACTCTGCAACTGTGATCAGTGCGCGTCCCGTACGCGGACGGCTGCCACGAGGGCAGCCACGAGCTCGCCGGGGGTATCACTTGTCAACGCGAATACGGGGCGTCCGCGCGCGGAAAGGACCTCGCGGTCCCCGCGGGCTTGGGCCGCGATGAGTGTCCCGAACCCTGACTCTGAGCCCGGGATACTCAGCTCGGATGCCGCCGAGTCGCACAGCTGGAGAAACGCGCCGAGCGCTGGGCCGCCCTTGTGGAGCTGCCCCACAGAGTGCAGGTATCGCGGACCCCAACCGAGCGACACCGGAACGGCCAGGCTCCGCGCGAGTTCGTCGCGAAGCGCGGCGAGCTCGTCAGCATAGGAGCCACTGGGATCGAGGTACGCCTGGATCGCCAGGTAGCCGCCGGTCGGCACTGCAGCGTCGAGAGCTGTCAACAGTTCATTCGCTGTCGCCGGCTTGTCTGCTGTCGCCCCTCGCAACGCTTTTGGCGGCGCCGCCACGAGCGCCGCGGGAAGGTCGGCGAGCGGAGCCGCATCGGCTGCGACATCGCTTCCTTCCGGGCGGTCCAGTACGGCGCGTGCCGCGACTTTCGCGGACTCGACATCGGGCTGGTCGAAGGGATCGATCCCGAGCAGATGTCCCAGCACCGCGGTGGCAACTTCCCACAGCAGGAACTGCGCGCCAAGGCCCGCGGCAACGGTCAGCTCTGCAGGATCCGACGAAGCCGCAGCGAACTCGCTCGCACCCAAACGCACCCGCAGCAGGTTTGCCGGCGGGGACTCCAGTTCGGGGGCTGCGTGGGGGAGCGCAATCGGGAAGACACCGTGGCCGTACTTGCCTGTCGACTCGGCCACAAGCTGCTCGATCCAGGAACCGAGACCCCAATCGGTGCCCGGTGCTTCGGCAATACCGAGCACAAACCGACTGGGGAGCCCGGCCGCGATCTCTGCAGCGAGACGCAGTGCGGGGTTCTCCGTGGAATCCGTGATCAGCACGTCTCGGGCCGCACACGCGTCGGCTAGTATCTCCTGTACATCGACGCCGGCGAGCGCGGTGGGCACGAGGCCAAACGCAGTGAGCGCGGAGAATCGGCCCCCCACATCGGGGTCGGCGAAGCACACGCGTTGGCCGGCACCACGGGCGGTACGCTCCAGCGGAGACCCGGGGTCGGTAATCACGAGGATCCGACCGGCCGGATCAATGTCCGCCGCGGTGAACGCGGCGGCGAATGCGGCCCGGTGGCTCATTGTCTCGATTGTGCTTCCGGACTTCGAACTCACCACAACCAGTGTCTGAGTCAGATCTGACTCCAAAACTTCGGCGAGGAAACCTGGATGCGTGGAGTCAACAACCGTCAGGGGCGTGTTTGACCACCGAGCGATGACCTCGGGCGCAAGGCTTGAGCCGCCCATGCCACACAGCACTACCCGGTCGACCCCCGACGCGTGGAGTTCGGTACGGATCCGATCCGCATCGGAAATCGCGGCGCGAGCGTTTGCTTCAAAGTCGGTCCAGCCGAGCCGGTTCGCCACCTGGGCTGCATCGCTCCACAGAGATGCGTCTTGCGCGAACACGCGGCTCGCCACCCGATCCGACACAAGTCGTTCAAGAATTGCCTGGGCAGCGGCGCTGGGGGTCCCGACACCCAGTGTGATTGCCATTATGCGTGTGCCCCCTGCAGTGCGGCGGCAACAGTTTCGCTCAGTTCCCGCCATGAGACGTCAAACTTCTCGAGACCTTCTGCTTCAAGCTGTGTTGTCAGCGCGACGTAGTCGATCCCGAGCGCATCGACGGCGTTCAGCGCCTGGTTCGACTCCAGGTACTCCGTGCTGATCGTGTCCCCACGGATCTCGCCGTGGTCGGCGACCGCGCGCAACGTCGCCTCGGGCATCGTGTTGACGACACCGTGGGCCACGAGCTCCGTGACGTACCGGGTGTCGGGGAAGTCGGGGTTCTTCACCCCGGTTGACGCCCACAGCGGTCGCTGCGGATTCGCCCCCAACGTGCCCAGGTGCCGGGCACGTTCGCTCGAGAACGTGTCCGTGTAGACCTCATATGCGAGCCGTGCGTTCGCAATCGCTGCCTGCCCGATCAGGGCCGTCGCTTCGGCCGTATCGAGCGCGGTCAAGCGGGCGTCGATCTCCGTGTCGACGCGAGACACAAAGAACGAGGCGACAGAGTGGATCGTCGACAGGTCGATACCTGCGACGCGGGCCTGTTCGAGACCGGTGAGATAGGCGTTGATCACCTGCCGGTAGCGCTCGATACTGAAGATCAGCGTGACGTTGACGCTGATCCCGGCGGCCACAGTGGCGGTGATCGCGGGGAGTCCCTCGACCGTGGCCGGAATCTTGATCATCGCATTCGGGCGATCCACCCGGGCCCACAGATCCCGCGCCTGCGCAATCGTTCCTGCGGTGTCCCGGGCGAGGCCCGGCTCCACCTCGATGGAAACCCGGCCATCGAAGCCGTTGCTCGCCACGTATACATCCGCGAGGAGGTCACATGCGTCCGCGACGTCCGCTGTGGTGAGCTCGACGATTGTTTCGGTCGGAGTCAGCCCCTGCGCGGCGCACGCCGCAATGCGGTCTCGGTAGCCCACGCCCCCACCGATCGCTCCCGCAAAGATCGTCGGGTTCGTCGTGACACCGACCACGTTGTGCGTGGTCAGGAGGTCACGAAGTTCGCCGCTCTCGATGCGGTGGCGCGACAGATCGTCAAGCCAGATGCTGACGCCGGCGCGGCTGAGCGATGCGGTGGGGGAGGTGGTCATGCCTGTGGCTCCTCTGAGGTGGTGCGAATGAGCGGAGTGGGTTAGGCGGCGAGCGACTCGCGGGCCGCCGCAACTACAGCCTCGGCCGTGATCCCGAACTCGCGGAACAGCGTTTCGAAGTCGGCGGAGGCACCGAAGTGTTCGATCGACACCGAACGACCACGATCGCCCACGAAGCGCTCCCAGCCCAGGCTCAGTCCCGCCTCGACACTGACGCGAGCCGTGACCGCTGCAGGGAGCACGTGCTCCTTGTACGCCGCGTCCTGCTCCGCAAACCACTCCAGGCAGGGGGCGGAGACAACGCGCGCGCCGATGCCTTCGGCTGCGAGCGTCTCACGTGCGGCCACAGCAAGCTGCACCTCGGAGCCTGTCGCAATGAGCAGTACGTCGGTGTTTCCCGTCGGGGACTCAGCCAGCACGTAGGCGCCGCGGCGCACGCCGGTCGCAGCCTGCTCAGCGGTGGCGAAGTCGCCGCCGCGGGGCAGTACGGGCACGTTCTGACGCGTCAGCGCAAGCCCCGCGGGGCCGGCGTGGCGGGTCAGCATCTCGTGCCACGCAATCGATACCTCGTTGGCGTCGGCAGGGCGCACCACGGCAAGGTTCGGGATCGCGCGGAGCGTCGCGAGCTGTTCGATGGGCTGGTGCGTCGGGCCGTCTTCGCCGAGCGCGATCGAGTCGTGCGTCCAGACAAAGATGCTGGGCACGTTCATCAGTGCGGCGAGACGCACTGCGGGGCGCATGTAGTCACTGAAGATCAGGAACGTGCCGCCGTAACTGCGAGTCTTGCCGTGGAGTTGGATCCCGTTGAGGATCGCGCCCATTGCGTGCTCGCGGATACCGAAGTGCAGCACACGGCCGTAGGGATCGCCGGACCAGGTCGAGGTCGAGTGGCTCGCGGGGACAAACGACGGGACACCGGGGATCGTCGTGTTGTTGGATCCAGCGAGGTCTGCGGATCCGCCCCACAGCTCCGGCATGATGGGGCCGAGTGCCGCGAGGACTTTGCCGCTCGCGGAGCGGGTAGCCACGCTCGTGCCCGGCTCGAACGTCGGGAGCGCCTCGAGTGCGCCGACGGGGAGCTCGCGCGCCTCGACCCGATCGAAGAGTTCCTTGCGCTCGGGGTTCGCCGCGGCCCAGGCGTCAAAGCCTTCCTGCCACGCCGCACGGGCCTCGGCTCCGCGGGTGACGGCCTCGCGGGTGTGCGCAATGACCTCGGGGGCGACGGCGAAGTGCTCGGCCGGATCGAACCCGAGGGCTTCCTTCAGACCAGCAAGCTCGTCAGCGCCGAGCTTGGCACCGTGGATGCCGCCCGTGTTCTGCTTGCCCGGGGAAGGCCAACCGATGATTGTCTTGAGGATGATGAGGCTCGGCTTCGTGGTCTCGGCCTGCGCGGCTTCGATGGCACGGTTCAGCTCGGCGACATCCTCAACGTAGGCACCGGTGCGCTTCCAATCGACCTCGATGACCTGCCAGCCATAGGACTCGTAGCGCTTCGCCACGTCCTCCGAGAAGGAGATGTCCGTGTCATCCTCGATTGAGATCTGGTTGGAGTCGTAGATCGCGATGAGGTTGCCGAGTTCCTGGTGTCCCGCCAGAGACGATGCCTCGCTTGTCACGCCCTCCTGCAGGTCACCGTCGCCGGCCACCACATAGATGAAGTGATCGAAGGGGCTCGTCCCGGGCGTGGCTTCGGGGTCGAACAGGCCACGCTCGTAGCGGGCCGCGTATGCGAACCCCACAGCTGAGGCGAGGCCCTGGCCCAGCGGACCGGTGGTGATCTCAACGCCGTCGGTGTGGCCGTACTCCGGGTGACCCGGGGTTTTCGAGCCCCAGGTGCGGAGCGCCTTGAGGTCGTCAAGTTCAAGCCCGTAGCCGCCCAGGTAGAGCTGCACGTACTGGGTCAGTGACGAGTGACCCACCGAGAGGATAAACCGGTCGCGACCGAGCCAGCCCGAGTCGGCGGGATCGTGACGCATCACCTTCTGGTGAAGCAGGTATGACACGGGTGCCAGGCTGATCGCCGTGCCCGGGTGACCGTTCCCGACTTTCTCCACGGCATCCGCCGCGAGCACACGCGCGGTGTTGACCGCCAGGTCGTCGAGTTCATCCCACTGCAGTTCGTTTCCCAAGACTGACCTTTCCGAAGGGAACTAAAATTTACGGGGGCCTGTGACGGCCCAACCCCAATCCTACCCGGAGCGGGTACCATGGAGGCGTGATGTCCACGCAGATTCCCACCCAGGCAGCACGGCAGCGGCGACCGTTCGGTCGCACCGTGAAGAATTACGTCGCACTGACCAAGCCGCGGGTCATGGAGCTCTTGCTCGTGGTCACCGTCCCGGCAATGATTCTTGCCCAGGGCGGGTTCCCAAGTATCTGGTTGGTACTCGCGACGCTCATTGGCGGTGCCATGAGCGCCGGATCCGCAGGGGCGTTCAACTGTTACCTGGACCGCGACATGGATCGCAAGATGAAGCGCACGGAGAACCGTCCCCTGGTAACGGGCGAAATCTCCGACCGAAACGCACTGATCTTCGCTTCCGTGCTCGGTGTTCTCTCGGTTGTGTGGCTGCTCGCCACGACCAACCTCCTAGCCGCTGCGCTCTCCGCAGCAGCAATCTTCTTCTACGTGGTGATCTACACGCTTCTCCTGAAGCGCCACAGCGAGCAGAACATTATCTGGGGTGGGATCGCAGGCTGTTTCCCTGTGCTGATCGGGTGGGCCGCGGTCACGGGCAGCCTGGACTGGCCGGCCTGGGTGTTTTTCCTCATCATCTTCCTGTGGACTCCGGCCCACTACTGGCCGCTCTCCATGCGTTACCGCGACGACTACGCGGCTGCGGGCGTGCCGATGCTCGGCGTGGTGCGCGGGCGCGCGACTGTCGGCCTCCAAGTCATCCTCTATGCATGGGCCACTGTCGCCTCGAGCCTGCTCCTGATTCCTGCCCCCGGGGTTGGCTGGGTGTATGCAGCGGTCGCGCTGATCTCCGGCGGCTACTTCATCCTCCAGGCACACCGCCTCTACGGCAGCGCGATCCGCGGTCAGGAGGGCAAGCCTATGCAGGTCTTCCACGGCTCGATCACCTACCTCTCCGTGCTCTCGCTCGCCATCGCGATCGACCCCCTCCTGCCCTTCTAACGCTGGAGCAGCCCGGGATCTGGAGCAGGCCAGCAGCGTAGGCCACCCGGCACCGTGAGTAGGCCAGCAGCGGAGGCCACCCGGCACCGTGAGCAGGCCAGCATCTGAGGCATCCCAGCATCTGGAGCATCCCAGCATCTGGAGCATCCCAGTATCTGGAGCAGCCCAGCATCTCAGGCATCTCAGCATCTGCGGCGTCGCGCCTCGACGTGAGCTACCCGCACCGCTGCAATGTAGGGCAGCAATACTGCCAGCCCCTGCCGATAACGCAGTTTCGTGCGTTATGCCCGCCGCTCGCGCACCAAATTGAGGTTTCGGTGAGTTGCGGCCCGGTGGGATGAGGTCATGGCGGGCCTGGCGTGGGCGTGGTCACCGCGTGGGCCGCGTGAGGCTCGCGAGCCGCGTGGGCCGCGTGAGGTGGATACACCCGGGTGGAAGGTCACTTGCCCGTGCAGTCCCGCGTGGTCACGTTCGCATCGTCGACCAATCGTTGCGTGGCAGCGACAACACGTCAGCGCGTTGGGGGGCTGGGTGCCAAGGACCGCTTCGACCGGGCTCGTCGCTGGCACCGCCGAGCAGGGGCAGGCCGAGCCGGGCTCTGCCGACGCCACGGGATCACGGTGGCGACCCTGCCCAGGCTCAGCAGGCCCGGATCGTTGGCACGTGCCAGCGTTCCTCGAGAAGGTGCGCGAGCGCGGCAGGCACACGTTGAGGCGGGTGCTCGAGGTGCGGGAGCAGGAGGGCACCCACGGGATTGCCGGGGCCCAGGACCTGTTCCGCGTGAACACGCAGCACGCGCCAACCCGCATCTCTGAGCCGGTCCAGGCGGTCCACGTCGCGCAAATACTGCCGGCGGTCGAGCCGGTGCTGTTCCCCGTCGTACTCCAGAATTGTGCGACTGCGCCGCTCCAACAGGTCGACCCGCGCGATGATGGTCCCGTCCGGGGCGTGAATCTCGGCCTGCAGTTCGAGGCCCGTGATCCCCGCGGCGACGGTTCGGAGCCGGGTCAGCGTTTCCATTCGAGACTCGGCACCCTCCCGGGCGAGTTGCGCGGCCTGCCGGAGTCGACGAGCACCCCGGCCGTGGGACTGATCTGCACACGCGTGCAAGTCCGCAAGGCTCACGAGTGGCTCGGGGGCTGGGGGAGCTCTACCCCGGGACGCCTCCCCGCAGTGGGGCACTCGCAGGAGGTGGTCGCACGCGACGATGAGTTCCGGGAATGGGAGCTCTCCCGCAGCCTGACGAAGCGCGCGTACTGGCGGGACGACAGGCGTATGCATTCCAGCTGACCCTCGTTGGTTCACGAGATCCTGCTGCGCCGGGAGCACCGAGAGCACCTGCTGCAGCGGCAGCACCGCCGCCGGTTCGTCGCCTGACTGCGTAGTGGCCGCTGGCGGAGTGGCCTCTGGCGGAGTGGGCGCTGGCGGAGTGGCCGCTGGCGGGGTGGCCGCTGGCGGATCGGGACCCGTCCCCATCCTGACCGAGTGGCCCCGGATTCCCCTGCGGCGCATGGGGCGCATTGGATGGGCGGACTCTACGTCGACGGGTGCGTCCTCCGGGAGCCGGATCGGGCATCCCCACAGCGCAAGCGCCGTCGCGTGGCTGAAGCGCTCACCGGGGCGAAGGATGGGCAACGCCTCGAGTGCTCGGGCGGCGAAGACTATCGGTTGCGGAGCCGCAACGCGAACCCCGGTGATGGGTGCGCGCAAATGCCGGTTAGCCAGGACTCGCCGACCCATGCCGACGCTCAGTGCGTCGGCCGTCGAGAACGGATGGTCCCCGTATCGGGCATGAATATCTCGGAGTCGCGGCATGGCTCCAGTCTCACCCTGGCCACGTGCCGTGCGTGAAGCCCATCCACAGGCACGACCTCATCGCCCGAGAAACGCCCGGATCCGGCCCACCTGTGAGCGACACTCACACCCCGCAGCCCCACCCC